>JAHFCF010000035.1 GCA_023249645.1 Elusimicrobiota bacterium
TCCACCATGGGCTTGGGCCGCAGGCTGGTCTCCTCGGAGATGCGCGTGCCCAAACCACCGGCCAGGATGACGACTTTCATGGGAAGATTAAAGCAAAAGCAGGCTGGAGCTTGCACGGATGGGCACATCCCCCGTCATTGTGGGGCCTGAAGCGCCTTTGCTATAATTCGCTTTCAACGCCTCATTTGTCCTTCTGGGGATACTGAAATGCGGATTCTCATCACGGGGGTCGCGGGGTTCATCGGCAGCAATCTTGCCGACAGGTTGTGTTTGCTCAAGAACTGCCGCGTCATCGGCATCGACAATCTCGCTTATGGCGTCTTAGAGCAGGTGCCCGCGGCTGTGGAGTTCCACAAGCTCGATATCCGTTCCCCGGGCATCCGGCCGCTGTTTAAGGGCGTGGATTATGTTTTCCACTTCGCCGCGAAGAACTGCATCAGCGATTGCCAGGGCGCTCCTGTCGAAACCGCCGACATCAATGTGACCGGAACCGTGAACGTCTTTGAGTCTGCCAGACGCGCGGGCGTCAAAAAGGTGATCTATGCCGAGTCCTCCGCTCTGTATGAAGGCAGCGATGTCTTTCCGACGCCGGAGACGGAGGTCAAGCCTGAGAGTTTTTACGCCGCGAGCAAGGCCGCCTCGATGCATTTCGCGGATTCTTTCCAGCGGTTCTCAGATCTGCGCTTCACCGCCCTGCGGTATTTCTGCGTGTACGGCCCTCGCCAGGATTACCGAAGGACCATCCCGCCCGTGATGAGCGCCTTCATCATCCGATTGTTGAAGGGCCAGCGCCCGGTGATCTATGGCACGGGCGAAAAGAAAAGGGATTTCGTTTACGTCGATGACATCAACGATTTCCATCTGCGCTGTCTCAATGACCGCCGGACGGATGGAGGCACCTTCAATCTGGGCTCGGGTAAGAGCTGTTCGGTCCGGGAGATCTGCGCCCTGTTGGCGGATCTTCTCAACGCCCCGATCGCGCCTGTCCATAAGCCCGAGCTGCCCGGGGAAGCTGAACGGACGCTGGCGGACATCTCCAAGGCCCGCCGGCTGGGCTGGCGGCCAAAAACCGCGATCAAGGACGGTCTCAAGAATATGGTGGCTTTCATTAAAAACGAATTCGAGATGGGCCATATAAAATAACCATGAAAGCCATCGTTCTCGCTGCCGGCATAGGAAGTCGCTTGAAGGGTCTTCTCCAGAGTATCCCCAAGCCGATGGTGGAAATCTCCGGCAAGCCCATCCTTCAGCATAATCTGGAATGGTTGAAAAGGTATGGGATCACCGATGTCTATATCAATCTCCACCATCTGCCGGACATCATCACGCGGCATTGCGGCGACGGGGCCCGGTGGGGCCTGCGGATAACCTATTCCCATGAGCCACGGCTGCTGGGAACCGCTGGCGCGGTCAAGAAAATCGCCGGGGAATTCTGGAACAACAGCCTGGAAGAGCCGTTCCTGGTCGTCTATGGGGATAATCTCCTTTCGGAGTTCGACCTTCATCGGGCGATGGATTTCCATCGGAGAAAGAAGGGCATAGGCACGATAGGACTTTACCGCAAGCCCCAGGAAGTCGCCAAAAGCGGCGTGGCTGTGCTCGACGCGCACGATCGGATCGTCCGATTCATCGAGAAACCCGGCGCGGGCAAGATCGTGGGGGACCTCGTCAACACAGGCATTTATATCCTGGAAAAGAGAATACTGGGATATGTCCCGGAGAATTCGGCTTGCGATTTTGGAAGGGATGTCTTTTGCCGAGTCGTCGATTCGGGAGAGCCTCTGTATGGTTTTGTGTGGGCAGCCGATCTGATCGCCGTGGACACGCCGGAGCTCTTGGCCAAGGTTCTGAGGGGAAAGCTAAAAGCATGATCATCACGCGCACGCCGTTTCGCATCACCCTGGGAGGGGGCGGGACAGACCTTCCTTCGTACTATTCGCGGCATGGCGGGTTTGTTTTTGCCGCCGCCATAGACAAGTACATGTTCATCAACCTCAACAGGCCGGTCGTCGATGATTTGATCCGCGTCAAGTACGCCAAATCCGAGACCGTGCAGCGTCGAGACCAATTGCAGCATGAGATCGCCAGATCCGCCATGGAGATGATGGGCATCGAGAATTCCATCGAGATCGTTTCGATGGCCGATGTGCCCGCCGGGACGGGCTTGGGCTCGTCGAGCTGCTACACCGTCGGCTTGCTCAACGCGATCCATGCGATGAAGAGGGCCCCTGTGCCTTTGCGCCAGCTGGCGGAAGAAGGCTGCCGCCTGGAGATCGATGTCCTCAAGAAGCCCATCGGCCGGCAGGATCAGTACATGGCGGCTTTCGGCGGACTGACAGTCCTGGACATCGGAAAGGACGGCCAAGTGGGCGTGCGCGCCTGCACGGCTTCTGAGAGCACGGTGGACGATCTCAATCGGAACATTCTGATGTTCTATACGCATACGTCGCGCAGCGCCGACCAGATCCTTGCCGAACAAAGCCAAGGAGCCGGTTCGGGCAAAAAAGACATCGTGGAAAGCATGCATGACATCAAGGAGATCGGCTTCAAGGTCCTGGAGGCGGTCGAGTCGGGCAACATCACCAATGTCGGGCTGTTGTTCGATCAGCACTGGGAGCATAAAAAGAAGATCTCAACCAAGATGTCGAATCCTCAGTTCGATGAGATCTACCAGAGCGCCAAACAGAGCGGCGCTCTTGGCGGAAAGATCTGCGGCGCTGGAGGGGGAGGCTTCTTCATGTTCTATGTGGAGGAGCATCACAAGCGGTTGCGGGACAAGATGCGGCAGATGGGCCTGCGGGAAATGCGGTACCATTTTGATTTCGAGGGAACCAAGGTCTTGGTCAATTTCATGAATGGCAGGAGGTAGTCGAAGCCGATGAAATTAGCAGACAAAGGCTGCCTCATCACCGGCGGGAGTCGCGGCATCGGAAAGGCCGTCGCCAAGGCGTTCTTAACGGCAGGCGCCCGCGTCATCATTGCCGGTCGTTCCCAGAGCGCCTTGGATGCGGCGGTGGAGGAGCTCGGTTCTCTGGGGCCCATCCAGGGAATCAGGGCTGATGTCTCGAAACAGAAGGACGTGGAACTCCTCGTGGAAAAGGCCGCGGCGCCTCCTGGGACTATCGATGTACTCGTCAATGCCGCCGCCATACAAAAGCCGATCGGGCCCTTTCTTGAGACCGACATGGCGGATTGGATCCGATGCCTGCAGATCGACTTGATCGGCACGGCTCTCTGCTGCAAGGCCGTTCTGCCCTCCATGGTCCAGCGGGAAAGCGGGAGGATCATCAACTTCGCCGGGGGAGGCTCGACGTCGCCCAGGCCGAATTTCACGGCCTATGCCTGCGCGAAAACCGCCGTGGTGCGTTTTACGGAGACTCTGGCCCTCGAGGTGGCCCCGTACGGCATCTCTGTGAACGCCATTTCCCCCGGGGCTGTACATACCAGGATGCTGGATGAAACACTCGCCGCCGGGCCCAAAGCGGGTGCGGCGGAACTCGAAGAGGTGCGGCGTCTCGTGCAAGGCGCCGCCACGCCGCCGGAAGTCGCCGCGGCCTTGGCGCTGCATCTGGCCTCTGCGCCTTCCCCTCGCGTGACCGGACGCCTGATCAGCGCTGTCTGGGACGATTGGAAGGGTCTCGATGGGCCATCCAAAGCCGCGGAGACCTCCTCCTTGTATACCCTGCGGCGGATCGATGGGCGTCATTTTGTGGAGACCGGCAAGAAATGAATTTCAGGATCGCCATTATCGGGGCTGGCTTGATCGGCAGGAAAAGGGCCTCAGCGCTACGGGAGTTCGACGATTGTTCTTTAAAGGTCGTTGTCGACATCGCCCCGGCCGCGGCGCAGGCTCTGGCTTGCGAATCCGGGGCGCGATCCGAGACGGACTGGAAGAAAGTCGTTTCCAGGGACGACATCGACATCGTGGTCGTGTCGACGATCAATAATGTCCTTCGCGACATCAGCATCGAGGCGCTTGGCCAGCACAAGCACGTGCTTTGCGAAAAACCATTGGGCCGGAACGTCCAAGAGTCGCTTTCGATGGTGGGCGCCGCGCGGGACGCGGGGGTCGTGCTTAAGACCGGGTTCAATCATCGTCATCATCCGGCGATCTTCAAGGCCAAGCAGATGCTGGATCAGGGGGTCATTGGGGACGTCATGTTCCTGCGCTGCCGCTACGGCCATGGGGGCAGGCCCGGTTATGAGAAAGAATGGCGCGCCAGCCAGGACCTCTGCGGGGGCGGGGAGCTGTTGGATCAAGGCGTGCACGTCGTCGATCTGTTCCGATGGTTCGCCGGCGATTTCGGTGAGGTGATGGCCTATACGCCGACCTGCTGCTGGGATATCCGGGTGGAGGACAATGCCTTTGCCATGTTCCGCGGCAGGGGCGGGATCGTCGCGACCATGCATGCCAGTTGGACGCAGTGGAAGAATCTCTTCTCTTTCGAGATATTCGGCAAGAAGGGGTATTTGATCGTCGAGGGTTTGGGCGGAAGCTATGGCCCGGAGACGCTGAGGATAGGCCGCCGCAAGCCGGAGGGAGGAGTTCCGGATGAGGAGTCCCTGCGATTCGACGGTCCGGACATCTCTTGGAAGGAGGAATGGAGGGAGTTCCTCTCTGCGATCGCGCAAAGAAGGCAGCCTTTGGGAAGCGGCGAGGATGGCCATCAGGCCAATCGCATGATCGAATCGATCTATCGTTCGGCCAAGGAAGGGCAGGTCGTTTCATTGTGAAGCCCGCGGTTTTTCTGGACAGGGATGGCGTGATCAATGAGGTATCCATCAGGGATGGGCGGCCCTTTTCGCCGCGCCGTTTTGATGACTTCAAGCTCATCGATGGGGTGAAAGCGGTCCTCGGCGCGTTCAGGAAAAACGGGTTTGCAAACATCATCGTGACCAACCAGCCGGACATCGCGCGAGGCCTGATGGAGCAGGGGGAATTGGACCGGATGCATGGCCTGATAAGAGAAAAATTGCCCGTGGATGATATTTTCGCCTGTCCTCATGATGATAAAGACAATTGCGAGTGCCGCAAGCCGAAGCCCGGGATGCTTCTGGCCGCAGCCAAGAAATGGGGCGCGGATCTCTCCCGCTCCTTCATGATCGGCGACAGCTGGAGGGATGTCGGGGCGGGCCGGGCGGCGGGCTGCACGACCATCCTCGTGGATCGTCCTTACAATCAAGATGCGGATTCCAATTTCAGGGCAAATGATTTATCATCGACATTGGCCGTGATCTTAGAGGACCAAAAGAAGGGCTGATTCCATGGACATCTATATCAGACGCTACCTGAGAGAAGCGGCGGAGATCTCCGAAAAAGTAGAAGCTCTGCCGATCGAGCGCATGGTCCAACTGCTCGTCAAGGTGCGCCGAGTCCAGGGGCGGCTTTTCTTTTTGGGGGTCGGCGGAGGAGCGGGCAATTCCAGCCATGCGGTCAATGACTTCCGGAAGATCGCGGGCTTCGAAGCTTACGCTCCGACGGACAACGTCTCCGAGCTGACCGCCCGGATCAATGATGACGGCTGGGACAGCGCCTTTGCCCGTTGGCTGGGAGGCTGCAGGCTCACAAACCGGGACGCTGTCTTTGTTTTTTCCGTGGGAGGGGGGGACGAGCGGCGGCAGGTCAGCGTCAACATCGTCAATGCCTTGAAGTACGCGAAAAAGGTCGGGGCGAAGATATTGGGGGTCGTGGGCCGAGACGGTGGCTATACCCGGAAGGTGGCCGATGCCTGCGTCCTCATCCCCACGGCCTCCCCGGACACGGTGACCGCCCACACGGAAGCCTTCCAGGCGGTGATCTGGCATCTGATCGTCTCTCATCCTAAGATAAAAATCTCGGAAATGAAGTGGGAATCGCTTAAATAACAACGGGGGCATGGCTATGGCTATTTTCATCGACTCGGGCGACATCAAGGAAATAGAGAAGTTCGCGAAGATGGGCATTGTGCGCGGGGTTACCACCAACCCCTCTCTCCTGCTGAAAGACGGAGTGACGGGGGGGATGAACGGGATAAAAAAACGGATGGTCGCCATCGCCAAGGTCATCCATCCCTATCCGCTTTCCGTCGAAGTCACCAGCAATGAGAAGGACGAGATGCTGCTCCAGGCCAAGCAATTCTCGCAATGGGCCGACAATATCGCGGTTAAAATCACCATCCATGGCCCTCATGGCGAATTGGACAATCTGGAAGTCATTCACCTGCTTGAAAAGAAACACGACATCCGGGTAAATGTCACCGCCATGATGAACGCCCAGCAGTGCTTTTTGGCGGCGCTGGCCGGGGCTACTTACGTCTCCCTGTTCGCCGGCAGGGTCAATGATATGGGCTACAACAGCGTCGAGGAGATCAAAAAAACCAGAAAGCTGCTGGACGACTTCGGTTTGAAGGCGAAGATCATCGCGGCTTCCACGCGAGAGGTGTTGAACATCGTGGAATGGCTCCATGCGGGGGCGCATATCGTGACCGTGCTTCCCAAGCTGCTCGGCGGGATGATCGTGCATCCGTACAGCAAGCTGACCGTCCAGCAATTCCTGGCGGATGCCAAAACGTAGAAGGATTTAGCTTAGAGCTCGCCGCACCATGGAGCGAGGCGCTGGATCAGCGCCGAACATGGCCGTCATGCGAGTCAGCCCGCGCATCAAGCGCCAGGCCGCAGCCTCACAAGCACGCAGTAGGGAATGCCAAATCGGCTCGTTATGGATTGGCCCCAGCCAGAGGTTGG
>JAHFCF010000012.1:0-20442 GCA_023249645.1 Elusimicrobiota bacterium
CCTCGGCCCTCAACTGCCTGGCGCTCAACGAACCGCAAGGCCCGCCGGCCTACACCCTGACCGCCGCCGGCCAGTCCTTCTCCCAGGTGCGGCCCTTCCTGGAATTCCTACTTTCCACCGGACACACCGTGACGGCCAAGGACATGCGCTTCTTCGCGAACTTCGGCGGCATCTGGTACCGGCAAGGCGACCGCTGGGTCTCGGTCATCACCCCGCTCTTCGTCAAAACGGGCCTCACCCTGCCGAGCGGCCGCGAGCTCGTCATCCCGGTCAGCCACGCGCACCTGCAGATCGACATCCGGGGACCCCTCGTCAACGCGGACGCGATCTTCTATCTGGGCGTCGGAGGAACGGCGATGTTCGGTTCGCTCTCCACCGAGGACAAGCCCTGGGTCGGCGGAAAGACCGCTCAGGCCTGGGAGGGAAAAGACGCTATCCTCCGCGCCGAGCGCGCGGCGACCACGCGCCGCGAGATCAAGAAGAAAGTCTTCAGCGACGCGGAGCATCCCCTGCCGCTGGGCGGCTATGGGATCCTGGGAGGCTGCGCCGATGTCCAGGCGATGATCGTGGAAAAGCCGATCTATCCGCTGGTCCGAGATCCCGGTCAGTACCGCGGCGGCATGGCCGTCGACGGCTGGTCCGCGGCTCTGCCCATCGACGGTGCCAGCCCGCCCGACCCCCAGCGGGTCTACGACTCTCTGGCGGTGGATGATCCCGATCAACTGCAGATCCCGCAGTCCCGGCAAGCGATCGCGGAGCTGCGCGAATGGATAAAGAAAATGCACGAGGCCCAATGAAAAAACCGACCATCCTGGTCACCAACGACGACGGCTTCCACGGCCCGGGCCTGCGCCCCCTGATCAAGGCCATGAAGCGGCTGGGCCGCGTGTTCGTGGCGGTCCCGGACCAGGAACGCTCGGCCGACAGCCACTCCTTGACCCTGCACAAACCCATCCGCGTCTATCCCATCTCCAAGGACTTCATCACCGTCAACGGTAGCCCGGCCGACTGCGCGCGCTTCGGCATCCTCTGGATGCTCAAGTCGAAGGTCGACCTGGTCGTCTCAGGCATCAACCGCGGCTACAACCTCGGCGAAGACATCATCTACTCGGGCACCGTGGCCGCGGCCCGCGAGGCCCGCATACTCGGCGTGCCCGCCATCGCCTTCTCCCAGAGCCCCGATGAGACCTCCTATGCCGCCGCCGCAGATTGCGCCTGCCGCCTGGCCAAGGAGACCCTGCGGCGCGGCTTGCCGCCCGGCGTCGCCCTCAACGTCAACTTCCCCGGCGCTCAGGATGGGAAATACCGCGGCGTGTCCGCGGCGCGCCTGGGCCGACGGATCTACTCCAGCAACATCAGCCGGCGCTCGGACCCTCGCGGCCGCAACTACTACTGGCTGGGAGGCAAGGACGTCAAGTGGATCAAGGCCGTCGGCACGGACGTCAACGCCGTGGCTTCGGGCCGCGTGTCCGTGACGCCGCTCCACCTCGACCAGACCGACCGCTCCATGTTGGAGACCCTGAGCCACTGGGAGCTCTAGGGGTGTCAGGCTTTCTCGTATTTTCCGTATTTGCCCTGTTTTGGACTCCCGCAGCTGGCCAAGTCGCCTCCACCCAGAGCGTCGCTCAACCCAAGCCCGTTATAGTCACACTCGTCGCTGTCGGCGACATCCGTCTTGACGGGCCCGTGGGCAGGATCATGGCTGCAGAGGGGCGCTCAGCGCCCTTCCAGGGCGTCAAGAAAAAGCTCAAGGCCGACATCCTCTTCGGCAACCTCGAATGCAGCCTGACTAAGCGCGGCGCCAAGCAGGAAAAGAAATGGACCTTCCGCGCCAACCCCGACTCGCTGCAGGCTCTCCAAGAGGCAGGATTCAACCTCCTCAACATCGCCAACAACCACGTCATGGATTATGGCCGCGACGGCTTTCTCGACACGCTGGCCAGCCTGCGCAAGTTCGACATCCCCTTCATCGGCGGGGGGAAGAACCGCGATGAAGCCGAACGCCTGAAGGTCCTCAACGTCCGCGGGCTCAAGGTGGGATTTTTGGGCTTCACCAGCACCTTCCCGCAGCAGGCCTGGGCCACTCCCCACAAGCCGGGAGTGGCTTTCAGCGATTTCGCCCGCGCCGGAAGCCTCATCAGAAGCGCGCGCAGCCGCTGCGATTTTCTGGCCGTCTCCTTCCACGGCGGCACGGAGCTCGCCGAGGAGCCCAATGATGTGCAGAAAGCCTTCGCGCACCTGGCCATCGACTCAGGCGCGGACCTCTTCATCGGCCACCATCCCCACGTGATCCAGGCCCTCGAGATATACAAAGGCAAACCCATCCTCTACAGCCTCGGCAACTTCCTCTTCGCCTCGCCCACTCCATCCACGCGCCCCACGGTCCTGGCGCGCATCTCCCTTTCGGCCGGTCGGGTCGAGGGCATCGATTTCATCGGCCTGGACACGAACTGGGGACGGCCGGTCGCGGCCTGCGCCGCACAGCGCGACGGGCTCTCCAAAGCCCTCAACCGCCTGGGCGCCCTCTCGCAGCGGTTCAAGCTCGTTGAATGAACGCTCCGCTTTTAGATACCATGGAGCCGTGGACCTGAACCGACTGCCGCCGACCAGCCTGCGCACGCACTCCGCCGGAGAGCTCAATGCCTCCCATGCGGGCCAAAGCGTGCGCCTCTCCGGCTGGGTCCATTCCCGCCGGGACCACGGGGGGGTCTATTTCCTGGACCTGCGAGACCGCTCAGGGCTCGTCCAGGTCGTGGTGCATCCCGAAGAAGTGGAGGCCTTCCTCGCCGCGGGCAAGCTCGGCAGCGAACATGTCGTGCAGGTGTCTGGGACCGTGAGCCTGCGCCCCGACGGCATGAAGAACCCCAAGATACCGACAGGAGAGATCGAGGTCAAGGCCCAGAGCGTCACTCTGCTCAACGCCTCCAAGACCCTGCCTTTCGAGATCGACGAACACACCACCGCCCTGGAGGAGACGCGGCTCAAATACCGGTTCCTGGACCTGCGCCGGGCTCCCATGGTCGAGAACCTCCGCCTGCGCCATGGCGTCTGCCAAACGGCGCGCCGCGTCTTGGATCAGGAGGGCTTCCTCGAAGTCGAGACCCCGATCCTGACCAAGGCGACCCCCGAGGGGGCCCGCGATTTCCTCGTCCCGGCCCGCCTCTCCCCCGGCAACTTCTACGCCCTGCCCCAGTCGCCCCAGATCTTCAAGCAGATCCTCATGGTGAGCGGGGTCGACCGCTATTTCCAGCTCGCGCGGGCCTTCCGCGACGAGGACCTGCGATCGGACCGGCAGCCCGAGCACACCCAGATCGACCTGGAGATGTCCTTCGTGGATGAGCCGGACATCCACGCCCTCGCCGAACGGCTGGTCCAAGCGATCTTCCAGGAAGCTCTGGGAGTGAAGCTTTCCACACCCTTTGCGAAGCTGGAATACGCCGAGGCTATGCGGCGCTACGGCTCGGACAAGCCGGACACGCGCTATGGCCTTGAGATCGCCGACTGCACGGAACTTTTCAAGGATTCCGCCTTCAAGGTCTTCGGAGAGACCGTGCGCTCAGGCGGCGTCGTGCGCGCCCTGCACGTCCCGCATGATTTCTCGCGCGCCGAGATCGACAAGCTCACCGCTTTCGTCAAAACCCAGGGAGCCAAGGGCCTGGCGTGGATCAAATGGGATGCCTCGGGACCGGTCGCTCCCATCGTCAAGTTCCTGGAGCCTGAAAAACTGGAAGGATTGAAGAAACAGTTCAACCCGGCGCCCCACGACCACATCTTCTTCGCCGCGGACAAGGCCGGCGCCGCGGCCCTCGGACTGGGCGCCCTGCGCAAAGAACTGATCGGCCGCCTCAAGCTGGCGCCCCGCGTCCCCTGGAGCTTCCTCTGGGTGACGCACTTCCCGCTGCTCGAATGGGTCGCCGAAGAGAACCGATGGACCTTCACCCACAACCCCTTCACCTCTCCCCTGGAAAGCGAGATGGGTCTGCTCGACACGGACCCGGGAGCCGTGCGCTCTCATCAATACGACCTGGTCTTGAACGGCGTCGAACTCGCCTCAGGCTCTCTGCGCAACTACCGCGCCGAAGTCCAGCGCAAGATCTTCGGCCTCATGGGATTCTCGCCGGAGGAGCAGCAGGCCCAGTTCGGCCTGCTCTTGAACGCCCTGGAATACGGCGCACCGCCGCACGGCGGCATGGCCCTGGGCCTGGACCGCCTCGTGGCCATCATGCGCGGAGTTGACTCCATCCGGGAAGTCATCGCTTTCCCCAAGACGCAGAAGGGGGCGTGCCTTTTGAGCGAGGCGCCCGGACCGGTGAACGCGAAGCTCCTCAAGGAGCTTCACATCAAGATCGCCGAATAACGACGCTCACCGTGCGGGCAAAACGCAGAGCGCCGGGCTTGGCGACTTCCACCTCGACGCCGCGCACCCGGCTCTCCTCCAAGCATATCTCGGCGATGCGCCCCGCCAGCCTTTCGATGAGCTGGAAGCAAGAGGCCTCGACAGCCTTCATGATCCGCTTCTTGACCGCCTTGTAATCGACCGTGTCAGCGATCCGGTCGCTGCGTGAAGCGGCATCCAGATCCGCGTCCATACGGACCTGGATGACGACGTCCTGCTTGCGCCGCCGCTCTCGCGGCAAGGTGCCGATGATGCAGCGCAGACGCAGATCCTTGATGACGATCCGGTCGGACTCAGACACCCTGCGGTCCCCTCGGCAAGGCGTCGATCTTCGCGGCGAGGATAAAATCGTTCTCCGTAAGGCCCTTGGCGCGATGCGTCCAGAGAGTGACCTTCACCAGCCCCCAAGCCAGGGCGATGTCCGGGTGATGGTTCTCAGCCGCAGCCAACGCGCCGACCGCGTTGACGAAGTCCAAGGCTTGGCGGAAATCCGGAAACTTGAATTCCTTCTCCAGCCGTTGGTTCTCAGGCAAGGCCCAGCCGCCTCCCAGCTGGCGCGCGAAGGCATCGACTTGCGAGGGGGACAGGCACTCTTTGGGGCATTGCTTGACGCACGTCCTTTGCTGCAGTGGCAGATTCACCATAGGAGTCAATCCTACAGAACTCATGCCACGCACATCAATCTTTTGGTAGGATGACAGAACGATCTCATGACTGACAAGCTGAGCGCCGCCCGCCTCATCCGTGCCCAAAACGCGATCGTGAGGCTCTGGCATCGCCGAGAACCGAGTCTGCGTCGCTGGGAAGACGCCGAGCGCGCGATCTCCCTTCCCCTGGGAGGAGTCTTAGCATCCGCCAGCCGCATCGCTCTCATCAACACCTTCCAATGGCACGAGGAGGACCGGGCCCGCGACACGAAGGCCTCGGATGCCGTCATCGCCGATGTCAAAAGGAACATCGACCGATCCAACCAGCGGCGCGTCGATGCCATCGAAGCGCTCGACGCGATCCTAGAGCGGACGCTCCGGCAGCGGGCGGATGCGCCGCTCAACTGCGAGACGCCAGGGAGCATCATCGACCGGCTCTCCATCCTGGCCCTCAAGATCTTTCACATGGCCGAGCAGCACACGCGCCGGGACATTTCGGTCCAGCAGAAACACAAGTTCTCCCAGCGTCTTCGGGTATTGAAGGAACAACGCCAAGATCTCTCCCTCTGCTTAGACCAACTCCTCAAAGACATCAGCTCAGGCAAGAGGCGCTTTAAGGTCTACTTCCAACTCAAGATGTACAACGATCCGGAGACAAACCCTTTCCTTCGAGCAGCGCGCTGAACTGTATCGCCACCGTCTCCGGCGCGAGCTTCGTCAACGGATCACAACAGATGACCTGGACTTTCCCGCCGACCGGCCTGTAGCGGCCGGGATCGGTCGGACCGAACAGAGAAAGCACGGGCGCCCCCAGCGCCGCCGCCATGTGTCCCGGGCCTGAATCCCCGCCGATGAAAAAGTCTGCCTGGGAAAGCACCGGCTTCATCTCGGCGACGGAACCGCAGATGATGGCGGCCGCATCGCCCAAGGCGTCTTCAAGAAGCGGCCTCTCCAGCGCCGAACTCAAGACAACGAAGCGCAGTTTGGGGCGTTGCGCCCGAAGTATCCGGAACAGGGAATGCCAATGGGCCAGAGGCCAATTCTTCTCAGGGTCGCCGGTGGTCGCATGCGTGACCGCGACCGTGTTCTTTTCCCAACCCAGACTCTTCCTCCAAGAGCGGCCTCGCTCTTTTTGTTCTTCAGAAAGCCCGATCTGGGGCAGCAAATCATCGTCGGAAATCTGTGCCTGGGTCCAGGCCGCGAGGAGGTCGGCATGGGCCTCAACGACATGGCACTTCCTCTCAGACAGGGAGCGCGTCAAAAACAAGCCGCTCTGATGGCGCCGATGGCCGACGCGGTTCTCGATCCCCGCGCACAGGCAGGCCAAGGACCGCCTCCAATCGGCGTTGAGGACCAAGGCCAGATCATAGCCGACCGAGCGGATCTCGCGCAGCGCGCGCACAAACGGGCCCAGAGGGCCCTTGCCGCGGCCGGGAGCCTTGTCCCAGAACGGATCGGCCGCGTGGATGCGCACGCCTTCCAGATCGAAGAGGCCTGAGGCATACTCCTTCACCCAGAGGCCCAACTCGGCCTGAGGATAGCGTCGGCGCAGCGGTCCCAAGAGCGCGGTGGCCATCACCGCGTCTCCCAGATTATCGAGGACGACGATCAGAACCTTCATGCAGAAAATTGGTGGACGTGAGCGGGATCGAACCGCTGACCTCTTCCTTGCGAAGGAAGCGCTCTCCCAGCTGAGCTACACGCCCAAAAACGTCTTCAACCGGATCCATGCGTCGCGCAGATGCAGGCGAGACGCGCCTGCGGCACACCAATCATTCCAGAATGATCTCTGCTCGGGCGACTGCAGAGCCCCGCAGAGATAGAGAGACAGCAAGGCCGCGAAAAGGCACCAGACGGAGGTGAAGGCATAGCTGTAAAAAAGACCGGTCATGAATGCCGAGAACACCATCAGCGCTCCGAAGCGGCGCACGATCGCTTCCGAGCACAAGAAAAGGGGCAGGCCGCCGACGACGACATAGAGCGATCGGCTCACCACGGTCGGCAAGAACTGAAAAGCCACGCCGCCGAAATAGGTATAGCGGATCGAGCGGCAGACGACCTCGATTTTCAACCAGCGCTCCGGTTCGTTGATGATCTGGCCGTAGAGGTAATCCCCCATGATGACGCCCAAGACCATCAAAAAACACATGACAGCCTGCTTCCACAGGCGTTTCTCTATGTTCAACGCTACGAAAGGCATCCAGAACGGCCAGAAAGACAGGGCGAAGAACAAGAAGAGCTGGGAAAATCGCCGGGTCATTTCAGCGTCCCCGGCGCCGATCCCCTTCCAGACCATCCCCTCCAAGAACTGTTGGAGCGCGAAGATGAGCGGAACAAAGGCCAAGGGAAGATAGCGGAGCTTGCGCTGACGCAGCACCGACAAGATGCACCAGCCGCCGGTCGGCACGAGCGCGGCGCTCGCGGTGAAGCTGGCGTTAGCGGAGAAACACATATAGGGTCAGGCCTTGAGTTTTGAGTTAGCGAACTTTCCCAGCTCGCTCAAAACTCAAGGCCTGACCCCATTCTATCAGAAAAGGTCGTAGGGGTCCACATTGACCTTGAGGCGGATGGCGGAAGGCAGGACCGTCTGCCGCACGCGGGCCAGCACGCCGTCGAGGTTGCGCTCCGGATCGGCGACCTTAATCAAGGCATGGTAGCGCAAAAGACCCCGCTCCTTGGGAAGGATGGCGGGCGCCGGGCCGACCACCTCGTGGCCCAGGGGCGCCAGTCCGGCGCGCAAAGCCTCGGCGGACTCGGTCGCGCAGCGCACGAGGGTCTCTTCGTTCTTCCCGATCCAGAGCAGCCGTACCAGGACCGTGAAAGGCGGATAGCCCAGTTCGCGCCTGAGGACGAGCTCCTCATCCGCGAAGGCGGCATAATCCCCGGCCAGAGCGCCGCGCACGGCCAGATGCTCGGGCGCCAGGGTCTGAAGGACGACCTCTCCCGGCTTCTCGGCCCGGCCCGAGCGGCCCGCCACCTGGGTCAAGAGCTGCATGGTCCTCTCCGAGGAGCGGAAATCCGGCATGTGGAGCATGGTGTCGGCGTTCACCACGCCGACCAAGGTCACCTCGGGGAAATGGAAGCTCTTGGCCACGAGCTTGGTCCCCACCAGGATGTCGGCCTCCCCGCGGCGGAAGCTCTCGTAAAGCCGCCGGTCTTCCTCGCGCTTGGAGAGGCTGTCGCGGTCCATGCGCAGCACGCGCGCGTTGGGAAGGAATCTCTTGAGCTCCGCGACGACTTTCTGCGTACCAGCTCCCATGGCTCTCAGATTCGGATGCGCGCACTTGGGGCACTGGGCCGGCATGGGATCCTTCTTGCCGCAGTGATGGCAGCAGAGTTCAAAGCCTCCGGAGGTCTCATGTTGGATCTTCGCCACGCCGCAGGAGGGACAGCGGTCCACCCAGCCGCACTTGGGACACATCACCACCGTGGAATGCCCCCGGCGATTGACCAAAAGGATGGACTGCTCGCCGCGGGAGAGCCTCGCCTGCAGCTTGGCCACGAGCTCCGCGTCCAGGCAGCGGCCGAAAGGAAGGGGCAGCAGGCCCACGCTCGGCCGCGCCGCCGCCGAGACCCGTTGGGGCATGGAGACCATGGTCAGCTCGCCGCTCTTGGCCGAGCGCCAGCTCTCCAAAGACGGCGTGGCGGAGCCCAGCACCGTCACGCCGCCGAAGGTCCTGCTCCTGTGCAAGACGACGTCGCGGGCATGGTAGAGGGGGGCGCCGCCCTCCTGCTTGAAGGACTCGTCCTGCTCCTCGTCCACCACGACCAGCCTCAAGTCGCGGAAAGGCAGAAGGGATGCCGAGCGCGCGCCCACGACCACGCGCACCTGACCCCGCGAGATCGCCAGCCAGGACAAGCGCCGTTCTCTGGGCGTGAGGCGGCTGTGCCAAAGGACCACGGGGACGTCGAGCGAGGCCGTGAATTCATCGAAGAAGGGGCGTGTCAGCGAGATCTCGGGCACGAGGAAGAGAGCCTGGCCGCCCGCGGCGACGACGCGGCGGATCAAGCGCAGGTAGACCTCGGTCTTTCCCGAGGCCGGCACGCCGTAAAGAAGGAAGGAAGCGGGGGATCTCTCATCGAGGCTTCGCGCGATGCGCTCCAAGGCCTCGGCTTGTCCGGCTGTCAGGTCCCAAGAAGCCGCCGAGGATCGGTGGGGGGGAGATGGGGGCAGTTCGACCGGCTCCTGGCCGGATCTTATAAAGGAAGGGAGCAGGGCCTTGATGCTCTCTCCGATGGCCGCGCCGCAGCGGCGCGACATCCAAGAAGCCAGGTCGAGCATCTCCGCGCTCAGGATCGGCTCAGGGTCGAGGACCGCGCTCACGGGCTTGAGGCGGCGCTCGGGCTCTCCCTCGAAAACGGAAATGACCAATCCGGAGGCGTAGCGGCGTCCGAACTCGGCGCGCACGCGCATGCCGGGCAGGACCGAGAGCCCGGCAGGGACTTCGTAGTGGAAACCCGTGCGCAGCGGAACGGGAAAGGCGACCTCGGCTATTCGCACAAAGCTTTTTTGAGCGCCTTCATGTCCGTCCAGACGTCCTTCTTCAGGTCCGGGTTGCGCAAAAGGGCCGCCGGATGGTAGGTCGGCAGGAGCTTCACGGTCCGTCCCCCGAATTGAATGTCCTGCCACTGTCCCCTCAATCGGCTGATGGGGGCCTCCGTCTGTAAGAGAGCCCGCGCGGCCACGGCGCCCAAGGCCACGATGAAGCGCGGCTCGATCACGCGGGCCTGCGCCTCGATGTGGGGCCGGCAGGCCGAGAGCTCCTCCGGGCTGGGAGGGCGGTCGTTGCCCCGCGCCTCGGGAGTCCGCGGATCCTTCATGGGACGGCACTTGACCATGTTGGCGATGTAGACCGTCCGGCGCGAAAGACCGATGGAGGCGAGGATCTTGTCCAAAAGCTCTCCGGCCCTTCCCACGAACGGCTCGCCCCGGCGATTCTCCTCGAAACCCGGACCTTCTCCCACGAACATCACCGCGGCATCCGGAGAGCCGATCCCCGGGACGGCCTTCAGGCGCGTCGCCGACAAGGCACACAGCCGGCATGACTCGATGGCACGCGCGATCTCATCCAAACGCGCCGCTTTATCCCGAGGAGTCTTGGCCGCGGCGAACGGGGGGGGAGCTTGCTCCAATCGGCGGCGCAGGCCGCGGGCCAAGCCTAGGAGTTCGGACTTCACCGGGGGACGCTAGCTCTTCGACTTCTTCGTGTCCTTCATGGCCTGCAGCACGCCGTCTTCCGCCTTGGCCGAGGAGGCCAGGGCCTTCTTGACCGTCTTCCAATCCACGGTCCCGTCCAGGACTTCGCGCAAGGCCAGATCCAGGATCTCGTTGGCGGTCAGATGCCTGTTCTCCTCCTTGCGGCGCAGCTCCTTGGCCCAGACCGAGGCCAGCGGGATGACGGCATACTTGTCTTTCTGATAGTTCAGGATCAGCTCCTCGGTGGACTTGGGCATCTCAGGCGCGGTCTTGACTTCTTTCTTCGGCATGAATCCTCCTAGGTCCTTCGCTCGCGAAGGGCATGGTCCGGCAAAAGCGGCACGCTGGAGAGATCCTGGCGGGAAGTCTTGAGAGCCTCCGCCGTCAGGATGCATTCCATCTGTTCCACGGCGCGCTCCAACTCGTCATTGACCACGATATAGTCGTAGCGTTTGGCCTCGTCAAGCTCCGCGCGCGCGTTGGCCAGGCGCGTGGCGGCCGTGTCGGCGTCTTCCCGGCGCATCGCCAGGCGATGGCGCAGCGCTTCCCAGGAGGGGGGGACCAGAAAAACCAGGACCGACTCCGGGATCTTGCGCCGGATGGCGGCGGCGCCCTGAACGTCGATGGCCAAGAGCACCCAGCGCCCCTCCTCGATGGACTGCTCGATGCAGCGGCGCAGCGTCCCGTAATAGTGGCCGTGCACCAAGGCCCATTCCAAGAACTCATGGCGCTGGATGCGGCGCTTGAACTCCTCGACGCTGAGGAAATGGTAGGCGCGCCCATCCTTCTCCCCCGACCGAGGCGGCCGCGTGGTGCAGGAGACGGAATAGCGCAGATCCCGGCGGCGCTGCAGGAGCTTTTGGCAGACGGTGGACTTGCCGGTGCCCGAAGGGGCAGAGATGATGACCAGGGCACCCTTGGACATGAGTCAGGAATTATACAAAAATGATAGACTCAAATCCATGGAACAAAAAGACTCCCTTCCCGTGGACATCGACGAGGCGACGGCGCGCGGGACCTACGCCAACATGGCCCTCATCACGCACAGCGACACGGAATTCCTCCTCGACTTCCTCTTCCTCGAGCCGAACGCGCCCAAGGCCAAGGTCCTCTCGCGCATCATCTCCTCGCCGGCGCACGCCAAGCGCCTATTGTGGGCCTTGAAAGACAACATCGAGAAATATGAGGCCCGCTTCGGCGCGATCACCGCGCCGGACGCCGCGCCAACGCCGTCTTCGGAACGCTACCAGTGAACTCCCGCCGGCCGGTCATCGAGCTCCTCTTCGCGGGAACCGAGCTTCTCAGCGGCAAGCCCAACACGCACCTCTCTTTTCTCGCGCAACAGCTTCGAGCCGCCGGACTCAAGCCCGCGCGAGCGGCCATCCTGCCTGACGAGCGAGAAGCCCTCGGCGCCGCCATCCGTTCATCTACCGAACGCGCGGACGCTGTCATTGTCTTCGGCGGCCTGGGCCCAACCTTCGACGACGTCACGCGAGAAGCCGCGAGCGCGGCCCTGGGCCGCGACTTGGTCTTCACTCCCAAGCTTTACGCCGCCATCCTGCGCAAGTTCTCACACCTCAAGATCAAAGCCCCTGCCGAGAACCGGAGGCAGGCTTTTCTCCTGCGAGGGGCCAAGGCCCTGACCAACCGGCGCGGCTCCGCCCCGGGCCAGCTTCTCATCCTCCAGCGAAAAGGAACATGGCCGCAGACCGTGGCTCTTTTGCCAGGGCCGCTGCCCGAGATGGAGCCGATGTGGACCGACAAGGTCCTTCCCCATCTGCGCCGGACCTATGCACGCCACGTCCACGCTGCATCCCTCGAGCTGCATCTCTGCGGCATCCCCGAATCCGCGGCGGATGAGAAGCTCAGGCCGCTGACCCGCCAAGCCCAGCCAGGGCTCGACTTCACCATCCTCATCTCCGGACCCGCGCAGATCGATTTTTATGCGTTGGCGAGCGCTGCCAGCGCCGGCCAAGCCAAGAAGGCCATCACCCGTGTGCGCCGAGAAGCCCTGCGCCTGGTGGGCCCCCATGTCTTCGGTGAAGGCAGCCAGACCCTCGAATCCGTGGTAGGAGACCTACTGAAGAAAAAGCGCCAGACCCTGGCCGTGGCTGAATCCTGCACAGCGGGACTCTTGGCCGCGCGCCTGACATCCGTGCCGGGCAGCTCGGACTATTTCCGCGGCGGAATCCTGGCCTATCACAATGATTTAAAAATGAAGCTCTTAGGAGTTTCTGCCAAGACCCTCGCGCGCCACGGCGCTGTCTCCGCGCAGTGCGCAGCAGAGATGGCCGAAGGCGCGCGCCGCGTTGCCCAGGCATCCCTGGGTCTCGCCGTGACCGGCATTGCAGGCCCCTCGGGAGCGATGCCGGGCAAGCCCGTGGGTCTCGTGTTCATCGCCCTTGCCAACGGCCGCAAAACCCTTGTCCAAAAGCTGCAATGCTCCGGCGACCGGACCGCCGTGCGCCAGCGTGCCGCCACCGAAGCGTTACGGCTTCTTTGGGGTCAGGTCTTGACTTTTGACTGAAGCTTATCGGCCTAGGTCTTAATACCCTCCTGGACCTAGGTCTTCTGGCCCATGCCCTTTCGCGAGAAATAGACTATTTTATAGGCAGATCAAGAAAGCAGCCATGAGGACAAGACAATTTGCAGCGAGTTTATATCTCTGCCTGGCCTTCGTGTCCTGGGCAGGGCCGGCCCTGGCCGCCGAGCCCGATGCCCGCGCCACGGACCTGGCCTTCGCTCGGGCCAGCTTCAAGACGCATCTGCCCGGCAACCGCTACATCGACACGATCGTCAGCATCCCGGGACTCGAAGAGGTCCTCAAGACGGCCCGCGCCGTTCAGGAGGGCTGCACGACCCCCTGCGACCAAGAAGCCTATCTGCAGTCCATCGAAAGAGTCTGCGGCGGTTTTCATCTTCCCGGCGCTGATTGCGCCTTGGCGCAGGAGAATTACGCGCCCCAAGGCATCCCGCGCGCTAAATCCATGCCCCTACCCGCCTCTCCCGCTATTAAAACACCCAAGCCCTCCGAACCGGCTCCCTTGGACGCCAAACTCATGGACAAAGCCGTGGCCATTGCCGCAGCCCTAGGCTCCAGCCAGAGGAACATCCGCGCAGCACCGCCACCCATCAAGGACGCAGTGGTCGTGGACAAGGTCCTGGAAATGATGGTCCTTACGAAGATCCTCCAGTATCCCGCCGGCAAGGCGCTCATGGGACAAGTCAAGGATCCGCCGCCCCTGGTCTTACGAGAACTCCCTTCGACCACGGACAACACCATGCAGCACCAAGGCAGGGGCCGTCGCGAAAAGATCACCATGAATTCTCAGGAAATCGCGGACATGATCCAGACGATCGATCCTGGAGCTGTCCGCATAGGAGCCATCCTGCGCCTGCCTCAGGTCTTGCGATCCTATCTTTCGAGACATCCCGAGCTGATCATCACTATCGCCGGACAGATCGACACCACCGGCGCTCACGAGATGAAGCATGCGGCTCAATACCGGCAGAGAGGCACGGACTGGTTCCACAACTGGAAAGACCAGTTCCTGCGCTTCATCAACCATGACAGATATCCCATCGAGAGGGAATGGGAGGCCTACAGGATCCAGAACCACTATTTCCAGCAGAAAGCCAAGGCCGACATCCGCGTGTTAGACATCGAAACGCCCTATCGCACCCCTCTTTTCCGGTATCTCGCCTACATCGACGACCTCGTCTCTTACCGACAGATCATCGCCAGCGAATACAACGACAAGGCCGCCCCCGCCGCCAAGCTTCGCTGGTATGGGAGCGAAGCGGCTTATTATAAAGAAAAGCTCGCTCAAGAAGATCAGGAGTGGCCGCGGTTCAGCACGCAAGGCCTTATTCTGATGGGGCGCAGCTTCCTGGCCCGCAAACACCCAGTCACGGCTTTGGCCTATGTTCAAAAAGCCTATGATCGCTCATCCCGTTATCATTTGCTGGAGACATCGCGCCCCGAGCTCGTCGCTGCTTGCAAAGAGATATTAGACGCCCTCGAAGCCAGCATGGCCGCCGCCGACGCGGATCAAAAACCATTCCATTTAGATAAAAATCCTCTCGCTCTGATCGAGAAGCTGCACGCTGAACTCAAGGTCCCTCTTCCATCCCACATCGCAGCAAAATTGCAAGCTCCTATCCTATAATTGTATGATGTGCGCATGATAACCAAAGATAAAACACATGAAATCGTCAAAAAGTACGGGAAGAAGGCCGCCGACACGGGAAGCGCCGAAGTCCAGATCGCGCTTTTGACCGAGCGCATCAAGAGCATCTCCGCGCATCTCAAGGACAACTCGAAAGATTATGCGACCCAGACAGGCCTCTTGCGCCTCGTCAGTCAGCGCCGTCGCCTGCTCACCTACCTCAAGAAGTCCGATCTGACTGCTTACGGCACCATCGTCAAGCAGCTCGATCTGAGAAAATAGCCATGGAAAATCCCATTCAGAAGATCAGCCTGCAGGAGACTGTAGGCGGCAAGACCATCACGCTGCAGACCGGGACCATCGCCAAACAGGCGGGCGGCTCCGTGACCGCGCACCTGGGCGAGACCGTCACCTTCTCGGCCGCCACCGCGGCTTGGACGGCCAAGGACGTGGACTTCGTCACCTTGACCTCCGAATACCGCGAGCGCACCTACGCCGCCGGGCGCATCCCCGGCGGATTCTTCAAGCGCGAGACCCGTCCCCGCGACAAGGAGACCCTTTCCGCGCGCATCGTGGATCGGCCGATCAGACCGCTCTTCCCCAAGACCTGGCGCTATGAGACCATGGTCCACACCCTGGTCATCTCCTCCGACCTGGCCAACGACCCGGACGTCCTGGCCGTCAACAGCGCCTCGGCCGCCCTCATGCTCTCCGACATCCCCTGGGCCGGCCCCGTGGCCGCGGTGCGCATCGCCCGCATCAACGAAGAGTTCGTTCTCCTGCCGACCTTCGAGCAGCGCGAGACCGCCGAGATGGAACTCGTCGTAGCCGGCAAGAAGGGCGCGCTCCTGATGGTCGAGGGAAGCGGCCAAGAGGTCGGCGAAGATCTCTTCATGCAGGCCCTGGCCGTCGCTTCCGAGGCCATCGACAAGCTTTGCGACCTGCAGCTCAAGCTCGTCGCGGCGAGCGTCGCTTCCGGCCGCAAGATCGTCAAGCGCGAAGCACCCAAGATCGAACGGCCTCAAGCCGTGGTGGATCTCGTCAAGAAAAAGGCGACAGAGCCAATCCGCAAGGTCCTCCACGCCGGACACAAGACCAAGGAGGCCTTCTCGGATGCGATCGACGCCTTCCGCGAGCCTCTGCTCCAGGAGCTCGAGGCCGTCAAGGATCCGGCCTCTCCCCTTTACGGGGGCCAGAAGCACGCCAAGGCCGTCATCGAGGACATCCTCTCCGAGGAAAGCCGCCGCCTCACCTTGGAAGAGGGCCTGAGGCCCGATGGCCGCAAGTTCGACGAGATCCGGCCGATCACCATCCAGCTGGGCCTGTTCCCTCGCCTGCACGGCTCCATCCTGTTCACCCGAGGCCAGACCCAGGCCTTCGTCTCCGCCACCCTGGGCACCCCCGGCGACATGCAGATCATGGACGAGCTGGAGGGGGAATACAAGGAACGCTTCCTCCTGCACTACAACTTCCCCGGCTTCTCGGTCGGCGAAGTCAAGCCCGAGCGCGGCCCGGGCCGGCGCGAGATCGGCCACGGCGCCTTGGCGCGCCGCTCGCTGGCCATCCTCCTTCCCAAGGAAGAGGATTTCGCCTACACCATCCGCCTGGTCTCCGAGATCATGGAATCCAACGGCTCATCCTCCATGGCTTCGGTCTGCGGAGGGTCTTTGGCGCTCTTCGACGCGGGCGTGCCCATGAAGGCCGCCTGCGCCGGCATCGCCATGGGCCTCGTCCTGGAGGGGGAGAAGTACGCCATCCTCACGGACATCGCCGGAATCGAAGACCACAACGGCGACTTGGACTTCAAGGTTGCTGGAACCACCAAGGGCATCACGGGCTTCCAGATGGACATGAAGGTCGAGGGCCTCAAGCTCGACATCCTGCAGAAAGCCCTCGAGCAGGCCAAAAAAGGCCGACTCTTCATCCTCGACAAGATGAACGCAGCCATCGCCGCACCGCGGCCGGAGCTCTCCGCGCACGCACCCAGACTCCTGCGCCTGCACATCCCAGTGCCCAAGATCGGAGCCCTCATCGGCCCCGGCGGCAAGAACATCCGCCGCATGATCGAGACCTACGGGGTCGAGATCGACGTGGAAGACGACGGCACGGTCTTCATCGGGGGCACGGACGCCGACGGCTGCGCCAAGGCGCAGGCGGAGGTCGAGGCCCTCTCCCTGGAGGCCGAAGTCGGAAAGATCTACAAGGGGCGCGTCGTCTCCATCAAGGAGTTCGGCGCTTTCGTGGAGATCTTCCCGGGCAAGGAAGGTCTTTTGCACATCTCACAGATCGACGTCAAGCGCGTCGAGCGCGTCGAGGACGTGCTCAAGGAAGGCGATGAGGTCGAGGTCAAGTGCCTCGAGGTCGACAGCGACGGCAAGATCCGCCTCTCGCGCAAGGCCATCCTGGCGCCCGGCTCGGAGGGAGACTCCCCGCGGCCTCCCCGTCGAGACGGCGACAGACCGCGCCGCGACAGCAGGAGACGCTAGATCCGCTACTACGCCAAAGCCTCCCGTCAGAAGGGCGCCTCAGCGTACTTCAGAGCCCTGCGTCTGGGCCTCGCCCTTGCCGCAGCGGTCTATCTGTGTTGCCTCATCCTGTGCCCCTCCTTCTCCGGGGCGGTGGGCCGTTGGGTCGCGGCGCGGGTCTTCTGGCTCTTGGGCGCTTGCGCGTATCTGACGCCGCTGTTGATCCTCAACGCCCTCATCCAGACCCTGCGAAAGCAAAAAACCTTCAGCAGTCTGACGCTGGCGGGATTCTCCGTCGTCTGCCTGGCCGCGACCTCCAGCCTCATGGCCCTGGCCGCCTCGTGGTTCGCGGCGCCCTTGGAATCCGGAGGGGGTGTGCTCGGAGGGGGCTTGGCCTCGGGCCTGGCCAACGCGCTCGGGGGCGTCGGTGCCTTCCTCGTCTCGGCCGCCATCGCTCTTGTGAGCGCGCAGTTCGTCTTCAGCGTGAGATGGTCCCATATCGCCCACATAGTGGGCGATATGGTCAAGCAGGACCTGCAAAAATGGCAGCGCTCGCGCGCGGAACTCAAGACCGCTCTGGCGCGCGCTCCCCAGGGAGACGCGGCTGTCAAAGACACCATCGGGCTGACCGCCGCCGCCCGGGAGCCTGTGGAGATCATCGAAAAGCCCGCGCATAAAACGCGCCACGCTCCGAGCGTCCAACCGATGCGCGCTGAGAAAAACGGCCGCTTCGAGCTTCCTCCCTTGGGCCTTCTGCATCCGCCGCCGACCGGGACCTCCACGGGCAAACCCCTGGAAAGCGAGATCAAGACCGCCATCCTGGATCTGGAGCGCACCTTCCAGGACTTCCAGATCGAAGCCCGCGTCTCGGGCTGGGCCCCTGGGCCGGTCATCACCCGCTACGAGGTCGCCCCGGCCCCCGGCGTCAAGATCAGCTCGATTGTGACCCTGCAGAATGACATCGCCTTGGCCCTCAAGGCCAAGGGCATCCGCATCATCGCGCCTATCCCGGGCAAGGCCGCCGTGGGCATCGAGATCCCCAACGCACGGCCGGCCCTCGTGGTCCTGCGCGACGTGCTGGAGAGCAGCGCGATCGCTCCTGACGCGCCGCTTCTGACCTTCGCTTTGGGCCTCTCCTCATCGGGGCAGCCCCTGGCCGCGGACCTGCAGAAGATGCCGCATCTCCTAGTCGCGGGTGCCACTAACTCGGGCAAATCGGTCTTCATCCATTCGCTCATCCTTTCCATCCTCTACCGCGCCCGGCCCGACGAGGTCAAGTTCATGCTCATCGACCCCAAGCGCCTGGAGCTGACCTTCTACGAGGGCATCCCTCACCTCTTCGATCCCATCACCCCGGCCGACAAGGTCTCGGTCATCACCAACCCCAAGGAGGCGGCCAACTCGCTGGCGAACCTCGTCAAGATCATGGAGAGCCGCTACCAGCGCTTCCAGCTCTACGGCGCGCGCAACATCGACGGCTACAACAAGGAAGCCGAAAAACGCGGCGAGAAACGCGAGTACTTCATCGTGGTCGTCATCGACGAATTGGCCGACCTGATGCTCGTGGCTGGAGGCAAGGTCGAGGACAACATCCAGCGCCTCGCCCAGATGGCGCGCGCCGTGGGCATCCACATGGTCCTGGCGACCCAGCGCCCTTCTGTCGACGTCATCACCGGCGTGATCAAGGCCAATCTCCCCTGCCGGGTCGCCATGCAGGTCATCTCCCAGATCGATTCCAAGGTCATCCTGGACGTCATGGGCGCCGAGACCCTGCAAGGCCGCGGCGACATGCTCTACAGGAACGCGGGGGCGCAGATCCCCGAGCGCTGCCAGGGCGCCTACGTGAACGAAGAGGAGATCGCCAGGATCGTCGAGCATCTGCGCGGCCAGGGCAAGCCCGACTATCCTGAGCTCGAGACCATGCCCAAGCCGGGCGAGGCGGACCTGGCCAGCTTCGGCGTCACGCCTTTGGAATTCTCACAGGCTTTGAAGCTCGTGCTGGAGCGCCGGCGCGTATCGCAGGACCTTCTCAAGAGCCAGTTCGGATCCTCGGCTAGGGCCACGAACCTCTTAAGCCTGCTCGAGGTCAAGAACCTCATCCACAAGCCCGAGGGCTCCAACCGCTGGGAGATCCATTTCGACGAGATCGCTGACTGCCTCTCCAGGGATTTCCCGCAAGTACCGCTCAACGACAACAGGAACTGACATGCACGTCCTTCTGGCCGGGCTCCTGCTGGCGCCCACCACCGCGACCATCACCGTCCCTCTGGCCATCGAGCAGTTCGAGCAGCTCGACCGCTCCATGATGACGCTCTCGGCTCAGTTCACGCAGTCCGTCCAGGGCCAGACCGCGCAGGGGACGTTCTCCTACCGCAAAAAGGATCTCCTGCGCATCGAACATCTCCTCCCGGAGAAGCAGACCCTGGTCTGCGACGGCAAGCGTGTCTGGGTCTGGCGGCCCGCCAACGGCCAGGTCCTGCGCTCCTCTCTGGCCGACTGGAAGCGATCCCAGCCTCTGGCCCAGGCCCTTTTGGACTTCGGCAATTACGCCAAGCTCCTGCGCCGCTACGAGGTCTCCATCGGCACGGTGGCCGCCCCGCAGCCCGACGGCCATCGCACGTTCACCCTCGTGCTCAAACCGCACAGCAGCGCGGAGGGGGACTTCCTCCTCACCCTGCGGCTCTCCACGAGGGATTTCTTCCCTTTCGAGTCGGAGCTGCGCGCGGGCTCCGTGGTGACGCGCACGACTTTCAGCGCCCTGCGCTTCAATGCCGAGCTCCCTGACGCGCTCTTCCGATTCACGCCTCCGCCCGGAGCGGACATCCTCGACTTCCCGGTCTCCGCTCCCTGATATGGACAACGAAAAATCAGCCCCCGAACAGGTCGGCGCCATGCTTAAAACGGCACGCATGACCCGCGCCGAATCCCTCCAATCCGTCGCGCAGCGCACCCGGATCCCCAAAAGATTCCTGGAAGCCCTGGAGAACGGCCACCCCGAGGAGCTGCCGGCGCCCGTGTATCTGCGCAGCTTCCTCCAGGATTATTGCGAATATCTCGAGATCGACTTCGAGCCCCTCTGGAGCCGACTCAAGCCCCCGGCGCCCCCACCCTCCCCCGAGTCGCCCGCAGCGGAACCGGAACCAGACGTTCCCGAGCCCGAATCCGTCTCCTGGAAGGAGTCGCCCTATCTGAAAGCCGTGGCCTCTTCGTCCTGGTCCCTGCTGGCCGCCCTCGCCCTGGCCGCGGCTCTGATCCTCTGGGTCTCGCGCCATGAGAAGTCCGCCAACCCTTCGGAGGATTTCCACCCCACGGCCCTGCGCCCTGCGCGAGCGGCCGTGGAGCCAACGCTGGCCGTCACATTCCGGGACGACGCCTGGGTCAGACTGAAAGCGGACGGCGTCACCGTCTTCGAGGGTCAAGCGCCCAAGAATGCCCGGCAGCAATGGCGCGCGCGCAAGACCTTCGCGCTGCGCACCGACGCGCCCGCCAGCCTGCAACTCTCCCTGAACGGGGCGCCCATCAGCCTGCCCCAGCCCGAGGCGGACGGCTCCTACCTCATCGGGTCGCC
>JAHFCF010000012.1:20542-77026 GCA_023249645.1 Elusimicrobiota bacterium
ATGACGACGGCCAACCAGCTCACGCTCCTGCGCATCCCGCTGGCCGCGGCCGTTTTCCTGGCGCTGCTCTGCCGGACTCCCGTCATCCATCCCGCCGCCCTGGGCCTCTTTCTGGCCGCTCTGGCCACGGACGCGCTCGACGGCTGGCTGGCGCGCAAGACCGGAACGGTCAGCGACTTCGGCAAGATCGTCGACCCGGTCGCAGACCAGATCCTGATCCTGGGCGCCCTCATCGCCCTTCTGAAGCACCGCGAACTGGGCGTTCCTTTCTGGGGCGTCTTCCTCACCCTGGCGCGCGAGCTCCTGATGGGGGGACTGCGCGCCGTGACCGCGACGAAAGGCGGCATCATCGGGGCCCAACGGTGGGGGAAATGGAAGATGGCGATCCAGAGCGCCGCCGTCGCGCTGATGATGGTGATCCTGATCCTGAGCGAGCATCTCGCGCTGCCGGCATGGCTCATGGCCCTGCCCTGGCATCTCACCGTCCTCTGCGCCCTGGCCGCCTGGATCAGCGCCGCTCTCTACTATGCCCAAGCCCGCGGCCTGCTCAAAAGCTCATGGAGTTAGGAGACCGCCTGGCCGTGCTCCTTGCGACCTCATTCCATTTAAGCTATATTCCCTCGAAGTTTCCGGGCACGGCGCCCTGGCGCCGAAGGATGGAGCAAAAGGGCTGGACCGGAGCGGGGCTGATCGGGACGCTCGTGGGCCTCGCGTTGGTGCCCCTGGTGCCGTCCTCGTCCGGCGCGCAGGCGGTCTTTCTGGCCGCGGCCCTCTGCGCGGCGATCTTTCTCTGCGGCCGGGCGGAAAAGGCTCTCGGCGTCCATGACGACCCGCGCATCGTCCTCGATGAGATCGTGGGCTTCTGGACGACGGTCGCCTTCCTGCCGCGAAGCGGCGCGCTGCTCGCGGCGGGCTTCGTCTTGTTCCGCGTCCTGGACGCGGCCAAGTGGCCGCCGTATGGCTGGCTGGCCCGCCTGCCGACCGGGGCGGGAGTCGTGATGGACGACGTGGGCGCCGGGATCTGCGCCAACGTCGTCCTGCGGATGCTGACGGCGTACGGGACCTTATGAAGACAAGAGCGACACTTCTGGCGGTGTTGGGGGCGGCCATCGCCCTGTGTCCACAGACAGCGGCGCAGTCGAACTCAGTCCCGATCTCATCGGCCGCCGCCTCCATCAACGTCTTCAACTATCTCGGAGGCAAGATCTCCCGCGAGAAGGGCCCCTGGATCCTGGGAGAGGTCCTCTTCTTCTCGGCCGGCCGTTTGGTGAGCGAATCCTCCTGGCGCGCCGCCGTGCGCGGCACCCACGGCGCCCTCTACACCAACGCCGACATCGAAGCCGACATCGAGCGCCTCATGGCTTTGAAGAAATTCGTCCAAGTCGACGCGGACCTCTACGAGATCTCCGGCGCGCCCATCCCCCATGAATTCGAGGGTGTGGCGGTCTCCACCTCCCAGATCCGCCTCGTCTTCACCGTGACCGAGAAGGTGGTCTCGGAGAGCACGACCAAACCCCGGGCCAAAGCGCCTCCGGCGGCGGTCTCGGGCGTCGTCTTGACCCCCACGGCCTACCGAGGCGCCGGCCGCTACACGACGCCGGGCCTGGGCCTCGACATCAACGCCGCCTATTACATCGGACGTCTCTATGGGAAGAACGATTTCGCGCTGACCCCGCGCAAGACCAACTACATCGACCGGCTGGGAGTCTGGCTCTTGACGGCGGACGGCAAGATGCAGCTCCAGTCGGAGACCGCGCTGCGCCCGGCCGTGGCCGGCGGCGTCCAGGCCACGGCGCTTTTGCGCGACTCCCCGCAGCCCGCCATCGACGCCAACTCGACTTTGACGGTCAAGGCCTCCAACAGCAACGCCCAGATCCTCACCGACGCCTATCTCGTGGCCAGCAAGCAGTTCGGGCCCGTGCGCGCGAGCGCGGGGGTCATGCAGGGCACCATCGGCAACCTGGCGGCCAACCTCTCCGAGTTCCTGACCCCGGAGGCCATCAAGTTCTACCGCAATGACGCCTCCGGCACGACCGTCACGAGCCACACCGTCCCCTTCGCCAGCTTCCTGGCGCTGCCCAAGCCCGAATATCCCCTGGGCATCGAGATCATGAAATTCAACGGCGCCGCCCTGAACCCCTGGCTCGTCAACATCAAGATGGGATACTTCCTGCGGCTCAACTTCGACGTGGCCTACCTCAAGTACCAGGGCGGCTACGACATCCTGGGCGTCATCCAGTTCCGCTACAACTTCTTCCCGCAGCACTGAACAAAACTCCGTGCTCAAAGGATGCGTTTTAACGCATCACTCTGACACGGACCCGTAGAGGACATAGCCCCCATCCCTGCACCTCAATGTCAGTCACTGAAGGAGATTGGTATTTAGCTGAAATGAGAAAATCACTAATAGCTGGCGACCTCATTATCGAATTATTTTTATTGCATAAGCACTTTTTTATTTTTACTGTCAGCGCTGACAGTAAAATACTAAAAAATACATAAATTTATTACATAATTTACTCTCAAAGTCGCCATCTTCAAAAAAATCAAGAGAATCAACTCTGCGTACAACAACAAACATCGCGCTTAAGTGACTGGCTTTGAGGTTAACCTAGCCTCAGCGGTAGTTTCGCCAAAACCAGACGACCAAGGCGGCCAGAAGCGCCAAAATTAGCGTGCTCATCCAAGACGAAAAAACACCCCAGCGCATCACCCGAGGAAGCCGGGGAGAGGCTGCCACGAGCTTGGGCACGGCGGCAGGCCCGAGGGAAAGCTTCACCCCGAAAAGCTCCGCAATCAGATCCGGCGCTGCCAAGCCCTTGCCCAGGATAGAGTAGCCCCAGTAGGACCAAGGCATGTAGCCTGCCAAAAAGCAGCTCTCGCCCGCCGCGTCCGCGGCGCGCGCCCAGACATAGATCAAGCCGGGACCGGCTGAAGTCTGCAGGTAGCTCACGGCGCTCAGGCTGGCCGCATCGACTCCCGGCGCCGCGCGCGCCGTGCTCTTAAGGATCTCCGGCTGATCCGCAATCAGCCCGCCTTCCTCGGCGAGCTTCATGACCGCCACCTCAGTGCCCCGGCCCTCGAAGGCGGCGACATAGCCCAAACGGCGCTCCCTCTGCGTGAGAGGCCGCGCGTGCACGGCGAAGGGAAGGCGGAACTGGAGCTGCCCATCCTCGCTCACGACCGTGGAGGACACGCTCAGGGCTGCAAACCCGGAGCCCTTGAGCGTGCCCAAGATCGCGGGCAGAAGAGTGTCCGGCACGGCGCTCACCAGGGCGCCGACGAGGGTGACGCCATCGACCTGCATCACGGCCAGGGCCATGCGGGGTTTGCCGTCGAGATCGGCGCGGATGAAACGGGCGGTCAAGCCGTTGGCATAGGTCGCCGTCTCCAGGTTCGAGGCCGGCTTGAAATCCATATGGGTCTGGGCATTGATGCTGGAGAGCACGTTCGTCAGCAGAGTGCGCACGGAGGCCTGGTTGTCCCAGTTGACCGGCTCGACGCGGACCAAGGCGAACGAGCTCTTCTGCGGCCCCTGCAGCGACAAGACGAGGTCGGGGTTGCCGCCGTCCTGGGGCGACAAAGACCAGCCCGGAGGCGGCTCGATGGAAAAGGAAGAGGGCGACGCGGCCTGAAGGAGCATTCCCAGGGCCAGCAGGCAGGGGATCAAACCCATTTGATCTTTTTAAAGGCGATCCAGCTCATCCTTAAAAGCAGCAGGCCATGCTTGAAACGGCTGATGTTGGTCGCTCCGTAGGTCCTGGCCTTATAACGGACCGGGACTTCGACGACCTTGAGATTCTGCTTCACGGCGCCGAAGATCAGATCGAAATCGCCGAAAGGATCGAAATCCCCGAAATAGCTCCGATGGGCGGCGATACCTTGGTAGTGCCGCCGGGAAAGCGCCTTCGTGCCGCACAGCGTGTCCTTGAAGCGCTGTCCCAAAAGCCAGGTGAAGAGCAGTCCGAAGAACTTGTTGGCCACCAGATTGAGGAAGCGCATGGCCTCCTTTTCCATGGGATAGATGAGGCGCGATCCGTTGATGAACTCGCCCTTGCCGGACGAGAACGCCCGGACGAATTTCGGCAGGTCCTCGGGCGGAGCGGTGAGATCGGCGTCCTGGATCATGAGAAGATCGCCCTGGGCCGCGGCAAAACCCCGGCGCACCGCGTCGCCCTTGCCCACGCCTTCCTGGCGGAGCAGCGTGATCTTCTTGTCCGGGTTCAGGGCGATCTGGCGCTCGATCTCCTGGGCCGTCCCATCCGAGCTGTTGCCCTCCACGAAGATGATCTCGGTCTCGCGCCCCAGCCGCGGGATGCGCGCGATGGCCTGCGCGATGTTGCCCTTCTCATTGCGGCAGGGGACGATGACCGACACGGAAAGCCCGTCCTCGCTGATCGTCCGGCCCGCCGGACGCGCGGTGACGAAACTCACCAGATTGAGATGGCGCAGCCCGGGCAGCAAGGAGAGGATGCGGTTGCAGAAAGCTGAGATCAGAGGGATGTAGACCGGCAGCAGGACGTGGGAATCCGCGCGGATGACGTCGTAATCGGCCAGATGCAGGAAGTTGCGGATGTCATCATGGGAGAGCCAATTCTCATAAGCTCTGGGACGGCGCAGGCCGACCAGCGAGCCCAAGCGCAGGATGGGGGCCCAGAGATGGCTGTAGTACGCGACCATGACCCGGGTCTCGGAAGCGCAGCAGGCTTGCAGACGCTGAAGGACCCCTTCGATGTCGCTCCATCGGCCGATGGAGTTGGAGATGACGATGGCATCGAACTTTTCATCGAGAACGAATTCTCCAAGATCAGGGGCATGGATGAATATGAGCTCGGGGAACAGCACCCGCGCCCGCGCGATGTTCTCCTGATCCTCATCCACTCCGACGCCATAACCCGGCTTGAGAGCGTGGAGAAGATGGCCTGTCTCGCAGCCGACCTGGAGGACCCGCAAACCGGGGGGGACGGCAGACGCCGCGATCCGCTCCAGCCACCGATAGTAATAGAGATTCCTTTTGCGCCAATCCATGCTAACGGATTATATCACAGTCGTCAGTGGGAAGCCTGAATCCGTTTTAAGTAGAATGAGGATCGAGGAACCATGAAGCTCCTAGGCATCCGGGATTGGCTGGCGCTGCCCGAAGCCGCGGCGCTCACGAACCTCGACGACCTGGCCGCGGCCCAGCTGCACGCGCAGATCATCAGGCGCAAGCCGTTCCTCAAGCGTCTCTACCACGACATTTACGAAAGCTTTAAAAAGAACCTGCCGCCTGCGGCTGACGCCAAGATCGTGGAATTGGGTAGCGGCGGCGGCTTCCTTAAGGAAGTGATCCCGAATGCGGTCACCTCCGATATCCGCCGACTGCCAGGAGTGGATAGGCAGTTCTCGGCTTTAGAGATGCCCTTTGATTCCGGTTCCCTGGACGCCCTGCTCCTATTCCACGTCTTCCATCACATCCCGGATGTCGAACGCTTCCTGAGCGAGGCCGAGCGCTGCCTCAAGCCCGGGGGCAAGATCCTCATGGTCGAACCGGCCAACACACTCTGGGGACGCTTCGTCTATCAGTATTTTCATCACGAGCCGTTCGTGCCCTCCGCGAGCTGGAGCTTCCAGGCGCAAGGGCCGATGTCCTCCGCCAACAGCGCCCTGCCCTGGATCGTCTTCTGCCGCGACCACGGACGCTTCGCCGCCCGCTTTCCTTCCCTGAGGATCCGGCGCCTGCGGCCCTACATGTCCCTACGCCTGATCATCAGCGGCGGAGTCTCCATGCGGCAGCTCTTGCCGTCGTCCTCCTATCCACTCATCCAGGCGGTGGAATGGATCCTCTCTCCGCTCGACGGCATCCTCGGCACGCTCTACGACATAGAGATCGAAAAGCTCTGAGACAGAGCCGCATTGAATCTCCGACGGTGATTTGAGATAATGGGGCCATGAATTTCCACACGAACGTCAAGGACATCCTCGTCGCCGGGGGCGTGACTCTCTGGTTTTTGATCACGCTGTCGATCTATTCCATCGCTCTCATGAGCCAGCGTTGGAAATATCTCAAGCGCTCCACCCGCGGCCTGCCCGCGTTCTTGAAGCTCCTGCACGCGCATCTGGCCGCCGGCAAAGTCTCCGAAGCGGTCGCTCTCTGCCAAGCGCACCAGGGCATCGCCGCGCCGATCCTGGCCGCGGCCCTCAACGGCTCGCCCACGCGCGAGGAGAGAAAGCGCGCCGTCGACCGGGCCGTGGAGCAGGCCGTGTCCTCTCTTCAAACAGGCACCACCATGCTCGGCACCATCGCGACGGTCGCGCCCTTCATCGGTCTTTTTGGCACGGTCGTCGGCGTCATGCGCGCCTTCAGGGACCTGGCCAGCGCCGCGGGCGCGGGGCCCGGGATCGTCGCCATCGGCATCTCCGAGGCCCTGGTCTGCACGGCCGCGGGGCTCTTCGTCGCCATCCCGGCGGTGGCCGCTTATAATTATTTCAACCACCGCGCCGCGCGCTTCGGCGAGGACCTGAGCTGGGCCTGCGAGGCGCTTTTGGACAGCCTCACGGCCAAGCCTGCCCCATGAAGACCTCCGGCCGCCGGACCTTCGCGGAGATGAACCTCATCCCCCTGATCGACATCTCTCTCATCCTCGTCATCATCTTCATGGTCTTGACCCCGATCCTAGTCCACTCGCAGCTGACCGTCAAGCTGCCGCCGGCCAAGTCCGGCGAGCCCCCCGCGGCCCAGACCACGGTCCACGTGCAGATCAGCCGCTCGGGCGCCTTGTCCATCGACGGCCAGTCCATCCGCTGGGAGAAGCTCGAACGCGAGCTCGTCCTGCGCTGCCCTCAGTCCAGCCAGAAGACGCTTCTCGTGCAGGCGGACCGCAGCGTGGCCGTCGAGAAGGTGGTCCTGGTCATGGACACGGCCAAGCGTCTGGGCATCGGCAAGCTCGGCATCGGGGTCGCGCAAGAACAATGACGCAAGACGCCCTCGGCCCCCACCTCACCTATTCCGTGACCGTACATCTGCTCGCGGCGGGAGCGGTCATCTTCCTCTACCAGCGCATCTCCACCCAAGCCACGCCGGTCTACATGATCGATTTCGTGGGTCCATCGGCAGCGGTGCTGGACAGCCGCTCAGCTCAGAGGAACGCGGAAAAAGCCGGCTTCAAGCCCCAGGCCCAGTCCGAGGTCGACGAATTCTCTCTCTCTCGCCGCAAGAAGGGCGCGCCGCTGCCCCGGCCGAGCCTTCTGCGCGGCTGGCGCGAGACGACGCCGCCTCCTCAAGAAGAGCCCGCTGCGGCATCCGCCGAGACGCCCGGCCCTGCCCCCGCGAGCCAGGGACAGGCGGGCATCGCCACGGACCTGCCGAACTTCCCCTATCCCTGGTATCTGGCCCAGCTGCGGCAAAGCCTCTGGGACCGGTGGTCGGCCCGCATGCCCAAGGTCCAGGGGGAATGCACGGCGGCCTTCAGCATCCTGCCCAGCGGCCAGATCACGGACCTGCGCACGGAGGAGAGCTCGGGAGACTCGGCCTTCGATCTGACTGCCTTGAGCGCCGTGCAGGACGCGGCGCCCTACCCGCCTTTGCCCAAGGGGTTCAAGGATCCCTTCCTTAAGATCCACGTCACGTTCAAGACTTTGTGACCGGGCTCTTTTCTCTTTAGAAAAGAAAACTGCGGAAATGAGAGAACTTTTTCATATAAAAGCCCGCCAGCTTCGGGAAGCGGCGCGTGAGGTAATTCTTCCGTTCCTCTTTGGTGAAGCCGGAGATCATGCCGGCCAGATGAAAAAGGCTTAAATAAACGGTCGCGACCGCAGCCATCGTCATCATCGAATACGGGAAGAGCCAATGCCAAAAGGAGGCAATAACGCTGCCTGCGGCATAACTGGCAGTCACGACCAAGGTCGTGGCCGTCATGATCTGGACGCGCTGCGCGTGCGAGTAAGCGCCTTGCTTCATCTGCATGAGACAAAGCTGGGCCACGGCTCCGAATTCCACAAAAAAGGCCTGAGCTCCATACAACAACAGCACGCCCCCGGAGTGCGAGGCGATCATGCCCAGGAAACAGAGCGCGCCCAAAAAGCTGACGAGGAAAATGGGGAGAGCCTGGGATTCCTCGCTCTTCCAGCCCCACAAATGCAGGCCTCGGCATAAGGCCTCGAGGAAGAAAAGAGACAACAACCCGCCGATGCCGGCGGCCACCTTCAGAAGACTGTAATATCCCAAGCCCGAGTCCATCATGCACTGCAAGATGCCGCCCAGCACAGGGACGTGCAGCAAGGCTTGGGCCACCGTGCCGGCCGCGGCCAGCTGTTCAGCGTAGGCAGGCATGATGATGTTTCCCAAAGTATCGGAAAAGAGCGCGCTGACAGCGGAGACCTGCAGCATCGTCCACAAGAACAGGTCCTTGCGGATCAACTTCAGGCCTTCCCGCTGAACGTCTTGGAAATGCATCAGACCTTCCCGCAGAACATCCCGCAAACGCCTCATGATGCCGGCCTCAGCATGGTCCTGCCCTGTCCTGTCGGACTGGACTGGCGAATAGTCCAAGGTCTCCTTGCGATTAAAAACCTTCACCCTGATGAGAAGACATGATTCCAGGATCAAGACCCCGGCAAAAATGCCATAGATGATGGACGCGTCCACTCCGGTCACATGGGCCAGCTTTCCGCCGACGAGGAAAGCGTGCTCCTTGAACCGGGAGAGCAGTCCCACGACATACGGAGCGATGACCCCCATGACATTGGCCACGCCCAGCAAAAGGATGTTCGCCTTGCGGCGCTCAGCCGCAGTGACTTGCTCTTCTTCTCCCATCAAGCGCGTCTGGCCCAATGAATCCACGTTGTTCGAAACACTCTGGAAACTGCCTTGGAATGCCACGACAAGATTCATGGCGCCGAACGCCACAGGCAGATTGAGGAGCCCTATGGCATAGAACAGGCCGACGAGAGCGAAAAGGCTCACGGCGCGGATGCCATCGGATTTCGCCAGCCATTTCAAGTTTCCCTTGGAATTGTGCAGAAGGATGGGCGTGAGCATCAAACCGATCAAATTCCCTATCCAGTGGCTGCCCCGATACAAACTTTGATCGTGCCAGATGGCCCCCTTGAGCGCTTCCGGATTGTTCAGCAGAGGACTATTGGCCTGGCGAAGGCGATTGATGGTGTTGCCCTCGCTCAAGAAGGGCATGGCGATGCCCTGCATGGTGGAGCCGAACGAATCAAAGAGCTCGACACAGATATACCACAGGAAAGAAGAATTGTGGTCCGGATCCTTGTTGAAAACCTGCTTTTTGGCGGCCCACCAGGCGAAGAAGCTCTGCCTTTTGACCCGCGGGATCTTGACCTTCGGATGAGATTGAGCCTGCGCCGCGGAGTACGGCGCCAGAGTCCGGCCCTCGGCCGGCGAAGCCTGCCCAGCAGAAGCCGGCTGAGGCACTGCGGCCAGGTCGTCGCTCTTGGGGCCTTGCTCGCCGGTCAGGGCATTGATCGAGGCTTGCGCTGCTGCGTGCGCCTGGTCCAGCGAAAGCTTGCCGACTTCGGCGAGAGGCAGATCAGCGTCATGCCGGATCTGTCCAACAGACTTCTCAGAAATCTTGGGAGCGGCCTGAGGAGCCGGGATAGCCGGCTGGACGGGGACAATGACTTGCTTCTCAGGAGCTAGAGGGGGAGTCGCCGGGAGGATATCGGGAAGCGGCTGACCTCCGGGAAGATCGCGCGGAGCTGCAGCGGGCAGCTGGAACGGCCGGGCAGCCGCGGCATCGGGCGCTCGCGCGCCCTCAGGAAGATTACCCTCGTTGGGGAGATGCGGGCCTGCCGCCGCCAGGACCGACTGCGCGCCGATGAGCCAGGCGAGGACGACCGCCAAAAACCTGGTCCCCGCGCGCGCGAAGGGTTTCATTGCACAAATTATATACTCCAGCGCAAAAAATAGTCTTAGTCTTTGGACCTAGAAAGGCATGGTCTTAAGACCTAGGAGAATATAGGCCTTTAGGCCCTCAAGGATTCACGCGCCAGGGACGGTATTCGTCAGGGGTCAAGGTGTCGAGCAGGCGCCTGATCTCGGTGCGCAGTTCGTCGAACTCAAAGGGTTTGGTGATGTAGGCGGTGGCGCCGTAATCAAGGGCCTGCTTGGCGCGCGCGATGTCCGTCTCGGCCGTGAGCATGAGGACCAGAAGCTCCGGGGCCACTTCCCGCAAGGATTTGAGGACCTCGATGCCGCCCATGCGCTGCATGGAGACATCGAGCACCAGAAGATTCGGCCGGCGCGCGGACAAAATCCCCAGCACCTCGTCGCCGTCCGAAGCCTCGATGACCTCGTAGTCCCGGCTGAGGATGAGCTGCAGTGTCTTGCGCAGATCCGCGTCATCATCCACGATCAGGATCGTCTTTCTCTCGGCCATCGGGCGGCTATTATATCAAACTAATTTTGTACAATAGGCACCCCGCGGGCGGATAGCTCATTTGGCTAGAGCGCCGTGCTGATAACACGGAGGTGCCGGGTTCGAATCCCGGTCCGCCCACCACTTTATGATGAAGCCCGCGCAGGCCGTGCCATCCTTCACGCAGATCGACCGGCGCATCCTGGAGTTCTGGAAGCAGAGCGGCGCCTTCGAGGCCCTGCGCCGGCTGCGCCGCGACCGGCCTGTCTTCAAGTTCGTGGACGGCCCCATCACGGCCAACAACCCCATGGGAGTGCACCACGCCTGGGGAAGGACCTTGAAGGACGTCTTTCTGCGCTACAAGGCCATGCGCGGATACTCCTGCCGCTATCAGAACGGCTTCGACTGTCAGGGTCTGTGGCTCGAGGTCGAGGTGGAAAAGGAGCTCGGCTTCAAGGGCAAGCCGGACATCGAGAAGTTCGGGTTGGACAATTTCTCGCGCAAGTGCCGCGAGCGCGTGCAGAAATTCTCGACCATCCAGACCGAGCAGTCCGTGCGCCTGGGACAATGGATGGATTGGGAGCATTCCTACTACACCCACACGGACCAGAACATCCTCGGCATCTGGCACTTCCTCAAGCTCTGCCGCCAGAACGACTGGCTCGAGCGCCGCGGCCTGCCCATGCCCTGGTGCCCGCGCTGCGGCACCAGCCTCTCCGAGCACGAGATGGCCGGCTCCTACAAGGAGATGGAGCACCTCTCGGTCTTCGTCCATCTTCCATTAAAAGAAGATCCTAAACGGCATCTGCTCTTATGGACCACGACGCCCTGGACTTTATCTTCGAATACCGCCGCGGCGGTCAATCCGGAGCTTGAATACTGCGAGGTTTCCTCAGCCAAGTGGCCGCACACCCTCATCCTGTGCAAAGACGCATTGCCCAAACTCAAGGCCTACGCGCCCAGCGTCAAAAAGACTTTTTCCGGCAAGGAGCTCGTGGGCCTCAGATATGAGACCTTCTTCCCTGAATTCGAAGCCCAGAGAAACGTGGAGCACCGAGTGGTCGCCTGGTCCGCGGTAGACGCTGCCGAGGGCTCAGGCATCGTGCACATCGCGCCCGGCTGCGGCCGCGAGGACCACGAGCTGGGGACCACGGAGTCCCTGGCGGCGATCAGCCCGGTGGACGACAATGGGGTCTTCCTCAAAGGCTTCGGCTTTTTGACAGGCCGCTCGGCCTCGGCTGTGGCCGAGGACGTGGCCCAGGCCCTGGCCAAGTCCGGCAAGCTGCTCAAGAGCGAGATGCACAAGCATTCCTATCCGATCTGCTGGCGCTGCAAGGAAGAGATCATCTTCAGGCTGGTGGAAGAGTGGTTCATCCGCTGCGACGAGATCAGGCCCAAGCTGATCGCCGCCGCCCGCGCCGTGTCCTGGACGCCGGAACACATGGGCAAGCGCATGGAGGACTGGCTGGAGAACATGGGAGACTGGTGCATCTCCCGCAAGCGCTTCTGGGGGATGCCGCTTCCCTTCTACCTGTGCCCGGACTGCGGACAATTCACGGTCGTGGGCTCGAAGGAAGAGCTCAAGTTCCTCGCCACGGACCCGGCTCAAGTCGACGCGCTGCCCGAGGTCCACCGGCCCTGGATCGATGCCGTCCAGATCCGCTGCCCCAAGTGCGGCCAGGCCGTCTCGCGCGTGCCCGAGGTCGGCGATTGCTGGCTTGACGCCGGCATCGTGCCGTATTCGACCCTGGATTATTTCACCGACCGTCCCCGCTGGGAGAAGAACTTCCCCATCGAGTGGGTCTGCGAGATGCGCGAGCAGGTGCGCCTGTGGTTCTACTCCATGCTCTTCATGGGCACGACCATCAGCGGCCGCGCCCCCTACGAGAAGGTCCTTGCCTACGAGCGCGTCCTTGACGAGGAGGGGGGGAAGTTCTCCAAGACCGGGCACATGATCCGCTTCGACGAGGCCGTGGACAAGCTCGGCGCGGACGCCATGCGCTACCTCTACTGCGGCCAACCCGTGGCGGCGGATCTGCGCTTCGGCTTCCACCTCGGCGAGATGGCCGGCAGGAAGCTCTGCGCCCTCTGGAACATCTACGTCTTCTTCACGACCTACGCCCTCGTCGACAAGCCGGACCTGAGCCTCCCGGTCGCGGACAAGGACCGGAGCACGGCGGACCGCTGGCTTCTGGCCCGGACCCACGCCTTCTCGGCTGCCGCAACCAAAGCCTATGAAGGCTACACAGCCAACGCGGTCGTGCGCGAGGCCGATGTTTACCTGGAGGATGTCTCCAACTGGTATGTCCGCCAGAACCGCCGCCGCTTCTGGAAATCCGGCAACGCCCAGGACAAGGCCGCGGCGTATCAGGCCCTCTTCCAAGCCCTGAAGACCACGGTCCAGATCCTCGCGCCGATCGCTCCCTTCATCACCGAGGAGATCTGGCAGAACGCGGTCCGACCGCTGGACAAGGACGCCGCTACGTCCGTCCATCTCTCGGACTGGCCGCAGCTCCCAGATTCCTGGGCCGATGACGCGCTCTTAAAAAACACTGCCACAGTGCGCCAGGTCATCGGCTTGGCCATGCACCTGCGCGAAAAAGCCGGCATCCGAGTGCGCCAGCCTCTTCGGGCGCTCCGGGTCCAATGCCCCGCGGAAGCGGTCGCGGCCCTCCAAGAACAGCTCGCCACGATCCAGGCTGAGCTCAACATCAAGGAACTCCTCTTCATCGCAGAGACGAAGAGCCTCTATGTGCCCAAGCTCGCCTTGGACATCCGCGCCGCGGCCCCGATCCTGAGAGGCGACTGGGCCAAGGCCAAAGCCCTGCTCGCCGCCACCGATGCAAAAACAATGGCCGCCCTGGTCGAGAAATTCGACCAAGGATCGCCCGTGCGCATTCCCGGACACGAAGCGGACCTGCCATCCTCCATCTTCATCAAGGAGAATGGGATGGCGCAAGGCCTGGAAGTCGTGGAGGAGGGAGGATTCACCCTCGCGCTCGACACGGTCATCGACGAGGCCTTGGAAGCCGAGGGGCTGGCCCGCGACGTGGTGCGCCATCTCCAGGTGATGCGCAAGGATGCGGGCCTCGAAGTCACCCAGCGCGTTGAGATCGGGCTCTCAACAACCAGCCCGAAGCTCAAGAACGCCATCAGCCATCACAAGGCCCACATCATGGAAGAGCTCCTGGCCGTCAAGCTCCAGGAAGACGGGCCTCCGGATGCGGCCGCGCGCAAGGACCTCGACATCTGCGGCCATCCCCTGACCGCCACCATGGGGGTCAGGCCTTGAGTTTTGAGTCAGAGAACTCCACACTCAAAACTCAAGGCCTGACCCTATAAAAAAAACGGAGAGGGAGGGATTCGAACCCTCGGTACCCGTTTGCACAAGTACAACGGTTTAGCAAACCGCCGCCTTAAGCCGCTCGGCCACCTCTCCAAAATCGAAAAACCGGCGCATCCATCGTAACTTTTTTAGCACTCCCTGACAACCGACTCAAGATTCAGATCTCCTCGATCGATCGCAGGCGGCGGCAGGCAGGCAGCGCCGCCAGGAAGGCCTTGCCATAAGGCTTGCGCACCACGCGCGGATCGAGGATGACCACGACGCCGCGGTCCTCGGCCGTACGGATGAGGCGTCCGAAACCCTGCCGAAGTTTCATGACCGCGCACGGCAGGCTCCAATCCTCGAAGTAGGACCGGCCCAGCGATTCCAGCCACCGGCGACGGGCAGCCTCGACGGGCGAGGTGAAGTTGGGGAAAGGCAGCTTGGCCACGATCACCGCCGATAAGGCCGCCCCCGGGACATCCACCCCCTGCCAGAATGTGTCCACGCCCAGGAGCACCGCATTCTTGGCCGCGATGAAATCCTCCAAAAGAGCCTCGTTGCCGCCGGTCCCCTGCACCCACAGAGGCCGCCTTCTGATCTTGCGGCGAAGAAGCTCGTGGACCTTTCGCAGCATCTTCCAGCTTGAGAAAAGGATGAAGACCCCGCCCGGCACCCGCGCGATGATCCGGCGGCAGCGATCCGCGACCTGGACGCAATAGGCTTCATCCTCCGAAGGCTCGGGCAAGTCGTCGAGGATGAGCAGGCCGGCCTGGCTTCGATAATCGAAAGGGGAATCCAAAACGAGCTCGTGGGCGGATTGAAAACCCACCCTGGCCTTGAAATCACTCAGGCCCTGGCCCGAAGAGAGAGTGGCCGAGGTCATGACCACGCCGATCCTCTTTTCCGAGAGCTTCTCAGCGAGAAGACCGGAGACATCGAGTGGCGCGACGTGCAGAGAAAAGCCGAACCCGACCCCCGAAGCCAAGGGGAACCACTCCAGCCATCGGGCCATGTCCAAGGACCTTTCCTGCAGAAGACCGCGCAAGACTTGGCGCAAGGACGCGGTCCTCTCCGCCAAAGCCTTGGCCTCATCCGCTTCATCGCTATCCGCGCCAAGCTCGGCGGCTTTGGCTAGACTTTTCTCAAGCTCCGCCAAAGAGGGCGGCTCAACTTCCTCGAAGGGCTCATCCAGCAGTTTGCCGCCCGGCTCCAGAGCCTGCTCGCGAAAGCCGCAGCGCAAGGCCAGCGCGCTAAAAAAGGGCAGGGCCTCTTCAGCCAAGCGATCCGAGGCGCGCGGCGAGAAGATCCGGGCCTCTTCCGCCAGATGCAGAAGACTCCCCGGCGAGAGCGTCGCGCCGAAATGAGAGGCAGCCGCATCCGCCAAGGCGTGGGCCTCGTCCAAGATGAGGCCGTCGTAAGGGGGAAGACGCGAGGAGGACAACCACAGGGCGTGATTGACCACCACGACATGGGCCTGGGCCGCGCGCTCAAGATCCTGACGCCACAGGCAGCCGCCGCACAGACGGCCCTTCTTCGGGCAGAGGTCCGGATCGCGGCAGATGCGCCGCCACAACCCCGGAGGAACGAGGCAGGGGAGTTGGGAGCGCAGAGCCGTCTTGGCGGTCTTCGCCCACGCGGCCAGCTCGTTTAAAACAGCCCAGGAGGAATTGCCGACGAGCTCCGGCGTCTTGAGCAGCCGCTCGAGCCGGCGGCTGCAGAGATAATTCGACGCTCCCATGAGCACGGCATAGCGCAGGGGCTGGCCCGATCGGGCCAGCACGCGCGCCGCGATGGGAAGTTCTCGCTCCAAGAGCTGCTCCTGCAGGGTCCGGGTGTGCGTCGCGACCAGCAGGCGCCGTCCGCCCTGCGCAGCCCAAAGCGCGCCGGGGATGAGATAGGCTAAGGACTTGCCGACGCCGGTGCCTGCCTCAACGGCCAGGCCGCGGGACTGCTCCAGCGCCTCCTGGACCGCGGCCGCCATGCGCGTCTGCTGGGGCCTCGATTCGTAACGCGCGGCTTCCTGAGCCAGAGGCCCTTCGGACGCGAAAAGTTCTTCGAGGGCCATGGGGCATTATATATAATGGGTCTGATGGATAGAGTTTGCGAGGATGTCGGCCGGCGCCTGTGGAAGGCCTGTCCTTTCCTGCCGTCCAGCGCGCGCCTCTTGGGCACGCGCCTGCGCCCTATCTTCGAAGCCCATGCGCTCCACTCCCGGCCCGAAGGAGAGTTCGCGGCGGCGGCCGACGCCCTGGCCTTCGCCGAATTCGCCTTGCGCCAGGACCGGATCGCCCTCTTTGCCCAACAAGCCGCCGCTCTGCGCCGCGATGCGCGACGCATCAGACGACAGCGCCTCCTGCGCTGGTTGGGTCTTTAAAAAAACAGCGAGACGCTGTTCTTCAGGAATACGCGGAGCTGAGCGAAAGAGCGGATGCGGGAAATTTTTTTCATAATATACGACGGTCTCAGATAGAAGCGGCGCTCGACCGCGCGCCTTAAAAAGTCGAGCCTCTCAGGCGCGAGCCGGGGCGGCGTCCAAGTCCTCCGCAAGGATGTGCCCGGCCTGGGAGCGGCCAGGTTGAACGAAGCGAAGTCCAGGTCCAAGTCGCACGCCAGCCTGCCGGCGCGCGCAACGGCCGCCTCATCGTGCTCCGGCAAGCCGAGCAGGAAGGTGCCGACGACTTGCAGGCCCTGCGCGCGGCAGATCCGGACGGCGTCGAACATCTGGCTCCTGCGGATGTTCTTTCCCACGGCCTGATGCATCTTGTCGTCGTCGAATTCGATGCCGAAGATGACGGTATGGCATCCGGAGGACTTCATGGCCGCGGCGCGCTCGGCGTCCATGACGTCGACCCGCGAGAAGCACGACCAGGTCAATTGCGGAAATCCCTTTTCAATGGCTCGGCAGAGCTCGAGGGTCCTCTCCTTCTGAACCCCGAAAGTCTGGTCGCGGAAATGGACCTCCCGGCAGCCGGCCTGCCAGAGCTGCATGATCTCACGGAGGACCTCCGCTACAGGCCTGAGCTTGAAGCCCAGAGTGCCGACGGGGCAGAAGGCGCAGGCATAGGGACAGCCGAAATCCGACAGGACTGTCATGAACGGCATCTGCCGGACGAAGGGAAAGGAATATAGATCATCAGGGAACAGGGAGAGGCGCGGCAGCGGGATGCTGAAGCTGCCGCGCCCATGCCTCTCCGGACCGGCGAAGAGACCGGTCCCCTGACGATAGATGATATTCTCGATCGGCGCCCCCGGCGCGCCGCGCAGATAGCGTAGGATGTCATCCGTGCTGAAATCCACCAGGCTCGCCTCCAGATCAGGCATGAGCTGGAAGGCCTCCTCCCGGAGCTCCCGGAACACGTCGCCGGTGCCGATCAGACGCACCTGCGGGAGAAGCCGTTTGAGCGAGGCTAGGAAGGCCTGGTCCTCAGCGAAGCTCGGCGTCGCGACGAGGCTGATGACCACATCCGGGGCGCAGGAGGATATTTCTGCAAGAGCGGCGCCCACGCTCAGCCCGCGGGCCAGCGCATCCAGGGCAAAGACTTCATGCTCCGAAGACAGGGTGCCGGAAAGATACAGCAGGTCCACCGGGTGATAGTAGTAGTCGCTTTTCGCGATCGTGGTGCAATAATAATCGCGCAAATAGCGGCGGCTTCCAGGGGGATTGAGAAGCAGGACCCTCATCGCCAGATCACGTCGCGCAAGTGCAGGACCAAGCCGCGCCAGGAGGGCGCCAAGAGCCAGACCGCTATATTGAGAATGCCCCAGCCAGCCGCGCACGCCCTGAGCAGCTTCGGCCGGATCCGCTCATGCAAGGCCTGCGCCCCCAGACCGGCGAAAAGGATCAAGAGCGGGATGAATCCGAACCGATAACGAGAGACCGGCCCGCCAAAAAAAGTGAAAGCCGCGCTCAAGGAGAGCACGACGCCGGCCGCCGGCCAGAAGACGCGCCGATGCCGAGCGGTCCAAAGGCCGAAAAGAAAGAAAGGAACCAGGAAGGCATAGGTGATGTCATAGTCCGGAAGGAATGGATAATAAGCGCTCGCAAGATCGAACAGGTAGGCCTTGACTTGCCGCGGCCAACTCAGCCGGCGGCGAAGGTCCTGGAAAGCGGACCGATAGGAGCGGTCTCTCTCCAGCTCATCGAGACCTTCGAGGGGCTGATACACGGGCCCCAGCTCGGCTGAGTCGCGCAAAGGGAGGCGCAGCCCCATATAGAGGGTGCAGGAGCCCTTGGTGGTGGCGGGGACCAAACGATGGAATATCGCGAAATTTCTCGTCGTCCAGACAGCCGCGCACAGGGCGACGACCAAAAGGCCGAGCGAGGCCGCCTTGCGCGGAAAAGATCTCAACAACCACGGCAGCGCGACAAAGAGGAGCAGGGCCCATGGCAGGATCTCCGGCCGCACCAGATAGGCGCAGCCGAGCCCAGCGCCTGCGCCCACAGCGCGCGTCCAGGGACTCCAGGATCCTCGGTGCAGCGCCGCGAAAGCCGCGGTGATCAGAAAGGCGTAGAAGCATTCGCTCAGGATGCTGGAGCAGGACTGTATCAGATCCCAGTTCAAGGCGCAGGCGATGGCGCACAACAAGGGCCATGGCTTCTCCAGCAGACTCTGCGCCAGGACATAGAGCAGCAGGCAGGTCAGCGCCCCCAGCACGCACTGGGCCCATTGCACGGCCAGGAAGGAATGTCCGCACAGGAAATAGACGATGGCGAGAAAGAGCGGATAGCCAGGCATCCGTGAGGCTCGCTCGCCCGCCGGCAGAGAGCCCGCGAACTCTCCCGCTGAGACCAGATGGACGGCATAGGCGTCGTATTCCACGGCGTCGTTGCTCAGGCGTGCCGGCGCTCCTTGGGACCAGACAAAAGCCAATCGGACCGCCAGGGCCAGCAGGCCGACCAGGAAGACTCCGCGATTCCCGGATAGGATCGCGTTCACGACCGTCGAGAGGAAAAAAGCCTGATCGAATCCAGGAGGCAGCCGCAAAGGAAGACGAACAGGGCGGCGATCCCGGCCAGGAGGGAGGCGATGAGGCGGCCGCCCAGAGCGAAGCAGACGCTCAAAATCAACGGCAGCAAGCTGAGCACGACGCAGAATTTCAGGGGATTGAAGTAGAGGATGATCTCGAGCATCAGCTGAAGCATCCGGAGCATGTCGCGCAGCACACGGACCTTAGATCTCCCGACCCGCGCCCTGAACTCGATGGGGACGAACTTCACGGGCAAGGCCTCCTGGATGAAGGAGAGCGTGATGGTCGTGGAGAAAGAATAGCCGTAGCAGCGGATGGGCATGTGGATCTGCTGCGCGGTCTTGCGCACGAGCCGCAAGCCTGAGTTGGGGTCCGGGATGCGGACGCCCGCGACGAATTTCGAGAGCGCCAGTTGGACCCAGCGCAGAAAAGCCCTCAGCGGGGTGCCCCAGAAGAGACTTCCCTGGCGGGCTCCGATGACCATGTCGAAATCCGGCGCATAGGGCAGGAGCTTGAGCAGCTCTTGCGGCGGATAGGAACCGTCGCCGTCGATGGTCGCGACCCAGTCGAAGCGGGCTTGATCGAAACCGGTCTGCAGGGCCTTGCCGTAGCCCCTATTGCAGGGATGACGCACCACACGGTCAGCGGCGAGCTGGGCGATCGCGGCCGTCCGGTCATCCGAGCCGTCGTCCACGACGAGGACTTCATAGTCGCTGCCGCGCTGGAAGCCGGCCTGGTGCAGGCAGCGGTGCAGGCCGCCGATCAAGTCCTGGATGCCGCCTTCTTCGTTGTAGGCCGGGATGACGACGCTTAAGGAGATCTTCTTGTCCATGGAGGTCCTTGCAAGCGCCATTATAACATGTCTATCAAGACTTGAAAATGTAACACCCATCCATTATTCTTGACTCGTATGGCATTTCCCTGGAGGAACACGCGGCTCGCGCTGGCCCTAGCCGTCGTCGTTTGCGGACGTGTGGCAGCACAAACGCCTGCCTCGGACCCCGCGCATGAAGCCCTGGCTCTCCTGCTGCGGATGGATTTCAGCGCAGCCCTTTCCACGGCTGATGCCGCGATCAAGACGGACAAGAACCAAGCTGCCGCCTGGGTCGTGAAAGCGCGCGCCGAAGAAGCCCTGGGCGATCGGATGCGCATGGCTCAAGACGCTGCTACAGCTCTTGCCAAGCTCGGAACATCCGCCCTGGATGCCGACGCCCTGGTCGTGCGGGGCTCCGCGCGCCTGCTGCAGGCAACGACAGGCGAAGCTCTGGCTGATTTCGAATCCGCCCTGCAAGCCAAAAAGGACTTCGCCGAGGCCTATGCCGGCCGGGCCAGGGTTTGGCACACCCAGGGCGAATCCTCCAAGGAACTCTCCGACCTAGAAGACGCCCTGCGCCTCGATCCCCAACCCCTCTATTACCACAATCAGGCTCGCGCCTTTTACGACTCAGGAAAATACGATCAGGCCGTGGCCGACCTCGCCCAGGCGCTCGCTCTCAATGCCCGTTCCTACGCTTCGTTCGGACTTTTAGGGACCGTCCTGGCCCGCAAAGGCGACACGGCCAGGGCTCTGAAAGCTTATGGAAAGGCCATCGCCCTCAATGCGGACTACGCCTACGCCTACCTGGGCCGCGCGGCGCTCGAACTCTCGCAAGGAGCAGACGCGGCAGGCTTCCAGGATCTCGACGACGCCGTGCGCATCGACGACCGAGACGGCGTCTCCCGCTTCAACCGGGCCGAGGCGTACTGGAAAACCGGGCGCCGCGAGGAGGCCCTGGCCGACTGGCGCCGGGTTACGGCCTCGGGCCAGCTCGACCATCGTCTCGCCCTAGCCGCGGCGGAGCGCTTTACCCAGGCGCTTCTCTGGAAAGAGGCGGCGCAAGCCTATGACCGCGCCCATACCTTGAATCCAGGCACTGCCGAGCCGGCCCAATCCTGGATCACGCGCGGCCGGCTCGCCTTGAGCCTGGGCCGGACGCAGGAGGCCATGGAGCATTTCGAACGGGCTCTCAAGCTCGAGCCGCAGAATGCCGCGGCTTACGCGGGTCGCGCCAAGGCCCTGGCGCGCGAGGGGAAGACGGAGTTCGCCCTCTCGGATTTCGACGCCGCCATCACCGTGGATCCCAAATCGGCTGAAGCCTACAATGGCCGCGGCATCCTTTACGCCGACTCTCAGGCCGACCTGCCCAAGGCTCTGGCTGACTTCATGGCCGCAGTCGAGCTGGCGCCCGCCGCGCCCGACTACCGCTTCAACCTCGGCCTGGCCCAGCTCAAGGCGCACAGCTATCTCCAGGCCGTGGCCTCCTTCGACAAAGCCCTCAACCTCAAGGGCCCCGCCGCCGCCATCCTCGAAGCCCGGACCGACGCCGAGGCCAAACTCGGCGATCAGGGCGCCGCCCTGCGCGATGCGCAAGCTCTCGTGGAGAAAGACCGCCGCAACCCGACCGCCTACGACGCGCTGGCGGCCGTGCACCTGGCCGCCCATGACGAGGCAGGAGCCGTCCGCGACCTGACGCAGGCCCTGGCCTTGGACCCCAAATCCCTTCCCGCCCTCCTGCACCGGGGGGGGGCTCTCGGCGCCCTGGGAGACCTCAAGGCCGCTGTCGAGGATTTCAAGAAGGCCGCGAAGATCGATGAGGGATCGAGCGCCGCCTGGACGGGCCTGTGCACGGCCCAGCGCCTGAACGGAGATTTCAGAGCAGCGCTCGCGAGCTGCTCGCGCGCCTTGGAGATCGATGAAGCCGATCAAGGCGCGCTCATCCAAAGGGGCCTCAGCGCCCTGCATATGGGCAAAACCGACCAAGCGGTCTCGGATCTGAGCGCCGCTTCGCGCCTCGGAGCGCGCCGCGCCGAGAGCCTTTTGGGAGAATCCTACGCCCATGTCCTGGCCAAACAGTACAAAGAGGCGCACAAAGCCTACCGACTGGCCATGGACCTCGATGCCGGCGCCAAGACCTTCCAGGCGGGATTCGGCCCTTCCCGCGGCAGCGCGGACGCCTACGCTCCCGCCGTGCTCAGCGCCGAGGCCCTGGGCTCTGCGGATCTCGCCGACCCTGACGCCTTTGTCGTCAGGGCCGATGCCCTGCGCAACGCCGGGCAGACCGCTCAAGCCATCCAGGGATACACCAAGGCCATGGAACTCGACGGCACCCTGGCCTCGGCCTATGTCGGCCGCGGGATCTGCCTGTTCAGCCAAGACTCGCAGGACGCGGCCCACCAGGATTTCCTGCGGGCCATCGAGCTCGCTGGCTCGGACATCGACGCGCATCTGAGGCTGGCGACCCTGCTGACGGCCCAGGGCCGCGACAAGGAAGCCCTGGACCAGATCGCGGCCGCGCTCAAGCTGGACCCAAAAAACGCCCAGGCCTATTGGCGAGCCGGCAATGTCCGCTACTTTGAGAAGGATTTTGAAAAAGCCCTTGAGAATTATAAGCTCGCGGTTAAAAATGACGGGGCGTCCGCCGTGGCCCACAACGGGATGGGCATGGGCTATTTCGCCTTGCGCCGCTATCGGGAGGCCATCGAGGAGTTCAGCCACGCCGCGGCTTTGGCGCCGTTCGTCGACCTCTACCGCCGCAACCGCGCCTCGGCCTACGTCAACCTGCGCCAGCTTCCCAATGCCATCGTCGAGTACAGGAGCGCCGCTTTCCTTAATACAGACCCCGTCCAGGTCGGCGAATACCAGAAGCTCATCCAGGAATGCGAAGCCCATTGATGGGGTCAGGTCTTGATTTGTGACTGAGATTCATGGGAACGCAATACAAGTAGGTGGATTGTAGTTTGTTCCTTACAATAAGAAGCATTTTGTCGCTTGCGGCCTATAGGCCGCAAGCCCGACGCGAGAGTGCTCCTTTCTCGCGTCGCACTTATGAAAGATTTTTCATGACGTTTGTAATGACAGCAATACGGCTGTCTTCCCAGAAGTGGGCGTACCTCTAATCTCAGTCACAAATCAAGACCTGACCCCATCTAAGCGCATTTGCTAAAATAGGTGCGTGGACATCCCGGAGCTCTTCACGCGCCGCGAACCGGTCTTTTCCTTCGAATTCTTCCTGCCCAAGGATCCCGCGAAGACAGACTCCTTCCTCGCGGACGTGCGCTCGCTCAAAGCCCTAAATCCCTCCTTCGTGACCCTGACCTACGGCTCGGGAGGCTCGACGCGCGAGCGAAACATCGAGGTAGTCGGCCGCATGCAGAAGGAGATCGGCATCGAAACGGTGTGCCATCTGACCGGCATCGCCCACACCCGCGCCGAGATGTTCCACAACATCGAGCGCATCGAAGCGTCCGGCATTAGGCACATCATGGCCCTGCGCGGCGACCTGCCTCTGGAGTGGACGGGCGCGCTCCCAGGAGATTTCCCGTACGCCGTGGACCTGGTGCGCTTCATCCGCAAGGCGGGCGGCTTTCGCATGGCCGTGGCCGGCTACCCGGAGAAACATCCGGAAGCGTCCAATTTCGCCGAGGACCTCCAGCGCCTGGCGACCAAGGTCAGCGCCGGCGCAGACTGGGTCGTGACGCAGCTCTTCTTCGACAACCGGCATTACTTTGACTTCGTGGCCGCCGCGCGCCGGCAGGGCATCACGGTCCCCATCGTTCCCGGCATCATGCCGGTGACCAGCTACGCCCAGCTCAAGCGCTTCACCACGCTTTGCGGCGCCTCCATACCGCCCGCCATGGCCGCTCACTTAGAAGAAATCCATGAGGACGCGGACGCAGTGGTGCGCTACGGCATCGAATGGGCCTCACGCCAATGCCGGGAACTCCTGGACCGCGGAGCTCCAGGCATCCACTTCTACACGCTCAACCGCTCGCATTCCACCTCCGAGATACTCTCCCGGCTCAAATCCTAGGCCGGAATATGGAAAATACGAGAAGGTCTGACCCCATCGTAGTCGTTGGCGCGGGCGTGGTAGGTTTGGCGATCGCCGCACGCCTGGCCAGGCCCGACAACACGGTCGTCGTCCTGGAGCGCCACGAGCGCCACGGCCTGGAGACCTCTTCGCGCAACAGCGAGGTCATCCATGCCGGGCTTTACTATCCCTCGAAAAGCCTCAAAGCCCGGCTCTGCGTGGAAGGCAGCCGCAGGCTCTACGACCTGGGGAAAAAACACGGCATCTTCTGCCGCAAGACGGGCAAGCTCCTCGCGGCCTGCGCTCCCGAAGAGATCACCCAACTGGAATGCCTCTACGCGCAAGGGCGGACCAACGGCGTCGAGGGCCTTCGCCTCGTGGACCAAAAAGAGATCGCACGCCTGGCCCCCGGAGTGCGCGCCATCGCCGGCCTTTGGTCCGCCGAGACAGGCATCATCGACAGCGAGGAGCTCATGCGCCATTTCCTCCTCAAGGCCCAAGACAACGGCGCCATCTTCCTCTGGAACTCGGAGCTCGCCAGCGTCCAAAGAAAAGACGGGATCTATCATCTGCGCGTGAAAAACAGCGAAGAGGTCATCGAAGCCCGCCGGGTGATCAACTCCGCGGGACTGGCCTCGGACCAGGTCGCGGCCATGGCCGGAGTGGACATCGAGGAAGCGGGCTGCCGGCTGCATTGGTTCAAGGGCGAATATTTCAGCCTGCGCCGCCCCCTGCCCGTGAGTTGCCTGGTCTATCCGGTCCCGGCCCGCCACTCTTTGGGCATCCACCTGGCCGTGGACCGCCAGGGCCGCCATCGCCTGGGACCCAATGCCTTTGCCGTCGATTCGCTCGATTATGATGTGGACCTCCGGCACAAGGAAGCCTTTTACGAAGCCGCATCCCGGTATCTGCCGGACTTGAAGCTCGAGGACCTCTCGCCAGGGACGGCCGGCATCAGGCCCAAACTCTCGGCCGATGGGACATTCCGCGATTTCATCATCGCCGAAGAATCCTCCCGTGGTCTGCCCGGCTGGATCGACCTCATCGGCATCGAATCGCCGGGCCTGACCGCGAGCGCCGCCATCGCCGAGCGCGTGGCCGATTTGCTAGAATGCCCGGCTTGAAGAAGATCCTTCTTTTCGCCGGTCCCTGCCTCTGCTTCTTCGCGGGCTGCAGCTTCAGGTCCCTGGCCCTGCACTCCACCTCCGAGATCCTCGACGCGGGCAAGGCCGCCTATTACGACGAAGCCGACCCGGAACTCGCCAAGGAGGCTATGGCCTCGCAGCTCAAGCTCCTGGAAGTCCTGCTCAAGAACGAGCCGGATGACAAGCGCTTGAACGCGCTCGCCGCCGAAAGCTTCGGCGGCTACTCCTTCCTTTTTATAGAGGACTCCCAGCCCCAGCGCGCCAAGGCCTTCTATCTGCGCAGCCGCGACTATGCCCTCAAAGCCCTGGGGCCGCAGTGGCTCGCCCTGAGCCAAAAACCCTTGGATGATTTCGAGTTGGCCCTCGCAACCTCCCAGAAGGCCGATGTGCCGGCGCTCTTCTGGGCGGCCTTCTCCTGGGCGGGCCTCATCAATCTCTCCCGAGACACGCCGGCAGCCGTGGCCGAAATGCCCAAGGCCGTCGCCCTCATGAAGCGCAGCCAGGAACTCGATGCCTCCTACGATTTCGCCGGGGCCGATCTTTTCTTCGCCGTATACTTCGCCTCCCGCCCCAAGATCCTGGGAGGAGACACCGCCAAAGCCGAGGAGCTCTTTGCCGAGGCCCAGCGCCTGACAGGCGGCCAATATCTCATGATCTATCTCCTGGAGGCCAAGACGCTGGCCGTGGCCATGCAGGACCGCGCGCGCTTTCAAACGCTTCTCGACAAGGTCCGGGACTCTCCCGCAGGGATCCTGCCCGGCTCGCGCCTGGCCGACGAGACGGCCAAGCTCAAGGCCGAGGCCTTGAGAGGGAAGATCGATGAGCTCTTTTAAGGCCCTGGCCGCGGCCTTGCTCCTGGCCGCCTGCCCGATCGACGCCGCGGTGATCAAATTCGCGACCATCGCGCCGGAAGGCTCCACCTGGATGAAGGCCTTGAACGACTTGAACGCCGAGGTCCAGCAGAGGACCAGCGGCCGGGTCCGGTTCAAGTTCTACCCCGGCGGCGTGCAGGGCGACGAGAAGGACGTGGTCAAGAAGATCCGCATCGGCCAGCTCCAGGCCGGGGCCTTCACGGGAGTGGGCTTGGGCGAGATCGCGCCGCCGGTGCGCCTGCTCGACGCTCCCTGGCTTTTCCACGACGACGCCGAGGTCGACTACATCCACGGCGCCTTCTCCAAGGACTTCAACGCCTCCATCGACAAGGGGGGCTACGTGCTTCTGGGCTGGATGGACCTCGGCTGGGTCTATGTCTTCAGCCGCACGCCCATCGCCGGGCCCGAGGACATGAAGAAGGCCCGCATGTGGGTCTGGGAGGGCGACCCCATCGCCCAGGCGGCCTACAAGGCCATCGGAGTCAACCCCATCCCGCTCTCCATCGTCGACGTCATGTCCTCCCTCGAGACGGGCCTCATCGACGCGGTCTACGGCCCTCCCATGGGCGTGACGGCCCTGCAGTGGTTCCGGCGGCTGAAATACATCTATGCACTGCCCATGGCCGACTCCTCGGGCGCGGTCCTCATCGCCAAGGACGCCTTCCATGCCCTCAGCGAGGACGATCGCGGCATCCTTCTGCAGGCGAGCGCCAAGCACCTGCGCCGATTGAACCTGCTCTGCCGCAAGGAGAACGTGGAAGCGCTGGCCGCTCTCCAAAATCAGGGACTCATCCTGTCGCAAAAGCCGTCGAGCGAGATGATGCAACACACGGAGGACCTGGGCTGGCGCGCCCGCCGCGAGCTGGCCGGCCGGCTCTTCTCGCAAGAGCTCCTCGACCGAGTCGAAGGGGCGCTCGCCAAACGGCGATCGCTCAAAGCCTCCCCTGCCCGTGGAAAAGCTTAAAAAAGCCGAGGCCCTCCTGCTCGGGCTGGAAAGCGCGCTCCTCGCGCTGATCCTGACCTCCTTAGTCGTCCTTTCATTCGGCCAGGTCTTCCTGCGCCAGTTCTTTTCCGCGGGACTGCTCTGGGGCGACACGCTGGGCCGCCATCTGGTCCTGTGGGTGGGATTCTTGGGCGCGGCCATCGCCGCGGCCGAGGAGAAGCACTTCGCCTTCGAGACGCTCGCCTCCCATCTGCCGAGCCGCCTCAGGAAAGCGGCCGCGGTCCTGACACGGCTTGTCGCCGTGACAGTGGCACTTCTCCTGGCAAAAGCCGCCTGGGACTTCATGCTCGATGAGAAGACCGCGGCTCTCGCGCTGTTCCGTGTCGGAGAGTTCGCCGCGCCCCGATGGATCTTCGCCTCGATCGTGCCTCTGGGATTCTTCCTCGTCGCTTTGCACACCGCTCTGCGCGGCATCTTGCCCGCGCCCGAGAGAAAAGGCTCTCGATTATGACGCCCCAAGATTTTTCAAAGAATTTTTCCAAAAAATCCGCCACCTTGATTGTAAAAAATACATATTTTGCAATAACTTTTTTAAGTTTACCGCCAGCGCTGGCGGTAAAACAAAAAAACGCCAATGATTTTCAATGGAACTTCAAATCGAGCCGCCATCTTTTTCCTCAACTGTTGCCGGCAACAGTTGATACACGACAATGACCGCGCTCCTGATCCTCACCGTCCTTGTCCTGGCTCTTCTAGGCGCGCCCATCTTCGCGTTGATGGGGGCGATCGCCCTCTGGCTTTTCCACTCGGCGCACATCTCGACGACGGCCGTCATCATCGAGCTCTACCGCCTGGCGGACCTGCCGGCCTTGATCGCCATCCCGCTGTTCACCTTCGCCGGCTATCTCCTGGCGGAAAGCGGGGCGCCTCGCCGCCTCATCCGTCTGGCCGAAGCCCTCTTCGCCTGGCTGCCCGGAGGAGTGGCCATCGCCGCGCTCTTCGCCTGCGCGCTCTTCACGGCCTTCACCGGAGCCTCGGGTGTGACCATCATCGCCCTGGGCGGGCTCATCTACCCGCTGCTGCGCAAACAAAATTATCCGGAAGAGTTCTCCCTGGGTCTGGTGACGACGACGGGCAGCCTAGGGCTGCTCTTTCCGCCGAGCCTGCCCATCATCCTCTACGCCCTGGTCGCCAAGGTCTCGCTGGACCGGCTCTTCGCCGCCTCGGCCCTGCCAGGCATCCTGCTCCTCGTGATCCTGGCCGGCTACGCGACTCTCGTCGCGAAACGCCATCGAGTCGCGCGCACTCCTTTCTTCTGGCGCGAGGCTCTCCACGCCCTGCGCGCGGCGGCCTGGGAGATCCCTCTTCCCTTCCTCGTCATCGGCGGCATCTACAGCGGAAAGTTCACGGCCTCCGAGGCCGCGGCCGTCATGGCCTTCTACGCCCTGGCAGTCGAAGTGCTCATCACCGGCGACATCCGCATCCGAGAGCTGCCCGGCGTCATGCGCCGCAGCATGCTGCTGGTGGGCGCCATCCTGCTCGTGCTGGGCACGGCCATGGGCCTGACCAACTACCTCATCGACGCGGAGATCCCGGGCAAGCTCTTCGCCGTCTTGAGCGCGCATCTGCACAGCCGCTGGGCCTTCTTAGCCGCGCTCAACGTCTTCCTGCTCGTCGTCAACATGGTCGAGATCTTCTCGGCCATCGTCATCGTCGTGCCCCTCATCGTGCCCGTGGCCGTCCAATACGGCATCGACCCCATCCATCTCGGCGCCCTCTTCCTGCTCAATCTCGAGATCGGCTACATGACCCCGCCCTTGGGCCTCAACCTTTTCCTCGCCAGCCGCCGCTTCGAGCAGGGTCTGCCCAAGCTCTACCGCTGCGTTCTGCCGTTCTGGGCCGTGCTTCTGGCGGCCCTGCTGCTCGTCACCTACATCCCGCGTCTGAGCCTGTGGCTCCCGGACGCCTTGAGGATCCCATGAAAAAACAACCCGACGGCCTTTCCCCCGACGATAAACGCCGCATGCTCTCCCGGATCAAATCCTCGTCGGCCTACCGCAAAGCCTACGAAGACCTGGATTTCCTCAACCGCCGGGAACTGCGTCCCGTGCGCCTGCAGCTTGAGCTCTTGAAGCCCGAGATGGTCCTCGAGGAGAACAACATCCACTCGACTGTCGTCGTCTTCGGCTCGGCGCGCGTGCGCGAGCCCAAGATCGCCCGGCAGGACCTGGCGCTCGCCCAGGCCCAGGCCAAAGCCCGCCCCAACGACTACGATCTGGCCCAGGCCGTGGTCCAAGCCCAGGAGAGGGTGAAGTTCTCGCGCTACTACGAGGAGGCACGGCGCTTCGCGGCCATCATCTCTCGCGCCCAGAAGACGGACAAGCGCCTGGAGTTCGTCATCGTGACGGGCGGAGGGCCGGGCATCATGGAAGCCGCCAACCGCGGGGCCTACGAGACCGACTCCAAATCCATCGGCCTCAACATCACGCTGCCGCACGAGCAGGACCCCAACCCCTTCATCACGCCCGAGCTCTCCTTCATGTTCCATTACTTCTCCCTGCGCAAGATGCATTTCATGATGCGCGCCAAGGCCATGGTCGCCTTCCCGGGCGGCTTCGGCACCCTGGACGAACTCTTCGAGACCCTGACGCTGGTGCAGACCGGCAAGAAACGGCCGATCCCCATCGTCCTGTTCGGCAAGGAATTCTGGGGCCGCCTCGTGGACTTCAACTACCTCGCCGAGACCGGGATGATCAGCTGGGAGGAGAGCCGCCTGGTGACCATCGTGGAGAAAGCCGAGGAAGGCTGGACCCACATCCGCAACTTCTGGAAGGAACACCCGAGGAAATAAGGAAGGGTCAGACCTTTCCGTATTTTCCGTATTTTTTATTCTAAAAGCTGTTTAAGGACTTCGTCGTAAGTGACGGGGGACTTCAAGCCGTGCCTCGCCTTGTCCTCTGAGTCGAAATAATCCGGCCGCGCCTTGACGAAGGCGTAATCCGCGACGGCCGCGTCGCGGCGCCCGAGGAGATCGTAGGCCTGCGCGCGGCGCAGATGGCAGTAGGTGACGCTCGCCTTGCGCGGCTCTGGCGCCTGCTCGATGCAGGCGGTCAAGGTCTCCAAAGCGCGGGTATAATCTTTGGCCCCCATATAGGCTTCTCCGAGGTAGAGTTGAAAGACGCTTGCGTGGGGGATCGCGTAGGGGACGTCCTGGATGCGCGGGATCAGATACTCGCCGAAAGCGATGGCCCCGGGCCAATCCTTCATATTGATGCGGGTGCCGACCTCCATCAAGACATAGAAGAGATTGTCGGGCCGCTCCAGGCGCATCTCCTCGACGAGGGTCAAGGCTCTCTCGGGCTGATGCTCGTAGGTATTGAGAAGGCCGATCAGAAAAAGCTTCGCCTCGGCGCTGCTGTAGTGGCCCTTGTCGAGCGTCATCGTCACGTAGCGCAGACCTCGGGCTTTGTCTCCGCGCACGATCAGATTGGCCGCGAACTTCATCACGCCCGGCAGAGTGTCCGAATAATAGTCGTACATGCCCATGCCCAGGTAGGCGTCGTAGTAGTTCGGGTCGAGCGCCACGGTCTTCTTGAGGTATTTATAGCCCTTAAAGCCGTAGTGGGCCGCGCGGAACCATTTGCGCTTCAACAAAAGCCAGCGCCCCTTCATCCCGTAGATACCGCCCAGATAGAAAGTCGCATCCGGGTCCTTGTGATTCTTGGCGTACATCTTCTCAGCGCGACGCAAGGCCTCGTCCATGAGCTTGTTGAACTGAGGCTCCAGGGCCTGCTCCGTCCCCGGGACGTCGACATCCTGGGAATATTCCAGCCACTTGAGAGACGCCAAAAAGAACGGGCCGGCGGGATGCTCGGGCGCCAAGCGGTCCGCCTCGGCGAAAAAGACGGCGGCGCTGGAAAAATTGAATCCGTAGGCCGCGTTCAAGCCCTTCAAGATGAGCTTGTCCGCGTCGGGGGAGAGGCCCTGGGCGCTGCGGGCCAAGGAAAGGAGCGCCACGGCCAGAACGAACGGGATTTTTCTTCGCATCAGACCGCCGGATTATATCAAAGGTTGACTTGAATTTGTAATATCCGCAAGCTATCCTTTATAAAAGCGTGAGCGTCATGCCTGAAGAAGATCCCTGCCAGAGTTGGCTCGAAGAGTTCCGCAAGGAAGTCGACGCCGTCCTCGGCGCTCCCGGCGCATCCCTCCCAGTGGCTTCCAAAGCCCAGGCTGATTTCTCGGCCTGGTGGGACAATGCGGACCAAGAACCACGGGCAGCCGATAGTCCCTCGGACCGAGATGCGTTCGCGCGCCAAAAAGCCGGCTGGGAAGCCGAACTCAAGAAGAAGCAGCAGGAGAATGACCAGCTGCGCCGCAAACTCACCGCCTTCCAGCAGGCCATCCTGGAGATCGAGTCGACCATCGCCAGCTCCCGCCAGAATTACGAGTCCGCCATCGAGCGCCTCCAGGCCGCGCCAGCGCACGAGAGCCAGAAGGACAAGCAGGAACTCGTCCAAGAGCTGCGTCGCCAGCTTCGCAGCCTTCAGGAGCAGCTGCGCCAACAGAGAGGGGTCAGGCCTTGAGTTTTGAGCAGACTCGATTCACTCGCTCACTCAAAACTCAAGGCCTGACCCCATCCTAGCAGTCTCGCATGGCGATTGACAACTTTCATCCTTTCCTGCTATAATCAGCAGTATGAAGCGCCGAGTGCTAATTCTTGCATTCGTGAATCCACAGACGAAGATCCGGAGGTAATCCACCATGGCAGACGCAACACTCACCAAAGTCAAGATCCAGCCTCTGGGCGACCGCGTGCTCGTCAAGCCGGTCGAACAGAAGGAGACCAAGCGGGGGGGGATCATCATCCCAGACACCGCCAAGGAAAAGCCGCAGGAAGGGGAAGTCGTGGCCGTGGGCAAAGGAAAGACGACCGAGGAAGGCAAGACCCTTCCCATGGACGTCAAGCCCGGCGACCGCATCCTTTACGGCAAGTACTCGGGCAATGAGATCAAGCTCGACGACGTGGAGCACCTGATCATGCACCAGGAAGACATCCTGGGCATCCTGAAGTAAGTCAGTCCCAGAGAGGTCAACATCAATGGCAAAGCAGATCGCGTATTCCGACGAAGCACGCAGTCATCTCAAGAACGGCGTTGACAAGCTCGCCAACGCCACCAAGATCACGCTCGGCCCCCGCGGCCGCTCCGTGGTCCTCGAGAAGAAGTTCGGATCGCCCAGCGTCATGGACGACGGCGTCACCATCGCCAAGGACATCGAGTTGGAGAACCCCTTCGAGAACATGGGCGCTCAGCTCGCCCGCGAAGTCGCCTCCAAGACCAACGACGTGGCCGGCGACGGAACGACGACGGCCATCGTCCTGACGCAGTCGCTTCTGACCGAGGGCATCAAGAACATCACGGCCGGCGCCAACCCCAAGGCCATCGAACGCGGCATGCACAAGGCCCTGGAGGCCGTGGTCAAGGAGCTCAAGAAGAACACCAAGCCGGTCAAGACCAAGGAAGAGAAGGCCCAGGTGGCCACCATCTCCTCGAACGACCGGGTCATCGGCGACCTCATCGCCCAGGCCATGGAAAAGGTCGGGCACGAAGGCGTCATCACGGTGGAGGAAGGCAAGTCCGCCGAGACGACGCTGGAGGTCGTGGAAGGCATGCAGTTCGACCGGGGCTACATCTCGCCCTACTTCATCACCGACTCCGAACGCCTGGAGACGGTCCTGGAGAACCCCGCCATCCTCATCACGGACAAGAAGGTCTCCTCCATGCAGGACCTGCTGCCCATCCTGGAGAAGGTCGTGCAGTCCGGCAAGTCGTTCCTGCTGCTCGCCGAGGACGTGGACGGCGAAGCCCTGGCCACCCTCGTGGTCAACAAGCTGCGCGGCACGCTCAAGGCCGCGGCGGTGAAAGCCCCCGGCTTTGGCGACCGGCGCAAGGAGATGCTGCAGGACATCGCCACCCTCACCGGCGGCCAGGTCCTCAGCGAAGAGCTCGGGCACAAGCTCGAGAAGGCGACCGTGGACATGCTCGGAAGCGCCAAGCGCGTGGTGATCGACAAGGAGAACACCACCATCGTCAGCGGCGAAGGCGACAAGAGCGAGATCAAGAAGCGGGCCGAATCCATCCGCCGACAGATCGAAGAGACCACCTCGGACTACGACAAGGAGAAGCTCCAGGAACGCCTGGCCAAGCTCTCCGGCGGAGTCGCGGTCATCAACGTCGGCGCGGCCACCGAGACCGAGATGAAGGCCAAGAAGGCCAAGGTCGAGGACGCTTCCAACGCGACCCGCGCGGGCGTGGCGGAAGGCATGATCGCGGGCGGCGGCGTGGCGCTGCTGCGCGCGGCCTCGGTGCTGGCGGACTTCAAGGGCGATGACGTGGACGAGACCACCGGCGGCAAGATCGTGGCCCGAGCCCTGCAGGCTCCCATCCGGCAGATCGCAGAAAACTCAGGCCTCGAAGGCTCCGTAGTCGTCCAGAAAGTCACGACCTCATCGGCCAACATGGGTCTGGACGCCGACACCGGCGAGTACGTCGACCTCTTCAAGGCCGGCATCGTCGACCCCCTCAAGGTCACGCGCACGGCCCTGGAGAACGCCGTCTCCTTGGTCGGGACCATCCTGACCACCGAAGTCCTGGTGGCGGACATCCCGGAGAAGAAGGAGTCCATGCCGGGCGGCCCGCACGGCCACGGCGGGGACATGTACTGAGCCGTTCCTTATAAGACTCGAGACCCCCTGCTTCCGCAAGGAAGCAGGGGGTTTTGTTTGCCCCCCGGTAACACCCTGCCTGACTGGCGTTATATTCCACATACATATGTCCCACAAAAAGCCCTCTCAAAGTGATGCGCTCAAATACATCACTTTGAGAGGGCGCGCAAGAAGACATATTCCACCACTGCCCTATTTGGTCATAAGGTTTCCAGCCCGCAGCAGAGCTGACGGGCAGGAAACCCCGGCGCCGACTGTCCCGTCGGCGCCGTTGCGTTTTTTGACCCTCGCGGTCTGGGGCAACAATCTCTTACGCGCCTCGGGCGCGTGATTCAGCGCGCTCACGCGCGCTGAATGTCATAAGGAAGCAGGGGGTTTTGTTTGCCCCCACGGCGATTTTTTGCTATACTATGTCTCTGATCCTTGACAACCTAAACAAAATACGCTATTGCTTGCGCGCCGCGGCACAAAGATCCGGCCGCGACCCGGAGCAGGTCAGGCTCGTGGCCGTGACCAAATACGCTTCCCTGGAGCAGACCCGAGAGGTCATCGATTCAGGGCTCATCCAGGAGATCGGTGAAAGCCGCATCCAGGATGCGCAAGCCAAGAAGCAGGCCTTGGGCGAGCTGGCAGGCCGCGTGCGCTGGCGGCTCATCGGCCACCTGCAGAGCAACAAGGCGCGCAAGGCTGTGGAGATTTTCGACACAGTCGATGCGCTCGACAGCCTGCACACGGCCGAGGCGCTGGAAAGGGCTCTGGCAGCCACTGGGAAGCTCATGCCGGTCCTCATCCAGGTCAAGCTCTCCTCCAGCGAAAGGCAGTCCGGCATCTCGCCGGAGGACCTGGAGGCTCTCTTGCCGGGGCTTAAAGCGTATCCGCATCTGAAAGCCGAGGGACTCATGGCCATCGCGCCGCAAGTCCCTTCACCCGAAGAAGCCCGCCCGCACTTCCGCCGCATGCGAGAGCTCTTCGACAGATTTTTCTCAGGACGGCCCGAGGCTCAGCTCTCCATGGGCATGAGCGGCGACTATGAGGTCGCAGTGGAGGAAGGCGCCACCCTGGTCCGTCTTGGTTCCGTGGTTTTTAGTACCGATGGGTCCAAGGACCCAAAGGTGCAGGAGGGTACTGCATGATCGTGAAAGTCCGCGTCATTCCGAACGCAGAAGACAACGAAGTCGTCAGTCGCATCGGCAGCGTGCTCCGCGTCAAGGTCACGGCTCCGGCGATCGATGAAAAGGCCAATGCCGCCCTCACGGGCTACTTGGCGGAGTTCTTCGAGGTCCCCTCGCGCAGGGTCAACATCCTGCGCGGAGCCAACGGCCGCGAAAAGACCGTAGAGATCGTTGGCCGCACCGAGGAACAACTCAAAAGGGTGATGGAGTCGATACCCTGAACGCGGTAGCGTTCAGGCACTGACGGCACTATTGGAAAATACGTTGCCGTCATGTGCCAGAATCCGAACACCGCACTGAACACCTGCGCCCTCACCGGGCGCAGGTGTTCGCTTTTATAATCCATGCCAAAAAAATTCCATCTTAAAGATCCCGTCGCCCCCATCCTCTGGAAGGGAAACCGTCTCCTAGTCCTGGACCAACGCCTTCTTCCGCGCCGAATCCAATACGTCAACTGCCGCACCGCTGAGGACGTCGCCCGAGCCATCCGAGACATGGCCCTGCGCGGCGCGCCATTGATCGGCGTGTCCGCGGCCTACGGCATGGCCCTGGCCGCTCGCCGCGGCCCGGCTGCCCTCGTAAAAGCAGGCAGGCTCCTGCGCCACGCCCGCCCCACGGCGGTCAATCTCATGCATGCGGTCGATGAGATGCTCCAGGTCAGCGGGGCCAAAAACCCCGCGCAAGCAGTCAGGCGCGCGGCCGAGGCGTTCCATCGCCAGGACCTCGCAGCCAACCAACAGCTCGCCATCCGGGGCGCGTCCCTGCTCAAGAAAGGCTCCCGCATCATGACCCACTGCAATGCGGGGTATCTGGCCACCTCCGGGATCGGCACGGCGGTCGGAGTCATCCGCTACGCGCACCAGCAGGGCAAGGTCGCCCATGTCTATCCCTGCGAGACCCGGCCGTATCTGCAGGGCAGCCGCCTGACCCTCTGGGAGCTCATGCAATCCGGCGTGCCCGCGACCCTCATCACGGACAACATGGCCGCGCATGTCATGAAGACCGGCGGTATCGACGCCGTCATCGTGGGCGCCGACCGCATCGCCGCCAACGGCGACGTCTGCAATAAGATCGGGACCTACGGCCTGGCCATTCTGGCGCGCTACCACAAGATCCCTTTCTATGTTGTAGCGCCCACAACCACGGTCGACCTGGCCACGCCGGACGGTTCACGCATCCCCATCGAGGAGCGAAGCTCCCGAGAGGTCCTCGAGATCTTCGGCCACCCCATCGCCCCCAAGGGCGCCCAGGCGCACCATTTCGCCTTTGACGTCACGCCCCATAAACTGGTCTCAGCGATTGTGACCGAGCGCGGCATAAAGCGTGCCAGGCAGTCACTAATGACACTTATGGGGAAAAAATAAAGCAACTATGTCATTTTGCGTTGTCCTGGTCACCTTACCAACAGCTAAAGTAGCACAGAAATTGGCCCGGAACCTGGTCCGACGAAAACTGGCTGCCTGCGTTAACATCATTTCCAATGCAACATCCATCTATCGTTGGGAAGGACGCATCCATAAGGATCGCGAACTCCTGCTAATCATTAAGACTCGCACTACAATCTTCAAGAAATTGTCTGCATTTATAACGACAAATCATCCGGCCCAGGTACCCGAAATCATCAGAGTCCCGATTATGGGTGGCAATCCTACCTACATCGATTGGCTCGCAGACAACACAATTTCTTCAAAAAGAAAACATCAGTGACCCTCAGAAAACCACCGCGCCCGCTCATCCTGGCGTCCGCATCCCCCAGGCGCCGCATTCTCCTGCGCCGACTTGGCTTGCGCTTTCGCATCATCCCTAGCCATGTGAATGAAAAAAGCCGTCAAACAAACACCCGCCGCCTTGTGAGAGAACTTGCCTTGCGCAAGGCGCGGGACGTGGCGCGCCGAAACCCCGGGGCCATCATCCTCGGCGCCGATACCTTGGTCGTCTGCCGCGGCAAGATCATTGGAAAACCACGCAGCATCGCTGAATCCCGCCGAATACTCAATCTGCTCAACGGCCGCTGGCAGGAAGTCTACACTGGTGTAGCTGTGGTGGTGGATGGCGGACGTCGAATCTTCACGACAGCAGTCAAGAGCCGCGTCTTGGCACGACGGCTCGGGCCAGACGCCCTCGGTCGACTGGCGGGCAAACATCTCGACAAAGCTGGGGCCTATGCGGTCCAGGACCGCGACGATCCCTTCATCCAGCGCATCGAAGGCGACTACAACAATGTCGTGGGCCTTCCACTCAAAGCCACTCACAAGCTGCTGTGCCAGGCATTTAAAAAGTGCCAGGCAGTCTGACACAGATTAGACTAAGGCAGCAGCCTTGCAAACAGCAGAGTGCGCAATATTAAGGAAGCGAGATAATTCTGCGGCGCTCCAACCCATTCGCAATGCCTGGCGTATAAAACTTCCCCTGACGGCACTGATTGCGCGCCGGCGTGTGTGACCGCAAAGCTCTTCCAAAGATATTCCTCCTTCCCGCCCATATTGGGAAGCCAAACCCGCCAGATCGCAACGCTCCACACTCATTGGGGCAGAATGGATCTTGGAAATGCCAATCACTGGGAGGGATAAGTCAACCTGAGAGTCGCTCATTTCCGCCAAGACGAATCGCTCATACGCAGCCCGGGCGAGCTTAACCTCGGGATCAAAAAGAGTCAGGGGAAAGGCCCAATCGACGATATCTGACCCGGGCATCCCCAAATACTCTCCATGCCCTGACCAGGGCCAGCGTTCAGGAAGCTCCACCAAGCCCGCCTTCACAGGATTGAGATGGATATAGCGAAGCAGCCCGAGGAATTGAGCGTCGCTTCGGCACAGAACAGATTTAAATCGATCTTGGAATAGATGTCCGCTGCGTTCAGCATGACGATTGATATAACGAGCATAAATCGTCAGCATGCGATGCATGATGCGCGAAAGAGAGATATTTTGGATGCGCACCAAGAGATGGACATGATTGGACATAAGACAATAAGCGAAAAGCTCGAATGGATAGATTCTCTTGGTCTTTGCCAAAATATGCAGAAAGACAGGCCAATCCCCGGGGCTCTTGAATATATCCTGTCCCCAATTGCCACGTGCCATGACATGGTGGATGCTGCCGGGGGGACTTTCTCTGGGAGGTCTGGGCATACCTTCTATACGATCGAGAGGCAAAAAAGTTCCCGACCGAGCAAAAATAAGTGTCATTAGTGACTGCCTGGCACGCTTTTAGTAAAATCCCGCAATGCGCTTAAGTCTGCGGCTGGCGTTGGTCTTCTCGTTCTTCGGCTTGGCCATTGCCGCTGGTTTTTTGACCCGCCATGTCCGCGTGGTGAGACGGGAGGCCTATGAACGCTCGAGTCGCATGGCCCAGCAGACCTTGGCGGCCGTGCAGGCCTTGATCGCGGTGGAGGCCCGCGCCAACCGCTACAATGAGCTGGGCGGCAACCTCGCGGCTCTGGTCCGACAGGCCGGCATCGCTATGGTCGATGTCCGGGACCGCCGGGGCCGCCGGATGCTCCGCCGCCTCGATGACCTACGCCTGCTGGCTCGCGTCCCACACCCGGGAGTGTCCATCGAACGGGTCACGGACGGCGTCTATGACGTAGAGGCTAAGGTCCCCTTGGGCACGCACGGCCTTGGGACGGTCATCGTGGGCTATCACACGGTAGAATTGGAAGCGAGACTGGCCGAACTCGAGGTCGAGGCCGTGCAATGGGGGGCGACGGCATTTTTGGGGATCGTGCTGACGGCATGGCTCATGGGCTCGTGGTTCGGCTGGCGCCTGGAGCGGATCCTGCCTCGCCTGGAGGCTCTGCCCAAAGACCCGGAGAAATTCAGGCCGCTGCGAGGAGCCGAAGGGACCGACGAGGTGGGCCGCCTCATCGGGGTCTTCAACCGCATGGGAGAGATCCTGAAGGAAGAGACCCGGCGCCGCCGGGAGGCGGAGGCCGAGAAACGCGAACTCTCCGCCATGCTGGTCCACGACCTCAAGACTCCACTGACCGTGGTCCGGGCCGGGATCTCTCTTTTAGACGAAGTGCTTGCCGAGGAAAAAACAGGCTCACCACGAAAGGGGGAACGCGCGCGCCTCTCTTCCAGGCGCACGTTCGAGCTGCTGAACATATCGACCGACCGCCTGCAGAGGATGGTCGAGGACATCCTGCAGCTTTCACGCTTGGAGGAGATCCCCGGGTTAAGAGAGGCCAAGGCTGTTGATTTGGCATCGATGGCCGCCGCGGCGGCCAAGGATTTCGAGCTCATCACCGGCGGGCGCAAACAGCATCTGGCGGCTGACATCCCAGAGGACCTCCGGGCCGTGGTCCAGGGAGACGCGTTCCTTCTACGCCGCGTCGTCGACAATCTGATGCACAATGCCGTCGAACACACTCCCCCAGGAGGCACGATCGCTATCGGGGTGCGCCTGCATGGCAACAAGGTCCGCGTCGAGGTTTCCGACAGCGGCCCGGGCATCCCTCCCGAGGCTCGGCCCGAGATCTTCCGCAAGTTCTTCCAAAGGGACTTCAAGCGCCATGTGGGCAATGTCGGCTTGGGATTGGCCCTCTGCCTCAAAGTGATCCAGCGCCATGGCGGAATCATCGGGGTCGAGGATGCCCACCCCCATGGCGCCTGCTTCTTTTTTGAAGTGCCTGGTAGTCACTAATGACACTTATGATCCGCGATGCGCTGTCGGTGCCGTTGCGGCCCCGGGCCATCCTCGCGCAATCGGCCCAGCAGCCGGCTCCCTCCTACGCCGCCATGCTCCTCAACTTCCTCGTTTTCGCAGCCCTCGCCGCGCTCATCGCCGCCATCAGCACGGCCACGCGGCTGGCGCCAGACTTCGCCTGGCTCTTGCCCATGGCCCAGGCCTGGGCGCTGGCGCACCCGCAAGCCTCCCTCGCCATCGCCGCCGGCGCCGGGCTCACGATGATCCTCTCAAGCTTTTACGCCGCAGCCGTCCTGCACGGCCTCATGCTCCTGTGCGGCGCCGAGGGAGGCTTCGCGCGCAGCTATCAGACGGTCTCCCTGCTGGCGCCCCTGCTCCTCATCCAGGCCCTGCTCAATGGGTTTTCCGGGGTCTGGATCCTGCCCACGCTCTTATCCGCCTATCTCGCCGTCGAAGCGGCGCGGATCCTGCATAAGGCCTCACCCTGGCGCGCCGCAGCGGCTTTCAGCCTGGTCGCCGCCTTGGGACTCGCCGGACAATGGTGGGCGCGCGCGCAAGCGCGCCAGGGGCTGGAGGCGTGGAACGCGGCGACGACCATCAGCCGGCTTGCGCAGAGCCCGGCGGGCCATGGCGAACCACCGGAGGGGGAGGCGAAAAAAGAACTGCCGGCGCCTTGCAACCCCCAGGAGACTCAATGCAGTGCCTGGCCGTATGGAAAAGGGCCAGGCCCATCGAACGCCGCGCCTTCCGGCTTGGACTATCTCCTATCTCCGCCAAACAGCGCCCCTGTCGCCAGCTCCGCGATCCCGCAACCATCCGCGCCGCAAGCCGCCTCCCAGATGATGCAGCCGGTCATGGACATGCTCAACGATCCCAAGCTGACCGCCGGCATGCCGCCTGAAGCGGCCCAGCAGATGCGCCAGCTTCAAGCCATGATGCAGAAACTCCAAGGCGCCATGGCCGACCCCGCCAGCCTCTCTCCCCAGGAGAAAGCGCAGATGGCGCGCCAGTTCCAGACCATGGCCGCGCAGATGCTGTCCCAGATGCCAAAGCCCATAGGCGCGTCGTCTCCGGCCAAGGACTCCCATGCGCCTTGAAGGCAAGACCGTCCTGGTCACGGGCGCGGCCCAGCGTATCGGCCGCGCTATTGCTGTTGCAATAGCACAGCGCGGGGCGCGGGTCGCCGTCCATTTCCACCGCTCCCGTAAGGAAGCGCACATCCTCGTCGAGGAACTGCGCGCCGGTTCCTGTGAGGCAGAAGCCTTTCAAGCCGATCTGGCTGACGTGAAAGACACGCGCCGGCTGGCCCGAGCCGTGCTGCGACGCTTCGGCGCTGTCCATGTTCTTGTGAATAACGCCGCGATCTATGAAAGGACTCCTTTCGAGACCGTTTCCCCGGCTGACTGGGACCGTTTCCTCGACACGAATCTGCGCGCACCCTTTTTCTTGAGCCAGGCCTTGGCCCCGGCCATGCGCCGGGCCAAGCAAGGCAAAATCATCAACATCGCGGACTTCTCAGCCCTGAAGCCCTGGCCCGACCGAATCCCTTACTGCGTGTCCAAGGCCGGACTCCTCTGCCTGACCCAAGCCTTGGCCAAGGAGCTCGCGCCCCGCATCCAAGTCAGCGCCATCCTGCCCGGGGCCTTTCTGCTGCCTGAAGGCGCAAGCGCCGAGTACGCCCGGATCGTGGCCAACGCATCGCCCCTCAAGCACCTCGGCTCCCCAGAAGACGCCGTCAAAGCCGTCCTCTACCTCATCGATTCCGATTGGGGTCAGGTCTTGACTTTTGACTGAGAGAGTCGCTCCTGGATGCGCGCATGCAGTTGATTCAGTGCCGCATCCACAGCCAGCCGCGATTTGATCCATGACGCGCTGCGGCTGATGCCGGAAGGGCTCAAAGCGTAGCGTCCGGCGACCTCGCGCAAGGACAAACCTGCTTCTTCTCGGAGAAGGAAGATTTCCAAAGCCTGGCGGGGATATTGATCGCGCAACGCGCGCGTGGGTGGCGGCGTCGGCGTTCCCATGACGCCGCAGACAGCCTCCAAGACATCTTCCGGCATGGGCCGGTTCATCAGTTGTCCGCGCTGAGAGTATTCCTCAACGCGCGTCACGCGCTCCTGGACTTGCTCGCGCATCTTCAGGATGAACTCTTCACCGCCCAAGAACACCTGCCCGACGGCTGCTTTTTCAGGGTCTTCCTGCGCGACTTCCTCTAAAAAAAGAGCGTAACTTTTTGCGCTGCCATCAAAGCGTCCCAACGCAGCATCTAGCTCAAGCCACACCGGAGCCTCTCTTAAACCCAGAAAATCACGGCAGCTGCTCCATTCATAATCCCAAGGATGCGCGACCAGCTCGGCCTTGACCGGATTTTGATGGATGTAGCGATGGAGGGCCAGATAATACGAATTGCCGTCCAACAGCAGAGCCTTGTAGCGGCCCTGAAAAAGATGCCCGACGCGGTCATGGCTCTGGTTGAAATACTGGCTGTAGAGCCCGTTGAGCCGATGCAAGCCGGCGCCCAGCTCGCCCCGCGGGGTTTGGATGAGCAGATGATAATGGTTCGCCATCAAGGCATAGGCATGAATGCGAAAGTCATGCCTGGCGGCCGTCTCGCCGACCAAGCGGAGGAACTCGCGGTGGTCGGCATTAGTAAGGAAGATGTCCTGGCGCCCATTGCCGCGGCTCAGGACATGGTAAAGCGCTCCCGGAAATTCCAGTCGAAGTGGTCTTGCCATACAATCCATACGATCGAACCTCGAAAAAGTTCCCGCTCCGTCTTAGAAAATCGGACCCGCCGATCATTTGCTATGATGTCTTCTCAGTCAAAAGTCAAGACCTGACCCCATGCGCTCCACCAGCGTCACGCGCGTCATCCATTTCTGCTACGGCCACCGGCTCCTCGGCCATGGCGGCAAATGCCGGCATCTGCACGGCCACAACGGCGTGATCGAGGTCACGCTGCGCCGCCGGCGCCTCGACCGGCTCGGCATGGTCGAGGATTTCGAGCGCATCAAGTCCGGTATCGCGAAGTGGGTCAAAAAGAACCTCGACCACAAGATGCTGCTTGACTCGCGCGACCCCTTGGCCAAAATCCTGCGCAGCGAGGGCGAGCCCGTGGTCCTCATGAAAGGCAACCCTACCGCCGAGAACATCGCGCAGTTGGTCTATGGAAGAGCCAAGCGGCTCAAGCTCCCGGTCACACGCGTGCGCCTGTGGGAGACCCGCGACTCCTGCGCGCAGCATCCCGCCGCCTGATTCCGGGGACACCTTACTGAATTCAAGAAGTTTTAAAGTCCCGCTGCGCACCCCTCGGACCTGACCCCGCTATTTTTTCTCAAGGATTCCGCAGCGATAATCCATACTCATGAAGGCACCCGCCCGGCCGCGCGCAAGTGGTATAGTCAGGCGTCTGAGTCAAAAGTCAAGACCTGACCCCATTTAAAAAAACTCTCCCGCCCACAGGCGCTGTATGAAGTTTTCCCAGGGCACGATCTCTATGCCGTTGCCCAATAGCCGGGGTTCTTTTTCAAGGCAGACAATAATTTGTTTTTTTACCGGCCCATCCTCCGCAAGGGCCAGCAGGCCTTTTGCGCAGCCCTCGTGCACTCGGGAGCTCGCTTTCACTTCCAGGGCCAGAGCTTTTTCAGCCAGCAGGAAATCCACCTCGAGCCCGCCCGCCGTCCTCCAGAAACTGATGTCCAGTTCCGGATTTTTATACGCCTGATAAGCCTTGATTTCCATAAGGATATAGTGCTCAAAAGATTTTCCGAATTCCGGAGTGCCGGGCTTGGGGCGGCGCCGGCACAGGTAGTTGGCTAGTCCGACGTCAAAAAGATAAAATTTTTCAGTCTCGATGAGCCGTCGGTTGACCGCTTTTTTCCAAGGCGATATTCTGAAGCCGAGATAGGTTTCCTCAAGAATATCGAAGTATCCGCGCACCACCTTGGCCGACACTCCGGTTTCCCTGGCCACATTGGTGTAATTAAGAAGTTCGCTGCTGGTGACGGCCGCGACCCTTAAAAATTCAGAGAAAGCCGGGATATTGCGCACCAGCGCTTCGCCGGCGATTTCATCTTTAAGGTAGTCGGCCACATAACCGCGCAGGTCCTCCAGGGGGTCGGGCGACAAGTAATGCGATGGAAGCAGGCCCGAGACCATGATCTCTTCGAGATCGAACCTTTCCGTTTCAACGCGCGAGAGCGGGGTCATGGTCCTTCTCCAGGCCCGTCCGCCCAAAAGGTTGGCGTGGCTGCGGCGCAATTTCCTGGCGCTTGAGCCGGTCAGGAGAAAAGAGATGTTCTTGTTTTCTATAAGCCAGTGAACTTCATCCAGCAGGGCCGGGATTTTCTGTATTTCATCGACAACGATCAGTCCCCTATGCCGCTGATAGCGTTCACGGAGCAACGCCGGCCTGGCCGCGAATTCGGCGAAAATGTCGGTTTTAAGCAGATCGATAATGACCGCGCCGGGAAGGTGATGTCTTATCCAGTATGTTTTGCCCACCTTGCGCGGCCCCCACAAAAAAGCCGACTTGCCGGGCGGTAAGGATAGGTTGAATCGCCGATTTATGATTTTTTTATCCATATAGGGAAGTTTATCATGATAAAATTCCCTTATCAAGACTTGGCTCTGAGACTCAAGACCCCCGGGACCGTCGCGGTCCGAAGGAATTCCTCCCACTTTTTTTCAAGAGATTTTTGGAATATTCTGTTCATAAAAGTATTTATACTACAATGTTAATTTAAATTCAACAGATTATCCGAGGCATGACTCGGATTGTCCGAGGCCCTCGGGGCGGTGCAGCTCGACAGGAAGGAGGGCACCGCGCGGGCGGTCGCGTTCAAGGACGATTTCCTGGCGGAGAAAATCGTGCTAGCCGCTTTGGACTGTCGTTTTACGATTGCCTTTATGTCGCCTTGGCCGAGCAACTCGGAGCCCGCTTGCTGACGGCCGACCGCGAGATTCCCAAAAAAAGCGCGCCACTGAGTCACGACCATACTGGCCCAAGACTGATCGTCGCGCAAAGACATCTCGCAAGCCTTTGACTGCGCGCGTTTTCTCATAAATCGTCACGCATCCCCGACCACGGCAAATCAAGACCTGCCCTAATTTCTTTTCCCAAAGATTTCGCATGGAAGAAACAAAAATTTCGCAACGATAATCCATACTCATCAAGATGCAAGCCAGGCCGCGCGCGATGGCGGACTCTCCAGGCTCCTGCGGCGATGAAAATCGCCGCTCTCTTTGTTTCATTGGTTTTCTATTAAGCGGTGCCGCTCGCGGTTTTTCTTCTTTTTTTTCGCGCGCGATTAATATAGTTAAGGGCTTCGCTCAAAAGTCAAGGCCTGACCCCATCATTTTGCTGCTGCTGGCGGGGGCGGCGGGGGCGACGACCACGCAATCGCCGACGGATGTCAGGTTCGACGACATCTCGACCTTCAGCATCACGGCCTCGGGCTACGTCGCCACGCCGAACTTCACCAACCTCTCCGTCGCCGGGGTCGGGGTCAACGTCTCCTCGGGGCCGACCTACCAATACAACAACTGGCGCAGCGGCCAGGGCGACGTCTGGACCACCCGGTTGGCGATGCCCACGGCACGAGCTTGTGAGGGCGCGGCCAGCCTGGGCGGCAAGGTCTATGTCATCGGGGGAACTCCTAATGGGGGCGGCTCATTCAACAGCCAAAATGAAGAGTACGACCCGGCCGCCAATGTCTGGAACACGCGCGCGGCGATGCCCACGGCACGCTACTCTCCCGGGACAGCGGCCCTGGCCGGCAAGATCTACGCTGCGGGCGGACAGAACGCCAGCAACCGCACCAACAATGAAGAGTACGACCCGGTGACAAACACCTGGAACACCCGCGCGCCTTTGAACACGGCCCGATACGGTCACGCCGCAGCCGCCGTCAACGGCAAGCTCTACGCCGTGGGAGGATATGGCACCACCTATTACAACAGCAACGAAGAGTACAACCCCGCCACCAATGCCTGGACCACCCGGGCACCCATGTACTCGCCGCGCTACTTCGTGAGCGGGGCCGCTGCCAACGGCAAGGTCTACGCCATCGGGGGAAACAACTCAGGCGGCACCACCAACCTCAACGAAGAGTACGACCCCGTAGGCAATGTCTGGACCACCAAGGCCCAGATGCCCACGAAACGGTACAGTCCGGCCGTAGCCAGCCTGGGCACCAAGATCTATGCCGTCGGGGGAGATGACGGAGGCGCAAAAAGCGCTACCAACATCAACGAAGAATTCGACCCCGCGGCCAATGCCTGGGCCACCCGGGCGGCGATGTTCACCTATCGCCGCCAGCCGGCCGCAGCGGAAATAAACGGAAAAATCTTCCTGGTGGGGGGCACGAATGGGGCCGCTTCCAGCAACAACGAAGAATACGACCCCGGCGTGGCCTCGACCTTCACCGCGCTTGCGCCCAACACGCTTTACTCCTTCAAGGCGCAGTCCAAGAACTCGGACGCCAGCCTGAACACGGCGACCTCGGTCATCTCCACCTACACCCTGGCCTGCACCACGACGTCGGCAGGCGCCCTCACCACGGCCGTCACCAACAACAGCGTCACCGTCCAGTGGGCCTCGGGCACCGCCGCCGGAGGATTCAACAGTTCGGGGGCCCACTTCATCGTCCAGGCCTCATCGTCTTCCGCGTTTGCCACCGTCACCGCCTCGACCACGAGCTACAACGACACCTCCGCCGCCGTCCCCAACCTCACCGGCCAGACCACCTATTACTTCCGCGTGCAAGCCTACAACTCAGCCAACGTCACGGACTACTCCTGGTTCGTGCTGGGCTCCACGCTCACCTTGATCACGCAGGCGCCGACCTCAGTCTATTTCGACGAGATCACCAACTACAGCATCACCGCCTCGGGCTACGCGGCGACCCCGGCCTTCTCGAGCATGACGCTCGGCAGCACGGGCGTCAACGTCTCCACGGGACCGACCTACAACTACTTCAACTGGCGCAACGGCGACAAGTGGAACACCCGGGCGCCCATGCTCTCTCTGAGAAGCTATGCCCTGGCCGCGGCCGCGGTGGGCGGGAAGCTCTATGCGGTTGGCGGTTCCGCTGATGCCACTAACGGCTCCAATCTCAACGAGGAGTACGACCCGGCCGCCAACGTCTGGAACACCCGCGCGGCCATGCCCACGATACGCCAGCAATTGGCCGCAGCCGCGCTGGGCGGGAAGCTGTACGCGGAGGGCGGAACCCCCGACGGCAGCGCCTCCCGGAATCAAAACGAGGAGTATGACCCTGTCGCCAACACCTGGAACACACGCGCGCCCATGCCCACGGCGCGCAGATGGGTCACCGCAGCCGCGCAAAACGGGAAGGTGTATGTGGTGGGTGGATACACCGCCGGCAACGTCAATATGAACGAAGAGTATGACCCAGCCGTGAACACATGGAACACCAGGCTCCAGATGCCCACGGCGCGGTATGGTCTGGCCGCGGCCGCAGCAGTCGGGAAGGTCTACGCCGCGGGCGGGTGCAACAACAACCAGAACGAGGAGTACGACCCCGTGGGCAATGTCTGGAGCACCCGCGCGGTCCTGCCCACGACCCGGTGCGTTGTCACCGCAGCCGCGGCAGGAGGGAAGGTCTACGTCCTGGGCGGGAACACGCCCAACAATCAAAACGAAGAGTACGACCCGACCGCGAACACATGGACCACCCGGGCGCAGATGTCCACGGCGCGGGGTCAGCCTGCCGCAGCCGCGCTCAACGGAAAGGTCTATGTGGTGGGGGGAAGGGATGGCGCGTCGACATACTACAACTATAACCAGGAATACGACCCCGGCGTGGCCTCGACATTCACCGCGCTCTCGCCCAACACGCTTTACTCCTTCAAGTCCAAGGCGCGCGAGGCGGACGGCATCACCTACACTTCCGAAACCGCGGTCATCTCGACCTACACCTTGGCCTGCACCACGACGTCGGCGGGCGCCCTCACCACCGCCGTCACCAACAACAGCGTCACCGTCAACTGGGCCTCCGGCACGTCCGCCGGGGGCTACAACGGTTCGGGCGCGCATTTCATCGTCCAGGCCTCGTCCGTCTCCACGTTTGCCACCATCACGGCCTCGACCACGAGCTACAACGACACCTCCGCCACCGTTTCCAGCCTCGCCGGCCAGAGCACCTATTACTTCCGCGTGCAGGCCTACAACTCGGCCAATGTCACGGACTACTCCTGGTTCGTCATGGGCTCGACCTGGACAGCCATCGAGACACCGACCTCGATCTACTTCGATGAGATCACGACTTTCTCTATAACGGCTTCAGGATATGCCGCCACGCCGGCGTTCTCCAGCATGTCCTACGGCAGCTCGGGCGTCAACGTCTCCTCCGGACCGACCTACCAGTACAACAACTGGCGCAGCGGCGCGGGCAACGTGTGGTACACGCGCCAAGCAGCCACCAACGTTCACCGCTCCAATGTCAACACAACGATGGGCGGAAAGGTCTACATCATCGCCGGGGCGAACGCCGGCTCCTACATCCTCAATTGCGACGTCTACGACCCCGTGACCAACGCCTTTGCGGCCATCGCCGCCGCGTACGGCTCTCATTACGGCTCCATCGCCGGAGTCATCGCGGGGAAGATCTACATCGGGGGAGGCGAGAACAGCACGACCCAGTTCGAAAGCTACTCCCCATTGACCAATAGCTGGACCACCTTGGCTACGATGCCGACCGCCAGAAGCGGCGGCTTGTCCGGAGGCGCGGCGAACGGCAAGTATTACCTGATCGGAGGAAACATCAATGAGGAGTACGATCCCGCCACCAACACCTGGAACACCCGCGCGCCCCCGCCCGTATCGCTCTCCGTCCCCGGCAGCGCGGTATGGTCCAACCGCATCTACTCCTTCGGCGGCGGCTCCTATGTCAACACCAACTACGAATATGATCCGACGGTGAATACCTGGTACACCCTGGCGCCGATGCCAACGCCCCGCAACAACATGTACACGGCGACCGTGGGGGGCAAGATATTCGTCATCGGGGGCGCTAATGGCACCAACGGCATAACCACCAATGAGGAATACGACCCGAGCCAAAACACCTGGACGACCCGGGCCGCAAAGGTAACGCCCACCACCCAGATCTACGGATCCGGAGCGGCCTATGGCAGGATTTTCCTCATCAATGGGATAACCCCCACCAACACCAACGGCATCACCATCAACGAGGAATATGACCCCGGCGTGACCTCGACCTTCACGGTCTCAGGGGCGCTCTCGCCCAACACCCTCTACTCCTTCCAAGCCGTGGCGCGCAACTTCTTGGGCTCGCAAACCTCCGCGGTCTCCGCCTCCACCTACACCCTGGCCTTCACCACGACGTCGGCGGGAGCCCTCGCCACGGCGATCAGTTCCGGCAGCATCACCGTCAACTGGTCCTCGGGCACGGCCGCCGGAGGCTACAACGGCTCGGGCGCCTACTTCCTCGTGCAGGCCTCCTCCATGTCGAGCTTCAACCCCATCCTCACCAGCACCACCAGCTACAACGCCGCGTCCGCCGTCGTCTCCGGCCTGACCTCCCTGACCACCTATTACTTCCGCGTGCAGGCCTATAACTCGGCTAATGTCACCGACTACTCGTGGTTCAACCTCGGTTCGACCATCACCTGGGCCACGGAGGACCCCACCTCCATCTATTTCGACGAGATCACGACTTTCTCCATCACGGCTTCCGGGTATGCCGCCACGCCGGGATTCACAGGACTGAGCTCCGGCTCCTCCGGCGTCGACGTCTCCTCCGGGCCGACCTACAACTACTTCAACTGGCGCAACGGCGACAAATGGAACAACCGGGCGCAAATGCCCTCGAAGCGGGACTATCTGGCCGCAGCTGCCGTGGGCGGCAAGGTCTACGTCGTCGGAGGAACGAATGGGTCCAATCTAAACAAGAACGAAGAATACGACCCAGTGGCCAATGCGTGGAACACACGGGCCCCCATGCCCTCGGATCGAGGTTATCTGGGCGCAACAGCCCTGGGCGGCAAGGTCTATGCCCTGGGTGGATTTAGTGGAGCATCGACTTACTACAACACCAACGAAGAGTACGACCCTGCCGCCAACACCTGGAACACCCGCACGGCCATGCCCATCAGACAGGGCTATGAGGCCGTGGCAGCCATAGGAGGCAAGATCTACTCGATAGGAGGGATCACGCAAGGGGGCGGCTATGTAAACACCAACCAGGAATACGACCCAGCGACCAATGCCTGGAACACCCGGGCGCCGATGCCCACGGCACGACGCTCCCCAGGCGCAGCAGTAGTGTTCAACAAGGTCTACATCGTGGGGGGCATGAATGGAAACATCCTCAACATCAACGAAGAATACGACCCCGTTGGCAATGCCTGGAACACCCGCAAAGTCCTGCCCTCCTACCGGTATACTCCGGGCGCTGCAACCGTGGGAGGCAAGATCTATATCATGGCGGGAACTACTAATGGATCAGCAGTCACCAACATCAATGAGGAATACGACCCGACAGTCAATACCTGGACGACCCGAGCCCCTATCTCGACGTCGCGGTTGGCCCTGAGCGCGGCAGCCGTGAACGGCAAGATCTATGTCCCCGGAGGGGCATCAGCAAGTGCAACCACCTATTACAATGTCAACGAAGAATACGACCCCGGCGTGGCCTCGACCTTCACGGTCTCAGGAGCGTTCTCGCCCAACACGCTTTACTCCTTCAAGGCCAAGGCGCGCCAGTCCGACGGCGCGACCTACACCCAGGAAACCGCCGTGATCTCCACCTACACATTGGCAGCAGCCACGGCCACATTGAATGGCGCGCAGTTCGCATCCATCAGCACCACCACCCTTACGGTCAACTGGTCCTCCGGCACGCCCAACGGGACCCTTTTCAATGGCTCCGGGGCCTATTACATCGTCCATGCTTCCTCTTATACAGACTTCCATTCCACGGCCTCCGCCATAACGACAGCCGCTGACACTCTCTCAGCCTCGCCCTCGGGCCTGTGGCCCAACAACACCTACTACTTCCGCGTCCAGGCCTACAACTCGGCCAATGTCACGGACTACTCCTGGTTCCAGCTCGGCTCCACCTGGACCTTGGCCATGCCGGTCACCACCAACACCGTGACGGTGAACATCTCCAGCATCTCGGCCAATTGGGCCGCTCTAGCCCTGCAGCCCTCGTCCAGCTCTGCGGAAGGCTATATCCTGATAGCCTCCACTGCCTCTGACTTCAGCGGCACCCTATACTCAAGCTCCACGACCAATATCGCCTTGACCACACTGACCGTCTCGGGCCTGCCGGGAAACAGCACCTACTACCTCGCGGTCGGCGCGCTCAACTGGGGCTCGGTGGCGAACTACGTCACGCTCGGCTCGACCTATTTCACCATCGAGACGCCGACCTCGATCTATTTCGACGAGATCACGACTTTCTCCATCACGGCTTCAGGGTATGTCGCCACGCCGGGATTCACGAACCTGAGCGCGGGCTCATCGGGCGTCAACGTCTCCTCGGGACCGACCTACCAATACAACAATTGGCGCAACGGCGACCAGTGGAACACTCGGGCGCAGAGGCCCTCGGCAGGGGATGGGCCAGGCACAGCGGCCGTCGGCGGAAAGCTTTATGCCATAGGGTTCAATTTCGGCAATGCCAATGAAGAGTACGACCCCGCGGCCAATGCCTGGAATACAAGGGCGGTCATGCCCACGGCACGGTATTTCCTGGTCACCGCCGTAGGCGGCAACAAGGTCTACGCCTTGGGTGGATATAGCAATACAGGCGGCTATCTCAACGCCAACGAAGAGTACGACCCCTCTGCCAATACCTGGAACACCCGGGCGCAAGTGCCCTCGACGCGGGCCTATATAAGAGGAGCGGCCGTGGGCGGCAAGGTCTATGCGGTAGGAGGATCTAATGCGGCAGGATACTTCAACGCCAACGAAGAATATGACCCAGGGACCAATACCTGGAACACACGGGCGCCCATGCCCACGCAAAGGTACGCCATGCTCGTCGCGGCCGTGAACAACAAGATCTATGCCATGGCAGGAGGCAGTGCGGGCTATCTCAACAACAACGAAGAATACGACCCCGTAGGCAATACCTGGAACACACGGGCTCCAGTGCCCACGCCGCGGTATCTGCTGACTGGGGCAGTCATCGGAGGCAAAGTCTACGCCATCGGCGGAGAATATTCAGGCTATCGCAACACCAACGAAGAATATGATCCCACGGCCAATACCTGGACCACCAGGACGCCGATGCCTACGCCACGGGACTATCTGGCCGCGGGTGCAGCGGTTGTTAACGGAAAACTCTATATAGTCGGGGGCTATAATGGGTCCATGCTCAACGTCAACGAAGAGTACGACCCCGGCGTGGCCTCGACCTTCACGGTCTCAGGCGCGCTCTTGCCCAACACCCTCTACTCCTTCCAAGCCGTAGCGCGCGACTTCTCGGGCTCGCAAACCGCCGTAGTCTCCGCTTCCACCTACACGCTGGCCTTCACCACGACGTCGGCAGGCGCCCTCACCACGGCCGTCGGCGCCAACAGCGTCACCGTGCAGTGGTCCTCCGGCACGGCCGCCGGAGGCTTCAACGGCGCGGGAGCGCACTTCACTGTGCAGGCTTCATCCGTCAGCACGTTTGCCACCATCACCGCCTCGACCACGAGCTACGACGACACCTCCGCCGCCGTCTCCGACCTCACCGAACAGACCACCTATTACTTCCGCGTGCAGGCCTACAACGCGGCCAATGTCACGGACTACTCCTGGTTCGTGCTGGGCTCAACGCTCACCTTGATCACGCAGGCGCCGACCTCGGTCTATTTCGACGAGATCACCACCTTCAGCATCACCGCTTCTGGCTATGTCGCCACCCCGGGATTCACGGGCCTCAAAACAGGCTCCGCGGGCGTCAACGTCTCCACGGGACCGACCTACCAGTACAACAACTGGCGCAACGGCGACAAGTGGAACACACGCGCGCCCATGCCCTCAAAACGCGAGCTGCCGGGCGCGGCAACCGTCGGAGGGAAGCTCTATGTGGTGGGGGGAACTCCTGATGGAGGGGGCGCGTTCCTGAACTTCAATGAAGAATATGACCCAGCGGCCAATGCCTGGAACACCCGCGCGCCCATGCCGACCACGCGCTACGGTCCGGCCACAGCCAGCCTCGGAGGCAAGATTTACGCCATCGGGGGAGATACCGGATCCCAGATAAATCTCAACCAAGAGTACGACCCCACGAGCAATACCTGGAACACCCGCGCGCCCATGCCCACGGCGCGCCACTATGCAGCCGCGGCGGCCGTCCTTGGAAAGGTTTACATCTTCGCGGGACAGAACATCAATGTCAACCAAGAATATGACCCGTCCGCCAATACCTGGAACACCAGGAAGCAAGTGCCGACCGCGAGGAGCCTGCCTGCCGCGGCCGCGTACGGAGGCAAGGCCTATGTGATGGGAGGATATGTCTGGGCCGCCGGCGCCTCCAACAATATCAACGAAGAATACGACCCGGCGGCCAATGCTTGGAATACCCGCGCACGGATACCCACACCACGAAACAGCTTGGCCGCGGCCGCCGTCGGAGGCAAAATCTATGCGCTCGGCGGCAACGATAACGGCAGCAATGCCGCCTTGAACCTCAATGAAGAATACGACCCAACGGCCAATACCTGGGCCACCCGGGCCGTCACACTCACACTGCGCGATGAGCAGGTCGCAGTCGCCGTCATGGGTAAGATCTACGTGGTGGGCGGATATTATGCCGGCGGCGCCACCCGCTTGAACGTCAACGAAGAGTACGACCCCGGCGTGGCCTCGACCTTCACGGCGCTCTCCCCCAACACCCTTTACTCCTTCCAGTCCGAGGCGCGCGAGGCCGACGGCATCACCTACACCGCGGCCACCGCGGTCATCTCTACCTACACCCTGGCCTACGCCTCGACGTCGGCCAGCGACCTGGCCACGGCCGTCACCACCTACAGCGTCACCGTGCAGTGGTCCTCCGGCACGGCCGCCGGGGGCTACAACGGCTCGGGCGCCTCCTTCATCGTCCAGGCCTCCTCGTCCTCGACTTTTGCCACCATCACCGCCTCGACCACAAGCTACAACGACACCTCAGCCACCGTCTCCAACCTCAGCGGCCAGAGCACCTATTACTTCCGCGTGCAGGCCTACAACTCGGCCAACGTCACGGACTACTCCTGGTTTGTTCTCGGCTCGACTTGGACAGCCATCGAGACCCCGACCTCGGTCTACTTCGATGAGATCACGACTTTCTCCATAACGGCTTCAGGATATGCCGCCACGCCGGCGTTCTCCAGCATGACGGTCGGCCAATCAGGCGTCAACGTCTCCACGGGGCCGACCTATAACACCTTCAACTGGCGCAACGGCGACGTCTGGAACACCCGGGCGCAAATGCCCTCAAAACGGGACTATCTCGCAGCGGCAGCTGTGGGCGGAAAAATCTATGCCATGGGCGGCTGGAATGGAACGACATACTATAACTTCAACGAAGAATACGACCCAACGGCCAATGCCTGGAACACCCGTGCAAAAATGCCAACGCAACGAGACTATCTGGCCGCGGCGGCTTTGGGCGGCAAGATCTATGCGTTGGGGGGATATAACGGATCCACATACTACAACATCAATGAAGAATACGATCCAGCGACCAATGCCTGGAACACCCGAGCGCAAATGCCCTCCAAACGGGCCAATCTGACCGCGGCAGCCATGGGCGGCAAGCTCTACGCCATGGGCGGGTGGAATGGGACGACCAACTATAACTTCAATGAAGAATACGATCCAGCGGCCAATGCCTGGAACACCCGAGCACAGATGCCCACGCAACGGCGCGATCTGGCCACGGCGGCCGTGGGCAGCAAGATCTATGCGGTGGGGGGATATAACGGGTCCACATACTTCAACATCAATGAGGAATACGATCCAGCGGCCAATGCCTGGGCCACACGAGCGAAAATGCCTACGCAACGGACGGCTCCGGCCGCGGCGGCCGTAGGCGGCAAGGTCTACGCCATGGGGGGATACAACGCAAGCTATCTCACCAACAACCAAGAATACGATCCGGCGGCCAATACTTGGACCACCCGCACGCCCATGTCGACGCCACGGAGCTATCTGCCCGCAGTAGCTGTCTATGGCAAGGTCTACGCCGTGGGAGGGTTCAATGGGTCCACATACTTCAACGTCAACGAAGAATACGACCCCGGCGTGGCCTCGACTTTCACGACCGGCGGATTCTCGCCCAACACCCTCTACTCCTTCCAGGCCGTGGCGCGCAATCTCATGGCCTCTCAAACCTCCGCGGTGTCCGCCTCCACCTACACCTTAGCCTACGCCAGCTCCACGGCCTCGGGAACCGCGGCCTTCTCGAATGTCTCTATCACCAGCGTCACGGTCAACTGGTCCTCCGGCACGGCCGCCGGAGGGTACAACGCCTCGGGGGCCTCCTTCATCGTCCAGGCCTCCACCATGTCGAACTTCATCCCAACCACCACCAGCACCACGAGCTACAACGACACATCCGCCACCCTCACCAGCCTCACCACCGCGACGGTCTATTATTTCCGCGTGCAGGCCTACAACACGGCCAATGTCACGGACTATTCCTGGTACGGCGTGGGCTCGACGACCCAGACCGCCGGGACGCCCACCTCCGTGAGCGTCGCCGCCGTCTACACCGGCAGCATCACCGTCAGCTACGGGACCACCGGCGCTACCAGTTATGTCGTCCAGGCCGCGACTTCCTCGAATTTCACCACGGTCTTCGCTTCCGCCGGCGTGACGGACGCCTCGCTCACGCCCACAGGCCTCTCGACCAACACGCTCTACTACCTGCGCGCCGGCGCTCTGTGGGGCACGACGACCATTTACGCGGCCACCCTCTCGACCTACACCGCCATCGAGACGCCCGCATCCATCTACTACGATGAGATCTCGACCTGGTCGATCACCGCCTCGGGCTATGCGGCCACGCCGGGATTCACCGGCCTGAGCTCCGGCTCATCCGGCGTGAACGTCTCCTCAGGACCGACCTACAACTATTACAACTGGCGCAGAGGCGATGTCTGGAACACCCGGGCGAAAATGCCGACGCAACGGGCTGCTCCGGCCGCGGCAGCTGTGGGGGGTAAGGTCTACGTCATGGGTGGAAATGCGGCAGCATACTTCAACACCAACGAAGAGTATGACCCCGCGGCCAATGCCTGGAACACCCGCGCGCAAATGCCGACGCCACGGAGTCTTCAAGCCGCGGCGGCAGTGGGGGGCAAGGTCTACGCCATGGGGGGGTGGAATGGGTCGACAATCTACAACATGAACGAAGAGTACGACCCTGCCGCCAACGCCTGGAACACCCGCGCGCAAATGCCGACGAACCGGAATTATCTTGTCGCGGCGACTGTGAATGGCAAGGCCTTCGTCGTTGGGGGACATAATGGGTCGACATACTGCAATATCAACGAAGAGTACGACCCTGCCGCCAACACCTGGAACACCCGCGCACAAATGCCGACGCAGCGGAGAGCTTCGGCCGCGGCGGCTGTGGGAGGCAAGGTCTACGTCTTAGGGGGAACTGTTGGTGGGTCCACATGCTACAACGCCAACGAAGAGTACGACCCGGTGGGCAATGCTTGGAACACCCGCGCACAAATGCCGACGCCACGGTTTTATCTGGCCGCGGCGCCTGTGGGGGGCAAAGTCTTCGTCGTAGGGGGCGTTTCTTCTAATGAGGCAACATACTTAAACGCCAACGAAGAGTACGACCCTATAGCCAACACCTGGAACACCCGGACGAAAATGCCCACGCAACGGGACTATCTGGCTGCGGCGGCTGTGAATGGCAAGGTCTATGTCGTTGGGGGATATGCCGGAGCACTAATCTACAACATGAACGAAGAATACGACCCCGGCGTAGCCTCGACCTTCACGGTCTCGCAAGCGCTCTCGCCCAACACCCTCTATTCCTTCGCCGCCATGGCCCAGAACGCCGGCGGCATGCAGACAGCGGCCTACTACTCCTCCACCTACACCCTAGCCGCCGCTACGGCCACACTGAACGGCTCGCAGTTCGCGGCTCTCACCAGCAGCACCAGCGTCACGGTCAACTGGTCCTCAGGCACGCCCAGCGGGACCCTCTACAACGGCTCCGGGGCCACCTATATCGTCCACGCTTCCTCTTACTCCAATTACAATTCAACAGCCGCCACGGTTCAGACAGCCGTTGACACTCTCACAGCCTCGCCCTCGGGCCTGTGGCCCAACAACACCTACTACTTCCGCGTCCAAGCCTATAACTCGGCCAATGTCACGGACTACTCCTGGTTCCAGCTGGGCTCCACCTGGACCTTGGCCATGCCGGTCACCACCAACACCATCTCGGCCGTCTACGCCTCCAGCATCTCCGCCAATTGGG
>JAHFCF010000013.1:0-57175 GCA_023249645.1 Elusimicrobiota bacterium
CCGCAAGGCGCCGGCTCTTGGGGGGGGCTGTTGGCTCGTTTTTTTGGCACTGGAGGATGGTCCCAGGCGGCTGTCGCTTGCCGAGAATTCTCTGCGAGTCTCGTGGCGCGGTCCGCCGGCGTCGGATGGGGAGCTGTCTTAGGGATGCTTCTTCTGACAGCCCTGATCCATGCTTGGCGGCGGAAGCCCCGGCGTGGCGTGGTCGTGGTCCTCCTGCTTTGGTGGCTCGGCTTTGTTTTTCTCAATGTGACCTGGGGGGGAGGTCCATTCTTCTGGGCGTCGCCCTTGGCCGCTTTTCTGGCTTTGGTTTCTTTTTCCGCGGGCGATTTTTTAGAGACGGCGACGGCGCGCGGACGCCGCCTGTTGCTGGCAGGCGGCTGGTTCTTGGTCCTGTGCGTGGGCGCCTGGAATCTTCATGCCGGCATCCTGCCGCAAAGCCGGCTTGAGAACAACATCGGCTACAAGAGCGCCCTTTTCGTGAGAGACAACACCATCGCTCAGAGTTGGGTGATCACCACGGGGCTCGGGTTTCCTAACTCGAAGGTTTATCTGCCTTATTTCGCACAGCGCCGTCGGGAGGCGCTCGAATATTATTTCTACGACAAGCCCAAAGAGGAGGGCTTGCAGCTGTTTAAGGAATTCCTGCAACACCAGATCAAAAACGGGATACCCCTCTACGTTCTCTCGGATGTTGTCGAGGATGGATCGGTCCAAGAACGGGTCCGGGCTGCTTGGGGGGTGACGCCGGAAGACCTGCGGTCCTGTTTTGGACCCGGGCGATTGATCCGCGTGGCGGAGCAGGACCCGCACTTGAAGGTGTTCCTCTTTGTTCCTCAGGGATATGAGGAATCCCTGCTGGCGGTCTTAGGCTACGGCTTCCTCATGGAGACGGACAAAACACGTCTGGAGGAAACGGCGCGTCTCATCTTCGAGATCGGGAGGGGATGGACGCCGGAGCGGCGCCGCGGCTTCGTCCAGACGATGGAAAAAAGCGATTTCGGCGAGCGTTTCCTGTGGGAGGGTCTTTACCGAGACATGGGCCCGGAATTCCGTGACCAGTTCGGGCAGGAAATGAAGAGTTTTAGAACCTGGCGGCAAACCCCCGCCTTCCATGTGCGGATGGGAAATATCTACAGCTTCCTGGGCGTTTTCGACGATGCGCGTCACGAGTGGGAAGAGGCGTACCGCGTCACGCATGACCCTGCCATTGCCGATGACATCGCCAGACTGGGGAAGCCGCTTTAGCGCAGGAACTCGAACTCGCCCTTGCGGCGGTTCTTGCGCACATTGTCCCACGGAAAGCAGCGGCCGTTCATGGCGATGTAGACGCCCGGCGGCAGGCATTGGGCGAAGGACAGCGCACTGCCCAGGTTGAAGAGGCCGTCGGAACTCCCGAACTTGTAGGGGACCATGGCTCCGGTGAGGATCACGGTCTTGTCCTTGATTCGCGGCCCCAGCACCTGGGCCGTCTCGACCATGGTGTCCGTTCCATGGGTCACCACGATGTGCTGCTCCGGCGCGTTCAGGCATTCTCGAAGGATGCGGCGCCGGTGCGCTGGCTTCATGAAGAGGCTGTCCAGCATGGGCAGGGTCTTGACCTCGACGGGAAGCCGGCAGCGGCCCAGGCGCAGCATCTCCGGCACGTGCGTCCTCCTGAAGAAGAGCTTGCCGTCGAGCTCGTTGTACTCCTTGTCGAAGGTGCCGCCCGTGACGATGATCTTGGCTTGGGATCTCAGGGCTTTCTCCTCTTGTCCTTGAGGAAGGCCAGATAGCCTTTGTAGGTCATGTACACGTCGAATTTCCCGGAGACCTCCCAGGGGGCGTGCATGGACAGAAGCGGGGCCCCGCAGTCCACCACTTCCATGCCGTAGCGGGCCATGAGCCAGGCGATCGTGCCTCCCCCGCCCTGGTCCACCTTTCCCAGTTCTCCCGCCTGCCAGGTCACGTGGTTGGCGGCGAAGATGCGGCGGATCTCGGCCAGGAATTCCGCTCCGGCGTCGCTGCCCCCCGACTTGCCTCGGGAGCCCGTGTACTTGGTCAGGCAGGTCCCGTGGTTGAGGAGCGCGGCGTTCTTCTTCTCAGAGACGGCAGGATAGAGTGGATCGAACGCGGAGTTCACGTCCGCCGAAAGCATCCAGGAACGAGACAGGGCTCTTTTCAAAGTGAGTTCGCTGTAGGCCGCGCGGCAGAGCCCCAGCATCTCGGCGATGGAGTTCTCGAAGAACCGGGACTCCATGCCCGTGGCGCCGTAGGATCCGATCTCCTCCTTGTCCACCAAGAGCACGCAGGCCGTGTAGTCGGGCGTTTGTGCCACGTCGAGCAGGGCCTGCAGGGCCGTGAAGGCGCAGGCCCGGTCGTCCTGGCCGTAGCCGATGATGAGCGAGCGGTCCAGGCCCCCTTCCCGGGGCGCTCCGGCCGGCACGAATTCAAGCTCGGCTGAGAGGAAGTCTTCCTCGGTCACACCGTAGCGCTCATGCAGGATCTCCAGCATCCTCTGCTTGATCTTTTCCTTGGCCTTGGCTGACTTGGACGGAATCGAGCCTGCCAGCACGTCGAGGTTCTCGCCCTCGATGCCGTCGGCCATGGTCTTGCGCATCTGGTCCTGTCCCAGGTGGGGCAAGAGGTCCGTGATGCAGAAGACGGGGTCATTGGCGTCTTCGCCGATGGACACGGAGACCTTGCGGCCGTCCTTCTTGATGAAGACGCCGTGCAGGGCCAGGGGCATGGCCACCCACTGGTATTTCTTGATGCCGCCGTAGTAGTGCGTGTCCAAGAGCGCCATCTCGCCGCTTTCGTAGAGGGGGTTCGGCTTGACGTCGAGCCGCGGGCTGTCCATGTGGCTGCCCACGATGTGCAGGCCATCTTCAAGAGGGCGTCGTCCGATGACCGCGGCCAGCAGCGTCTTGCCCGACGAACTCCGGTAGACCTTGTCGCCGGGCTTGAGCGCGGCTTTGCCGCGGACGAGCGCATCGAGGTCTTGGAAGCCCGCCTCTTTCAAGGCCTTCAGGGCCGCGTCGTGAGCCAATCGTTCTGTCTTGGCTTTCCCGAGGAAGCTGCGATAGAGGCTGGCCAGGGCTTCCAGCTTCTTGAGTTCCGCCGGGGCGAGCTTCTGGTAGCCGTTCGAGCGGGTATAGGTGAGCGTTTTGTTCTTCATTTGATCCCTGGCTTGATGTCCGGTTTCCCAGAGACTCCCGGCGTCAGCTTCTCGATGATGCTCTCGAAATGCTCTGCGGGATAGGCGCCGCGCACAGGCACGCCGTTGATGAGAAAGCCCGGCGTCCCGGTGAAGCCGAACTTGGCGGCCTCCTGAGTGTCCGCCTCGATGGCATCCTTGACCGCCTGGCCTTGGGCGTCCTTCTCCATTTTCTCGACGTTGAGCCCCAGAGCCTTGGCCGTTTCCTTATACAAGGCTTCGCCCAGCTTCTCCTGGTTCTCGAAGAGCTTGTCATGGAAGGCCCAGGATTTCTCCGCCGACTGCAGAGCCGCGGCCTTGAACCACTGCGCCGCCGGCATGGCTTGGGGATGGAACGGCAAGGGCAGGGTCTTGGCGATGAAGCGCAGGTCGTCCCCATACTTTTTGCGCAAGGTCTCGACGATCTGATGGCCGCGCGAACAGTGCGGGCACTGGAAGTCGGAATATTCCACGAGGGTCAGCCGGGCCTTTCGATTGCCCAAGACGGGCGTCTTGTCCGTGATGGCGGGAACCAAGGGGTTCTTGATGTGCTCATCGATGTCTTTTTTCTGGGCCTCTTCCTCTTCTTGCTGGCGCCGCAGCTGCTCTTCCTGGGCGGCCTGGGTGACGACCTCGAAGAAAGCCTTCTTGTTCTGGCGCAGGACGTCGAGGATGATGTTCGGATTGTCGTTGAGGACCTTCTTGACCTGATCGGCAGAGACCGCCGCCTGGGCGCCCATCCCGAATACCGTCAAAACCGCCGTGATCAAAAGGATGCGCATCTTATCTCCTTGGGGTCAGGTCTTGACTTTTGACTGAACCCCCATTTCTCCTGTCAGAATAACATTTTTTGGCGGGGTCAGGCCTTGAGTTTTGAGTAAGAAAACTCAGGGAAACAAAAATTGCAGACTGGCGGGCAGACGCTGGGGCTGAGCCCAGGCATTTTCGTCGTGATGGGAGCCCTCAGGGCTATTGTCTTCTAAGGTGCGCATATCCTTCCCTTCTAGAAAGCCGAGTTTTTGCAGGGCTGCCTTGAATTCTCTAAACATCAAAAGAACCTGGAAGGATTTTTCTGGAGTGTCCTCCTCGTTCGTCCCTATATCGGTCCAGAGTGTGATAGGCGGTTTTATCTTGGAGTTTTCGACGAGCTTGATGAGCCTTTTTTCGTTCCAGCCGGCGGAAAGCGAGTGGGCGATGATGCGGTCAACTTTGTCGGGATGCTTCATCCCGATGCAAAAGGCGGCCACGGCGCCGTAGGAGCTGCCGATGATGCCCATGGCACCGGGTTTGGTCAGAAATCTTGCATCCACAGCCGGCCTGACTTGATGGACAAGGAAAGAATAGAACTCCTCCAGTTGGCCTCCGGCCTTGCCGCGGCCGTGAACCACATCAAAGGCGCTTTCGGGCAGGTATTCGTCTGATCTGCGTTCTCCTGCATTGGGAACGAGGATGGAGAGGAATGGCTCATGGCCGTTGCGGACATGCGTCTCGACCGCCGAATCCAGATTCCATGAGAGTTCGTTGCGGCGCCAATTTTGGCCATCGAGATGGACGAGGACGCTCAGCGCCTTGGAGGGATCATAATTGGGCGGAAGTTTGACAGTGATCTCCCGCTCGGGAAGATCGGAGTTCGCCGGCTTCATGATCCCCAGGCTCACGATGCCGGAGGGCGGCACGGGCGAGATGGAATGCCCTGTGACCAGTGCGGCTGCCTGCGCCAAGGCACTCAGACCGCAGGCCAGGGCCAGCGCGCAAAAAAATCCTCTTCTCCTCATGTCTGTATCATAACTCATCCAAGGAACTTGCGCCTGGGTCCTTTGGGGAAGCAACCGCCTGGGTCTTTAGGGCATAAAGCCTAGGTCCTTTTCCTTACTAAAAGCAGGTCTTTGGACCCAAGGGACTTTTTTGACTTTCGTATAGAATAGATGGGCATGAGAGAGTTGCTCCGCAGAGGTCGCCGCCTGTTCACTTGGTTCATGATCCGGCGCATCATCGCTTCCTCCTTAGCGGTCATTCTTTTCCTTCTATCTCCTGGTTATGAGTGCTGGGCAGATGTGGCCAAGATCGTTCCGGGCGGCCAGGCGCCTTTGATGCCCGCTGGGCCTGCGGGCCTCGCGCCGCCGGCCAAACTGACCCTGCCTCCCGCTGCCCTCCCAAGCGATCCCCCGCCGCCTGCACCGCCACCCGGCGTTTCAGCGCCTCTCCCGGCCCAGACTCCTGCGCCGGGAGTTGTCGCCCCGCCGCAAGCGCCGCGCGCGGGCTCCCATTTTCCGACTCCCAAGCCTGCCGCGCCGGCGGCAAGCGCGGCGCCTGTGCCGGATCCTTCCGCGCGCGGCCAAGCCGATATCGCCGGCTCTCTGGGCGGGCGCACCGGCCCTGTCTTTAACGGCGAAAAACATCTTGGCGAGGCGGAGGATGTCGCAGGCAAGCTCGGCGCGGCGCCTGCGCCTCTGGTCAAGGCGCCGGCGGATCTTAAGATGCCTGAGTCCGACGAGGATATGGCCGCAGTGTTCGCCGCCAAATTCCATGTCTGGGCCGCCGGAAAATTCCCCAGGTACGATTTTTCGACGCGCGACTATAAAGCCTGGGTGCTCTTTTTGCGGTTCTTCACGCCTTCGATGGGTGTTTTTTCGAGGAATCCCGACAATCCTAAAACAAAGGAGATGGGCGCGTTGGAGGCCGGAGCCCGCTATGTCTACGGCGACCGGCTGGAGAGCGAGGCCGAGTGGGATACTTTTAAAACAGAACTTGAAGCACAGATTCAGCAGCTGAAGCCTTCGGCGCCCGGGCACGGCAGGGACAAGAAGCTCGCCCAAGAGCTGTCCAAGCTTTCGGAGATGGAGCCGGAGGCGTACGCCGCCGACGAGGCTTCGCCCTTCCAAATCCCCCTGGCTGCGCTCATCCCCGATGAGAAGAGCTCCGAACTCGTCGCCACGGCGACCACTTTGCGGCGCATCGAGGCTGCCGACCGCGCCTTCGCCATGCGCGATTACTCCCTGCACTTGGGGCCGCCGGGCACGGAGAAATCCGCCATCCCCAAGCTCCTAGCCTCCAAGAAGCGCATCCCCTATCTGGCCGTCACCATGCATCCGGGCATCGGGACCTTCGAACTCGTCGGCGGCTACAGGCCCAAGGCCGTGCGCATGGCCGATAGGACAGATGTGCTGCGCCTGGTGGCCGAGCGCCTGGCGCAGGCCGAGAGCTCCGGCGATTTTTCCGAGTTCCTCAAGATAGCCTCCCTGGTTTATTCCGGCGGACTTGAGAAAATGACGGCCGCTGTGAAGAATGATCTTCTCCACGGCAGCGACAGCGCGGCCGGCCGCCGGCTGATGACGCTGGCCCATGGCCTCGCGTTCGGCGCCTCCTCCTTGACCTGGCAGGACGGCTACTTGACCTACGCGATCAAGCGTGACATCTGGATCTGCTTCGAGGAGCTCAACGCCGCCCCCACCGAGACGCTGGAATTCCTCAACGACTTCCTCAATTCCGAGGCGCGCGAGTTGGTCATCACCCAGAGGCTCGGCCATCCCGAGGTCATCCGGCCGCGCCCCGGGGGGAGGTTCATGCTCTGGGGCACGATGAATCCGGAGACGGATTCCAACCGCGAGGTCCTCGCCAAGACGCTCAAGAGCCGCTGGCGCGTCAAGTACTTCGGCGACCTGCCCGCCGACGAGCAGCGGGACATCGTCTTGAAGCTCTACAACATGCCTTCCGTCTGGGCCGAGGCGCTGGTCAAGAACGTCCATCAGGAGCTCGTGCGCCAGGCGCGCGGCCGCCTCATCGGCGAGCGGTGGCGCGACGGCTACGAGATCAACCTGCGCCACCTCATGAGGATCGGCCGCCGCTGGCGGCATTTCGTCGACCAAGAGACGAAGGAGGGGCGGCCTCCCGACGAGGCCCGCCAGCGCTTCCTCTTGGGCCGCGAGGCCTACTCGGTCTATGCCGGCATGATGCGGCTTGACGCCGAGAAGAACGGGGTCTGGACCAAGCTCGATCAGGCCTTCAACCTTTCCGCGATCGGATATAAAAGCGCCGAGCAGCTGCGCGTGCGGCCGGAGAAGATCGAGGACCTGGGCGAGCGCATCCGCATCGGCGACGTGGAGTTGAAGAAGGGTCCGGGCGGGCTTTTCGTGCCCAAGCCGGACTCCGACTATCTCGTAGACGCCGCCGTCTACGCGCGCCTCTATGAGTACGCCAAGGCCCTGGCTCTGGGCGAGGCGCTTCTTCTTATGGGCGATTTTGCCGCCGGAAAGACCTCGGATCTGCGCTATCTCTTCTACCGCCTCAACATGAATCTGCGCTACAAGAACCTCGACAGCAGCACGGCTATCGAAGAGCTCACCGGCGGCTACGTTCCCGGACAGCGCCGCGGGGAGTATGTTTTCCAGGAGGGTCTGTTGCCGGCCGCCATGGAGGAGCGCTCCGGGGTCTTCATCGACGAATTCAATCTCAATCCCGTCGTCGAATGGCTCAATACGGTCCGCGACGACGGCCGGCTCTATCTACCCCATCGCATCGTCGATGGATGGCCCCTCATGGCCGCGGCGGCCAACCCGCCCAGCGAGGATTATCCCGGCCGCATCCTGATCTCTCCGGCCACGCGCAGCCGCTACACCGAGTTCTGGGTGTCGCGCGATGAGTCCGAGGGGAGGCTGACGGCCTTGATGAAGCACTGGCTCAAGGGAGGCACGATCTATGCCTTCCTGCTCGCCCCGTTGGTGGGCGCTTTTTTGCAGGCTTTTGCCGGCCATCCGCCCGGGTTGGGGGCTTTGCCGCGGACCGCGCCCAAGAACTCTCAGTCGTCGGCTAATCATACAAGGACATTTTTATTTTCGTCAGTACTATCGAGACTTAATATTTTTTCTGTCTATTATTCATCGGCCGTTCAGCCGCCATCGATTATTCAGCCGATCCCGGGCCGCAGTCGGGGGGAATTCAGGCTTCCATGGTCTGGCCTCCAGATTCAGAAAGGGGTGCTTGTTTCCGGTGTTCTATTGGTCGGCGCTGGAATACTGACGAGCCATCTGGTGTTTTTCGTCCTTTGGGGGTGGGGTTTCGGCCTGTCGGGACTAATCCTTGGGTCAGGATGGTACGCGCGCAAACCTCTCTATCCTCCCAATCGCGCAATCCTTTCTCAGCGCGCGGCAGCTTTGGCCGCCCAGCGGTCTGATCTGGCGCAGAATATCGTCAAGACTGCTTCCTGGAATACCGAGATTCGTTCTATAGCGATGGTCGCGCTCCGGAATCTGGTCCCGCCGCAGGATGCGGATCTCATCAAATATCTTGAGGATCTGGCCGTGGCTGAGACCAGTGATCTAAACATTAACATGATCACGCTGGCCATTGCCCTGGCAGGCGGTCCCCACGCGGAGGCGGCTCTCGTGGCACTGCAAAGCCGACTTTTGCCGCGCCACAAGAGCGATCTGGATATTTCTTTGTCCATTCTGAGGAGTCGCAGAAGCGTCGACGATTCAGCGGCTGAAAAGGCCAAGGATCTCGCTGCGGCCGAGCAGATCCCGGCTGCGGCTGCTTCTAATTTGGAGGCGCGCACGCAGGAGCGGCTTGTGCGATTGGGCGCATCCTGGATCGACGAGCTTCGTTCCGAAGCCCTGCATGAGGCTCTCCAAAAGCTTCTCGCCGCGCGCCAGGCAGGCGATCCTGATGGCGAGAAATTGGCTGCTCAACGGCTGGAGAAGCTTTTGGACGAATCGGCGGCTGCTGGGCAGGGGGCCTTGCCTCTGAATCAGGGCGGTTGGGCAGCGACCATCCTCGAAGGCGTTGGTTCCTTTTTTAAAAAGACGTCTGCCGCTGTCCAGCCCTTCCCCGGCTGGAGCCGCGGAGATTTCAGCATAGCCATGGACTTCTTTGGAATCATTTCCATCCCAACTGTTTTGGCTTGCTTTTTGTCCACGGCGATATTAGGCGACAGGCACATGCCTTGGTCGCTCGCTCCCATGCTTTCGTGTTTCCCAATAGTGGGTTTATTTTGCCTGTGGTTTCTTGGAGCGCCATTCCACCCAGCCAATCGGAAGATCCTCGCTCCGCGCGCCGAGGCCCTGGCTTTGGCACGGCCTGCTTTAGCTCAGGCTCTCCGAGATACTGTTTCATGGAGGTCGAACAAGCGCCGTCAGGCGCTTCAGGCCTTGGCTGATTCGGTTCCTGCTTCTGACAGTGAGCTGATAGATTATCTTGCTGATCTGGCCATAGCAGAGACCAGTGATTTTCATGTTCAAACGGCTGTCCTGGCCATTGGTCGCGCGGGAGGGACGCATGCGGAAGAAGTTCTAAAAACGCTTCAGGGTCGCCTCTTGCCGCGCCACGCGCCAGACATCGAGGAGGGGCTTCAACTGGCGAGGGCGCATGCCCAAGAGGCAGCCGAGCAGATGCCGACAGCTCCGCGAGTTGTGGCCCCGGACTTGCAGACGCGCGTGGGAGCCAGGCTCTCGCGCCTGGACGGCTCCTTCATGGGCACGCTGCGCGCCGATACCTTGAGAGAGGCTCTGAAAGATCTCCGCGTTGCGCGCCAAGCGGGCAACCTGGATGGCGCAAGAATAGCTGCCCAGCGGCTGGAGAAGTTACTGGACGAGTCGGCGGCCTCCGGGCAGGGGGCCTTGCCGCCGCGCCCGAGTCTGGGTGCGTCTAAATTTTTTGAAAGCATTCGTGCTGTTTTCGCGAAAGCGCCTTCCGCGGTCCAGCCGTTTCCCGGCTGGAGCCGTGGGGATATGGATGTGTCCACTGAGTCCTTCCGTTGGTTCAACACCATTTTTTTGCTGCCTAGTTTGCTGTTGGCATACCTGGGAGTCATATCCGACCTGGGGATTTGTTTGGGTTATCTGGGGGTTCTCTTCTCCGGCCTGGCATGGTTCATCCCCATGCCGCTGCACCCAGCCAATGCCAGGATACTGGCTGCGCGCGCTGAGGCCCTGGCTGTTTTACGGCCTGCTTTGGCGCCGGCGATCCGCGATACTGCTTCGCGGAGTCGTGAGAAGCGGCAGGCGGGGCTCAAGGCTCTTAAAAAACTGGCTGATTCGTCCTATTCTTTCGACAGCGACCTTCTTGATTATCTCGCTGATATGGCGGTAGCTGAGACCATGGAGATCCATATCGACCAGATCGTATCCATCATCGGCGAAGCTGGGGGGCCGCACGCGCAGGATGTCCTGAAGGCTCTTCAGGATCGTCTCTTGCCGCGCCACATGATGGTGATCGGGCCGGCGCTGATCATGGCGGCGCGGGTGCGTGCTCCTGAGGCCGCAGAGGAGATGCCGACGCCCATGGCTGCGCCGGCTGCGGACCTGGAGGGGCGTGTGGAGGTGAGACTCTCGCGCTTGGATGGCTCCTTCATGGGCACACTGCGCGCCGATACCTTGAAGGAGGCTCTGAAAGATCTTCGCGTCGCGCGTCAAGCAGGAAATCAGGATGGCGAAAGAATAGCCGCTCAGCGACTGGAGAAGCTTTTGGATGAATCGGCGGCCGTGGGACTCGGGCTGCTGCCGTGGAGCAAGATACCATCGACCGTTCAGCCGATCCCCTATTGGAGCCGCGGGGAATTGTATGTTGACAAGGCCTATAGGTGGCAATTGGCCAGCTTTATCCTCGCCGTCTGCGTCTCTACCACTTTTTTGGTCCGTCACGTGTCGCCTTATTTTATTTTTGAGGCTTTGTCCGTTTGGTTCGGATCCATCATCGTCGCTCCGTGGTTTGATAAATTTCCGCTGCATCCGATCAATCAAAAGCTCCTTTCCTCTCGTGCTTCAGCCCTCGCTGTCTCGCGGACTGTTTTGGCCCAGACGATCCTCGATACTGTTTCGCCGGACAAACGTTCGGAGGCGCTGGAGAAGCTGACTGATCCGGGTCTTTCTCTCGACAGCGAGCTCATAGATTACCTCGCTGACCTCGCCGTGGCTTCGACGAATGATTGGCAGATTCACCAGGCGATCCTCGCCATCGCCCATGCGGGAGGGCCGCACGCGCAGGAGGTCATTGGGGCGCTTCAAGGCCGCCTTTTGCCGTGGCATGCTTCGCTCATTGAGCAAGGGCTCAAAGTCGCTCGCGAACATATGTTCGAGGCTGTCGAGGCTGTTCCAACCGCAGATCTTGCAGCGCGTGTAGAGGTCAGGCTCTCGCGTTTGGGCGGCTCTTTCATGGGCACGCTCCGTGCCGATGCCTTGAAAGAGGCTCTGAAAGATCTTCTCGCCGCACGCCAAGCGGGCAACCTGGATGGTGAAAGAATAGCCGCTCAGCGACTGGAGAAGCTCCTGGACGAGTCGGCGGCTGTGGGAGCCAATGCTTTAGGAAGCGGCTTGTTCGATCGGCTGAGAAGCTTGTTCAGATCCAAGAAGAAAGCTGAGTCGGAGGCGGAGGAAGATTCCGAGACTGCCGCGCCCCCGACCATCGAGGGCATCTTCGACGAGCGCAAGACCCCCGAGGCCGACCGTCCGGCCCTGCGGGCCAAGGTCGAGCGCATCCAGACCCTCATGAAGATGGTCGGCTCCGGGGTGGGTCGCGACACCACCACCAAATGGGTCCCCGGCGATCTGTGGGCCCATTGGCCGCAGAGCAACACCACGACCTATCCCCTGGAACACCTCATCACCCATTCCGAAGAGGAGCTCGTCGGCCTCATCGACCACGAGTCCCTGCACCGCGAGAGCACGGTCCTCGACCAGCGACTGCCCCTGGTGCGCAAGTATTTTGAGGATCCCATGAAGCAGTTCCTCTGGAACGCCATCGAGGATCCCCGTGTCAATTCGCGCGGCATCCACCGCCTGCCCGGTTCCCAGCGCTACCTGCATGCGCTCTACGACCGCTATATGCCAACTCAGGACGCCGCGGTCAAGGTCGACCCTGCGGCCGAGGCCCCGGATCTCTCCCAGCCGACCGGAGACGGGGGAACGGCCTTCAATCCCAAGATGCTCCAGTTTCCGCACATCGAGTTCCTGATAGCGACCAACACTTATTGGCGCCAGGGCGTGAAGCCGAAATTCGTCAACAAGTCCGCCGAGGAGGCTTTCGACAAGGCCCGGCCGGAGTTGGACCGCATCTTCCAGACCTATCCGAAGGAGGCCGAACCGTCGCGCGCCCAATCCGCGGCCGCGAGTCTGGAGGCTCTGAAAGCCATCGACGAGAAGATCCGGCCGCTCTATGAGCCGCTCATTGCGGAGTCCCAGAAAAAGATGGCCAAGATGGGCAAGAGCAAGCAGGGCAAAGGGAAGGGCGGCGGCATCCCGAACATGCCGAGTCCCCCGGATCAGAAGCCGCCCAAGCAAGGGCCCAAAAAGGATGGCCAAGGCAAGCCGGATCAGAATAAACAGAAAAAGGACCAGGGTAATGACGAGAAGTCGAGCAGCGAGGATCTCAAGGAGGCGCTCGACAAGCTCCAGGACCATGCCCGCCGCGCAGCTGAGGAATTGGGTTCCCACATCAAGGACAATCCCACCAAGGGCGACGTTAAACGGGCCAAGGACGACCCCCAGGCCTCGAAGAAGCCAGCTGGCCAGGCCGGCAATGCCGCGCCAACGCCGCTGAGCCTCGAGGACGTCGCCAACACCCGCCGCGAGCAGATCCTCAACCGCCAGGCCACTCCCTACCAGAACGCCTATCTCCCCGTGGCCCATCTGGCCAGCTCCATGGTGTCGCATCTGGCCAACGTCTTCCTTAAAAATTCCCGCCCGAAGGACGTGGGGTATTTCCGCACGGGCAAGAAGGTGGACTTGAAGCGCGCCATGCAGCGCGAGGGAGAGGGCGGCGTGCGCGACGACGTGATGCTGCGGCGCACGCAGGCGACCAAGCGCCGCTACAAGGTGACGCTCCTCATCGACGAATCCGGCTCCATGGACAACTTCCGCCGCGAGGCGATCCAGTCGACGGTGCTGTTGGTCGACGCGTTGGCGCGTCTGCAGATCGACGTCGAGGTCATCGGCTTCGCGGAGCAGGCCGTCATCCATCATGAGTTCTCAACGCCGCTCACGCCCCAGGCCAAGGACCATCTCATGGCCGAGCTCATGGAACATCTGGGCCACGGCGGAACGCACGACGCCAACGCGGTCAAACTGGCCTTGGAGCGCATCCTGCGCCAGGATGCGGAGGGGCGCTACATCTTCGTGGTGACCGACGGCAACGGCAACGGGCCCTCGAAGCTGGCTGACGTCCTGCCCCAGGCGGAGAAGGCGGGGGTGCGCGTCATCGGCGTGGGAGTGGGCCCGGGTATGGAGTACGTCAAGACCGCCTACCCGCGCTACGTGGCGGTGCCGAACATCGAGGACCTACCGCGCGAGCTCAGAGACCGTCTCATGGAGGCCATAGGCCGCGTAGAGCTTGCCGCTCGCGGCCCGGCCCAGCGCTTCGTCGGCTTCGGTCCTGTCCCGGGTCTGGGGGCTTTGCCGGCGGTCGGGCGCTGGTACTCTTTCCTCTCATGGTTGGACAGGAACGTGGCCTGGATCTGTTGGAGCGTGGCGCCTGTCTGGACGTGGGCGGCATTCTGGGGGGATCCGGTCTTGACAGGCAGCCTGAGGCAGGGGGTGTCGTGGAAGTTGGTCGCTCTCACAGTTGTCATCGGCATTGGCTTTTCCGAGATGGCTTCTTGCTTGGTGAAAAAATTCCTGGCTAGTTATGAACATCATCAGGAGGCGGAAGAAGCGCGTCAGACCTATGGAGCGCTTCCCGCGGCGCAGGCCGTGGACCTCGAGGCTCGGGTTGCGCATGTGCTTTCGTTCTTGGGAACCGATATCGCCAGCAACATGCGTCGCCCGGCGATCACGGAGGCCCTGGCCGAGTATCGCGCGGCAAAAGCCTCTGGTTCCCTTGAGCTCCCGTTGGTCGAGCGACGGCTGAAGTCCTTGCTGGACGACGCTCCGGCATCTGGCTCTGCCGCCCTCGGGGCTTCGCTGAAAAGTTTGTCGACCATTTTGCTGCGCTTCAAGCCATTCCTGTCATCGTTGAGCTCCTGGGAGGCCCTCGGGATGGTCGGGCTGGGCGCTTTCATCGCGGCCCAAATCAGCTTGGCGGGCATGTTTCTAGGCCTGCCGGCCTACGGCCTCTGGCTCGTCGTCGGCATAGCCACCATGGCGCTGGCTTGGAATTGGCGGGACGGTTCGTTCCCGCCTTTGGCGCTTTTCATGATTGGGTCCTTGCCGGTTCTTTCGATTTCCAGTATCTCGCATTTCGGATCATGGTTGCTCCCGGTCGTGTCTGTTTTTCCTGTCGCATTCAGTATTGCTTTGGCTTTGAATATCCGCAGGGGAAAGGCCCAGCTGCTCCCCTATGCTGTGGGGATCCGCTTGGCGCGATCGGCGCCGATGATCGATCCGTCAACGGCGGGATCGCGCGCCTTGACGTCCTATGTCCAAGGCCTGCAGGGACAAGCCGGCGTCCGTTGGGAGACGCTCAAAAAGATCGCCGCGGATGCTCCGCTTTGGGCAGGCGAGGACGTGGTGAATCAACTTTTTCCCATGTTTGAAGTGCTGGTCAAAGAGGATCCCTTCCTCGCGATCCGCAAGGCGGTGGTGCAGGCCCTGGCGGCCTATTTTCCGCGTCCCGCGGCCCGCAATGCTCTGATACAGATTGCGCAGCTTCAGATAGACCGTGAGACCTGGAAGGAGGCGGCCACGGTTTTGCAGGCCGACGTGGCCCGACGCAAAGCGGAAGCGGCCCAGGCTGAGCGCCAAGCCGCGCAGGCGCAGGCGCAGATCAATGGTCTGGAATCCCACGCCGAGCGCGTTTTGGCTTCCTTGGGGACTGGCATCGTCAGCAACATGCGCCGTTCGGCGATCACTGAGGCCCTGGCCGAGTATCGCGCGGCCAAAGCCTCTGGCGCCAACGATCTGGCATTGATCGAGAGGCGGCTGAAGTCCCTGCTGGATGATGCTCCGGCCTCGGGCTCTGCCGCCATGGGCTTGCCCACGATCGGGCTGCGCCTCAAGGCGCTCGTCGCTCCTGCGGGTCGATGGGAGGTGTTCGGCGTGCTTGGGTTGGCCGCTTTCATCGCCATTGAATTCGGCCTGGCAGCCACTGGCCTGCATGCGGCGCTCGGCGCAGCCTATGTCTTGTGGCTTGCCGTTGGGCTTTCTTGGATGGGATTGGCCTTGAACCGATACCTTGTCCTTGGCCGTTCGTGGCCGCTTTTCCTGCTTTTCATCACCAGCGTCATTCCCGCCTATTTCTTCAAAGTCGCGACATCTCCTGCTGAGGCATGGACCATCCCTTGGTGGGCGAGCCTTTTCACTGCGCCGGGCGTCGCCCTGGTTCTGCATCTGCGCAGAGCAGCGGCCAGATTGCTCCCCTATCTTCTGGGAGTCCGCTTGGCATGGCGGGCGCCGACATTCGGTCCCCCCGTCGGGTCCTATCAATCGCTTGAAAGATATGTGGAGGGTCTCCAGGGGGTGAGGGATGTCCGTCTTGAGACTTTAGAGCGCATGATCTCCGATGCTCCGTTGTGGAAGAACTCAAGCGAGATCGGGAAGATATTCCCGATGCTCGAGCTCCTGGTTGAGCATGACCCCGATGGTCAGGGGAAAGCAGAGGCGCTGCTGACCTTGACGGTTTACTTCTCCAACCCAGAGGCTCGGGAGGTTTTGGGAAGGCTTAAAAAGTCAAAGGATTTTTCAGTTTCTCAGGCCGCGTATTCCGCGTCGCTCGCTGGACTCATGCGTTCCTCCGAGGAAGACCTCCAGCAGGCGCAGAGTGGGGAAGTGGCCAAGGCTTCGACTGGCGAAGATCTTGAATCTCGCGCGGAGCATGTCTTGGCTTCCTTGGGAACCGATATCGCCAGCAACATGCGTCGCCCGGCGATCACGGAGGCCCTGGCCGAGTATCGCGCGGCCAAAGCCTCTGGCGCCAACGACCTGCCATTGATTGAGCGGCGGCTGAAGTCCCTGCTGGCGGACGCTCCAGCCTCGGGCTCGGCCGCGATTTCTTGGCCGCACCCCATCTGGGCGGCCATCTGGGGCTTGGCTTATGCTTGGGTGGGCGCGGTCATGGCCGGAGTGACTTTTTTCGGGAAGATGGCGCCTGCCTCCTTGCAGCCCTTTTCAGTGGCCGTCATGTTGGCTTCCGTCTTCGGCTTTGGCCTGCTGAATCATTGGATCCCTGAAGCCGGGGCTGTTGGTTTTATCACCTTTCTTGGCGCGATGACGGCCGGTCTCGGCCTGTCGTGGCCGGTCTTGGCTGTTGTGGGACTTTTTTTACCCCTTCCTTATATATGTAAGACGTATGGTTTGGTGATGGAGCGCTGGGCGCCCCTGCCCGGTGCTTTAAGGGAGAATCTCCGCAGCGTCTTGCCGGCGCAGCTTGTGGGTGATGGCTGGCTCGGACTCAAATCCGCGCGCCAGAAGGCTTTGAACGCGCTTGATTTCTCGCCATTGGGACCTTATGAAGAAGCATTGAAATCATTGTCCGCTGAAGATCCTTCTCCAGAGCTGCGCGAGAAGGCCGCTGCTCTTCTCTTCGATCTTCGCAAGCGCCATCAAGAGGAGCTGCGCCGGGAAACCCATGGGGTTCAGGCGACGGATGTGGTCGATCTGGAGCCGCGGGCTGAGCGCGTCCAGGCTTCCTTGGGAGCCGATATCGCCGGCAACATGCGTCGTTCAGCCATTACGGAGGCTCTGGCCCAGTACCGCGCGGCCAAAGCCTCGAACTCTAATGAGCTCCCCATCATTGAAAAACGGCTCAAATCGCTTCTGGAGGACGCTCCGGCTGCTGGTTCTGCCGCCATGGGGCAGGGGAGGCCGTTTTCGGCCCGGCTCATCCGGGCTCTTGAGCAACGACTGTGGCGGCCGAAGCCAGTGGCTGCCGCTGTCGTCCTTTCCATTAATTCGACGCTTTTCGGTCTGGCGCATGCTTTCCCGGCCTTTTTCTTGCGGGCAGGCCTGTTTCTGTTTCTGGGGTCCATCATCGCCTACATGAGCAAGAAGGGTCGTGTGACGGCCTCCGGCGTGTTCGTCGGGATCAGCGCGGTGTTGGCGATTGTCGCAATCCAACCGGGTGCTTCTCTGGTCCTGTTCGGCTTCATGTATGTCCTGATCAATGCCGCCTACTGGCCCTTTTTCGTCGATAAGGCGGACGACTTCCGTCCTTGGTTCGGCTTGCTTCCATTGCAAGTCGAGAAGGGCATGCGTGCAGCCCTTCGCGGTTCGACGCTCGATCCGGTCCAGGCCCAGTGGGCTAAAGACCTGGCCAGCCGCCGCCCGCGCCAGCTGGAAGCCCTGGATGAGATGAGACGGGATCGTGTGCGCGCGCGTGCGATGGAGCCGGCCCTTCGCGTTTTGTGGAATGCCGCCGATTTCCAGATCAGCGATGCTCTCATCGACATGATCTCTCGATGGGGGGATGCCGAGGCGCTCAAGACTCTGGAGTGGATGTCCCAACAGGTCGATGCGGATACTCGCCAGCCGACCTCGGGAGCTCGCGCGGCCGAGGCCGCTGCCGACAATCTGCGCGCTTTATTGGCTGAGGAGGTCGAGACTGAGCAGCTGGCCAAGCCAGAGACAGTCGCAGCTCTAGAGGCCCAGGCAGAGCGCGTTTTAACTTCCTTGGGAAAGGATATCGCCAGCCGCATGCGCCGCGATGCGCTCACCGAGGTTTTAGCTGAGTATCGCGCGGCCAAGGCTTCTGGAACCGATGACCTGGCCATGATCGAGCGGCGGCTGAAATCCCTGCTGGACGATGCCCCGGCTTCCGGCTCGTCCGCCATGGGGCAGGGCAGGCCGTTTTTAGCCGGGCTCATCCGGGCTCTGGAGCGGCGGTTATGGCGACCAGAGATCATCCTCAGCGCCGTGGTGTTGGCCTTGAACGCCGGCGCTTTCGCGCTGGCGCACGCTGTCCCGATCCTTGCATCCTGCGCTCCTCTTATATTCTGCGCTTGCCTCGTCTGGGCTAAATCTTCGAAGAGGAGTGTCGCGACCTTGAGCGTTTTTGCCAGTTTTTCCATGTGGGTGGCGGCCGGCGGCATGCAGCAAAAGCTCCCGTGGTTCGCTGGATACCTGGCCATGAACTTTCTGTACTTAACCGTGGTTTTACGGATCGCTGACACGTTCAGGCCCATGTTCGGTCTTCTGGAGACGAATGTCGAGAAAGAGATGGCTGAAGCCGCGCGCGGTCAAAAACTAGATGCTGTCCAGGCCGGGTGGGCCCAGGACTTGCCCGGTCGTTCCGTGCGCCGGTTCGAGTCCTTGGCCGAGATGAGGCGCGATCCTGCGCGCGCGCGTCCGCTGGAACCGGTCCTTCGCGTCTTGTGGAATGCCGCCGGCGATTCACAGACCATCGATGCGCTCATCGAGATAGTCTCTCGATGGGGGGATGCGCAGGCGCTGAAGACTTTGGAATGGATGGCCAACCGGACCGACTTGGAGAGCCACCAACTGAGGCCGGGCGCTCGCGCGGCCAAAGCCGCGGCCGACGAGCTGCGTCCCTTGCTGGCTGAGATGTCCGAGGCGGACGAGATCGCGCGAAAAGACGCGGCCAGTCGGACTCCCGATGCCCACGCTGCGCTTGCGGCTGATGCGCGCCGAGTTTTAGAGGCTTTGAAGGATATGTTAGGGATCTCTGAGCATCTGCGCGCGGATGCGATTTCTGAGGCTTTAAGGGATTTTGAGGCTGCCGCAAGCCCCGATGAGAAAGAGATGGGAGCGCGCCGTTTGCGCAGCCTGCTGGATCTTGGAGGATCGGCTGGCCTGGGCGCTTCTGGTCCCTCATTTTGGAACCTGCCTGCCGGCGTGCGCACTTTGTCCGGACGATTCTCTCTGCCATGGAAAGACAGGTTGCGGTTGCTGCTCATGTGGGAGACTTTGTCTATCACGCTTTGCCAATCATCGTGGGCGAGTTTCATTTTTCTCGCCGGTGCTTCGTCTTGGAAAACTGCTGCTTACATCTGCGGCGCAGCCCTGATTTCCGGGATGGTGTGGTTGATGGCGCAAATCATCTTGAAATCCAAGCAAAGATTGAAGATCGGTCCGAACGACGAACTTCATGCGGCCGCTTTCGACGCCTGGAGCCGTTTGTCTCCCGCCACGCGCACTCTTGTGGAGCCGCGTTTGCGCGCGCTCCGTTTGAAGGAGCGCGTCGATCATCCCTTCCTATATCTGGTGTACCCGGACGCGGCCGTGCGCCATGAGGCGCAAGCGGCGGCTCAAGAGGCCATGGACAGGGACCCCGCCGTGATGGCGCCATTCTTGATGAAGAGTCTGCTGGGAGTGCCTTGGAGGGGAAAAACGGATTTTCGGGCTCTGGGCCTCTGTGGGTCAGCGGGCGCGCATGAACTGCTGGCGCTCATCGACAACCCCGCCTTCTCTCGAGAGCAAGACGAGATTGCCGATGCCTTCGCGCTGGCTTTTTCCTTCCACGCCGACCCGAAAGATTCTTTTTCTCAAGAGGACTTGAAAAAGATCAGGGAGATTTTGGAGGCCCATGCCGTCCATGGACAGCTTCAGGAGATTTTTGAGCTCATCGTTTCGCGGTCCGTAGTCGATCCTCCTGCCAGGGACGTGGTGGCTTCCCAGGCCCAGGCGCGGATCGCCGCTCTGGACGACTCCTGGGTCTCGAAACTTCTCAAAAAAGCCCTCATAGAGGCCATCGCGGATATGCGGGCTTCTCGAGCTTCGGGGCGCCTGGATGATGAGTCCTTGGCCTTGAGAAGGCTTGAGTCCCTGCTCAAGGACGGTCCGTCAGGCGGTCTTCATGCGGTCTCGGCTCGGTCGCGCGCGTCTCAGATCAACGCCTTGGCATCCGCCTCCCTGGGTTCGGCGGCCCTGGCCGCGGTCCTCTCCCTGGGCTTGACGATCGCGGCCCTCTGGGCTCTCGCCCCGGCGGTGGCGGTCGCGGCCGGCGGGACGGCGGCGGTCTTGGGCTTGAGGTTCATCGCTCTTCCCGTGCCGATGGCCCCGATCGCCTTGGGAGGCGAGGTCACGGCAGGACCGCGTTTTGCGGATGCCGCTCCGGTGGAGTTCCGCCCCGTGATCGAGACGGTCCAGCGTTTGTCCGCTCGCCTGGGTCTTTCACCCGCTCAGGTTCCCAGCGCGGCGCTGTTCATCCCCAACGATCCGAGCTATGACGCCGGAGGCTGGAACGCGCGGGCCGTGGGGGAGGGTCTTTCGGCAGGCTCCGCGATCGCGGTGGGGCGATCCTGGCTGGGAGCATCTGCCTCCGAGCTTGAAGGCGTGGTGGCCCATGAACTCGGCCATCTCTTTTACGGCGACAACCGCCGAGACGAGGTCCATCGGGAATTGATGAAGCGCTTGGGTCGGCTGGCCGGCATCTTCGCTCTGGATTCAGTGATCGCGGTCTGGAGCTTGGGCGCGGCATGGACTTGTCAGCTGTCCATTCCTGCATTCTGGCTGTTCGCTTCTTTCTTGGCGTTGGCTTTTTCAAGGGCTCAGGAAAGCCGCGCGGACCGGTTCTCCGCCGAGCTGGCCGGTCCAGAGGCTGCCAAGGCCTTTTTGACGCGGCTGGCCCATGCGGCGCCGGGAGCGGGCGGTCTCTTCAGCGACCATCCCTCGATGCCGGAGCGGTTGAGGAGCATCCAGCCGTGATGCTTCACATCGTCGGACTCCTGGCCGCGGGCGCGGCCTCGGGCGTGATCGGCAGCCTGCTGGGCTTGGGCGGAGGCATTTTCCTCATCCCGGCCTTGGTCCTGCTCTTCGGCGTGCCCATGCATTCGGCCGTGGCCGCGGGCCTAGTCGCGGTCATCGCCACGTCGAGCGCCGCGGGCGCCAGCAACGCGGAGCAGGGGATCGCCAACGTCCGCTTGGGGATGACCCTGGAGATCACCACGGTGCTGGGCGCCCTGGCGGGAGCGATGCTCGCTCCCCATCTGCCCGCGCGCTTCTTGGGCGGTCTCTTTACGCTGATGCTTTTAGCGGTGAGCGTCACCTTGTGGTTGCGGCGACGCAGCGCGGACGCTCAGCTGCCCGCCGCCTCGGGAGGGCTTCTGGACGGAGAGTACCATGACCCGGCCGCGCATCGGAGCGTGAGCTATTCCGTGCGGCGCTTGCCCGCGGCCCTGGCCGCTTCCTGGGGGGCGGGAGTCTTCTCCGCGCTCTTGGGCGTGGGCGGAGGCATCGTGAAGGTCCCGGCTCTCCATGTTCTTTGCGGAGTGCCCATGAAGGCGGCAGCGGCCACGAGCAATTTCATGATCGGCGTGACGGCCGCGGCCAGCGCCGCCCTCTATCTGGGACACGGTCTGGTCCCCGGCTCGGTGGCCGCGACCGTGTCTTTAGGCGTCATCGCCGGCTCTCGAGCGGGGTTGTGGGCGTCCCGACGCTTGAGCGATCATGCCGTGGCGCGCATCTTCGCCGTGGTGACGTTGGTCATCGCTTGTTTCATGGCGCGGAGGTTCCTTGCCTGAGGATCTTCGTCGCGAGGAAGGCCGCGCCGCGGGCCTGGCGCTTCGGGCCGGCGTCTGGGGGAGCGGTGTCTTGATGGCGGCCGGCGCGCTTTGGGCCGCGGCGGGGCACGGCGAGTCTTTAGCTCTTTGGGGGATCGCCGTTCTGGTGGCCACGCCTTTTTTGCGAGTCATTTTCCTGACCGCTGTCTTTGCCCGATCGAGGCAGTGGCGTATGCTCGCCGTCTCCCTGACAGTCTTGGTCCTTCTCGGCGCGGGAATCGTTCTGGGTCGTCTGCGCTGAACTCGGTGCGCACCGAGTTGGTGGATAAGTTTCCTTGGAATTACCGAGGAACGACGCCGATCCCGGCCTTGACTTCGGCAAGATCGTAGACGCCGCCCGGCCCCATGAAGACGCCTTTCATGGGGTTGCGGGCCAGCCACAGGGGCGTATCGAGGTCGACGAAGGAGAATCCGCCCAGGCCTGCGGCAAAATGCGCGGCTGCCGTCATGGAGAGAGAGGACTCGATGTTGCCGCCGATCATGAGCTTCAAGCCCGCGGCGCGGGCGATGGAGGCGATGTCCCAGGCTTCGAGCAAGCCGCACTTGGTGAGTTTGATGTTGATGACGTCGGCCGCGCGCTGGCGAACCAGGCGCCACACAGCCTGGCGGCTGGAGGCGGATTCATCCGCCGCCACAGGCACCTTGCCCAGGCGCATGACCCGACGCAGACCTTCATAGTCCTCGGCTGGGGCCGGCTGTTCGAAGAGAACGGGGACGATGTCTTGACGCTTGAGAAGCCGCAGCAGTTTCAATGATTCTTCCGGTCTATAGCCTTGATTGGCGTCGAGCATGAGGCGCAGTCTGCGATTGGTTGCGGCCACGGCGCGCACGCGCGCCTCGTCCTCAGCCACGTCCCGGCCGACCTTGATCTTGATGGTCCGCACGCCCAGGGCCAGGATGCGCCGGGCGGCCTGGCCCGCGGCCTCGGGAGAGACGAGAGGGATGGTGATATCGCTGGCGATTGCTCTCTCAGCTCCCCCGAAGAGGGTCCGCAGGGGGACATGGGCGTGCCTGGTCCAGGCATCCAGGACGGCCATGCCGCAGGCCGAGCGGGCGGCTCCGGAATCCGGGATGAGTTCCTCGATCCTTTCCAGAAGCTTGCGCCAGGAGGACGCGTCCTGGCCAAGAAGAGCTTTCTCGATGGCGTGGGCGGCGCGCAGGGCCTGAGACTGGGTCTCGTCGTTGTAGGAGGGCATGGGCGCTCCTTCGCCCCAGCCCACGGCGCCGGATCTCAGGCGCACGCACGCGAGGATGTTCCGCGCCGTCGTTTCCCGACCGCCGGCGATCTCGAAGGGTTCGGCCAGGGGGAGCTCGAGCGGCTTGATAGCGATGGAGACGATGTCCGTGGCGGAACGAGGCATCACGGAGAGTTTCTTCGGCGGGCCTTGAGGAACTCCACGACCGGCGGGATGCAGGAGATGACGATGATGGCGAGGATGACGTAGTGGAAGTGATTCCTGACCATGGGCAGGTCGGCGAACTGGAAGCCTGCGCCGAGGAACAGCGTCGTCCAAGCCGCGGCGCCGGTCACATTGTAGACGGCGAAGCGCGCATAGCCCATGGTGCCGATGCCGGCCACGAAGGGCGCGAAGGTCCGGACGATCGGGACGAAGCGCGCGAAGATGATGGTCTTGCCTCCATACTTCTCGTAGAAACGGTGCGCTTCCTCCAGATGCTTGCGGTTCAAGAGCCAAGAGTCCTGCCGGGAGAAGACCTTGGGGCCGATCCATTTTCCCGCCGCGTAGTTGGCCGCGTCGCCGAGTATGGCGGCCAGGGTGAGGAGCGCCCAGATGGTCGGGAGATGGATGGGCGAGCCCTCACGCGAGGCCAAGGCGCCCACGGCGAACAAGAGCGAGTCTCCCGGCAGGTAGGGGGTCACCACGAGTCCCGTCTCGCAGAAGATGATGGTGAAAAGCGCGCCGGAAAGCCATGGGCCCAGGATCGCGGCCCACACGTTGAGGTGGGCGTCGAGGTGCAGGAAGACATCGAGGGCTGTGTGGATCCATTCCATAGGGGATCAGCGAAGCGTCACCAAGGACGGGTCGTAGAAGTCCGGCGCCTCGAAGCCCAGGAGGTTGCAGATGGTCGCGGCCACGTTGCTCAGGCCTGGATGGGGCACCTGAGCCGCAATCCACGGGTTGGCCTGCGAGAAATCCTTGACGATGAAAGGCACGGGGTTGAGGGTGTGGGCCACATGGGTGGAGCGTTTGCCATTCTTCTCGGTCCAGAGGCAGTCGGCGTTGCCGTGGTCGGCCGTCACCAGGAGCATGCCCTGGGTCTTTTGCAGGACCGGGATGAGGCGCGAGAGCCCCAGGTCTACGGCTTCGACCGCGATGCGCACGGCCGGCATGATGCCCGTGTGCCCCACCATGTCGCCGTTGGGGTAGTTGAGGCGGATGAACTTGTAGCAGCCGCTGGCCGCGGCCTCGATCACGGCATCGGTGATCTCCACGGACTTCATCAGGGGTTTTTTGTCGAAAGTGATCTTGTCCGAGGGGATCTCCACGTATTTTTCCAGCTTGGGATCGATGTAACCGGAGTTGTTTCCGTTCCAAAAATAGGTGACATGGCCGAACTTCTGCGTCTCCGAGACGGCAAAGGAGCTCACCCCAGAGCCGCAGAGGTATTGCCCGAGGACCCGGTCGATGGCCGGCGGCTCGACGAGAAAATGGGAGGGGATGTGCGCCTCGCCATCGTATTCCATCATGCCCGCGAAAAAGACCCGGGGCACGCGCTGTCGGTCGAACTCGTGGAAATCCTTCTCGTCGAAAGCTCGGGAGATCTCGATAGCGCGGTCGCCCCTGAAATTGAAGAAGACGACGGCGTCGCCGTCTTGGATGGTCCCCACGGGTTTGCCATCCTTGGCGATGACGAAGCTGTCCATGTATTGGTCCGTCATCTTGGGGTCTTCGGCGTAGGTGGTCCGCACCGCCTCAGAAGCGGATTGGAACTGGCGGCCGATGCCCAGGACATGAGCCTTCCAGCCTCTCTCGACGACGGACCAGTCGGCGTTGTAGCGGTCCATGGTCGTGACCATGCGGCCGCCTCCCGAGGCGATGCAGAAGTCTTTGCCTTTGACGGAGAGGTCCTGGAGCTTCTTTTCCAAGGGCTCGATATAGTCCAAGGCGCTTTTCTCGCCCACGTCGCGGCCGTCCAGGAGGGGATGGACTCGCACCTGCGTGAAGCCTTCCTGGGCGCATCGGCCGAGCAGGGCATCGAGTTGCTTGATGTGGGAATGAACGTTGCCGTCAGAGAGCAGGCCGATGAAGTGGACGGTGCCGCCGGCGCGCGCGCACTCGCGGATCTTTTCCCAGGCCTTGCCCTGGAATATCCTGCCCGAGGAGATGGCCGCGTTGACGAGGATCGCGCCCTGGGAGAAGACCCGGCCGCAGCCCAGGGCATTGTGCCCTACCTCGGAGTTTCCCATGTCCTCGTCGGAGGGCAGTCCCACGGCCCGTCCGTGGGCCTTGAGCTTAAAAAAGATCTTCTCCTGAAAGAGGGAGTCCAGGGTCGGCTTGCGGGCGAGGAAGACCCCGTCGGAGTCGTCGCGCTTGCCGAGACCGACTCCGTCCATGACGACCGCGACCAGGGGGCCGGGGAAGGGCTTGTAGCCTTTAAGAGGCTTGAGCGAGAGTTTGGGCATGCTGGAGTGCGGTGACGAGTTCCTTGAATTCCAGAAGCGATTCCGCGCCCGTGGCGAGTTCCTTGGCCTTGATCTTGCGGAGAGAGGCTTCTTCCGGGCCCAGGACCAGCGCGAAGCGCGCTTGGCGGCTGTCCGCGTACTTGAACTGCGACTTGAGCTTGGCCTCGCCGGGATAGACGTCCACGGACAGGCCGTTTGAGCGCAGATCATGGGCGATGCGCAAGGATTGCGGCCGCAGTTCCTCGGAGAAGATGGTCATCACGGCGTCAGGCCCGGAGGTCTTTTTTGCGCCGGATTCTTCCAGCACGAGCATCAGGCGTTCAAAGCCGATGGAGACCCCGCAGGCCGGGGTGTGGGGCGTGCCGAATTTCTCGGTCAACCCGTCGTAGCGTCCGCCTCCACCGAGCGAACCGGAGACGCCCGGGCGCCGCAGTTCAAAGACCGGGCCGGTGTAATAGTCGAAGCCGCGCACGAGGTTGGGCTTGATCTCGACGGGGGAGGGGAAGAGGTCGCGCAGGGCCTTTTGGATGGCCTTGAGCCTCTGCATGGGCTCCGGGGCGACTTTGAGGAGCAATTCTTCGTCGATCTGGCCGGCCAAAAGGAATTGTTCCACGTGGTCGTTGGCGTGGCCGAGCAGGGCGATGAGGTCCTGCTTGAGGATGGAGGTCTCGACCTTGTCGATCTTGTCCAGGATGATGCAGAGTCCTTGGCGCTTCTCATCCGGGACCTTCCACTCGGCCAGAAGTGCGTACAGGATGCGTCGGTCATTGAGGACGACGGCGGGAAGATCGAGGCCCAGGGCCTGGAAGGCGGAGAGGGCGGCGGAGAGGACCTCGATCTCGCACAGAGCGCTTTCCGAGCCCAGGATGTCCACGTCGCACTGGATGAATTCTCGGTAGCGGCCCTTCTGCGCGCGCTCGGCGCGCCAGACCGGGCCGATGGCAAAGGCCTTGAAGGGCGTGGGCAGAACACCTCTGTTCTTGGCGTAGAACCGGGCTAAAGGCAGAGTCAGATCGAAGCGAAGGCCCATGTCGGCGAGTTCCTTTGGGCCTTGGGAGAGGTCGAGCTTTTCGCCGCGTTTCAAGATCTTGAAGATGAGCTTCTCATTCTCGCCGCCGCCCTTGCCGGTCAAAACCGCGAGGTCTTCAACGGCCGGCGTGGCGATGGCGGAGAAGCCGTAGGAGCGGTAGACCTTGGAGATGGTCTCTATGGCGCGGCCTCGCAGTGAGGAAGCATCCGGCAGAAAATCACGAAAGCCCGAGGGCGGCGCGGTCGGGATGTCGCTCATCGGTCCCTATTGTAGTATATCTGAGACGTTGCGGATTACCGGCGCGCCCCGGCGGCTAATTGGGCCAGCCGCTGTTCCACTTCCGCGAACGCTGAATCGAAGTATTGGCGCCAAAGGGCGTAAGACTTCATCACCCAGGGCGCATTGGAAGCTCTTTCTTTAATGTTCCTGAAAAGAGGAATCATCGACGCTTCCAAAGAACTGGTTTCCATATAGAGTTTTGAAACCATTTTTTTGAATTTCCTCATGTTTGACTCTAAATCGTGCGCTTCCTCTAGTGTGTCGTAGAAAAAGTCTCCGCAAGCAGTCTTGCGCTGGAGGGACCAGCGGAAGGGGGGGTCGATATGTATTCTCTCCAGGATATAGAGGCTGTGAAAAAAGAAGGCTTCAATCTCGCTGAGTTGGTTCTCCGTAGAGGGGATGCCATGTTTTCGCGCCAAGTCGTGCTGCATGCGATGGATGGTTTCATGGATAAAAGTGCGTGAGAGCAGCATGACCAGGGGATTCAGAACGTTTTTATTGGCAAGGAGGTCCTTGGGCTTGAGTTCGGCAGCCTTGAGGAATTGGACAATGACGCGGTTGTTGAACCTCATGCGGTCTGTCTCAGGTTCATAATCGCCAAAAGAATCATCTTTGCAGTCGCGGATGGAGAACTCGATCGGGCGGTGGCGGTAGAACTTCCGCACCTTGTCTCCAACGACGGTCCCTCGGATCTCCTTGAGGAAGGCTTTTTTAAGGAAGTGTTCCAGCTCGAGTGTCTGTTTTTTAGTGAGCTTCTCTTCAGGCAGTTCCGGTCTCGCTACGGAGAGATCGGCATTGTGGATTCTCATCCCGTCGAAAAGCCTGTCGAGACATTGGAGCATCTCATCGAGATTCACAGCCTGCCGGGCTTTTTGTGCCAGTGCTGCGGCTTGCGGATCGGCGGAGGTTTTGAGCCAAGCTTTTGCTTGGGAGAGAGCTCGGATGGCTGTGCTGGCTTTTTCCATCTGATCGAGGACTTGCTGGTTATCGTCAAAAGCAAGTGCGGCCTGGATGCTCAGCCCCAGCTTAGCCATACGCCGGAGGTCTGCCTTTGATTTTGGCGCCATGGACATGAGCTCATCTTTTGCTTTGTAGGCCCAATTCCCGATATCCCGATCCCGCTCGAAGGCGGAGAGGGCCTGCCATTTCTCCTGCGTCATCCCATTTTCCCCCAGGGCTTCCTTGATTGCCTGAGGCAAGGTGCTCCAGTCCCATTGAAGAACGGCGACGCGCCGTTGGAGCGAGGGCGATTTCTGGGCCAGAGTGTCCAAGACTCGCCAAGATGCGCTGTCGCGTTTCAGAAGGGCGCGGCGGAGGTCGTCAGTGTTTTTGTAGGTTTTGAGGAGTTCCTGGGCGTCCTGGATTCGCAGGGCATGGGAGAAAATCACTCCGGCGGCCTCCGGCTTGTTTTCGACGAACCACTTCTGGGCTTGTTCGTCTTTCAGGAATTGAGAGGCTGCCTCGGGATCCTGATTGACGAGGATGTCCCAGTGATAGGAGAAGGCGGCCGGCGCGCTGGGCGCCTGTGAGATGGCGGCGCGCACCACGGGGGCCGCGGCTGAAAGGTTCGGGGCAAAGGCGAGGAGAGCGGCTGATAAAAATGCCGCGAGGTTGAGGAAGAATCGCCTTTGTATCTTCATAGGCTATCTCGGCCTCTCGGTGGATAACTGGGCCAGGCGCTGTTTCACTTCCGCGAACGCGGATTCAAAGCGTTTGAGACACAGGGCATAAACCTTCATCGCATGCCGGACAGGATCGATCATGTCTTGGGCTTCTTGGCGCAGCTGTCTGGTTGTCCTGTCCTTGAACTGGGTCAGTCGGTTCTTGTGGCCCGGGGGCCGGATCTGGCGGTATTGCAATTCCGAGTACCTGGTATGCAGATAATCGGTCTTGTAGAAATCAAGAAAATCTCGCTGGGCAAGATTGAACGTCAGGGATTCTAAGGAGTCAATCTGCAGATAAACGTGATTGCGCACGACTTTCTTCTTAAACTCGCCTGGATTCGACTCGAGAGCCAGGGCATCGTCCAAGGCTCGTCTGGAAAGATTTTCAACGGGCGCGTTGCTTCCGAGGAGCTGTCGGAAGGCGGGAGAGGTGCGTATTTTTTCCAAAGCGTAGAGGCTGTGGAAGAGAAACGCTTCGATCTCTTTGTCCTTGACCAATTCAAAGTATTCGCCCAATTCTCTCTGCGTCCAAGCGTATTGCATGGCGTGGATGGTTTCATGGATGAAATAAGGGGCCAAGAGCTGGGCCAACTGATTGAAAAGGTTCTGATCGGAAAAAATATCCGCTGGTTTGGATCCGTTGGCTTTGATGAATTTGACGATATAGCGGCTGTTGAATGTTATATGGCCCATGAGGTGTCGGGCCAAGAGGGTGTCGTTTTCATTGGAGACAGAGAATTTGAGCGGATGGCTTTTGTAAAACTGCCGCACCCTGTCTCCGGAGAGGGTCCCACGAATCCTTCTTGCAAAGGACTTCCGCAGGCGTTTCTCGAGCCGTGTGGCTTGTTCGGCGGTGAAGGTTTCCTCAGGCAGCGCGGGCCTCAGCGCGGAGAGATGAGCGTCGCGAATGCCCATCTTGTCGAAGAGTGCCCCCAGGCCTGCCAACATGTGGTCTAGGTCTGGTGCGTTTCTGACTTCTTGCGCGAGCGGCGCCCACGGTGTCTGCTCAGTGGTTTTTAATTGAGCTTCGATCCTAGCGAATGCCTTGACGGCTGTTTCAGATTTTTCCAGCTGGTCCGCGGCTTGATATCTGCCGTCAGGTTGCAGCGCGGCCCAGATGCGGTCTTTCAGTGTCCGCATCTTTTGGAGAGCTGCCTCGGATTTCGGCGCCATGGACATGAATTCCTTCCATGGGCCGGCAGCCCATCCCTGGATGAACGCATGCCGCTCCTCGGGAGAGCACTCTGCCCATATCTTCTGTGTCTTTCCAGCCCTTTCCAGGTATTCTTTGATTTCGAGAGGCAATGTGTCCCACTCCCATCGGACCATGGCCATGCGCCGCTTGAGGGCAGGTGATTTTTGAGCCAGGGCATCCATGGCTTGCCAGGATTTTTTTCCGCGGGCAAGCATGACCAGCCTAAGGTCAGTGGCGTCTTCATGGGTTTCGAGAAGGTCTTGGGCCTCTTGGATGGTCAAGGCTTGGGAGAAGACCGGGCCGGCCACGGACGGCTTATTCTCGACGAACCACTGCTGGGCCTGTTCGTCTTTCAAGAATCGGGAAGCCGCCGAGAGATCGGTGTTATGCAGGATGTCCCACTGATAGCGCAGGGCGGTTTGAGGTAGGAAGGGTGTCACAGGCGCCTGAGCGACGCTCGCATGCGCCGAATTGACTGCGGCTGATAGGGCGGGAGCGAGGGCAATCAGCGCGGCTGATAAAAACGCCGCGACGCCGAGGAAGAATCGCCTTTTTATCTTCATGGGCTATCTGGGCCTCTCAGCGGACAACTGGGCCAGTCGTTGTCCCACTTCCGCGAACATGGAACTGAGGCGCTCGCGCCAAAGGGCGTAAGACTTCATCGCATGGGAAGTGGGATCGGCGAAACGCCTGATATTTTGTCGGAGCAGCCTGGTTTCGTCGACTCTGGATGCATCCTTGCCCGTGGCCGCTTTCGTCGCCGGTTGTTTGCCCTGTCGAGCGCGTTGCCTCAGTTCTCGGAACATTTCGCTTAGAGCGTTGTCAGCCCAAGGCTCGGGGTACTGGGCGGCGGAGATCATGGCGGATTCCAAAGACGGCAACTGGCTATAGGCGTATAAAATTATTTTTTTGAATTTAACCACATTCGACTCAAGGCAATGCACCATTTCCAAGGTGTCTTGGGACAAGCCCCCCGCGAGAGCGTCGCGCCCCAGCATCTGCCTAAAGGAAGGGTCAGTGCGCATTTTTTCCAGGGCATGGAGAAACCCGAGCGTGCTGGCTTCAATCTCTCCGACTTGGCAGTTGCGCAGACTTATCCCTAATTTTCGAGACCACACATCCTGCTCGCGGTGGGTCGTTTCATGGATGAATGTGACAGCCGCCAGCTGGACCAATGGATGGGCGATATGGGCGTCGAAGATGAGTCGCCCGATTTTGGATCCATTGGTTTTAAGGAATTGGATGAAGACATCGGCATTGAGTTGTATGTTTTCGTACCAATGGATGTACTGCCCCCTGAAAGAATGATCGTCGCCCGTATAGATGGACAATTTGAGCGGATATCTGTTGTAAAAAATCCTTACCTTGTCCCCCGCAAGCGTTCCCTGGACTTCCTGAGGGAGCGATGCCCTGAGGTGCTCATCGAGTTGGATGAGTTGTTCTTCACTGAACTCCTCCTGTGGCAGATCAGACCCCACGGCAGCGAGATTTTTATCATGGATGCCCATCGCTTCGAATAACTTCCCGAGGCTGGACAGCATCTGGTCAAGGTCTGAGGCATTCCTGGCTTCTTGCGCCAGCAGGGCCCAGTTCCGGTTGCTCGCGGTTCTGAGCCGCGCTTGGGCGCGCGCGAGCAGCCTGACGGCTCGCTCGGCTTTGTCCATGCGATTTTGGACCGAAATTTTTTGTTCGGTTTCAAGCGAGTCCCAGATTAGTTGCCGCGACTTTTCCATGCGCTGGAGGTCTGCCTTTGATTTTGGTGTGATGGACAGGAGTTCTTTGAGTCGGTTCGTCTCCCAAGGCTCGGTTTTTAGATATCTGTCTGCCGGGGAGCATGTTGTCCAGTCCTGCTGCGTCGTCCCTTGTTGGGAAAGATCCTCCTGCAATCCCTTGGGCAATGTGTCCCAGTCCCACCGCGCTATGGCGAGGAGCTGCTTGAGGGAGGGCGACTGGGATTTTTGGACCAGAGCATCCACAACCCGCCAAGACTTTTCGCCGCGCCCGCGCTGCAACAGCGCGAATCTGAGGTTGCTCGGGTCTTCGTAGGTGTTGAGAAGTTCTTGAGCGTCTTTAATACGAAGGGCGTGTGAGAAGATCTCTTTGGCCACGGATGGCTTGTTCTCGACAAACCACTGCTGGGCCTGTTCGTCTTTCAGGAATCGGGACGATGCGTCGATGTCCGTGTTGTGCAGGATGTCCCACTGATAGCGCAGCGCCGTTGGCGGCAGGAAGGGCGCCGCAGGCGCCTGAGCGACGCTCGTATGCGCCGAATTGACTGCGGCTGACAGGTCCGCAGTAAAGGAAAAAAGAGCAGTACAAAGAAACGCCGCAACGGCAAAGAAAAACCGCCTCTGGAGCGTCATGCTTCCAGTGTATAAGGAATCAAGAAAACATGGTTGGGCCTTTTGGGGAAGCTGCGGACGGCAAAGGACCTATCTTTTTATGGGTCCGAGGACCTATGCCTGGCCAACTGTGTCCGGACACAGTTCCAACTCGGCCTGGAGCGAGTCGGCGGATAAGCCGGCCATAAGGCATTTTGTAGTATATCTGCGTGCTGAAGGTTTTTTACGGCCCATTCCATCCCGACCTTGAAAACGCGTTCGCGCAGCGTCTGAAGGAACTCTCCGCCAACCGCCAGCCGATCGCTGTCGTGGCCCCTTCCCGCCGCATGGCCGAGCGGCTCGAGCGCCTGCTGTCCGTGGAAAAGAACCTGGCTCTCGTCGATGTCCACTTCCACACCTTCCACAGCCTGGCTGCGATGGTCTCTGAAAATTCTCATGAAGGGAAACAGATAATCGCTGACCCGGGGTTTCATGACCGCCTGGTGGATTCGCTCCTCTCCGCGCAACCGGCCCTGGGCCGTGAGTTCGGCGGCGAGGGCAGGCCCCGGGCCTTGGCCGCGGCTCTGCGTTCGAGCTTGCGCGACTTGATCGACGCGGGCGTCTCATCTGAGAGCGTCGAGGAGTTCTTCGGCGACAAGCTGCCGATCCCGGAGGAAGAGCGAGGACGTTTGAATGCGCTCTTGCGCTTGGCTGGCGCTTATCAGGAGCGCCTCCAGGACCTTGGAATCCTTTCGCCCTCGGATCTCATCCGCCTGGCCGCTCAGGAGGCCGCCGACTGCGAACATCTTCGCCGATTCCAGGAGATCATCTATTACGGCTTCTACGACCTGACCGGGCTGCAGCTCGAATTCTTCGAGGCTGTCAGCGCCGCGTTTGCCACGCGCCTTTACTTTCCCTTTCGCCGCGTTCATCCAGCCTTCCGTTTCGTCGAGAATTTCTTCGAGCAGAAGCTCTTGGCGCATGAGAGCGAGCCTGTCGCGCGTTCAGCCAAGGACCGGCCCGCCCTGGACAAGGCCTTGGACGGGCTCTTCGATCCTGAGTCCAAGCCCGTTTCTGAGAAGGCTCTCGCGGTCATCAGCGCTTCGGGAGCCCGCGATGAGGCCTGGGCCGCTGCCAAGGAGATCCTGCGCCTGGTCGAGCGAGAGGGCTATGCCTATGAGGATGTGGGCGTGGTGGTGAGGACGCTCGAGCCCTATCGCAGCGTCATCGCGGAGGTTTTCCGCGAGAACGCCATCCCCTTCGACATGGCCGTGGGCGAGCCGCTGCTCAGGCATCCCTTGGCCAAAACCTGTCTCAACCTCCTGACCTTGCGGGAGAAGGATTTCTTGGCGTCCATTGTCGAGGATATCTTGGACTCGCCTTATTTCCGCGGCCAGGATCTCTGGCGCCGGATCATCCGTGCCTCGCGCATCCACGGCGGCTGGCTGCAATGGCGCGCCAAGTTCGAAAAGGCCCAGGAAGCGCGCGGACTGTGGAATCTCATCTCGGCTCTGGAAAAAGAGCTCGGCTTGCAGAAGAAGGAGACCTGGTCTGCCAAGGTCGGCCGTGCCAAGAAGATCATCGAAACGCATCTTTGTTTGCCGGATCTATGCTCAGAGACAGAAGCCGCTGTCTGGGAAATCGTCCAATCAGAGCTCGCCTCTTTAGAGACTTTCGATCTTTTGGGAGAGGATTGCGATTGGAAGACTTTTTTGGAGATCTTCTCGGACAAATTGCATCGCGCTTCGCTGGAGACTGATTCCCGCTGTCGCGCCGTGCGCGTGCGCGACGCCATGGATGCGCGCGGAGAGAGCTTCAAAGTCCTCTTCCTTGTGGGCTTGAAGGAGAATCTCTTTCCGCGCGTGATCCTGGAGGACCCGCTCCTGCGCGACTCGGCGCGCGCGGCCCTGCGCCATCCGGCCGGCTACTGGATCGCGCAGAAGGCCTCAGGCCACGAGGAAGAGCGGCTTCTTTTCTATCTCATGGCCTCTTCGGCTCGGGAGAAGCTGTACTGCGTGTTCCCGCGCTCGGATGAGTCGGGCCGAGCCGAGGTCCCTTCCCTCTATCTGAGGGAGCTCTGCCGCGCTTCGGGTCATGATTTTTCCAGAGCCGTCCCCATCCCGCGTCAGCCGGCAGGCAAACTCGAAGGGCTTGACCCGCAGGTCGCCGCGCCGCAGGAACTCTTTTTAAGGCAGGCTCTGGAAGGCCGATCGGCCGAGGGTTCCGTGCCGGAAGTCTTGGGCGATGCGAGGCTTCATGATGAGGTGGTGGCCGCGGCTTCGTGCATCGGCGCCTGGGGCAAGCCCGGGCCTTGGGACGGCTTGTCCGGACCGGCGAAGGATTTTCTCAGTGAGTTGGACCGCCGGGGAATCTCTCCCAGCGCGCTGGACAGCTTCGCCACCTGCCCGTTCCAGTTCTTCGCCAGCCGCGTCTTGGGCTTGGGCGAGCCTGACGAGACTTTTGAAAAGGGTGAATTCCCGAGGATGGTGCGCGGGAAGATCTACCACGAGATCCTGGAGGGATTCTATGGCGACGCCGAGGAGTCCTTGTGGCAGGACAATGACTCTTGGAGAGACCGCCTGCAGACCTGTGCGGCGGCCGTCTTTGCCGAGCGCCATTGGAAGGCTCTCGGCATCTATCCTCTGCTCTGGCGCGCGGTCCAGCAGGCGATCATGGAGAATCTTCAGGAGTTCCTGGTCTGGGATATCGCTGAGGCCAGAGAGACCGGCTTCAAGCCGGTCTCTCTCGAACGCGAACTGCGGGGCGGATTCAAGGAGCTTCCAGGGCTCGGCCTGCACGGGATCGTCGACCGCATCGATCGCTCCGCTGACGGGAGCTGGCGCGTGATCGACTACAAGACGCGCTGGACGCGCAGCGCGAATCTGCGCAACCTGGCCAAACGGGGAGAGCTGCATCAGCTTTCCATCTACGCGGAACTGGCCCGGGCCGTTGAGAAGGGGCCATGCGAGGGGGCTTTCATCTTCTCTTTGGAGGATTCACCGCAGACCACGGACAAGCCGCGGTCCTATCCTTACGCGGCCCAAGCCCTGGCCGAGGATCGCTCCGAGTTCTTGAAGAGGCTCGCATCGGAGCTCGGAGAGATCAGAAAGGGCCGCTTCCCCATTGTGCCTGAGGATGGAGAGCACGGCCATTGCAGCTACTGCGCCTTCGCCTTCATCTGCCGCAAGAGCCATGGCCCATCCCGCACCCGGGCTCTGCAGGTGCGCCCATGACGACCGCTCTCGACCGGACGGATCGCGACGCCGCGCGCTGGAGCCTGGCGGCCAACGCGGTCGTGGTGGCCGGCGCCGGCACCGGCAAGACCACGCTTCTGACGGACCGGATCCTTTTTAGCCTGCTCGGACCGGAGAAGCCGCGCGCCATGACCGAGATCGTGGCCCTGACCTTCACGGAGAAGGCGGCCGGCGAGATCCGCCTGCGGCTGTGCGACAGGCTTCTGGGCTTGGCCGCGTTTTTGAGCGGCGCGGTCGTCGGCGAGAAGGATCAGCGGAAAGCTGAGAAAACCCTGCTTATTTTAAAAGAAGAATTTAAAAGGAAGGAGGCGGAGATCCTCCCCCGGGTGCGTGCGGCCTTGGAGGATATGGACAAGGCGCAGATCGGCACGATCCATTCGTTCGCCGCGCATCTCTTGCGCCTCTATCCTCTTCAGGCCGGCGTGGATCCCAATTTCAGCGTGGACGAGGGCGCGGCGTTCGACGAGCTCTTCGCCGGCGAGTGGGTCCGCTGGCTGGACGAGGAGCTTTCCTTGGAGAGTCCTCGCAGCGAGCAGTGGCTCTCCCTCTTGCGATGGGTCACGCTCGAGGATGTCGAGGATCTGGCCCGCGGCTTGGCCCGCGAGCGCGTAAGGCTTGACGTTGCTGGCTGTCCTGATCTCTCCGTCGTGCATTGGCTCGAAGGCCTGGCGCGGTCTTTGCGAAAGGCGCCTGAAGGACAGCCAACGCCCCGGGGCAAGATCCTGGAAGCCTTGGCCGCGCTGGCCTCTCATCTGGAAGGATTGGCCAAGGCGGCGGCTGCCCCCGAGCCGTCGATCTCGCGTCCCCAAAGCCCTCCCTGGCCCGACGCCTCCTGGCCGTCGAATTGGGACAAGACGGCCCAGACCGATTATGAACGGGCCAAGCGCATTGCCAAGAGCGCTTCGGCGCCGGGAGAGGCTCTCGTGCGCCGGGCTTTCCAGCTCACGGCCCCTTTCGCCGACTCTTTGCAGAGGACCTATGCCCGTTCAGGCTGGGTCTCCTTCGACGGGCTTTTGGTCAAGGCGCGCGACCTGGTGCGCGATCATCCTTCGGTGCGCGAGGAACTCAAATCCCGCTACGGCGTCTTTCTCATCGACGAGTTCCAGGACACGGACCCGCTGCAGGGCGAGCTCCTGCTTTTCCTGTCCGAGGAGCCGGGAGCCCAGGCACGGCATTGGAACGAGGTGAAGCCCGGAGCCGGCAGGCTGTTCCTCGTGGGCGATCCCAAGCAGTCCATCTACAGGTTCCGCGGGGCGGACATCGCGGCTTATCAAGGCTTCACCGACCATTTACTTCAGGATAAAAAAACAATTTTATGCGAGCTCACAACCAATTTCCGCAGCACTTCGGAGATCCTTGGTCCGATCAACGCGATCTTCCCGAGCCTGATGCAGTTCAAGTCCGGTTCGCAGCCCGCGTATCTGGCGGTGGCCGCTCACCAAGGATCAGGGAAGGTGGCCGGCTCGACTGTCGAATACGCGCTCGTGGGCCCCGAGACTGACGGCGGGGTGGAGCCGGATGCCGCGACAGGCCAGAAGACCGAGTCCGCCTGGGTCTCGGAGTGGATCAGGAAGAATTGCGGCGACACGCACTCGAGGCGCTTTAAAGAGGTCGCCGTGCTCATGCGCACGTCGAGTTCCTTGGCGCCGCTGCTCGAAGCCTTCAAGTCCGCCGGCATCCCCTATGTGGTCGAGATGGAAAAGCTCTTCTACGCCAGCCAGGAGGTCATCGACTTCGTCAATCTCCTGCGCGTCCTGGACGATCCTGAAGACCGGGTCTCCTTCATCGGCCTGCTGCGCTCGCCGCTTCTGGGCGTCACGGACGCCGAACTTCTCGCCGGATTCAAGACCTATCTTCAGGCTCCTCCCAAGGATTTGAGCGCTTCCACGCAAAAGCGTCTGGAGAAGCTTTTCAAGCAGCTGCGTTCTTTGCACGAGCGCCGAGGGCGGGTGCCCTTGGGAGAGTTCGTGCAATCGGTCTTAAGCGAGACGCCGTTCTTGTCAGCCGCTTCCACGGCCTATCACGGTCAGCAGACCGTTTCCAACCTGCAAAAATTCGCCCGCATGGCCTGCGCCGCCGGCGAGGAGCGCGGCTCGACCTTGCGAGAGTTCATCCATGAGGTGATTGCGGCGATGGAGGAGTCTCGCGCCGAGGGCGAGAGCCCCTTGGCTGACGAGCATCTGGATGCCGTGCGCATCTTGTCCATCCACAAGGCCAAGGGACTGGAATTCCCGGTGGTGTTCGTGGTCAATCTTTCCGGCGCGACCTTGCGCAACGACAAGGAGGAAGCGGTCCTTTTGGATTGGAGTTCCGGCCGGTCCGGCTTGAGGCTCGGCAAGCATGCGCAGGCTCTGCGGGCCATGCTCGAAGCCCGGGAACGCGAGCGGCAGGAGGACGAGGCGGTGCGCGTTCTCTATGTGGCGCTGACACGGGCCAAGGAGAAGCTCTTCCTGGTGGGCCGACGGAAAAACGCCAGCGGTTCCTTGGCCGCGCTTTTGGACAAGGCCCATGCCTGGCCTAAAGCGGATGACCAGGCGGTCAGCTTGGGTTCGGATGTCTTGACCGTGCATCAGATCCAGGCTGGTTCAGGAGTCGTGCCTGGCGCGCTCCTGGGCCGGGGTCTGCTCAAGCCCAGGCATCGCCTGCCTGTGCCGAAGGTCTTGGCTGATTCATGGACAGATCGTTTGAAGCGCCGCGACGAGGCTTTGACTCGAAAATGGACGCGCAGCCCCACGGATTATCTGCGCGAGCCTGCAAAGGGCTGGGCTCTGGAAGAGAAGCGTGATATGCCTAAAGAAGGGATGCTGATCGGCCAGCTTTGCCACAGGGTCCTGGCGATCTGGGATTTTGTTCAGGGGGGGGACTTGAACTCGGCGGTCGAGATGGCTGGGCAGTCCCTCTCCGCTGGAGAATCTGCCCGGCGTGAAGCGGAGAAGATCCTTCAGGGATTTGTAGCCTCAGCTGCGGCCAAGGAGCTTGGAGGAGTCGAGATCCTGGGCCGCGAAGTGCCATTCGTTTTCGGCGAAGATGGGACTGTCGTGCGCGGCGTCATGGACCTCGTTTATCGGCAGGGCGACCGAGTCATCGTGGCTGATTATAAAACCGAAGCCGGTGATGTTCATCGCCTTGAAGAAAAGTACCGTCGTCAAGGTCAGGATTACTGCGCAGCCATTCAGCGGGCTTGGGGAATTCAGGCTGAGTTTCGGTTGATTGGGGTCAGGCATTGACTTTTGACTGAAAAGAAATCAAATAGAGTGATGTCTTTAGGAAATAGATTGATTTGTTGTGGTTATAGAGTGATTTTTGACACTCAGTCAAAAGTCAATGCCTGACCCCATTGAGGTGCAGGCGCGAAAGCCACCAGGCGCCGGAGAGGGTCACGGCCAGGCCGGCCACTTGGATCGCTGAGATCTTCTCGAAGCCCAGCAGCCAGGAAAAAGTCATGGTGAGGGCCGGATAAGAGAGCAGGAAGGCCGTGGACTTGGCCAGGTCCATCCTGAGGATGGCCAGATACCAGAGAGAGAGGGCGAGGGCGTTGATGAACACGCCCTGCGCCAGAAGGATGGAGACCGCTGGGCCTGAGAACTCCCACCGGCCGCCGTGCGCCAGCACCCACCAGGACAGCGGGATCATGAGGATGGCGGCGTAGAGCAGCCTGATCGCGCTCATCGTGACGGGATCGAAGTCCTTGGGCAGGCGTTTGGCCATGACGTGGCCGACCTGATACATCCAGGGAGTCGCGGCGATCATCAGATCGCCTTTCCAACGCAGAGAGCCGAGGTCGTGGATCATGATGAGGCCGGTGCCTGTCATGACCAGCAGGCTCGCCGCGACCTGTGCGGGGCCGATGGACTCGCCCAAAAACAAGACCGAAAGGACGGCTGAATAGAGGACTTCGGACTGGGCCATGACCGCGGCGTTGGCCGGAGTCGTGTAGCAGACGGCCTTGAGGTAGATGAGGGAGGCCAGGCCGTTGACGAGTGTGATCATGAGCAGAGGCTTGAAAGTCTGCATGCGCCAGATCCAGCGCCGGCGCTCTGCGGGCACGAGCCACGGCAAAAGGACCGCCAGCCCGATGAGGATGCCGCCGTGCATGAAGAGGACAACACTGAAGAACTTCAATCCATCGGCCGCGACCAGGGGCCAGGCCGCGTTGAGGAGCCACGCGCCGATGAGCGCGGCGAAGGGGGGGATCACAGCTTTGGGCGTCTAGTCGATCGAGCCCAGGGGCTTGATGTCCGCTTTGCGGCGTAGTTCCTGGAGATAATCCGGCAGAACGGTCTTCATCTTCTCCTCCAGGAGCGCGTCCTTCAAGTCATCCTTGACCGCCGCATACTGGGCCGGCTTGGAGGGCTTCTTGGCCACGACCTGCAGGACGTGCCAACCCTTGGGCGAGGGCACCGTGCGCAGCTCGCCGGGCTTCATGGCGAAGGCGATCTTGTCGATCTCCTCCGGCAGCATCCCTTGCGAGATGAAGCCGTAGTCTCCGCCGCTGATCTTACCCGTGGGCGCCAGGGAGCGTTGGCGGGCCAGGGCCTTGAAGTCGCTTCCGGCCTTGACCTTGGCCAGGATCTCATTGGCTTCCGCCTCGGTCTTGACCACGATGTGGCGCAGATGCACGGCGGGCGGCGTGTCGAACTGGGCGTGGTGCTTCTCAAAGGATTTCTTGAGTTCCTCTTCGCCGACCGATATCTTGTTCACGGAGACGATGAGCTCTCGCATGAGGACCTGCTGGGAGAGATCGGCCTTGAGCTTCTCCTCGGAACTGCCGGATTGTTTGAGCTGGTTGGCGAAGACGGCGGCGTCGTTGAACTGCGCCTTGATCTTGGCCAGGCGCTTGTCCACCTCGCCGGACTCGGGCTTGAGACCTTTGGCCTGGGCGGCCTGGCGCAGGAGGAGCTCGTCGATCATCTCATCGAGGGTGTTCGGGCCGTAGCGCTTCCAGAGCCTGTCTCCCACCTCAGATTGGCGGATGATGGTTCCGTTGACCGAGACGATGTCGCGGTCCGCGGCTTGCGCGGCGGACGTCCAGAAACCTGCGGCAGCCAAGCACAGAGCGAGATGGATCATGAAACCTCCTATGGTCCTGTAGGGTCAGGTCTTGATTTGTGATTAAGATTCAGTCACAAATCAAGACCTGACCCCAAGCTCAATGATATAATAAGCCCGGCGAAGAAGGGAAGCGGGCCATGGAAAAAGTCTGGAAGACCATCATCGAGCCTTTCCGCGTGAAGACCGTGGAGCCGCTGTGCTTCACGACCCAGGCGGAGCGGGAGAAGGTCCTGCAGAAAGCCGCCTACAACGTCTTCGCCATCCCCGCGGATAAGGTCCTCATCGACCTGCTGACCGATTCCGGCACGGGCGCCATGTCCGCCCAGCAGTGGGGGGCGATCATGCGCGGCGACGAGTCCTACGCCGGTGCGACCAGCTTCTTCGTCTTCGAGAAAGCCGTGCGGGACCTGACCGGCTACCACTACATCCTTCCCGTGCATCAGGGACGGGCCGCGGAGCGCATCCTCATGAGCGTCGCCTGCGGGCCCGGCAAGACCGTGATCTCCAACTCCCATTTCGACACGACCCGCGCCAATGTCGAGGCTTCGGGCGGCGCGGCTCTGGATCTGCCCGTGCCCGAGGGCCTCGATTTCGATGTGCCAGCGCCTTTCAAGGGCAACATGGACGTTGCGGCGCTCGAGAGAAGCATCCGCAAGATCGGGGTCAAGAACATCCCCATGGTCATCATGACCTTGACCAACAACTCCCTGGCGGGCCAGCCCGTCTCCATGGCCAACCTGCGGGAGGTCTCCCGGATCTGCCGCCAACACCGCATCCCGCTCATCATCGACGCGGCGCGCTTCGCCGAGAACGCCTTCTTCATCAAGCTGCGTGAGCCGAAGCATGCCGGCAGGTCGGTCCGCGAGATCGCCCAGGAGATGTTCTCTTTGGCTTCGGGCTGCATGATGAGCGCCAAGAAGGACGCCCTGGTCAACATCGGCGGCTTTCTGGCCTTGAACGACGCCGAGTGGGTCGCCCGCTGCCGGGAGCTCCTCATCCTGACCGAGGGCTTTCCCACCTACGGCGGACTGGCCGGCCGGGACCTCGAGGCCATCGCTCAGGGCTTGGTCGAGGTCCTCGATGAGCATTACCTGACCTACCGCCTGCGTTCCGTGGCCTACCTCGGCGACGGTCTGAGGAAGGCCGGGGTCCCCATCGTGGAGCCGCCGGGCGGCCACGGCGTCTACGTCAATGCCAAGAAATTCCTGCCGCACATCCCGCCCTCGAGCTATCCCGGCCAAGCCCTGGTCTGCGAACTCTACAGGACCGCTGGGATCCGTTCCGTGGAGATCGGCTCCCTCATGTTCGGCCGACGCTGCAACGGCGCTTTCGTGCCCGCGCCCATGGAGCTGGTGAGGCTCGCCATCCCCCGCCGGGTCTACACCCAGAGCCACATCGATTACGTCATCGAGGCTTTCGCGGACATCGCCCAGCGAGCCCAGAAGCTGCGCGGGCTGCGCCTCGTGGAAGGGCCCCAGAGGCTGGCGCACTTCACCGCCAAGCTCGCCCCGGAGACCGCCTGATGGCCGAAACCCAGGGGCGTCTCATCGTCGTCACGGTCGACAAGTCTCTCGTGGACAAGTTGACGGTCGCGGGCGCGGTGCGAGGTCAGGAGATCATCGTCGTCCCCGATTTGAACCAGGCCTCCACCCGCTTGGCCGACGCCCGGGCCGTGGTCGTGGATTTTGGGAAGGACCCTTTCGCTGAACGCGAGGCCGGCCTGGCTCTGCGTCGGAAATATCCTCAGACGCCTTTCTTTTTCTTGGAGACGAACGGCAGCATCTCTCCGGACAGCCACACTTCCTTAAGAGGGATGGCCTGGCCCCTGCCCGCCGGCTTCGTGGATCAGATCCGTTCCACGGAGAGGCCCGTGGTCTTCCTGGCGGACCCGACACTCTTCACCACGGCCGGGCTCCAGGTGGCCTTGCAGCAGGCCGGCGTCCCGCTCGTCTCGCTTGAGTCCTCCCAGGGACTCATCGAATTCCTGCAGGAACGCCAGGTCGCCCGCACTCCCACGCCCCAGACCGCGGTCAAGCCACCCAGCCTCTGGGAACGCCTGCGCGGCCAAGCCCCGGCTGAGCGGAACTCCGATTCTTCGGTCCCGTTGGGCCGCGTGGTCGTGGTGTATTTCCCCGATTCCATGAAGGAAGCCGAGGCGCTCGCCGGCCGCATCCGCCAAGCGGTGGCGAACGCCGTCTCTTATTACGTCTGCAGCCTCGATCCCTTGCGCGCCGCGGTCTCCTCCCTCAAGGCGGGCCGTCCCGCCTCGCTCATGCGCGAGGCCGCCGGCCGCATCCCGGGTATCTTGGCAGAGCTTTCGCGCGAGGAGAAGGCGCCGCTGAAGACGAAGGGCCGCATCCTCCTCGTGGACAAGGACAAGCCCACGCTGGCCGCCTTGAGCCAGGCTCTTCTGACCGCGGGCCACGAGGTCGTCACCGCTCCGGACGCGCAGGAGGCCTTCCAGCGCTTCAAGCAGGGCGCCTTCGACCTGGCGGTCATCGGCACCGCTATTGCCTACGCGCAGCATTCGGGGGCGGAGTTCGCGCAGAAGCTGCGCGAGCGCGACCCGGACCTGCGCATCATCTTCATGGTGGACCGTTACCCGCTGCAGGCGGCGCTCCAGGGCGTGAGCCAGGTCGTGGAGCTGGGCTTGGACGACGCGCTCTTGAAACCAGTCGAATCCTCGAGGCTCCTGTTCTCGGTGGAGCGGGCCTTGGAGAGGCGCTTCTTGATCCTCGAGAACGCCCGGCTCTTGAAAGAGGTGCAGGAGTCCAACCGCCAGCTGGCCCAGATCAATGATTTCCAGAAGAAGTTCTTCGCCATGGTGGCGCACGACGTCAAGAACCCCCTGACCGCTATTTTGGGCTATGCCGAGGTCTTGGGCACGCGCCTGCAAGCGGCCGCCGAGCTCAAGTGCGCCGCGCACATCCACTCAGCGGCCAAGACCTTGAACCTCCTCATCTCGGATCTGGTGGATCTGGCGGCCATCGAATCGGGAAAACTGCGCGTGGAGATCGGCCCGCTGGACCTGGCCGCCGTGGTCGCCGACGTGCGCTCGCGCGTCGAGATCGTGGCGCAGCAGCGCAAGATCGCCTTCGCCGTCGAAATGCCGGCGGCCCTGCCGCCTTTGGCCGGCGATCCGGGACGCCTGGGCCAGGTCATCCAGAATCTGTGCACCAACGCCATCCAGTACACCCCGGAGGGCGGCAAGGTGACCGTGCGCGTGGAGGCCGCTCCCGCGCAGGTGACTCTCAGCGTCATCGACACGGGCATCGGCATCTCGGCGGAGGACCTGCCGCGCATCTGGGAGCGCTTCTTCCAGACCGAGGAGGCCAAGAAGATGCGCAAGGCCGGCTTCGGCTTGGGCCTCAAGATCGCGCGCGAGATCGTGCAGAGGCACGGCGGCGAGATGGGCATCGAATCCAAGCTCGGCGCGGGCTCGCGGTTCTACTTCTTCCTGCCGGTCAAGAAATGACAGAGCCCCACTGTGGTCGACCACAGTCCGATCCGCTGTGTCCGGACACAGTCGATTGGGAAAATCCAGAAGCATCGGCATGAATCCGAAAGATTTAAGATCGTTTCATTGCCTTTTTCCCGCCGGCAAAGTTCTCTGCGCGGAAGCGGAACTCGCGGCCTATTCCTCTGACGCGGGGGCCCGTGGCCTGCGGCCCGGGGCCGTGGTCCTGGCGGATTGTGCCGAGGATGTGCGCCAGGCGGTTCTCTTTTGCCGCCAACGCCATATCCCGTATGTGGCCCGCGGGGCCGGGACGAATCTCTCGGGCGGCTGCGCGCCCTTGAGCGCGGCAGTGGTCATCTCCCTGGCGCGGATGGACCGCATCCTGGCCGTGCACGCGTTCGAGCGCTTTGCGGTCGTGGAGCCGGGCGTGGTCAATCTCAAGCTTCAAGATGAACTCGCCAAGACCGGCCATTACTACGCGCCGGATCCGGCGAGCTTGCGGGTCTCCACGCTCGGCGGCAACATCGCGGAGAACGCGGGCGGGCCGCGTTGCCTCAAATACGGCGTGACGACGGACCATGTCCGCTCCGTGGAAGCGGTCATGCCGGACGCCAGCCTGCAGGTCTTTTCACGAGAAGACGCGGGGCCGGATCTGATGAGCCTTCTGGTGGGTTCCGAGGGGACCTTGGGCATCGTGGTCAAGGCTTGGCTCGATATCCTTCCCCTGCCGCAGGCCGTGCGCACGATCCTGGCGGGATTTCCATCGGTGGAGGCCGCGGTCGGATGCGTCTCCTCGATCATCGCCGCGGGCATCCTGCCGCGGGCGCTGGAGGCCATGGACCGCGCCACCGTCGCGGCGGTGGAGGCCTATCGCCCGGCGGGCTATCCCGACTGCGAGGCGGTGCTCTTGATCGAACTCGACGGCGCGCCGCAGGCGCTCGGGCGGGAGGCCAAGGCCGTTGAGAAGCTCTGTCGGGAACATCGTGCCCAGGAGATCCTCTCGGCGGCCGCGGATTCTGAGCGCGATCGGCTCTGGGAGGGCCGCCGCGGCGCCTACGCGGCGTGCGCGCGCCTGGCGCCCAACGTCCTGGTCGAGGATGGCGTGGTGCCGCGCCAAAAGCTCGGCGAGATCGTGCGCCGCATGCGCGAGATCGCGGTCCGCCGCCAGATCACGGCCAGCCTGGTCTTCCACGCGGGCGACGGGAACATCCATCCCAACATCCCCTACGACGAGAGGAATGCCGAGGAGGCGCTGCGCGTCAGGGCGGCAGGCCAGGAGATGCTCGAGGCCTGCGTCCAATTGGGAGGCTCTCTTTCCGGCGAGCACGGCATCGGCACTCAGAAGAGGGAGGCCATGCATCGGCTGCACTCGCCTCGGGCCTTGAGGCTTTTGAGGGATCTGAAAAAGGCTTTGGACCCGGAGGATCTGGCCAATCCGGGCAAGATGTTTCCCGCGGAGAGCCCGGCGCAGGAAGACCTGATCGCGCCGTCTCGTTCCTTGAGCCTTGCGGCCCAGCAGCTGCGGGACAGGGTCCGCTCCTGCGCGGCGCAGGCCAAGCCCATGTCGATCGTCGGCAGCGGTTCGCGTGAAAAAATTCTTTCCTCCAAGGAAGTCTTGATCTCGACGGTCGGGTTGGACCAGATTCTGGACTGGGACAAGGAGAACTATACCGTCACGGTAGAGACGGGTATCTCGGTCCAGGCCTTGCGCCAGTCGCTGGCTGCTCAGAATTTTCACCTGCGTCTTCCCGATGGTAGGGGGACCTTGGGGGGAGTGCTCGCCTGCAAGGCTTGTCCGGCCCTGCGGGGGGATGTGTTGGGCATGCGGATCCTGCTCGCTGACGGCGAGGTCGTCGACCTGGGCGGCAAGGTGGTCAAGAATGTCGCGGGCTACGATGTTCCGCGCCTCCTGCTAGGGTCTTGGGGGACCTTGGCGGTCATCCTCGATGTGACGCTCAAACTTTATTCTGTTTCCCAGGAAGTCCAACTTATGGGGGAACCCAAGCCTTTTGCTGCCGGTCCCTGGCAGAAGCGGATCAAAGAGGCTTTTGATTCAAAAAATATTTTTAATCCTTATTTTGAACGTTATGATATCCCATAAAAATCGTTTGACTAAGGAAGATGTGATATTTGCACTTCTTGTTGGAAGTTTTATTTTTTTGGCTGTTTTCTCTGTGTTTTTTTTAATCGGACAGCTCGATAGGGGAAGCCAGATTCTCCTGTTTGCAATTTTCGCTCCGCTGTTGTGGCCTGTTCTGGGGCTATTGCTCTGGCCCGGCGTTATCGGAGGCATGTTGTGGATGGCTCCGCGCAAGGGTTCCGTGCGTTTTTGCAAGAGGGTTCTTCCCGTTCATTATTTTTGCGCCTTGATATTTCTTGTTGCAACAAGGGATCAGGGTCTGCGGATTTTTGTGCAGTATAATGGATACGATGCGCTATTTGCATATCTGGCGGCTTATGCAGCCGGGCAGGGAGTCATCTGGTATGTCGCCTTCTGGCTTGATAGGAATTTTTCCTCTTTGCCGTCAGGGCGGAAATCCTCTGCGTCTTTTGACAACTAAAGTAAACTCTGGTAAACTATGGTTATGAATCGAACAGAGGTGTTCGCCACCAAATTACCCAAGGGACTCAAGCAGCAGATCGACGAGGTCTGCACCCTTCTGGGCATGCGCAAGAATTTCCTGGTCGAGGAGGCCATCCGGGAGAAGTTGGAAGACCTTCTCGATGCCTATGACCTGCGTCAGGCCATGAAAGAGGCCACGGGGTTCCATGCCTGGGACTCCATTAAAAAAGAGCTCAAATAGCGTGTCCTATCACGTCGAATTCGAAACCAGGGCGCGCAAGGAATTCTTGGAGCTGCCCCAAGGGATCGCTCATCGGCTGGCTCGAGCCTTTGATGACTTAAAAGAGAATCCCCGGCCTCCCGGAGCCAAGAAACTTTTCGGTGCCGATGGATACCGCATCCGCAAGGGCGACTATCGCATCCTTTATACGGTAGACGATAAAAAACGATTGGTCCGCGTCTGCCTGATCGGCCATCGGCGGGAGGTGTACCGCCGCGAATGGCTTCTGCACGATAAGCATATGGCGAAATATATGGGCGAACCATCCTTGGTCGGCTCTTGTCAGGATATTGCGGAGGATTGACGTCCAATGAGCGAGCCATTGGAGCGGCTGTCCACGGACCTGGGCGAGCGGTCGTCCTACGACGCCGCCAGCCAGTGCTGCCGCTGCGGCTACTGCGAGCAGGCCTGCCCCACCTATGCGGCGACGGGCTCCGAGTCGCGCTCGGCGCGGGGGCGCAATCAGCTGGTGCGCTTGCTGATGGAAGGGCGCCTGACGCAGCCGTCTTCCTCCCAGGACGCCCTGGAGACCTGTCTTCTCTGCGGAGCCTGCACCACGGCCTGCTATGCCCGCGTGCCCACGGCCGACATCGTCCTGGAAGGCCGGCGCCTGCTGGGGCAGCCGCGGAAGCTTTCGCGGTTCTTGACGCGTCTGATGAACGACCACCGCGGGCTCTTCATGGTCCTGCTCAAGGCCGCTTATCTGGCCAAACGCCTTGGGCTTTCGCTTTTGGCGCGTCCGTTCTTGCGGATCGTGGGCCTGCCCGGTCTGGCTGTCGCGGATGCTCATGTCCGCCAGACGCCCTGGGTATTCCTGCGGGAGAAGCTGGCGCGGCGGCCTCTGGCGGCGGATCCGCGCTGGCTCTACTTCGCGCCGTGCGGTCCGGATCTCCTTTTTCCGCGCGTGGGCGAGGCCACGGTGTCCGTCCTGGAGACCCTGCACGGGCCAGGCAACTTCATGTCGAACGACTGCTGCGGGCTTTTGGCTTACAACTATGGGGATGTCGAGGATGCTCGCGCGCTTGCTCGCCGCAACATCGCGCGCTTCGAGGCGGCCGGAGCGATGGGCCCGGTCGTGGGGGACTGCTCCTCTTGCGTGGCCTTCCTCAAGTCCTATCCCCAGCTTTTTCTGGAGGACCCGGCATGGAAGGCGCGGGCCGAGCGCTTCGTTGCCGCGGTGCAGGACGTGCCGGAGATCCTGGCGCAAGCCGATCTGTCGGCGGTGAAGGATCTGGGTCCCGCGGTCTGCCACGATTCCTGCCGCGCCTGCCACGGCCAGGGGCTGAAGGAGCAGGGTCAGGAGGCGATGAAAAAACTAGCGGGGTCCTCTTACCGCCGGCTTCCCGAATCCGACGTCTGCTGCGGCGGAGCCGGGGCCTTCGCCTTCCGGCAACCGACGCTTTCTGACGACATCATCCGGCGCAAGGTCGGCCGCATCGCTTCGACCGGCGCGGCCGTAGTCGCGGCCAGCTCCACATCGTGCCTGCTCCAGCTTGCCGAGGGATTGAGGAAATACTATCCTGAGTGCCGGGTCGTTCACTTGAGCGAACTTGCCGCCCAGTCCCTGGCGCCGGAGCGCCAAGGGCAAGGAGCTTAGGGATGGGACGCAGGCAGGAGCTGGAAAAAAGGCAGACCCTTCTGGCGAACTTCGGCCGCCTCGTCGCCGCCGAGAGCGGCCTCGACGGGCTTTTGACCATCATCGCCCAGGAACTGCGCAAGATCCTCGACGTGGACCGCTGCTCGGTCTTCCTCGTGGACCCCTACAAGGGCGAGTTCTGGACCAAGGTGGCCCTCGGCATGGAGGAGAAGATCCTGCGCATGCCCCTGGGCCAGGGCGTGGCGGGCTTCGTGGCCAAGACCGGAAGCGCGGTGAGCATCCGCGACGCCTATCGGGACGCGCGCTTCGCGCAGGACATCGACCGCATCACCGGCTATAAGACGCGCACGATCCTGGCTGTCCCCTTGAAGGGCCGAGACGGACAGGTCCTGGGCGTCTTCGAGGTCCTCAACAAGAACCGGGGCTGCTTCACGGAAGAGGACGAGGGGGTTCTTCGCATGCTGGCCACCATGGCGGCCTCCTTCATCGAGAACGCCTCGCTCTACGATGAGCTGCGCCGCTCGTATCTCGAAACGATCTACCGCATGGCCTTGGTCGCGGAATTCCGCGACCAGCAGGACACGGGGCGCCACCTGCGCCGCATGAGCCGCGTCTCCGGGATACTGGCCTTGGCCGTCGGCCTGGGACCCCGCGAGGCCGAAGACATCCGCTACGCCAGCCCCCTGCACGACGTGGGCAAGGTGGCCATCCCGGACGCGATTTTGCGCAAGCCGGATAAGCTCAGCCCCGAGGAATTCGCCGAGATGAAGCGGCACACCGTGTTGGGCGGCCAGATGCTCCAGAACGCGGAGAGCCGCCTCTTGCGCCTGGCGGGCCGCATCGCGATTGCGCACCATGAGCGCTACGACGGCACCGGCTACCCCTACGGGCTCAAGGGAGAGGAGATCCCTCTGGAGGCGCGCATCGTCTCCGTGGCGGACGTCTTCGACGCCTTGGTGTCCAAGCGGGTCTACAAGGGCGCCTGGACCCTGCCGGATGCCCTGGCCCACATCCAGGCCGAGGCGGGAAAGCATTTCGACCCGGCCGTGGTGGAGCAACTCAAGCTCCATGCCGACGAGATCGTCGCGGCCATGGAGGAGGAGGACCACCGCTTCTCGGCGGATGAGCAGCTGGCGTCGCGTTCTCAGACGCGGCACATCTGAGGGCGTTTTCTTTTGGTATAATCTCGCGTCGCTTTTCGCGGGCGTGGTTCAGTGGTAGAATGCTACCTTGCCAAGGTAGAGATGAGGGTTCGATTCCCTTCGCCCGCTCCATTTCCTCGGAGTGCTGATCGGGCTGTCCTACGCCGAAGGCGTAGGGCGCCCGTTCCAGTTTTTTCAGAGTGACGGTCGGGCTGTCCTACGCCGAAGGCGTAGGGCGCCCGTTCCAGTTTTTTCAGAGTGACGGTCGGGCTGTCCTACGCCGAAGGCGTAGGGCGCCCGCTCCATTTTCTCGGAGCTGAACGCATTCTGCATGGCCCCGCAAAATGCTTACAAGTGTTTTGCGCCAGGGTGCAAAATACCATCACATCTCATATGTTATTTAACTGGATTAAATAACATGAATATGTTATTTATAGATTATGATTTTTAAGCGATCGCTTCAGCTGGCGCATCTCAAGCGTTCGGCTTTCTTGTTCGGGCCCCGCATGACGGGCAAGACTTTCCTCTTGCGCGATCTGCCGGCGGATCTGTCTGTCGATCTCATGGACCCGGAGTTGGAACTCCGATTCAAGCAGTCGCCGCGCCTTTTCTGGGAACAGATCTCCAACCTCAAACATAAGGCTCGAGTCGTGATCGACGAGGTGCAGCGCGTCCCGGCCTTGCTCGACTATGTCCAGAAAGGCATCGAGGAAGGACAGATGATCTTCATCCTCTCCGGGTCCAGCGCGCGCAAGCTCAGGCGCGGCGGGGCCAATCTTTTGGGCGGGCGTGCGCAGGATCTCAAGCTCCATCCCCTGACCGCGCAGGAGATGGGGGAGCGTTTCGATATCCACAAGGCCTGTCAGTTCGGGACGCTTCCCAAGGTGGCGCAATGCTTGGCGCAGCACGATGGCGATGAAGCCAGGTCTCTTTTGCGCTCCTACGTCACCACCTATATCAAGGAGGAGATCCAGGCGGAAGCGTTGACGCGCAACGTCGGGGCGTTCCAGCGGTTTCTCCAGGTGGCTGTCCAAGGCAATGCCCAGGTAATCGAATTCGCCAACATCTCCCAGGGATGTTCCGTGCCGGCCAGCACGGTGAAAGAATATTATTCGATCCTGGAGGACACTCTCTTGGGCGATTTTTTATGGCCTTGGGATCGGAGCGAAAGAAAAAAAGCCCGTCCCAAATTCTATTTTTTCGACTGCGGAGTGGTCCGCGCCATCCAGAACCGGTTGAATGACCCTCCGACCCCGGATGAGATGGGTTTCCTCTTCGAGACTTGGTTCGTCCGTGAAATCCGCAGGTTGAGGGATTACGGCAACAAAGACCATGAATTCTCTTTCTGGAGAGAAGGCAATCACGAGATCGATCTGCTGATCATGGGCGGACATGGGCCGCTTCTGGCCGTCGAATGCAAGGCCGGGCGGGACATGCCCAGCGCCAAAACCGTCCACGCCTTTCGCGCGCGCTTTGCGAAAGTTCCCTTGGTGGTGGCGTCCCTCCATGACCGGGTCCCCCGCCGGCTTGAATCCGGGATCGAGGTCCTTCCCTGGGCGCAGGTCCTAGAGCGATATCAAGCGTTGTAAAAGCTCCAGCCTGCAGCGAAGACCTTTCTGCGAGACAATGGGTCGAACTGTCCGGACACAGTTCATCAGCCTGGCGCGTGCGAAGTTTTCCGGGAACTTTTTTGCCCCTCGATCGTATGTATGGCATGAACGATCCCATTGTCCTCGAATCCATAGAAAAGCGCATCTATCTCATCCGCGGGCTCAAGGTCATGTTGGACAGCGACCTGGCCGAGCTCTACGGCGTGTCAGTCAAGCGCCTCAATGAACAAGTGCGGCGCAATAGGAAGAGATTCCCGCCGGACTTCATGTTCCAGCTTGATGGGGATGAGCATCAAGCTCTAAGGTCGCAATTGGCGACCTTAGACGTGGGGCGGGGGAAATATAGGAAATATCTTCCATTGGCCTTTACTGAGCAGGGGGTTGCCATGCTTTCCGGCGTGCTCCATAGTGATCGAGCCATCCAAGTCAATGTCGCCATCATGCGAGCGTTCGTCAAACTGCGCGAGACGCTGGCGCTCCACCGCGATCTGGCCCGCAAGCTCCAGGACCTTGAAGACCATATCGCTGGTCATGATGCGCAGATTCAGAACATTTTCGAGGCGATCAAGCAGTTGATGGAGCCGCCGGTCAAGCCCATGTCTCGGATAGGCTTTCATCTCCAAAAGGAACCACCCCTACCGCCTTGCGGCGATAGGGGTGGTTGTTAGCCGTCTGAAGCTTAGAGCTTCTTGACGTTGGCGGCGCGAGGCCCCTTGTCGGACTGCTGGGTCTCGAACTCGACGGCTTGGTTCTCGGCCAAAGTCTTGAACCCGTCACCGGTGATGGCCGAGTGATGGACAAAAAGATCCTTGGAACCGTCATCCGGCGTGATGAAGCCGAATCCCTTCTGGTCATTAAACCACTTCACTTTACCTGTTGGCATTATCTTCTATTTCCTCTTGTATTGCGTCGTTTGCGCACATGCGTCTGTGGCGAGGGAATCCGTTTCCCTCAGCTATATTGTACCATAACTTCCCATGTTTTCAGCAAACCTTTTGATGCTGCACAAGCCGAAAGGTTATGTGGTCACTTGTTCGGATGAGAAGGGCCGCCGGACAGTCTATGATCTCCTGCCCAGCTGGGCCAGCGTCGAGCACTGGGTGCCGGCCGGGCGCCTGGACCTCGATTCCAAGGGATTGCTCCTTTTTTCCAGGGGAGGCAAGGCCGTGGATGCGTTGACTCGGCCCGGGCGCTTGACCAAGACTTACGAGGTCTGGGTCCGGGGCAGGGTGACGCCAGAGCACATCGCGCAGGCGCTTCATGGGGTCAAGACGCCCGAGGGGCTTTGCAAGGTCCAGAGTTTGGAGTTGCTGGGAGGCGCGGGTCCCAAGACTCGCCTCAGGGTTGCCTTGCACGAGGGCAAGAACCGCCACATTCGGCGCATCTTCGGCGCCTTGAAGGATCCTGAGTTTAAGACGCCGCTGAAAGTCCTGGAGCTGAAAAGGATCTCGATCGGGGATCTGGCCCTGGACATCCCCTCAGGCCAATGGCGCTTCTTGACGTCCGCAGAGACCGCGCGGCTTTTGGCCTAGGCCTTGGCCTGGCAGCACTTCTTATATTTCTTCCCCGAACCGCAGGGGCAGGGGTCGTTTCGTCCGACATCCGGGCCGGTCTTGACGTAGGTCTGCGGCTTGGCCATCTCTGCGGGAGGTTCCTTGAGCTGTCCCTTCTCGATGGCGTCCTTATTCTTCTCGAGCCAGGCCTTGACCGCGGCGCGGTCCTTGATGTCCACGCCGTCCTTGGCCATGTGGGCCGAGAGGACCTTGATCTGGGAGAGGAAGGCTGGATTCTTCCACATCCGGTAGAACTTGCCCATCATGCCCTTCTCATCACCCGGGGCGGCTGGAGGCGGTGGCACTGCGACGGCCTGGGCCGACGCAGTGTGTACGGGCGCTTTGTGGTCAGGCGCGGAAGGCTGCGGTGCCTGTGCTTTTGTCTTGAACGGGTTCCATAGGGCCATGGCAATTCCTCCAGATCTACGGAAGGGGGGGGATTCGAACCCCCGACACCCTTTCGGGTGTAACAGTTTTCGAGACTGTCCGTTTCAACCGCTCACGCACCCTTCCAAGCGGGGCCTGGCTCCTTGCCAGGCCTTTCCGTATTTTCCGTATTTTATCAAATGTGAGCAGGATGGCGGCAATTTCATGCAATCCCGCCATGTCCTTCTACGAGCTCATCGGGCCGCGGCGCTCGTGGTCGTCATTGCGATAGCCGCGGCTGAGGACGACCTGGCGCAGCTTTTCTTCATCGCCGCCGGTGGCCTGGATCTCGGCCAGGTGTTCGAGGAAGGTCAAAGTCCTATTAAAGATCGGAAAGTGATAGCGTTGAGACAGGTTCATAAGCTTGGCGCGCAAAAAGCAGACGCGCTCACCGTAGGGATCGACGATTTTGAGCCACTGCTGCTCATTGTGGAAGGCCTTCATCTCATCCTTGATGCTCTCTTCGCCGAGATCGCCCTCCTGGTGGTTTTCGGCGTGGGTGTTCTCGTGGATGACCGGGTCATAGGCGAGGTCGTCTCCGACGAGGAGTGCGAAGAAGGGGAGGTCCTTGTGGAGCTTGATAAAGCCCAGCCGCAGATTTTTTTTCCAGTATTGATAGAGGCCCAGCACGTGTTTTGGCAGATCGGCGAAGCCCATGAGGCCCGCTCGGTTCATCAGGCTAGCGCGGATCATGGCCCGGCGCGTGGGCGGGGGGACTTTCATGCGCGAAGCTTTTTTCTCGGCGCTTTCCTGGAGGCGCTCGACGGTGGCTGGCGTCTCGGGCAGTTCGCTCGAATGGACGATGTCCCAGTTCCTGATGGCGATGGCTTTGCCATGAACGGTGGTCATCAGTTGGGATAAGTTGTAGGCGCCGAGATGGATTTGCGCGTCAGAGACTCCGATCTGGGTCGCCATGGTCTGGAATCTGGTGAGCGCGTCTGAGAGATATGCCAAGTTGGGGACAGAAAAACCCCACGAGCGGCTGGAGAGGCCGCAAAGCAAGAGCGCCGTCCAAAGTAAGCGGGACTTCACATAGATAGTATAGAGGGAATATGGGATGGCAGCCTGGGACTTTAGGCCTAGGCCTGGCTGGGTCCAAAGACCTATTTTTGAGAAAGCCGCATCTCGGTGAGGATCGCTTGCGCCGCCTTGAGCCGGTCAGGCGCGTGCGTGATGGAACGGCCCATCAGTACGTAGCGCGCGCCGAGGCCGACGGCCTCGGCCGGCGTCAAAACCCCTTCCTGGGCGGGCCAGGTGGCGGGCACGATGAAGCGCATGTCCAAATGCGGCAGGGCCTTGCGCAGGGGGGAGACCTGCCAGCCGGAGCAAATCGTGGCGTCCATCCCGTTGACCCAGCCCAGACGCGCCAGGGTCTTGACCGAGCGGGATAAGGCGGTCTTCGAGGCTCGCGTGCGCAAGGCCTCCAGCGAGGCGATGCCCCAGAGCTTGGGTCGGGGATGCACGGAGCTGGCGGCCTTGAGCATGTCCGCGCCGCCGCAGAGATGAACGGACAGGGCTGCCACGCCCAGTTTGTGAGCCTCCCGCACGGTCTCGGCTACGACCTGCGGATGGTCGTGGATCTTTAAGTCCAGGAAGACCCGGCCGTTGAAGCGGTGCGCGAGGTCCACGGCGCGCTTGCCGTGCGCGGTGAAGAGGCGCATCCCGATCTTGTAAAAAGTGACGTTGTCCTTGAGCTGGGAGAGGACCTCCTCTTCTTCGAGGATGGTGTCCATGTCCAAAGAGACGATGAGCTCGGTCATGATCTTTTCTCCGCATATCGGACGTAGGCCCACCAGGCCAGGGCCGCGGCGTAGAGCTTGAGATAGGCGAAGAGAAAGGCGACATGACCCAGACCCAGGGGCTTGGCCAGGCCCTGGGTCGAATTGAGGACGGCCAAAGCCAGGATGGACCAGCGCAGGCTCGGGGCGATCGGCTCTTCTAGGATGAAGAAGGTGGGGGCCAGGAGCAATAGGTAGGTGTAGTCCTTCATGCGCGGGACCACCAGGCTGTAGGCCAGGCAGAAGAATAGGATTTTTTCCTTGAGGGTCTGCAGACGGCGCAAGGTTTTGAAGCTGATCCAGAGCACTGCCGCGGTCAACGGTGCGCAGAGGATCCACGCCCACTGCGTGGCCTGGCCGCGGTTGGTCCACAGCGCCTCGAAGCTTTGCTCGAGGAACGCGAAGGTCGAGCAGTTGTTAGGCCCTCCCTCGTAATGCCAGGCTTGATCGCCGCCGGCCAGCTGGCGGAAGTATTCGCTGAGGAGTCCGGGATGAAAGACCTGGTTGAGGCCCATGAGGGCAGCGAAGACCGCCACGGAGCCGGCGAATACTCCCCATCGCGGCTTGGGGCGCACGAGCAGAAGACCCAGGAAGGCCAGGGGAGTGAACTTGAGCTGGGCGCAGAGGGCGATGAGAGCGCCGAAAAGCCAGTCGCATTCCGAGACCATCGCCGCGAAGCCCGCCCAGAGCAGGAGTTGTTCGAAAGCCGCGGCATTTCCACAGCGGAAATCTAGGAGGAAGGGCCCGCCGTAGGCCAGGGCAAAGAAGAGCGCGGGGTAGAGTTCGAAGCGGATGGGGACGAACCATTTTTCCCAAAGGAGGATGAGCGCCACCGCTGCCAGGATCTTGAGCAAGGACCACGCATGGCGGCCGGCCTGCGTCCGAGTCGCGTCGCAGAGCTTCGCGAAGGGACGGTAGGCGTCGAGGATGAGGGGCGTGTAGAGGCAGGGGAAGGTTATCCCGTCGAGCAACTGATCCTGCTTGTAGGGGTTCTCGCCTTGGGCCAGGGTCCTTGAGCAGCCCATGTAGACCTTGAGGTCCCAATGCGCGCGCGGCGAGAGCGCGGCCCAGAGCGTCCAGGCCAAGAGGCCTGAGAGGAATGCCGCGGTGAGCCAGAAGTTGATTTTTTTCATCGAGCGTCCTGCCTGACCGTCCACTTGAAATAGGGGGGGTGTTGGCATTCCCAGCACAGTGTGGGAACAAAGGTCTTGGTCTGGTCGCAGTCAGCGGTTTCCTGTTTTCCGAGGAAACAGAGCGGATCGAAAGTGAAGCTGTCGGCCGGATCGATGCGGCCGGGGCAGACGCCCTCTTTCTTCATGACTGCGACCAGGGGGGAGATGTCCTCGAAATGAATCGAGCTTTCCAGATGCCAACCCACATAGAAATGGATGGGCCGGCGATAGGGCGCAGCGGCGGTCTCGCGCCAAAAACAGAGATTGAGAAAGACGGCAGCCGCGAGCACGGGGATGAGAAGGCTCGCTCGTTTGAAAGCCCCCGTCCGGGGCAGGGCATGGGCCAAGGCCATGGCCAAGAGAAAATCCGGGAGGACGTAATAGCGGATGGAATTGGTGTTGCGCAGAAGGATGAAGCTCGCGGCATAGGCCAGGGGCCAAAGCACGAGGAAGCGCTCGCGTGCGGGGGCCGCCTCGTCGTGGAGCTTTTTCAGGGCGAAGATGAAGAAGGCCGTCAAAAGCGCCGCGGCCCAGGCATAGAGGGGGATGGCGACCATCAGCGGCGGCTGCCAAGAGGCCAGGCGCTCGAAAATGGCAACGCCGGACCATATCTGGATGAGCGCGACCCAATGAAAGAAAAAGAAGAGTCCTAAGCCGATCGCTGAGAGCGCCCAGAAGGGCTTGGTCAGGACTTTCGGCCATCGGGGCTTGAGATTTTCTGTTTGACGATAAAGCACGGCGCAGGCCAGGGGCCAGACCCAGGTCAGGAGGCTGATGCTGTTTTTGTGGCTTTGCCAGAGCGCGTCGGAGATGTGGGGCTTGACGAGACAGAGGACCGCGGTCATGAGGAGATTGACAGCGGTGAGACGCCAGAAAAAGGAGGCTCTTTCTTTTTGGCAGCAAAGCTGGCCGCAGGCGAAGATGAAAAGCGAGATGGGTACGGAGAGGAAGATGAAATGATTGAGCGTCCCGAGGAAATTCGCGGCTAAAAATCCAAGGGCGAGGGGAAACGAGGCTTCCTCCTCCAAGCAGCGGTCCGCGGATACGACAACGAGGGTCAGCAGAAGCGGTTGCAGCGCATAAGCCTCCCAGGCGACGCGTGATTTAAGGACAAAGACGGCTGACGAGCACAGAAGTGCCAACCACGCCAGGGCGCTGGTGCGGCCGCTCGTGCGGCCCAGATGCCAGGCCATGAGAAAGGCCGCCAGGAGATTCAAGATCAGCCCCGGCAAGCGCAGGCCGAAGACATCGGCAGGCAGGAACTTGAAGGCTTGGGACACCAGCCAGCCATAGAGGGGGCCGGTGTAGGTGTTCATCTCGTGCGGGGAGAACAGGCCCTGGGCCTGGATGTTGAGCGCGTAGTCGGCCAGCCACGCCTCGTCGCCGTGCAGGCCGGGGAAGCCCGCCAGATGGCGTCCAGCGATGAGGATAAGATAAACGCCCAGGAGGGCGATCAGGACCGGCTCGATTCTTCGCAGCATCAGGCCTGGCAGTTTACCAAAAGCAAGAGGGTCAGGTCTTGATTTGTGATTGAGTTTGAGTCGTAAAGGTATGGAGTCAGAATTTTTGTATTTGTAAGCTTTAGTAAGAGAAATCCATGCAGTATGTTCT
>JAHFCF010000013.1:57275-76977 GCA_023249645.1 Elusimicrobiota bacterium
CAGTTTACCAAAAGCAAGAGGGTCAGGTCTTGATTTGTGATTGAGTTTGAGTCGTAAAGGTATGGAGTCAGAATTTTTGTATTTGTAAGCTTTAGTAAGAGAAATCCATGCAGTATGTTCTATGATGAGATAGAGGCTCAGTCACAAATCAAGACCTGACCCCAAGGAGTCGATCATGCAAGAAGCGGAGAGCGTGTTCAAGCTTTTAGAAGAGGCCATCCGCCAGGGCCGCAGCGCGGCCTTGGTGACGGTGATATCGGCGAAAGGCTCCACGCCCAGGGAATGCGGGACCAAGATGGTGGTTTATGAGGATGGCTCCATCGGCGGCACGGTTGGAGGCGGAGCGATCGAGGCGCTGGCCATCAAGGCCACCCTGGCCGCTCTCAAGGAGGGGGTCAGCCGCAAGGCGGTCTTCCACCTCACGCCCAAGGGCATCGGCATGACGTGCATGGGCCGCGTCGAGGTGTTCATCGACGTCCATTGCGCCGAGTTCAAGCTTCTCATTCTGGGCGCCGGCCATGTGGGACAGAAGGTCGCCGAGGTGGCGGCCATCGCCGGCATCCCCTATGTCGTGGCGGACGAGCGCGTCGAGTTCGCCAACCGCGAGAGGTTCCCGCACGCCTCGGGCATCCTGGTGCAGCCGCCGCACAAGGCGGTCAAGCCGGTCGCGGACGCCAAAACCTATGTGGTCATCGTGACGCGGGGCCATTCGTTGGACGAGGAGTGCCTCGCCGAAGCCTTGAAGACCAAGGTCCCCTATATCGGGATGATCGGCAGCCGCAGCAAGGTGCCTTTCGCCTTCAAGGTCGTCAAGCGCAAGGGCTTGCATCCGGAAAAAGACGCGCGGATCTACTCTCCTATCGGCCTGGACTGTGGGGGAAAATCACCGGGGGCCATCGCCGTCTCGATCCTAGCTGAGATCTTAGCCGTGCACCATGGCCGCGACGGCCGGCACATGCGGCTGCGGGTAAAGGCGTAGGCCTATTCGACGGCGCTGCCCCACAATTTCTTCATGGCGGACATTTCTTTGAGTCCCTGATAGAGCTCCATGTCTTTAGAGAAACGTTCGGGATTCAAAAGGCTGGTGACTCTGTCTTTTTCAGCCTGATCTCCGGCCAGGTCGAAGTCGACGATCTGCCCAAGGATCAGCGCGAGCGGCTTGCGCTCCAGAGCATCATTCAATCGGTTGTATTTTCTGACCATCATCTGCAAGGCCGCTTCCTTCTGTGAAGTGTCCGTGGCAAGCAGATAGGCGCCGTAGGCCAGATCGTCCAGGAGCACGTCCATGGAAAGGCCCCGGCGCCATTGTTGCGGACGCTCATGAGCCATCGCCTGGCGCAGGAGGGTCGGCGCCAGATCCGTCATGTGCCGGTTGACGGCGAACCAGGTCAGCGTCCGCACGGTGTCGGATCCTAGATTCATCAGGCGGCCGCTGCTGAAGGTCCGCGCCAGGAATGACTGGGGCGTGTCCGCCGGGGATTGCTTGGAGGCTTCCAGAGTCAGAAGATGGAGCAGCGAGGCCGCGGTCGCGAACATCAGATGCCGCTGCGTGTTGATCATCTCCAGGGAGGGGAACTCCCACTGTGAGTACTCGGCGAAGAGCCTTTCCAACCTCGGGATGGAGCCCGTGTCCTGCTTATCGGCCAAGAACTTGACAGCTTCCAGCATGTCGCCATTGGCCAAGAAACGGAGATTCTTTAGCTCGTCGACATGAAAACGGGCGAAGGCGAGGGTCAGCTGGCTCTTGGGATCGGCATGCAGAGGAGGCGCGATGTTCTTGAGCTCCGTTTTGTATTTCTCCGCCAGCGGCTGCAGGGTCGGCGTCATCGCCGCGGGCACAGGCACGCCGCCGACCGCAAAGCTCGGCGAGTCGGCCCAATCGTCGGGCGTGGCCTCTTTGGTCAGTTTGTCGAACCGGATCTTGAGTTCCTCCGCCGCCAGCTTCGTTTTCGAAATATCCAAGGTTAATCGTTCCAGCGAGAACAGGAAGTCCGGCGGGATCTGTTTGGATGGGCCATTGGCTTTGGACATCTCCCGGAGGAATATTTGCAGCTTGGCGGTGAGGTGCAGATATTCCAGGGGAGTCAGTTCTCGGGCTTGCGTGCACTGGGCAAAAGGGATTTCTTTCAATCGGTCCCGGTTGTCGGCATAGCCTTTGTGAGGGTTCTCTTGGACGTACCGGAACAATTCGACCTGGTCCGGGTTTTGGGCGGAGAAAAGGGCGTTGGCGACGGTGATCTGCTGCGGCGACATGAAGCTGTAAACGCGGGACAAGGTCAGCATGAGGCGGCCGTGGAATTGCGAGGACATGGCCGCCTGGGCTGCGCGGGGGAGAACGGCCATGGACAGGATCAAAAGCACCCACCGGCTGGCCGCGGTGAAGGAGGTTGTCTTTTTCATGGGATCGATCGCCTAGCGGAGAGTGCCCCACAATTTCGACATGCCGAAGCTTTCTTTGGATACCTGGTAGTCGGCCATATCCTGCGTGAGTTGCTTGCGATCCAAACGGCTGAGCAGGCTTTCTCTTTCCTGTCTCGCCTGATCGCCCGCCAGATCGTAGTCGATGATCTGGCAGATGATCCGCGAGAGGGGGTCATGTTCTCTGTCGTTATTCATGTATTTTTCGACTAAGATCAGCAAGGCCTCTTCTCTCTGTGTCGCATCCGTGGAGAGCAGATACGCGGCATAGGCCAGATCGGCGATGAGCACGTCGGTGGGGAGGTCGAAGGATGCCCACGATGGTTCTGATATGTTGGCGGGGAATGTGAAGTCCGACGGTTTTGGTTTCAGCCGCGCCTCATGAGCCTGCGCTTGACGCAGCAGGGTCGGCGCCAAGGACGTCATGTGCTGGTTGACGACGAACCGGAGCAGCGTCTGCAGAGTCTGGAATCCCAGATAGGTCAAACGGGCATTGCTGCTGAGGGCCTTGGCGGCGAAGGACTGGGCATCTTCCTGCGGCAAGAGGTGGATCAAAGCTGCAGTGGTCACTTCCAGTAGATTTCGCGCCAGGGCTGTGGTCAGGCCGGTCGGGGCGTTCCATTGGGAATATTTGTCGAACAGGTTCTTCAGGAGAGGAGCGGAATCCGAGGCATGGTTTGCGCCCAAGACAGCGACAGCCTCGAAGATGCGTCCTGCCGCTCCTTCCTTTTCCAGGGAAGAGAGCTGCAGCTCCTCTTCGATGATGCGGCGGGCGGACTCGGGAGTTGTTTTGCCCTGCGGATCCGGCGGCCTCAGGGGGGCGATATTCTCCAGAGGTTCCGTGTATCTTGCCGCCAGCGGCCGGAGGGCCGGCTCGGGAGTGCTGCTCGCCGAGACAGCGCCGGGAAGGTCTCTTTGGGCCGGTGTCGGTTCTGCATCGACCATGACGCTGGCCGGGTTGAAGAGCGGCTGGCTGTCCCAATCGGCGGGAGCGGCCCCCTGGATCATCCGGTCCAATCGCCTTTTGAGCTCGTCTGTCAGGCGCTTGGTTTTGATATCGAAGATCAAGCGGCGCAGCGGGTCCAGGAGATCTTGGGGGATCTGTTTGGATGAATTGGCTTCGGTCATGGTCCGATAGAAGATCTGGAGCCGGGCGGCGAGATGCAGATATTCCTCGGAAGTCAATTCGCGGGCTTGGGCGCACTGGACAAAATGTATTTTTGCCGCCTGGTCCCGGTTGTCGGCATAGCCCCTGTACGGGTTGTCCTTGACGAACGTGAGCAGATCGACGGTGTCGGGGTTTTTGGCGGAGAAAAGAGCGTCGGCGACATGGATCTGCTCCGGAGACATGAAGGCGTAAACGCGGGAGAGTGTCGGCAACAGGCGCGCACGGATCTCGACGGGCATGCCCGCCTGGGCGGCGCACGGCAACAGCATGGGCGCCAAAGACAAAAGCCCCCACAGGCCGGCGGCGATGAATAAAGAGGTCTTTCTCATGCAACTTCCACTAATATCGAGAATAACAGAAAATAGTTTTTTCTCCTAGGGTCTTTGGACCCAAGGAGGGGGAGGCTTTGGGCCTAGGGCGGGCTAGGTCTTTGGGCCTGGTATTTCTGCCAGGCGTTAGAGGTGAAACCCGATCTGTGCCCGAGGCTTCTCCGGCGGATTTGCAAGTTCTCGGAGGGCGTCGAAAACGATTCTGAATTGATGTCCACAGCGTTTCTCCAGAGCGGTAAGCCTTCGGGCTAGATTCTTGTGGGAAGCTAATAAATGACGCAGCCTCACGAATGCCCGCATGATCTCGATGTTGAGCTGGATGGCCCGTTTGCTGCGGAGGACTGTGGAAAGCATCGCCACGCCCTGCTCCGTGAAGGCATAAGGACGGGCCCGGCGAAGGCCGCCCCAACTTGAAATCACAATCTGTGATTTCAAGTTGGAGAATTCTTTTTCCGTCAGTTGGAACATGAAATCAGATGGGAAACGAGAGATATGGCGTTGTACGGCCTGAATGGGCGCTTTCGGAGGCACTTCATAAAGCTCAGCCAGATGCGAACTGAGCATGACCTTCTGGCCGCGCAAAAAGTAAATGCGGTGCTCAATGCGTTCGACTGGGATTAAGGATGGCATCAATACACATACGATTGACGCGCGAAAAAGTTCCCGCCTGTTGGGGGATGATGTAAAATAATCGGTATGGGCGCGGATATCCGTCTTTTGACCTGGACGGCCGTTGCCGTCGGTTTCATCCACACGCTTTTGGGTCCGGACCATTATATCCCCTTCATCGCCATGAGCAAGGCCCGGGGGTGGTCGTTTCGAAAGACCACCTTCATCACCTTCCTTTCGGGCCTGGGGCACGTGGGCGGCGGGGTCCTCATCGGCATCATCGGTCTGGCCTTGGGCTTGACCGTGGATCGGCTCATCCCCATCGAGGAGTCTCGCGGCAGGATCGCGGCGTGGCTGCTCCTCGGCTTCGGCTTGGTCTACATGGTTTGGGGCCTGAAAAGGGCGTATGATGGGCAACCTCACACCCATGGGCACGTGCATGAGGACGGGACCTCCCACGACCATGACCACGGGCATCTCGAGTCCGAACATGCCCATGTGCATGAGAGCGCCAATATCACGCCCTGGGTGCTCTTCACCATCTTCGTCTTGGGGCCTTGCGAACCGCTGATCCCCTTGCTCATGTACCCGGCTGCGACCCAGAGCATTTCCGGCATGGCCCTGGTCATCGTTGCTTTCACGGCAGCGACCATCGCCGTCATGTTGGCCGCCGTGCTTCTGGCGCATCGCGGCTTGAGCTTGATCCGGGCGGAGAGGCTCGCGCGCTACACCCATGCCCTGGCGGGCGGCATGCTCGCCTTGTGCGGCGGGGGGATGGTCTTTCTAGGGCTTTAGCCCGTCAGCCGCGCTTGGCTATGGATCGATCGGGAAGCGCTTCGGAATATCTTGTGTCCGCTCTCGAGCCCTCTCGAGACGTCTTTGCATTGCTTTCTGGGTTTGCTCCAGACGCAGCCGGGTCGCTTTTGCCGTTTCAAAGAAGCGAGTGATTTCGTCGTCGAGAGTCTTTAATTGCAGAGTGTTGCTGTTGCGACAGAGCGTCGGATCGGACTGGTAGCAATCGATATGCTTGTCGTTGCACTCCGTGGTTAAGGGCATGGACGACATGGGGCTTAAGGTCATCGTGATGGTCAGAAAGGATTCAGTAGTGGAAAGTAGAGAAGTGTTTGGGTGTAGGCCGATATCTATCCATAAGGCATCATAGGTGTCTGTTTGCTCAGCCGTTCCTGTATGCTTGAGAGGGATATAGCCGTTCTTCTTGATCGCTTCTGTCACGACCTTCTCGATTTCATGCGAATCGAACAGGAATTCGGCCTGCTCGGCATCTAGCATCTCATATGTGTAGGATTCATCTCCGGGGTGTGGGGGTGCGCCGTGCACCGTCGTCATGATGCGATAGACCATCGTGTGCTTCGGATCGGGTTTTGTCTGGGCGAAGCATGATCCGGAAAGGAGCAGGCTGAATCCCGCGACCAGGCAAGATATTTTTGTTTTCATGATCCCTCGTTATTTGTTCTTTTTGAGGTGGTCTAAAGATTTCTGAAAATCCTTGTCTAATTTTTCGAGTGCTTGTAAGGCGGTATTCTGGGATGGGCTGGGATCCTCTTCCTTCACGTGATTTAAAAGATCCTGGAATCTTTCTTGGTTTTTTTGAGCGGAAAACCCTAATTTTGTTTTTAGGAGGAAGCGGGCGATATAGTCACTGGCTTTTGGCCTGAATTCCCGGATGTTTTTCTCGCGACAGAGCGCTGGGTCTGAGTCGGAGCAAGTAATGACGGCGCCATCGTTGCTGAAGAAGTACTCTTGATGATCGGCCGAGGGTTTGTGCACGAGCTTGAGGCTGAGGTAGAGTATGGAATTAATGGCGGAACCGGGCGCGTTGAAATGTCGATGGATGGATACCGTGAGCGTATCATGAGGGGTATCCCCCAGCTGTCCTAAAGGAATATAGCCGCTTTTGGAGATCGCGTTTCTTGTGACTTTTTCCATTTCTTGAAAATCAAGCATCGGGGTGGTGTCTGGTCCCTCGGTAGGGAAGTCGTTAAGATTTGAAATTTTCTGCATCTGCAGGCGATAGGCCATGACGGGCTTCTGCTCCGGCGGGGATTGGGCGAGGCCAATGCCGGCTACGAACAGGTTCAACCCCGCGACCAGACAGGATATTCGTGTCTTCATGATTCTTTCCATGAAGAGATTCTAGCAGGAGGGCGTTGCGGCCGCCTGGGCCCAAAGGGCAAAAAAATCCGGTCTTTGGACCTACGTCCGGTAGGACTTTGGACCTATCAATAGCGCCCGGCGGAGCCGAGGACTCTCTCGTTCTTGTCCATGTACATCTTGACGAGCTCCTCGCGCGCGGGCCCCAGATACTTGCGCGGGTCGAACTCCCCGGGCTTCTCCGCGAAGACCTTGCGCACGGCCGCGGTCATGACCAGCCGGCCGTCCGAGTCGATGTTGATCTTGCAGACCGCGGACTTGGCGGCCTGGCGCAGCTGCTCTTCCGGGATGCCGGCGGTGCCTTCCATCTTGCCGCCGTACTTGTTGATCATCTCGATGTAGGCCTGCGGGACAGACGAGGATCCGTGCAGCACGATGGGGAAGCCAGGGATCTGCTTTTCGATCTCTTTGAGGATGTCGAAGCGCAAAGGCGGGACCGTCTCGCCGGGTTTGAGCTTGAACTTGTAGGCCCCGTGGCTGGTGCCGATCGAGATGGCCAAGGAATCCGCCCCGGTCTTCTTCACGAAGTCCACGACATCGGCGGGGTTGGTGTAGTGCGACTTCTCCGCCGAGACCTCGTCCTCGATGCCGGCCAGCACTCCGAGTTCCGCTTCCACGGTCACGTCGCGCGGATGCGCGTACTCCACGACCTTCTTGGTCAGGGCCACGTTCTCGGCGTAGGGTTTGGATGAGGCGTCGATCATGACCGAGGAGAAGCCCGCGTCGATGCAGGACTGGCAGAGCTCGAAGGTGTCGCCGTGGTCTAAGTGCAGGGCCACGGGCACGGGCGAGCCCATCTCCTTCATCATCTCAAGCGCGCCGCGGCCCATCCAGCGCAGCAAGGTCGCGTTGGCGTAGTCGCGCGCGCCCTTGGAGACCTGCAGGATCACCGGCGAGCGGGACTTGGTGCAGGCCGTGATGATCGCCTGGAGCTGCTCCATGTTGTTGAAATTGTAGGCCGGGACGGCGTAGCCGTTCTTCATCGCGTCCTTGAACATCTCCCGCGTGTTGACGAATCCGAGTTCCTTGTACGAGACCGGGTTGGCCATAAGTCCTCCTTGGCGACAAAGCATTTTACCAATATGCGCGGTCTTGACAAAAGCCCTTGCAAGCGTTAACCTCACTGCATGATCGAGGCTTTGGAACATCTCATCGCCCAGGCGGTGGAGCATCCCCAGGCGCCGCGCGGCCCTCTCTACAAGGAGCTTCTGCGCTCCGAGACCTTCCTCCTGTGCGTGGACGAGCCTCTGAAGAACGCCGAGGAGGTCCGCACCACCCATGGCCCCCGGGATTTCGCCGTGTGGGCTGACCGGGACGCGGAGCTGGGCGGGGTGTGGGTGCCGCTCTTCCCGGCCAAGGACGATGTCGAGGCTTTTGTCCGCAGCCGGGGCCTTAAGCCTCCGCACGGCAAGGAATTTTTGTGGATGGAGCATCCGCCTCGCGAGGTCTTCCACCTCCTGCGCGGGGTGCGCTATTTCGCCGGCGTGCGCCTCTACCTCGATGAAGCCACGCAGGTGCCGGTCTCGTGGTCCGTGGTTCGGGAGCTCTCGCAGGGCCGTCTGCCCGCCCAGGAGCCGGAGCGCTACGAGATCCCGGTTGCTCGCCTGGTCATCCCCGAAGGCTCGCACATCTCCTACGGCCGCGTCGCCCTGGGGGGGCCGGAGGGGGAGGGCAAGCTCCTCTGCCTTCCGGAGGCCGGGCATTTCAGCGCCGAGGACATGCGCAAGCTCGTTCGTCTGGACCTCGCCTCGCACGGGGTGGTCTGGATGGCTTGCCGCCATTTCCTGCAGGTCCTGCGCTATCTCCATAAGGATGAGTCCGGCGAGGCGGCCGTGGATTATGTCCAGGATATCCTGCGTGCCTTCATGGGTTTTGAGATGTACGGAGAGGCCGAGGCGCTCTGCGGATGGCTGGCGCACAAAGGGGACGAGGCCTTTGCCTGGCTCTGTCTGGCGGCGGTCTACGGTAGGACCGACCGATTCGCCGAGTGCGTCGCGCTTTGCCGCAAGGGGATCGCCAAATACCCGAAGGAGAAGGCCTTTTTTCTCAACGGCGCGCGCGCCTTAGCCGCCGCGAAGAAGAAGGACGAGGCTAAAGCCTTCGCTGAAGAAGGGCTGAAGGCGTTTCCCGAGGATGAGGCCCTTCAGGGTTTTTTGAGAGAGAATTCGTAGATCGGCTTGTTGTTGTGCCGCAAGGCGCCCCAGGTGTAGCGATTCTGCGGGTTCCAGAGGATCCAGTTCGTCACTCCCTCGCGTGCCGCCGCCAGGATCTGCGCGCGGACCTGCTCCTCGCGGTAGCGCACGCCCAGGGAGAAATCCTGGAAATAGGGGCGCAGCTTCCACGCCTCGGCCCCCATGCGCAAGACCGCGTCGCGCGTTCCGTGGAGGATCGTCTTGTAGGGTGACCGGTTGGGGTTCTTGAGGTTGTAGGACCCCTTGGCGTAATGCGACGGATACATCATGGGCGAGACGAAGTCCACCTGCCGGGCCAGCTCGAGGATGTGCTGGCCGATGCCCATGCCGGAATCATCCGTGGTCGTCATGCCGAACACGCAGATGGAGAGTTTCGTAGAGAGCCTCTGACGCGCGAGGGTCAGGAAATCGACGAGGTTCTTGTTCGCGGTCTCGTCCGAGTGGTCCTTCTTCGAGTAGCGGCACAGCCGGGTGTTGCCGTCCGAGGGGAAGCGCAGATAGTCGAATTGGATCTCGTCGAAGCCCGCGACTGCGGCGCGCGAGGCGATGGCGAGGTTGTATTCCCAGACCTCGCGTTTGTAGGGGTCGACCCAGGCGACCCCCTTGGCGTTGGTCCAGAGTCCGCCATCGGGCCGATGCACGGCCAGGTCCGGCCTCTTGCGGGCCAGGCGGTTGTCTTTGAAGAGCACGATGCGGCCGATGGTGTAGAAGCCGGCGGATTGGAAGTCGCGCACGCAGGCGGCCAGGTCCGGGATGGCGTTGGTGAACGAGCCGATCTCGTGGGCCAGCGGCACGTCATGGACGAAGACGTAGCCGTCGTATTCCTTGAGCGCGATGACCACGGCGTTCAAGCCCGCGGCCTTGGCCGAGCGGATGAGGGCGCGCCGGTTCTTGGAGGAGCCCGCGGCCCAACCCGTGATGTGGATGCCGTGCAGGGGCTTGACCCAGTCCGGAGGCTTGGGCATGGGGATCTCTGCGACAGGTGTCGAGGAGATTTCAATGGACGGTGCGGCCGTCGCGGTCTGGCAGGCCATGGTCAGATACAGAGAAAGAGCGAGGATCACGATTTGCTCAAGAGATCGTTGAGACGGGATAGGATTTCAGGGGCTTCTTTTATGTCGCAAAGTGGTGAGAGCCGTGTGACAATATAAAGCTTGTCTATTTTGCCTCGTTGTCGGTCAATGACGCTTTGAATGTCCACCCAGTCTCGCGGACGGTCAGCGAACGCCTTCATGATGATTAAATCCTCGGCGGAGCAGGTGATGAGATTGATTCCTGGAAGGAATTCAAAAAAGCTCGCCCTTTTTACGGCATCTTCCTCAAAAGGCAGGCCGGCCAGGACGATATCGATTCCCACCCCATGCGCTGTTTTCAACAGGAGCACACGGTTCTCTTCTGCGAATCCGGCTGCGTCCGCGATCCGTCCCGGATAGGCGGCGAGCAGGGCATCGATGAATTTTTTTTCATCGCCGAATCCGGTGAGCAAGGCGACGTCCACATCCACTGTCAGGCGTGGTTCTCCCCACCTCTGGAGTGCCACTCCGCCTATAAAACAGAAACGCCAGTTCTTTTTTTCGATAAGGGTTTGAAGTTCCAGGGCTGCTTGAAACAGCGGTTTCAATGCCTCAGCCTCTTGTACCAGCGTTGTTGTTCGACCAGGCCGGAGGTGGGCTTTGGGGGGAAATGGAGGATGGCGGATTGGAAGGCGTCTTCCAGGGATTCAATGGCTTGCCGGACATCGACATGGGCGAGTTCTTCTTTGCGGATGCGTTCCAGTTCCGGCCCGGCTTTTTTCCAACGTGCGACCCATCGACGGATGGCGCTGATGTTTTTATTTTCCATCGAGAATCTCTTATCTATTTTAACATTTCAGGATGCCATGAGGATGTTGAAAGTGATAAAATAATAGGAGAGAGGTGCTCCGATGCCTAAAGTCCTTAAAGAGAAGGTTGAGAAATCCCTGGTGAAGATCCGGCCGCATCTGCAGGCGGACGGCGGTGACATCGAGCTGGTCAGCGTGGATGAGGCCAAGGGTGTGGTCACGGTCTCCTTGCGCGGGGCCTGCGGATGCTGCCCGCACGCGGCCATGACGCTCAAGGACGGCGTGGAGCGCATGCTCAAGGCCGACGTCCCCGAGGTCACGGAGGTCGTGGCCGCCTGAAAGTCGACCTGCACACGCATTCGACCTATTCCGACGGCACGGCCGCGCCGGCCGAGGTCGTGGCCTTCGCTGAGAAGTCCGGGGTCTCCGTCCTGGTCCTCACCGATCATGACAGCGTCTCTGGTTTTGCCGAGGCCCAGGCCGCAGCGTTTGGGCGGCCGCTGCAAGTCTTCTGCGGCGTCGAGATCAACACCTGCGCCGGGGACAACGTCCACATCCTCGGCTACGGCATCCGCCGCACGGACAAGGTCCTTTTGGAGAAGCTGGCGGAGTTCCGCGAGCGCCGGGTCCAGCGCGTGCGTCGGATCTTGGAGACCCTGCGCGGCTTGGGCGTGGAGCTTGCCTTTGATGAGATCCGAAGACGATCTCCCGAGAGCCTGGGGCGGGCCCACATCGCCGACGCGCTCAAGCGTCAGGGCCTGGTCCATAAGAGGTCCGAGGCCTTCCGCCGGTTCCTCGCGCCAGGCCAGCCCGCCTACGTTCCTTCTCTCGGTCCGACGGCCGAGGAAGCCATCGCGCTCATCCGCCAGGCGGGAGGCTTCGCTGTCGCCGCGCATCCGGCCACGGTGCCGGATGCCGCCGGCATCGAGACATGGGTCAAGCAGGGCCTGGAGGGCCTCGAGGCCCATTACGGCATGCATTCTCCCTCGAATATCGTGCGGTTCCGCGAGATGGCCGAGCATTGGGGCCTGCTCGTGACCGGCGGCAGCGACTATCACGGCAAAGGCAGTGGCCGGGAGTCTCCCCTGGGCGTGGAGCTTCCGGACGAGGACGCGCAGCGATTTTTAAAGAGGCTGCAACGATGCAGCTGATCGCCCATCGCGGGGCCAGCGGTCTGGCGCCTGAGAACACCCTGGCGGCCTTCCGCTTGGCCCTGGAGCTGGGCGCCTCGGCCATGGAGTTCGACGTGCACCAGACCGCGGACAAGGAGCTCGTCATCATCCACGACGAGGATCTCAAGCGCGTGGGCGGGCGCGGCGAGCGCATCCGAGACATGACCTGGCCTGAGCTCTGCCGCTTCGATGTGGGCTCTTGGTTCGACGCGCGATTCTGCGCCGAGCGCGTGCCGCGCCTCGAAGAGGTCTTCGACCTGGCCCTGCGCAAGGCCGAGCTTCATGTGGAGCTCAAGTGCGGTTCGCGCGTCTATCCGGGCATCGAGGGACGACTGGTCCAGCTGATCCGTTCAAGACGGGCCTTGCCGGCCTGTGTGGTCTCCAGTTTCGACCACAAGGCCCTTTTCGCCCTGCGCGCCCTGGAGCCGCGCCTGCGTCTGGGCTATCTATTGGGAGACACGCCGCTCGATCAGGCTTTTCAGGAGATCGAGGAGCTCAAGGCCGAGAGTCTGAACCTCAGCGGCAAGCAAGCGAGCGCTGTCCGGATCTCGGCAGCCCATCGCCGGGGCTTGAAGCTTCTGGTCTATACGGTCAACGACGCCCCTGAGGCGCGCCGGTTCGCGAAGATGAGGGTCGACGGCGTGTTTAGTAATTTTCCTGAACTTTTGAAATGAAGAAGCTGGAGCCCACGGCGCGGCAGCTCAAGTCCGAGCGGGACAGGCTGTCCAGCTTAGGGCTGCCCAGCCTGGGCTTCTGCGATAGGGACCTGCGCACCGCCGCGGCCTTGACCTGGCGCATCAACGCGCTTAAGAAGCTCAAGCGCGCCGTGATCCCCGGCCATGTCTACCAGAGGCCGGAGATCCTGCTGGGAGTCGCTGATTTCGTCGGGGACTCCTACAAGCTGGCCAAGCTCTGCGCGCAGACCCAGGCCAAGACCATTGTCTTTGGCGGCGTGCGCTTCATGGCCGAGACGGCCAAGATCCTCAATCCCGAAAAGACGGTCCTTCTTCCGGCCAGTGGCGCGGGCTGTTCCTTGTCCGAGAGCATCACGGCCGCCGACGTGCGCGCCTTGAAGGCCCGGCACCCGGGAGCGCCGGTCGCGACCTACATCAACACCTCCGCCGAGGTCAAGGCCGCCTCCGACGTGATCGTCACCAGCGCCAATGCCGAGAAGATCCTCAAGCGCCTCTTCGCGAAGCACCCCCAGGTCATTTTCATCCCCGACGAGCTCATGGGCAAAAATCTCGCCCAGAGTTTGGGAAAATCCCTCGAGACGGAGCTGATCATCTGGCGGGGGACCTGCATCGTCCACGACAAGTTCGACCCGTTCGCCATCGCGCTCTACCGCAAGAGGTATCCGGGGGTCAAGATCCTGGCGCACGCCGAATGCAGTCCGTCCTTGGTCGCGCTCGTGGATTTCGTGGGCGGCACGGGCGGCATGATGGAGTATGTGGAGAAGACCGAGGCGCCCTACTACATGCTCGTGACTGAGTGCGGCCTGGGCGAGCTGGCGCGCGTGCGTTTCCCGGACAAGAAGTTCGTCTTCATGTGCCGCCTGTGCCCCTACATGAAGCTCGTCGACCTGCCCTCGATTCTGCGCGTCCTGGAGAAGCCCGAGCCTTCGGATGCCATCGAGGTCCCCGCCGACGTCGCGGCCAAGGCCAAGGGCGCGTTGCAGCGCATGTTCGAGCTGGCCGAGGATACGGCCCCGCTTTAGAGCTTGGCCGTGCGCGAGAACGACGACAGGAAGAGCTTCTCGATGGTCTCTTTCGTCGGGCTCACGGTCTTGGCCGCGAGATTCACCTCGAACTTGTAGAGCGGCTCGGCCGTGAAGGAGACGGTGCAAAGATTCTCCGAGACGCACTCCATGGTCCAGGGCGATGGTCCGAGGATCGCTTCTTGGCTCCCGATGAGGTCGAGCATGTCCCAATCCGTGCCGGGAAGCCGGTACTCATAGAGCAGGCGCATGGCCTCGTTCTTGCGGGAATCCTCGGCTTGGGGCCGGGCTTGCGCAATGGCCGGTCTCGGCAAAGTCGAGCTCAGCGTGGCCGCCGGGGGCGGGGGGGATTGATCTTTCAAGCCGAAATCCAATCCGATGGTCAATAGCACGATGTAAGGGATGAGCTGCAGAAGCCGGCTGGGTCGTTGGGGGGGCTGCGCGGGTTTTTCTCCCAGGATCTCCACGTGCGTGCTCAGCTGGCTGAGTTCGTCATGCATGCCTTGCGACTGGCTTCGCAGGATCGAAGCGCCGCGGCGCAGGTCCGTGAGCGTCTCAGCCTGGGTCTGGAGCTGGTGGCGGCATTGCGCCAGGCACGTCTCCAGGCGTTCTATTCTGGAAGGAAGAGTGTTCATGGCGTCCAGGTTATTGTACCTGGCCGCCGTTAAGGACTTATGACATTTTGAGCGCGGCGATGCGGTCTTCCAGGGGCGGGTGGGTGGCCATGAGGGCCATGAAGCCGCCGGCCTTGCCCGAGATCATGAGGGTCGCCATGGATCGTTGGTGGACGTCAGCCGGCGCGTGGCCGCGCGCCAGGCTTTCCAAAGCCGCGATCATCTTGTCGCGGCCGGCCAGTCGCGCTCCGCCCGCGTCCGCGCGGAACTCGCGCGCGCGGGAGAAGAAGGCCACGACGATCATGCCCAAGAGGCTCAGGAGGATCTCGAGTACGATCACGACCATGAAATTGACCCAGCGGCGGTTCTCCTCGCGCACGTTCTGGCTCACGGCGAACGCGATGACGCGGGCGAGGAACATGACGAAGGCGTTGACGACGCCCTGGATGAGGGTCATGGTCACCATGTCGCCGTTGGAGACGTGGGTGATCTCATGGCCGAGGACTGCCTCGAGCTCTCCCCAGTTCATGGCGTTGAGAATGCCGGTCGAGACCGCGACCAAGGCGCGGCTCTTGGTCGGGCCCGTGGCGAAGGCGTTGAGGTCCGGGCTCTCGTAGATGCCGACCTGGGGCATGGCCGGCAGGCCCGCGCCTTGCGCCAGGCGGTGGACCAGGGCGACGAGTTCGGCCGCGTCGCCCGTGGCGTGCGCGGGATCGATGACCTGCACGCCCATCATCCACTTGGCCATGATGCGCGAAAGGCCGAGTGAGATGAAGGCCCCGCCCATGCCCCAGACGAGGCAGAACATCATGAGGGCGTGGTAGTCGATGCCGTAGCGGGTGAGGTAGGGGTGCACGCCCAGCAGATTGAGGGTGATGGAGAGCGTGACCACGATGAGGATGTTGACCGCCATGAAGAGGAATATGCGTTTCATGAATCCCATATAATAACCTCCTTGAATAAGGCTGTCTTATTTTACCAAAATGATGGGGTCAGGTCTTGATTTGTGACTCAGTCAAAAGTCAAGACCTGACCCCAGGAGAACCCCATGGTCCCCAAGCCGATCAACGAACCCATTCTGAATTACGCGCCCGGTAGCGCGGAGCGAAAAGCCATCATCGCCCGCTTGGCCCAGATGAAAGCCTCCCAGCCGGACATCCCTCTTTATATCGGGGGCAAGGAAGTCCGCACCAAGAAGACCGTTGAGTGCCGAGCCCCGCATGACCACAGCCTGGTCCTGGGACGTTATCATGCGGGAGGAGCGGCTGAGGCGCGTCTGGCCATCCGCGCTGCTTTGGCAGCGCGCAAAGACTGGGCGGCCATGCCCTTTGACGGGAGGGCCGCGATATTCCTCAAGGCCGCGGACCTGTTGGCCAATGACTGGCGCTGGACCTTGAACGCAGCGACCATGCTCTGCCAGTCCAAGAATGTCTTTCAGGCGGAGATCGACTCGGCCTGCGAACTCATCGACTTTCTGCGCTTCAACGTCCGCTTCGCCGAGGAGGTCTATGCCAACCAACCCTCCAGCCCGCGCGGTGCTTGGAACCGGATGGACCATCGGCCTTTGGAGGGTTTCGTGTTCGCTGTCACGCCTTTCAACTTCACCTCGATCGCCGGCAACCTGCCGACCGCGCCAGCGCTCATGGGCAACACCGTGGTCTGGAAGCCGGCTTCCTCCGCCGTCTACACCGCGCACTTCTTCATGCAGCTCTTGAAGGCCGCTGGACTGCCGGACGGCGTGATCAATCTAGTGCCCGGTTCAGGCCCGGAGATCGGCCAGGCCGTTTTCGACTCGCCGGATCTCGCCGGCGTGCACTTCACCGGCTCGACCAAGGTCTTCCAATGGATGTGGCGGACCGTGGGCGCCAACATCGGAAGATACAAGACCTATCCGCGCCTGGTGGGCGAGACCGGGGGCAAGGATTTCGTGCTCGCGCACGCGAGCGCTGATCCGACGTCTCTGGCCGTGGCGCTTTTGCGCGGAGCCTTCGAGTACCAGGGGCAGAAATGCTCGGCAGCCTCGCGCGCCTACATCCCGAAGAGCCTCTATCCCCAGGTCAAGGCCGAGCTTCTGGCCATGCTCAAGACCTTGCGCATCGGCTCGCCGGAGGACTTCTCCAACTTCATCAACGCCGTCATCGACAGGACCGCCTTTGACAACATCAAGGGATATATCGACAGGGCCAGGAAGAACAGGTCCTGCAAGATCGTGGCAGGAGGGCGCTGCGACGATTCCAAGGGCTTCTTCATCGAGCCCACGGTCATCGAGACGACCGATCCCTCGTGCGAGAGCATGGTCGAGGAGATCTTCGGCCCGGTGCTGACGATCCATGTCTATCCCGATGCCCGCTGGAAGGACACCCTGCGTCTGTGCGACAAGAGCTCGGCCTATGCTCTGACCGGCGCGATTTTTTCTACGGACCGGGGAGCCATCCTCGAGGCTTCGCACATTCTGCGAAACGCCGCCGGAAATTTCTATGTCAATGACAAGCCGACCGGCGCTGTCGTGGGCCAGCAGCCTTTCGGAGGGGCGAGGGCTTCCGGGACCAACGACAAGGCCGGCTCGTCGCTCAACCTCGTGCGCTGGGTCTCTCCCCGGGTCATCAAGGAGACCTTCGACCCGGCCCAGGACTACCGCTACCCCTTCCTGGGCGAAGAGAAGAAGTAGGTCCTTTTTGGGCCTTGACGAAATCGGGTTCCGGGTCTATACTGGATTTAGGCCACCCTACGGGGGAACCTAAAGAAGACTCCGCGTGGCGTCGCCACCGGAAAGCCAAATCCCCTTTTCAGGGGATTTGGCTTTTATGGGGCCTTTTGGCGCAGATAATAGACCGGGATCCCCAAGAGCACGATGAAGACCCCGGGCCAGGTGTAGGTCGGTTTGTAGATCAAAAGGTCCAGACCGATGGCCAAAGACACGAGGATGTAGAGGGCCGGCACCAAGGGGTAGCCCCAAGCCTTGTAGGGTCGCGGCGCGTCAGGCCGTTTGCGGCGCAGCACGAAGACGGCGGCCACGGTCAGGGTGTAGAAGAGGATGGTCGCAAAGATCACGTAGTCGAGCAGGTCCCCGTACGCGCCGGAGAGGCACAGCAGCGAAGCCCAGATGGACTGGATGACCAGGGCCGTGCCGGGCACGGCGTATCTGTTGAGCGTGGCGACCTTCTTGAAGAACAGCCCATCCTGGGCCATGGCGTAATACACGCGGGCGCCCGAGAGGATGATGCCGTTGTCGCAGCCGAAGGTGGAGACCATGATGAGCATGGCCATGGCCACGGCTCCGGGCGCGCCGAAGAGGGCGGTCAAGGCCGCGGTCGCGACCCGGTCATTGGCCGCGCTCTGGATCTGGGCCAAGGGAAGGATCGTGAGGTAGGTGACGTTGGCCAGGAGGTAGAGGAGTGTGACGAGCGCCGTGCCGAAAAGCAGGCTCAAGGGGATGTTGCGCTCAGGGTGGCGCGACTCGCCGGCCGTGTAGGTGGCGTTCTCCCAGGCCGTGGAGGAGAAAAGCGAGCCCACCATGGCGACACCCATCGCGGCCAGAAGCGTGAGCCCGGAGACGGGCACGGCTGCCCCATCCTTCATCCAACTCCCTTGCCAGGCGTGGGAGAGGTTCTCTAAAAGGATCGAACTGTTTTTGAAGGCGTAGCCAGCCAAGAGCGCCAGCCCGACGAGCGAGGCGATCTTGGCCGTGGTGAAGACGTTTTGGACGAGCTTGCCGATCTTGACGCCCCTTTGGTTGATGGCGGTGAGGAACACGATGATGTGGATCGCCAGGATCTGGGCGGCTGAGACATGAAAGCGGCCGAAGGTCCAGAGGATGTGGTGTTCGCTGACTCCCGGGATGATCACGCCCGCGTATTTGGCGAAGGCCACGGCTACGGCCGCGATGGTGCCGGTCTGGATGACGAGAAACAGGGTCCAGCCGTAGAGGAATCCCGCCAAAGGCCCGTAGGCCTCGCGCAGGTAAACGTACTGGCCACCGGCCTTGGGCATCATGCCGGCCAGTTCCCCGTAGCTCAAGGCGCCGGCGATGGTCAGCGCTCCGGTGATGAGCCAGACGGCCACGAGCCAGCCGGTGGCGCCCACGGTGCGGCCGATGTCCGCGCTCACGATGAAGACGCCGGAGCCGATCATGCAGCCGGCCACCAGCATGGTGGAGTCGAAGAGGGTGAGTTCGGGCTTCAATCCGGAGGGGGGCGTTTCGTTCATGGAGTCATCTCCCTAATTCGCGAAGTACGTCGGCGGCCGGCCTAGGTTTGCCGAAAAGATAGCCCTGCGCCAGTTCGAATCCGCAGTCCCGCACATGGCGCAGCTGCCCCGCGGTCTCCACGCCTTCGGCCAGGGGAGAGGCCCGGATCTTGCGGATGCGTCCCACCACGTCGCGCACGGCCCGGTGCGAGGATGGGCCGCTGGTGATGCGGCGTACGGCCGTGATGCAGAGCTTGACGATGTTGGGGGAGAGGTGCATGGCGTGATCCAGGTCCAAGAATCCGCAGCCGGCGTCATCCAGAGCCACTCGGGCGCCATGGCGGCGCAGGGAGCGGGAGGCGGCCTTGAACCTGTCGCGGGAAGGGATCGGGACATGCTCGGTGAGCTCGAAGATCTGGTGGCGCAGGTCCCGATGATCGCGCATCAGGGGCTTCAAGATGGCGGGATCGAAGAGGTCGGGGCTGAGGTTGATGGAGAGCCAGTAAGGGGCGGGCAGTCGGCCGGCCTGGCGGAAGGCTCCGGCGACGCAGGCGAGATCGAGCTCGCGGTGCAGACCGTAGTAGGCGGCGGTGGCAAAGAGGCGGTCGGCCCGCTCCACGGGCCCGCCGGCGGGGCCGCGGGCGAGGACTTCGAAGCCCACGGGCTTGAGATCGTCGAGGCTTACGATAGGCTGCAGCTGGAAATGAAGGCCCGGCCCGCGCAGCAGTTCCCGGAAGGTGGAACGCGAGACGGGGGGCTTGCGGTTGGCTCGGTCCAGCTCGGCGAGGCGCGGCGAGAGGCGCTGGAAGAGCCGGGCACCAGCGGTCTCGCCGGATTCATCGCACAGCACGCCGAAGCGGAAATCCGAGTGCATGGCGGCCGCGCGTCCGAGCTCTGTGTCGAGCATCTGGTGGATCAGCTCCAGGCCGGCCTCGGTCATGGCGGCGATTTGCTCGGCGGCGTCGAAGGCCACGTCTTGGATCTTCATATGGAAGGGGACGATCCAGGTCCCGAACTCGGGGCAGAAGGGCTCGGAGAGAGGGGTGTGCTGGCGCAGGACGCTCTTGGCGATGGCGGCAAAACGCCGGGCGATGTCGTGGTGCACGACCTCGATGATCTTGCGGCCGTGGATGAACTGGATCCTGGCCGGGTCGCGCAAGGAAAAGATCAGGGCGTATGTGGGTGGCGGTTTTGCCGCTGATTTGCGCATGAGGGCATTATAGATAATCCTGCGGCATGCGGCGCTTGTTTGGGAGGCTGAATTTTCGGGAACTTTTTTGGGACTTAATCGTATGGTAAGTGAC
>JAHFCF010000014.1 GCA_023249645.1 Elusimicrobiota bacterium
GCGGCGCAGCAGCGCGACCTCCACGATGCGGTCGCGCTCCGGCGACGTGCCGGTCGCCTCCAGGTCGAAGAACACGACGGCCTTCTGCAGTTTGATCATAAAATCCTCCCTCAGCGGCCCGCCAAACGCTCGGCACAGGACTTCCCGTCCAGGAGCGCCTCTTCCATGAACGAATACTTCCAACCCCCGTAGCGGCCGATGGACTCGATCCCCCGGCGGCCCAGATGGCCAAAAAGAACCTTCAGCGCCGGTTCTCTCTCAAAATCGTCGATGACATAGCCGTAGGGAATCCGGACCCAGTCCTTGACCAGCAGACGGTCCTTGGGCCGCAGGAGACCGCAGCGGAGCAGACCGCTGAGAACCTGTTTCCCCAAAGCCTTCAAGTCCACGGCAGCTCCGCCGGGACGGGAAACCTCGATATAGAACGCGGAGGCCCCGGTCGGCGCGCTCGTCGCGGAGAAGTTGCTGTAGATGCCCGCCCGGCAGAACGGATATTTTTTTTCCGGGAAATAGATCCAGTGCTTACCCGAAGCGTCCGGACGGCCCACGCCGAGGTTGAGGCACCAGACGCTGGCATGGCGCAGCCGCCGCCGCGCCGCGCGGACCTGGGCCGGCCAAGGGCCCGAGAGGTCGATGAACTCGGGCAGGGGCAGGGTGTTGACCAGCTTCCTGTAGCGCACCGCTCCCAGACCCTGGATCTGCGCCACGCGCGCATCCAGGTCCACGGAGATCACGGGAGAATCGACGAGGATGCATCCCGCCGCAAGGCGCGCGGCCAAGGCATCGGCCAGGGCCTGGCTGCCTCCCTTTTTGGGGTAATAAAAAAAAGAATTATAACCAAAGCCTTTTTTTTGATCCAGGAGAGCGCCGCAAAGAACTTCGTCCAACGCCGGCCTGGGAACGAAGCGGCCTGTCCAGCGCGAGGTCAGGCGCTCGGGCGCGACCCCCCACAGTTTGCGGTTGTAGGGGAACATGAAATGGCGGCAGACTCCCTCGCCGAAGAGCGCCCGGCTCCAATCGGCAAAAGAAGAATCTCCTCCCGGATGGCTCCGCTGAGCCGCTCTCCAGGCTCCGGCCAGACAGTCCACGACCACGGACCGAGGCAGGCCGTGCGTGTTGGCCTGGAAGGGATAGCGGGCATAGCAATCCTGCAGATAGATCCAGGCGCTGCGCTGGACCTTGACCAGGTTGCCGCGCAAAAGGGAGCGGACCAGTTTTTTCCCATACGGATGGTGCAGATGCAGAAGATGGGCGCCGTGGTCGAAGACGAATCCCCCCCGCTGCCGCGAGCCCGCCGTGCCGCCGACGCGCGCCTCCTTCTCCACCACCAGACAGGTCTGCCGCGAGGGCTGAGCCAGATGATAGGCCGTGGAAAGCCCGGAGAGCCCTCCCCCTAGGATGAGGACGTCGACCTCCCTCACTCGATATCCACACGGACCAGGAAGTTGCCCACCGCGAGGACTCCGGCCGCGACCGCGGCATAGATAGCCACGGCCGCCCACGCGGAGAACTGGGTGACCAAGAAAGCGCAGAAGCTCAAGAACGCCGCCACGCCGGCGGAAAGGCCCACGATCCGGCCGCGCGAGTGGCCCAGTTTTTCCAACCGCAGGGCGAAATGATCCTTGGAGCCCAAGAAGGGCGAACGCCCCTTGCGCACCCTCACGAACATGACGAAGAGCGTGTCGTACATGGGCACCAGGAGGATCAGCAGCGGGGCGAACACACCCAGGTCGTTGACGTCGCTGTAGCGCGTGCCGAGGGAGACGCCGGAGAGCAAGAATCCCAGGGTCATGGCCCCGCAGTCTCCCATGAAGATCTTGCGGGAGGAAGACAAGTTCCAGGGGATGAATCCCAAGGCCGCCCCGGCGATGGCGGCCGAGGCGAAGTTGACGTAGAGCTCCTCGGAGGGCAAGGAGATCATGAGGAACCCCAGCGCCGCCACGGCCGCTTGGCTGGCGCTCAAGCCGTCCATGATGTCGATGATGTTGAAGGCGTTCGTGATGCCGACGACCCAGAGGATGGTCAGGCCGATCGCGAAATAGTCGGGGGAGATGAAATGGATGCGGATGTCGAAGGCCAGAAGACAGATGGCGGCCACGGCCTGCGCCAGGAATTTGGACTTGAAGTGCAGGCCATGGGGCTTTCTGAGATCGTCCACGACCCCCATGGCGAAGACCACGGTACCACCCAAAAGCAGCCCCCACAGGCTGTGCAGAGTGCCGGTCGGGAATTTCGTGAAGAAGCGCAGAAGCAGCAGGGTCGCGACATAGCTGGCAAAGATCGCCACCCCGCCCAGAGACGGCGTGGTCACCTTGTGCGTCTTGACCGCGGAGGAGGGCTCGTCCACCCAGCCGAAGCGCAAGGCCAGCCGCCTCACCAGCGGGGTCAGGAGCAAGGAAAAAACGAAGGCCGCGGCAAAAGCCAGGATGTAGGGCTGCCAATACGCGATCAGGAGCTGCATTTGGGACTCAGAAGGGCGAAGCGCGCCAAGCCGAAGCGCTGCAAAAGGTACTGGGCCAAGACCCACAGAGCCGAGAGTCCATAGACCACGCTGCGCCTGAAGTTGATGGAGGAGGCCTCGGGGAAGTAGCGCGCTGCCACGGGGATGTCCCCCATGCGGAAGCCGCAGGCCGCCGCCTGGATGAGGAACTGCTGGTCGAAGACGAAATCCTCCGAGTTCATCTCCCAGGGGAGGGTCTCCAGGACCTTCCGGGAATAGGCCCGCAGTCCAGAATGCCACTCGCCGAGGTTCTGGCCGGTCAGGAGGTTCTCCATCAAGGTCAGGGCGCGGTTGAAGAAGTATTTATAGAGGGGCATGCCGCCGGCCAGGGCCTCCACGCGCGTGCGGATGCGGTTGCCGCAGACAACATCGCACACCCCGCCGGCGATGAGGCCGGTCATGAAGGGGGCCAGGCGCGCGTCGTACTGGTAGTCCGGATGGATCATGACCACGATGTCCGCCCCGCGGCGCAGGGCCTCGGCGTAGCAGGTCTTCTGGTTGCCGCCGTAGCCGCGGTTCTTTTCATGGACGATGGTGACCAGGCCCAGACGGCGCGAGAGCTCGGCCGTCCCATCCTTGGAGGCGTCGTCGACCAGGATGATCTCGTCCACCGTCCCGGGAGGGATGTCCCGGATGGTCTTTTCCAGGGTCTTTTCCGCGTTGTAGGCAGGCAGGACCGCGATGATCTTCATCGTGCGGTGCTATTGTGGCTTTTTTGCCTTGGATGGGACAAGCCGTTGCGCCCCTCTCGTCAAAGTCTTAGAATCTGCCCGTGCGCAAGGCTTTCAACCGCCTCGTCTTTGAAACCCCCGAGTGGGTTTGGCTTCTGCTCGCCCTGCTCCTGCGCCTCGCCTTCTCACTGAAGCTCGGGGGACGTCTCCATCAGATCGACGAGGGCAGCTACGACAACGCTGCTTGGGCCTGGGCCTCCAGCAGCATGCTGCATGTCAACGGCCAGACTCTAGTCACCCCCCCGCTGCCCACGACCCTCTTCGCCCTCTGCTACCGCCTCGGCGGCCACAGCCTGCTGGTCCCCCGCCTGGCGCAAGCCTTGGCCTCCACGGCAACCGCCTGGGCCCTGGGCCGGATGACTGGGCGCTTGAGCGGCTCGCGTCCGGCTGGCCGGCTCGCCTTGGCCTGCGCCGCCATCTATCCCTTCTTCATCTATTATTCAGGGATGCTCCTCTCAGAGACCCTCTATCTGGCCATGCTCGTGCCGAGCTTGTGGCTGCTCTGCGAAAGCCTCCAGGAACGCGGAGCGTCTTGGTGGAAGGCTCCGGCTGCAGGGCTTCTGCTCGGCCTCGCCGCCCTCTGCCGGGCTGAAGGCGCTCCCATCGCGGCTCTCATCTGGGCGGCGGCCCTCGTGCCCTGCCTGATGGGTCGATGGCCCTGGAGAGCCTGGACCTGCGCGGTCCTGATCTGGCTGGTCCCCCTGCTGGCCTGGTGCGCGCGCAACCAAGCCGCTGTCGGCCGCTTCAGCCTGGACAACCACGGCGGCCTGGCCATGCTGCACGGGACCATGTTCTTCGAACTCAATGAAGTCGACACGGCCGTCGCCATGGCGGCCATCGAGAAATCGCCCTTCTATCAGGAGAGCCTCTCCTTGACGCCGGCCCAGCGCGACCAGGTCTACCTCCGCCAAAGCCTGCGCTTCATGTGCGAGAACCCCGCTCAAGTGCTGAGACAATGGTCCGTCAAAGTCGTCAATTTCTGGCGCTTCTACCCGCGCACGGACAAGGACTTCATCGAAACCCCCACCAGCCGTCCTGGCGCCGGTCTGAGCCGCCCCATGCTCGTCGCCCTCAGCCTGGCCTTCGAGCCGCTCCTCATCCTGGGAGGGCTGTGGGGCCTCTGGAAACTGCGGCAGCGTTGGGCAGAACTATTCCCGCTGATGGTGTTCGTTCTGGGGACCATGGGGGTCCATGTCGTGAGCGTCAGCCAGATGCGCTACAGACTGCCCGTCATGCCTGTGTTGATGTTCGCGGCCTGCATCGGGGCGGCCGGATTTCTGGAACGGCGCCGTCCCGATCAGTCGGCCCAGCGGTAGCGCACAATCGCCGCCAAGACGTGCCAGCCGTCGCGCCAGAAGCGGATCTTCTTGCCCTCGGCGCGGCTGCGGGCCTTGTAGAACACCGGCATCTCCAAAAACCGCAGGCCCCTCTTGGCGAGCTTGGCCGAGATCTCCCAATCATAGTCGAATCCATTGCTATGCAGAGCCAGGGGGCGGATGTCGGCCATGCGGAAGAGCTTGAACATGGTGGCGCCATCGGACAGGCGCGTTCCATAGAGCCCATTGAACAGCTTCGTATAGAACAATCCTCCCAGATTGACCACCAACCCGTAGCAGCGTTCGCAGACGCCTTGGAACTCGCGATACTGCCAGCGTTGCTTATGCTCCAGGGAGCGGGACCCGAAGATCACATCCGCCTCGCCGGCGAGCAGGGGGCGCAGGAGCTTGACGGCATCGGTCGGGTCGTATTCCAGGTCCCCGTCCTGGATGAGGAGATAGTCTCCCGTGGCCCGGACCAGTCCGGCGCGCACCGCGGCGCCCTTGCCGCGCGGATGTTCCTCATACACGACCTGCACTCCGGCCCGACCCTCATAAGCACGCACGAGCTGGCGCGTGCCATCCGTGGAATTGCCTTCCACGATGACGATTTCCTTTTCCAGGCCGGGCAGATTCACGGCCAGCAACCGGTCTAACAGGATCGCAACCGTATTCGTCTCGTTGTAGACCGGGACGATGATGGAGAGCGTGGGGCAACGGCCCGTCTCACTTGCTGACATAGATGATCTTGGAGCCCTCGGGCTCAAAATGAAATGGGATTTCTCGCCATCGCGGCAGGGCTTTCACGACGGCGGAGTGCTTGGCCGGAGGGCAGAACAAAAGCAGGAAGCCTCCGCCTCCCGCTCCCAAGATCTTGCCGCCCACGACGCCATGGTGCCGTGCCGTCTCATAAGCGCGATCGATGGAGGGGTTCGAGATCCCATCAGCCAGGCTCCGTTTGAGTTCCCAGCCCTCATGGAAGATCTCCCCCAACGAAGCGACCCGGCCGGACTGGAGTTCTCGGCGCGCTTCCTGGGCCAGTTCGCACATGCGCCTTAAGACATCCTGACGCTTTTCCAAGCCCGCCCGCATCCGACGAAGGATCGGTCCGGCCTTGCGAGTCACGCCCGAATAGAGCAGGAGCAGGCTTGGGGAAAGCTGCTTCCAAGCCGCCGGCGGGCAGATGAGGGGATCGACCCGTACGCTGCCGTTGGGCATGAACTCCAGATATTGGAAGCCGCCGTAAGCCGCGATGTACTGGTCCTGCTTGCCGATCGGCTCCTTCAAACGCCCGATCTCCACCTCGCAGGCCTCCCGCGCCAGCTCTTCGGCGGTGCGGAACTCGCCTTTGTAGGCGTGCAGAGCATGGAGGACGCCGACCGTGAAGCTCGAAGAGGACCCCAGCCCGGTGCCCCCCACGACATCCGCCATGGAGGTGATCTCGATGCCCCGGGAGATGCCGACCAGACGCAGGCACTCGCGCAGGATGGGATGGCGGATCTTGTCCACGCTGGCGACAAGCTCCGTGCGGCTGTATTTCAGGATGATGCTGTCGTCGAAATAGCGGTTGACCGTGATGTACATGTACTTGTCGATGGCCGTGGTCACCACCGCTCCCGGCTGGTCCTGGTAGAATGCGGCCAGGTCCGTCCCCCCGCCGGCAAAGCTCATACGGAAAGGCGTGCGAGAAATAATCATGGCGTCATCCCTCCTGCGCGCTTCACGAAAGCCTCCAAGCGCTGCGGCGTTCCCAGGTCGGCGATCGTGTCCCGGGTCTGGAAGCCGGCCAGGCGCTCTCCCGCGGCCAAAGCCTGCGGGAAGATGTCGCGGCCAAAATCGCTGGGCCGATCGGCCGGCACCCTATCCATGATCCGGTCCGTCACCACCCACGTCGCCGCCGCAGCCAAGGGGCTGCGGTCCCCGAAGGCGCCAGAGGTTCTCCGCTCGCCGGAGGGGACGCACCCTCGATAAAAACCGGTGATCAGATCGCCCTCCAGGCTGACCAGATCCGAATCTTCCGGGTGGTCGGTCTGGGCCAGGACCAAGGTCGCTGCCGCGCCCAGACGGTGGTGCTGGCGCAGCAGCGCCGACAGATCGATGCTCAGGAACATGTCGCCGTAAACGATGAGGGCCTCGTGACGGATGGCGGGCCAGATGTCGCGCACGCAGCCGGCCGTGCCGCGGGGAGACTCCTCCACATGATAGTCCACGCGCAATCCCCATGGTTTGCCGTCTCCAAAATGGTCCATGACCGCCTGCGCCTTGTAGCCCAGTCCCATGAAGACCTCGCTCACGCCTGAGCGCGCCAGCCACTCCAGTTGATGCTCCAAAAGGGGTTTGCCCGCCACGGGGATCATGGGCTTGGGCATGCCGTCGGTCCAGGGACGCATGCGCACGCCCCGACCGCCAGCGACGATGATCGCCTGAATCGATGAAGAGCTCACGCCGAGGCAGTATACCAAATCAGACTGGGCCGACTTTACGAGGAATAGGCTCGCAGGAGTTCTTGAGCCAGGTCTCTCTTCGCCAAGCCGAATTCGGGAAGTGCATTCTCTGCGGCGACTCGATCGGTCAAAGACTCCTGAAGGCGGCATCGTGTTTGGGGCTGGAACATCCCGACACAATGCAGGACCGCCCGAGTCAGCGATGGACTCAGGATGAATGGAAGAGAACATCTTCCCGTTCCTTGGCGCAGAATGCCGATCAACTCTCCCAAGGTGATGATGTCTTCGCCGGCGATCTCCAGGATTCGGCCTCCCAATCGGGGATCTGCGAAGACTTGAAGGATGGCCTCGCACAGATCGTCGACATGGATCGGCTGAAAACGGTTCTGCCCACCATTGGGGATGATGGCCAGCCGGGTGTTCCGGATGGCTGCGGAAATGCGGCCCAACATGCCCGTGTCGCCAGGTCCATAGACCAAGGCGGGCCGAAGGATGCAATAGTCCAGTCCGCTCTGCCGCACGATGTCTTCGGAATCCAGCTTCGATTGCCCATAGGCTCCCGTCACCCGGGAGGCATTCAGCGAGCTGATGTGGATGAATCTGGCGCGGCAGCGTTGAGCCGCAGCGCACAGGTGGCGCGTGCCCTCCACATTGACCCGGCGATAGCCGGACGATGGATGCGCGGGCGTCGCTGCCGCCAGATGGATGATCGTCCCGCCGTCCCGCAGCCACTCCTGAAGTCCTTCGGCTTGGCAGAGATCACCGTTGAAGGTGTGGAACAATCCCGGACGAGCCACCATGCTCTCCAGAGCGCTCGCCTGGTCCTGATCCCGCGTCAACGCGCTGACGGCGATCTCCCGGGAGATGAGATGCCGGATCAAATGCCGGCCGACGAACCCTGTCCCGCCCGTGACAAAACAGCGAGGGGTCTTCATGAGGTTGGCGTTACGACCGGGATCTTGAGATTCCACCAGTCCTTCATGTCCCAACAGCGCCACCGGATCTGATCGAAGAGGAACCTCCAGCGGAAATAGTAGTCCACAAACGCTTTCTCTTTAAGCCGATACATATCCTGCGGCGTTAGGTTCTTGTGCTGAAAGACCAGGTGATTGTTGTCATATTTTTCGAGGTCAGTCTCGGTGAACTTCCCCTGCATGTCCGCAAACCAAGGCGTTCCCGGCGCCGGCGTGTTGATCGTGTATTGCGCGCAGAACCCGCGCAAAGAAATGGAATACTGGATCGTGTTGAGGATGGTCTGCTCCGTGTCATCGGTCAGGCCCAGGATGAAGAACGTGTTGACCTTCACGCCCTTTTTGCGGCAGTACTCGACCATCTCGACCTCGTGGGAGCGTTCGACCGGCCTTCGTTTCGCCGAGGCGAGGATGGCGTGATCCTCCGATTCCACGCCGATATTGACCGACCGCAGCCCCGAGGCATAGAGCAGGTCGATGCCCTGTTTGTCCAACGAATCCAGGCGCGTCTCGCAGCCCCACTGGACCTGCAGCTTCCTGCGCAGGATTTCCTCGGCCATGGCCATCGTCTTTTCCGCTCGAAAAGAGAAGTAGGGATCCCGGAAAAGGATCGCGCGCGTGCCAAAATTCTTGATGAGATAGTCGATCTCATCGGCCAGCGACGCCGCGCTCCGGGACCGCCATCTCTTGCCCTGGATGGCGGGATAGGAACAGTAATACAAACAGGACATCGGGCATCCCCGGCTGGACAGCATCGTATGCAAAGGGACTCGAGACAGCATGGGGCGATAGGAAAAACGTTCTTCCCCATAAATAGACCAGTCCGGAAACGGAAGGACATCGAGATTGTCCACCAGGCCCTTGACGGACACCACCCCCGCAAAATCCTCGATATCCGATTCCATGAGGATTTTTTCAGGCTCTCCGTTGATCACCCAATCGAAGTGCTGGCTGATCAGATCGGGAAACACGGTCGCCAGGGATCCCAGCGCGCCGAAACGCGTCGAGGGGAATTCGCGTCTTAAAAAATCGACGATCGCCAGTTCGCTGCGATAACCCACCAGGGCGGGGTTGAAGACGATGATCCCCGGCTGAGGCGCGATCTGGGAGATGCGGGAGAGGATCCGGCCGTGGTCCGTTTGGGAAAAGACCCTCAGATATTGAACCCGATGTCCCTTGTTCTTGAGGATCGCCGCCGCATAGGGCAACACGATCGACGGCAAAACAACGGTTTGGCCTTTCAGCCATTCCAGGATTTTCGCGCGCCAGGAATGACCGATCATCGTGCGGGAGCCGAGCCCGCTGTTGACATCCTTGTTGACGACGCCGCCGTCGTTGTGGATCACGTCTAAGATCAGGATGTCGCTGGCCATGGACCCCTCAGGCTTGGCCGAGGATCCAAGCCGCGGCCGCCGGGAGGTCCGCGCAAGTCCTGTGCGGCCGCGCGCGGTAACGGCCGTCCCTGCCTCCCTTGCCCGTGCGAACCAGGATGGCCGTACAGCCGGCGCGGCGGCCGGTCAGAACATCCGTGGTGGAATCCCCCACGAAATAGCTCCGCTTCAAATCCAAGGTAAAGCGCTGCTGGGCCTGGCGCAGCATGCCCAAAGCCGGCTTGCGGCACGAGCAGCCATCGCTCGGAAGATGGGGACAGACATAGAGCGCGTCGAGCTTCGCCCCCCCTTGGGCTACAAATCTTCTCATCACGGCATGTATCCGCCGAAGGGACGTCAAGGTCAAATAACCGCGGCCAACGCCGGACTGATTGGTCACCACCACGACCTTGAACCCCGCCTTTCTCAAGCGGGCGATGGCCCGCGCCGCCCCCGCAATGAGCTTGAGCTGGCTGGCACGGCGCAGGTAGTCGACTTCCTGGATGATGACCCCGTCGCGGTCGAGGAAAACGGCGCGGCGGGCTCTACCTTCCACGGCGCTGATGCAGAAAGAATGTGAGGATGTGGCTGATCGACAGATGCAGATCCTCGACGACGCCGTAGTGCTCCGAGGGCACGATAACGGGGACATCGACGAGAGCCTTGAGCTTGCCCCCGTCGAAACCCAGAAGCGCCGCGGTCTTGGCCCTCTTTGCTCGAGCGAACATGGCGGCCTTGATGAGGTTGACCGAGTTGCCGCTGCCGCTGATGAAGATCACCACATCGCCCGGCTCCAGGAGATTTTTCAGCTGCTGGACGAAGATGTCGTCGAAAGTGTGGTCGTTGGACATGGCCGTGATGAAGGCCGTGTTCTCGGAGAGCGAGAGACACTTCAAGGGGCGGTGGCCCGGCCGAGAAGCCGTCTTTGAGAAATCCACGGCGATGCTGGCCGCGGTGGCGGCGGAGCCCCCATTGCCCATGACGAAGACATGCCTGCCCCGGCGCTCGGCCTCGAGCAGGAGGTCCGCCAGGCGTGCCACGGCATCCAGATCCAAGGCCTCCCACTGGGCCACCTCCTGAGAGCGGTACCAGCGGGCAAAGCTCCGGAGGTCCTGGCCCCCGGGCCCCGCGGGACGGAAACGACCGGGCATCGTTCCTTTTATCTTCATAGGTTTTTCTGTGAACAGAATAGCAAAAGCTCAGCGTCTCGAGGGGATGATCTCATACCCAGTGTACGGAACGGCTAAGACCGCGCCCGGCGGCGGCGGCGCAACGGCTTTCAGCCTCCCGGCCGCCTTCGCCTTCTGGTAAAGGACCGAGAGGTTGTTCTTGGCCTGCTGGAAATCGTGATTGAGGGTGAGGGCCCGCAGATAGGCTTGTTCCGATTCTTGCCAGCGGTCGAGCAGAAAATAGGCGTTGGCCAGATTGGTGTAAGCCTCGGCGGTCTCGTGCCGATGGACGAAGCGCCCCTCGGGAGCCGGGAGATAAGTTTGATAGGCCAGGATCGTGGTCCTGAGGAATTTCTTCTCCATCAGGCCGGGCTCCACGGCGCAGCGGGGAGCGGTGATGGACATCTCGTAGGTCCGCGCCGCCTTCTCGAAATATCCCCGCGCCTCGGCCGCTCGGCCATGCTCCTGGGCGGCCTGCCCCCGCATCATGTAGATCTGCCCGATGCGGGTGTAGTTCGCCTCGAAGACGGGATCGATCGCCTGGTACATGTAGAACCGCGTCAGGGCCTTCTCGAGGAAGGCGTCCGCCTCCTCGGGATGGCCGTGACTCAGGGCCCACTCCGCCCGGCGCATGTGCAGGTTGCCGACCTGGTGATGCATCTGGACATAGTTCGGAGCCAGCTTCCGCACATATTCATAGGAGTCCAGGGCGCGTTCATAGTCGTCGCGCGGCTGACCGTCCGCGTCGCCCCAGCCCGGGTTGTACACCTTGTTCATGTCGAAGCGGTCATTGTAGACGTTGCCCATGAAATACATGGACATGGCGAAATTTGGATTGAGCTTCTTGACCTGAAGATAATGGGAGAGCGCCTCGTCCCATTTCCTCTCCTTGGAGAAATAAATGGCGACGTTGTGATGCACGTCCGCCTTGAAATAGCCCCAGAACTGATACAGCGGCCAGAGCATGGCCAAGATCGCCAGGGCCACGCCCGGCTTCGCCGAGAGCTGGACCAGCCGCGCCAGTATGCCCCCCAGGCAGACGACGCACCCGATGAAGACCGCCCAGGAGATCCACCACTGCAGGGACTCCCCTCCCACCAGAGGCATCGGCCCCTGGAGCGTTGAGAATTCCTTGAGCAGCAAGAAGGAGACATACCCCAGAGCGCCCCAGGCCGCCAACCGCGCCGGCCAGAGCAGGAACTCCGCCATCGGCCCCCAGGCCGAGACCCCCGGCACCGGCGCTGTCCCCTTGGCCTGCGACGCTTCGCGCAGATCGTGGAGCTCATAGAGGGCCTGGCCGCGGGCCAGGTTGACGATCATCCCGGAGAGGAGCCCGAGATAGACGCCCGAAGACACGAAACGCAGACTCACATCGAAGAAATTGTGCCCGAGCATGCCCATGAAGGCGATCATGTATCCCACCAAGTCGTAGGCGCGCGGCGGCGCGCGACCGTCCTTGGTCGAGCCCAGCGCGATGAGCTGCCCCAGGGAGCGGAACCCAACGACCAGGGTGCTGAGCACCAGCCAGATGAAGACCCCGAAGCCGAGGATCCCGTTGTCCATCAGCTCCTCGAGGTATTCGTCCTCGGCGTGGTCGGTCTCGGTGTTGTGCTTGCCCTCGATATGGAAGATGGGAGGCCGGCGGAAGGCGGGATAGACCGGCGGGAAACTTCCGATGCCCGTCCCCAGGAAGGGCTGGGTCCTGATCATCTCCCAGGTCGCCTCCCAGGTGAAGAGCCTGAAATTGATGGACACGAGGCGTCCCTGCAGGTCCTTGGCCACATAACCGACGAAGCCCAGAACGCCGGCCACCGCGACGCCCAGCACGAAGCGCCGCGCCGGCGCCACCAGGGTCTTGAAATAGACGAGGGCGACGGCCCCCAGCATGAAGATGACCAGAGCGAAGCCCAGCCACGCGCCCTTGGTCCCTGTCGCGATCAGGTCCACGAGGAGCATCCCCATCAGCGGCAGAAGGCTCCAGCGCCGGGTCTTGACGTACTGCGTCAGCAGGATGGGGAAGATGATGACGAGGAAATCCGCGAAGAAGTTGGGGTTGCCGTAGGTGGAGAAGATGCGCTCGCCGAAAGCCCCGCGCCAGACGAAGGGGTCGATGCCCAGGCCCACCCCGTGGGGGAACCACCGCGTGTCCGCCCACTGCACGAAGCCATAGCCCACGGCGATCCAAGCCGTGACAATGAGGATCTTGGTCAGACGCTCGGCGGCCTCGGCATCGAACTCATAGATGACGATGAGCGCCGCGGTCATGAAGAAGAAATGCCTGAGGAAGAAATCCACGCTGGCCATGTGGTAAGGGGCATGCCAGAACGAGAGGATGCCCACCAGGAGATACGCCAAGAAAGGGGAGAGGCAGACGAGGTCGGCCTTATTGAAGGCGACGCGCCCGGCCTCGAGCAGACGCGCCACCCAGAGGGCCAAGAGAACGACGCCTCCCATCTGCATGATGGTGATCTTGACTTGAGCGGAATCGTAAGTGCGCAGATAGAACAGGGAGGAGATCAGACAGTAAAGGATGGGCAGCCACCAGACCAGAGCCCGGTGGGCGAAATCCTCAGCCCCGGCGGCCTTGCGTTCAACCATGAACGGCTATTCTATATTTTTCCGGCATCCAGTGGTCTAGAGCATGGGCGGCATAGAGGATCACGATCGGCATCAGCGGCAGGCGGTAGCGGATGATCGCCCAGAACAGCATATAGACCACGGTCACCGATAAGAGCGTCGCATTGAAAATATCCGTTTCCGGATACCGGCGGCCGGCCCAGAACAACCCGAGAAGCCCCAGGGGGATGATCCAGCCATCCGAGAGAAGGCTGAGCCAGAAGATCAGCCGATAATCATGCGCATAGGGACGCGGGTAGGGATAGAGCCGCCACATCTTCAGGCCGCTGCCCAGGAACGTGCCCGCCGAGGCGAACGGATGGCGGACCAGGAAGTCCGCGGCCGCCCGGTAGAAGAATCGGTCCCGCTCCGCTTCCGGAAGACGGGACGCCTGCAGCATGACGGGGTCGCTCTTGTCGATCACCAACTCTTCCGGGGTCCCGGCCACATCATTGGGGATCAAGAGCCCGACGTAGAGATGGGCCCCGCTGCCGCTCATCCCCGTGCCCCAGCGGCCGAAGACGTGGTGGTTGCGCAGCGGCCAGAGCGCGTAGATCCCGAGGAAAACGGCCAGAAAGAGGCCCGCCCCGCGGCGCTGGCCCCTCCACCAGACGGCTCCCGCCGCGGCTAGTCCCGCCGGCAAAAAAACAGAATTGGTCAAAGGGCACAGAGCCCAGACAGCCGCGGCCGAGACGAAACGCCCTGCTGAGGGCGCCCGGCAGGCGCGGATGAGGAGCCAGAGACCGCCGGTCAGCAGGAAGGTCTGAAAGGTCTCTCGTTCCAGAGTGCCGGCGTAGAAAATGAACTGCGGATAGAGCGCGGCGATGGCCGTGGCGATCCACGCAGTCGGACGTCCGAAGACAGCGGCCCCGATGAGGAAGATCAGGATGAGGGTCGCCGCCCCCAAGAGGCAGTTGAGCGCCTGCGCGGCCCGGTAGCTGGGGCCGGTGATATGATAGAGCCCGGCCAAAAGCAGAGGATAGCCCGGCTCCCGCACGGCCGTCGGGTGTCCGGAGGGATCCGACAGACGACCATATTGAAGCAGGCTCTCGGCCAGGGTCTCGTAGCAGTTGATGTCCGGGATGCTGCCCCCCGGTCCCCATTGCGGGAAGCGCCAGGCGTAGGCCGCCCGCAGGGAGAGCCCCACAAGAAGAAGGAGGATCAATCGGCTAATCTTCATGGCGCAGGCGATAGATCGCAATGAGGGGATTGGCCGTCGTCGAAGTCTCATCGATGCGCACCCACGGGACCAGGTAGGCGCGTTCAAAGAGAACCACCGAGGCATAGCGCGAGAGGTTGGGCTCCAGGAGCGGCCGGTCATCATAGTCCGGCGCGACCACGGCCAGGAACTCGGGCAGCTGGGCCGCGGGCAGGTTGCCGAAGAGTCTGGGCTCGATGAATCTCATCGCGTAACGGTCATAGCGGAAATAAGGGGCGTTGGAAGGCTGCGGCAGGCGCAGCAGGCCGATGGAGGAGCCGGCGGGGACATGCGATTCGATCCACTCCCCTGAGCGGACATGCGTGGACAACGGCGTCGCGTCGATATGGAAGTTGTAGGAATAGGTCACCCCCTGCAGGGCCAGGTTGGCCAGGACCAGGATGAGCCCCCCCGCCAGCCACGGGCGCGCACGGGAGTCGCGCTGGATCAGCATGACCGCCACATGAGAGGCGAGCAGCGCTCCGACCCCCAACCAGACCAGGCCATACCGGACCTGCCTGGTCGTGACGACATTGCCCATGAGACTGGTGGCCGCCAGCCCGAAGACGAAGGCGCACAGGCACAGGAGCAGAGCGGGCTCGCGCCGGCCCCGCCGCAAGGCCCAGAGCGCGCCGGCCAGCATCAGAACCAGCACGGGACTGGTCACGGAATGGCGCAGAGGATTCCAGAGGAATAGAAATGGATGCGTGAAGTCCACGGTCGAGAAGCCCCGCAAGACGTTCATCTCCGCCAGAACCTCATGGGATGCGAGGAGCCAATAAGGGTTCGTAAGGAAAAAAGCGCCGATGCTGCACACGGCCGCCACGGCCAGACCACGCGCCTGCGGACCGGTGGCCCCCCGGCCGCAGGCCAGGCGCAGGACGCAGGCCGCTGCCACGATCAAGCAGACAGGCCATCCTTGGAGGAAGGCGCCGACCGTCAGCCCGGAGACGGCTCCGGCCGCGGCATAGTTCCACAGCCCCCCCTTTTCCAGGATGTCCGCGCTCAAGTCCAAAGTCAAAAGCGCCAGAAAAGACCAGACCGTATGGTTCTTGAGCACATGCGCCTGGATGATGGCCGCGGGGCACAGCGCAAACATAAGGCCCGCCAGCGCCCCGGTCCGCCAGCCCAGATGACGCCGACCGATGCGCAGCAGCATCAGCACGCAGCCCACGAAGGCCAAGACCGACAAGAGCCGGCCTGCGAGATAGAGGGATGCCATCTTCGCCGGGGCCTGCAGGTAGGGCAAGAGAGAGGAGTGCAGGGATATCCTCCCGACCTCGGCAGCCAGCGCCAGCCAAGCGCCCAAGACATAGAGGTGCGCTCCGCCATAGGTGAAGAAGTGCGGATTCAATTGCAGACGCCCAGGGCGCATGCGCGAGAGGGCGAGCAGATAGCTCTGCTCGTCTTCATGGGCCGACCTGACATGGAAGGAGCGGATGGAGTTCACCAGCAAGGCAGGCGCCGCCGTCCAGCCAGGCTCGACACTCTGGATTCCCGTGAAGGAGGCGCCGGCATCGGGGTTCAGCATCAGGTTGGATCCCAGGCGCTGATGCATCTGCGTCCAGGAATCCGACAGTTCCTGAAGCGAGGCCTGCGTCTCGAAGCCGGGAGCAAGGATGCGGGCGAGGCGCTCCTGACTCGGCAGGCCCCAACGGATCCCCCAAAGCCCCAGCGCGAGGGCGCACGCCGCCAAGAGGAACCGCACCATCCTCGGCTCTTGTTCACGCATGGGCGTCTGGGCCCTTGCGCCCCACCATCAGGATAGACATACCGATCGGAGGACCGATCCATCTTTCCAGGCGGTCCAGCCAGGGCACCAGGCGGTCGAACAGACGCACCTGCCCGACAGGCGGGTACTTGCGGCGCAGAAGGGCGCCGTTGACGAACCAGCCGAGGATGCCCGTCATATTGAAGGAATGCGCGTGCTCCACCGAGAACCCGGCCGCCTCGAGCTTCGCTTGGAGACCCGCGCGATCATAGCGCCGGAAATGTCCCCCGTAGCGATCCAGCTTATTGAAAAGCCACGGGCAGTCCGGGACGATGAGCACGACCCGCCCCCCCGGCTCCAGGAGGGCATGGAAATTCCGCAGGGCCGCAACGTCCTCCTCGATATGTTCCAGGACGTTCATGCAGAGCACCGTGTCGAATCTCCGGTCTCCCAGAAGCGGCGCCAAAGAAGCGCTCGCATCGGCCTGGAAGATCTCCAGGCGCTCGCGTCCCTGATAGCGGCGGCGAGCCAGGGCAAGGAATTCCTCCACCAGCTCGATGCCCACCACCCGCTCGCAGCGCTGAAGCAACCGCTCGGTGAATTGCCCCATGCCCATACCCACTTCCAGGACCCGCCGGCCCAGGAAGGGCTCCACGCGGCTGAAGATCAGGTCGTTGAAATGAGGGGCCTCGGAAAGCGTCTGGAGATGGACCAGCTCGGTCATCGCTCCCACCAGAGCTGGATCATCGTGATGACATAGCTCAGAGAGAACGTCAGCAGCTTGGCCTTGGACCTGCCGTGGCCTCGGGGGATATAGTGATAGGGGATCTCCAGGATGCGCCGGCCTCCGCCGTGAAGCCGCACGATCAACTCCGCGACCACGTCATAGTAGCGCGCCGAGCAATGGATCCCTCGCAGGGCCTCGGCCCGGTAAAGCCTAAAGCCCCCGGAGATGTCCGTCAAGGGGACTGACAGGAATCGGGCATAGGTCCAGTTGAGCAGGCGGCTCATGAGCCGGCGCAGCCAGGGGCGCCCGTCCTCGCCTCCCGGCAGATAACGGGAACCCATGACCACGTCGTAGTCGTTGCGCCGGCGCCAGAACTCGTGGAAGATCTCGAGAGGATGGGAGGAATCCGCATCCACGCAGAGGATGAAGCGGCCCTGGGCCGCTGCCAGACCCTGCAGGTAGGCGTTCGCATAGCCGGGCTTATCCTGCAGGATCACGCGGGCTCCGGCCTCTCGCGCCACCTCCAGCGTCCCGTCCGTGGATCCCCCGTCGACGATCAGAAGCTCGAAGCGTTCCGCCTGGGGCGAGAGGAGGGGCTCGACTCTCCGCAGAAAATTCTTCAGCGACTCGACTTCGTTGAGGGTGAGGGTCAGGACTGTCAGTTCCGGCGGAGTCATGCAGCCAGGGGGCGGACCAGGCGGAAGGTATCCGCCTCGTAATTGCGGCCGTGACGCGGTCCATGAGAGATGGCGAGAAAGGTCGAGGCCCTCAAGGAAACGATGGCGTGCGCCTCTCCCGGCGGGCTCATCGCGAGATCCCCCGGGCCCAGGATGGCCGAACGAACCTTGCCTGTCCCTTTGCGGGAGAGATAGCGCACCCGGCCGCTGAGCACATACAGATACTGGGTCGTCTTCTTGTGGGAGTGATTGCCGCGCACCACGCCCTTCTTGGAGATGATCAGGGTGATGGCGTCGAGCGCCACGCCGTCAAGGATGTCGCGGATGCTCCCGCGCGCGTCCTTAAAAGAGATCTGCGTCCTCACCATTTTCATCGGAGTTCAGGAGACGATGCGGGGCGAGGGGATGGGGATGATGAATCTCCCGCCCGCGCGGCGGTAGTCCTTGAGATTGGCGATGATCTCGCCGGCGAAGTTCCAGGCCAGAAGCAGCGCATAATCGGGCTTTTGGCGCAGGAGTTCAGAGTCTGGCAGAACGGGGATGTGCTCGCCAGGAGTGAAGCGGCCGATCTTCAGGGCGGCCTTCTCCGTCACGAAATCCAGGACATCGCGGGTGATCTTGCAGTAATTGAGCAAGGTCATCCCCTTGGCCGGGGCGCTCACGGCCACGATGCTCTTGCCCTGCTGCTTGAGCTTGAAGAGCAGGCCCTGCAGGTCCTCGCGGTTCTTGCGCACCGCCCCCGCGAATCGTCTCAAGACTTTCTCCGTGTGGAGGCCGAAATCCTTCTCCGCCTTCAGGCACCGGGCCACCTCGGGGGTGAGCTTGTGCCTCCCGGGGCGGCCGACGAAGACCCGGAAGGAGCCGCCATGGATGGTCTGCTTGTGCACGTCGAAGACCTCCATCCCGAACCGGCGGAAGAACGAAACGAGGGGCTTGAGCGAAAGATACGAGAGATGCTCGTGATAGATCGTGTCGTACTCCAGATTCTTGACGAGGTCGAGGAAGTGAGGGGACTCCAGGATGAAGACTCCGTCGTCCGCCAACAGACCGTCGAGACCCTTCATCAGATCATCCAGGTCGTCGATATGGGCGAAACAATTGGAGGCCGTGGCGACCGAGACCTTCCCATGACTCGCCTTGATCTCTCGCGCCAGATCGGCGCTGAAGAACTCGTTGAGGGTGGGGATCCCGTTCTTCTCAGCGATCCTCACGATATTGGCGGCTGGGTCCACGCCAAGGATCCGGGTGCCCTGCGCCTTGAAATTGGCCAGCAGGACGCCGACATTGCTCCCGATGTCCAGGACCAAGGACTTCTCGCCCAGGCCGAAGCGCCGCGTCACTTCGGCGGCGAAGCGGGCGAAATGCTCCCGCCCGGTCTGCGTGGTCGAAGCCTCATAGGGATAATCATGCCGATAGAGGATCTCGGGCGAGACGACATAGCCCAGCTGGCACTGGCCGCAGGAACGGCACAGATAGAGTTCAAGAGGGTAGTAGTTCCTCGGATAGGCGAGCTGCTCCTTGCGCAGGAACTCGTCGGCCGGGGGCATGAAGCCGAGGTCCAGGAACTGAAAAAGGTCTTCTCCCTTGCACAGACGGCAGATCATGGGGGTAATATATAATTTTCGCGCCGGCCGCCGCTAGGAAAGCATCCGGCCCGTGGATCGGGCCAAATCCACGAAGGCTTGCGCCACCGCCGCGGGGGTCTTGAGCGTTGCGGGGTCCTCCTGCGGGAACGCCGCGGCCCGCATCGCTGTTCCGGTCGCCCGGGGATTGATCGTATAGACCCGGATGCCGCTCTCACGGCATTCCTCGGCGAATACCTGGGACATCCCTTCCAGACCGAATTTGCTGGCTGTGTAGGGACCCCAGCCCGAGCGGGCCGCACGCCCTCGTCCAGAGGAGACATTGATCACGCAGCCGCTCCGGCGGACGAGCATGGCGGCCTTGAGGACCTCCCGCGTGACGAGAAAGGGCCCCGTGAGATTCACGCGCAGGGTCTCTTCCCAATCCTGCTCGCGCACGTCCGCAAGGGGGCCGCTAGGGCCCAGAATCCCGGCGTTATTGACGAGGATATCGATGCGTCCGAAACGCTTCAAGCCCTGGGCGACGAGATCCCGTACCGCCGAGGAAGAGCCCACGTCGCAGGCCAGCGCCAGCACGCGGGCGCCCGCCTGGCCGCACTCTTGGGCAACCTCGTCGAGTTCGCCCTGGGTTCGACTGCACAAGATGAGATCCGCCCCCTCCTTGGCGTAGGCGAGCGCCACCGCGCGCCCGATGCCTCGGCCCGCGCCGGTGATCAGGGCGGTCTGGCCGGCCAGCGATTTCGCAGCCATGGATCCCCCCTCTTTTTTCCTAGCAGTTCTCATGCCACAGCTCCAGCATGAGAAGCGCCCAGAGACGGTAGCCATGGTCCCGACCGCCGCTCTGATGCTCCGCCCAGATCTGACGAAGAGCCGCGGGCTCGAAATAATCGCGCGCCAGGGCTTTCGAGGATAAGACGTGCTCCTCCCAATAGACCTTGAGCGGCCCGCGGAACCACGTTCCCAGCGGGATGCCGAAGCCCATCTTTCCCCGGTTGAAGATGCGGGGAGGGAGCTTGTCGCGGAAGGCCTCCTTGAGCAGCCATTTATGGCCGCGCAGGCCCTTGAGCTTCCAGTCGCCGGGCATGCGAAAGACCATTTCGACGAATTCGTGGTCGAGGAAGGGCGAGCGCCCCTCCAGGGAATTGGCCATGGCCGCGATGTCCATCTTGGCCATGAGGCATTCCGGCAGATAGGTCTTGAAGTCCACATAGAGAAGGCGGTTGACGAAGTCCTCCTGCGGGCAGGCATCGAAGGCTTGGGCCAGATATCCCTGCGCCGAGCCCTTCCCCTCGCCGAGCCGCGCGAGGAAGCGCTGGGTGTAGAGACCCTCCTTGTCCTCTTCCGAAAAGTAGCCGACCATCTTGAGATGGCGCTTGGGCAGGTCCGTGAAGAGGGCGGAGCGCAAGAAGCGCTTCAATCGCCAGTTGAAGCTGTACGGCGCGCGCCACTCCGGCAGGAACTCGGCCGCTGATTGCAGGGCCGCGCGGCCAGGGCCGGGCAGGGCGTCGAAGTAACGCGCCAGCTTCATGGCGAAATACCGGATGTAGCCGGCGAAATTCTCGTCGCCCCCGTCGCCGTTCAAGGCCACGGTCACGAAGCGCCGCGTCTCGCGCGCCACGTAGTAGGAGGGCAGAGCCGAAGCGTCGGCGTAGGGCTCGCCGTAGTGCCACGCCAGCTTGGGGAGCACGTCGGCCATCTCGGGCTTGACCACGAATTCCGTGTGGTCGCAGCCGTAGCGCCGCGCCACTTCCTGGGCGAAATGCAGTTCCGAGAACTCGGCCTCCTCGAAGCCGATGGAGAAGGTCTTGACCGGGCGCTCGGACATCTCGCTCATCAAGGCCACGATGATGGAGGAGTCGATGCCTCCGGAGAGGAAGGCGCCCAAGGGCACGTCGGAGATCAGGCGCAGGCGCACGGCTTCGCGCAGCTTGGAGGCGACCATCTCCTTGGCGGTCTCGAAATCAGCCGTGAGCGGCGCCTGTCCCAGAGGAAGGTCCCAATAGCGTTCGATGACCGCGCGGCCCTTGTGATAGGTCAGGGTGTGCCCGGGCTCGAGCTTCTTGACCTGGCGATAGATGGTCTTGGGAGAAGGGATGTATTGGAGGGACAGATAGAGGTCGATGGCCTCCGGGTCGATGTCGCGGGAGATCCCCGGCCAGACGAACAGCGAGCGCAGCTCCGAAGCGAAGGCCAGACAGCCCGCCTGCTCCGTGTAGACCAAGGGCTTCTTGCCGATGCGGTCGCGGGCCAGGAAGAGGCGCTCTTCGGCCTTGTCCCAGATGGCGATGGCGAACATGCCGCGCAGACGGCGCACGCAGCCGGCCCCCATCCTTTCATACAGGGCCAGGATCACTTCGGTATCGGTCTTGGTGCGGAACTGAACGCCTGCGGCGCTGAGTTCTGCCCGCAACTCAAGGAAATTGTAGATCTCGCCGTTGAAGACGATGGTGTAGCGGCCGTCCGGCGAGGAGATGGGCTGGTGGCCGGTGGAGAGATCGATGATGGCCAGCCGACGCATGGCCAGGCCCGCCGGGCCGTCCGTGAAGAAGCCCTCGTCATCCGGGCCGCGGTGGGTGAGGAGGTCGTTGGCTTTTTTGAGCAGCGCCCGGTCCGGCGTTCCCCCATCTTTATAAACGATGCCGCAGATGCCGCACATGGGCACATCATACGAAGAATCTGCAAGGACCTACAATCTCCTAGGCCCAATGCCACCGGCATTCTGGGACTAAAGACCCAGAGGGTTGGAAACGCCAGTTATTATAATATCGAGAGTGCTATCATTCATTCTTTTACTGCATCTCCTGGCTGCCAATCCCCTGGCTGCGGCGCCGGCCACGGACATGCCTCCGGCCTTCCAAGCCGTTCTCAAGAATCATTCCCTCAACGCCGACCAGCTCAAGACTCTCGGCTTCGTGATCCAGAACAAACGCTGCCTGCGGCTGGACACATCGGGCCAGCCCATGGAACCTGCTTTGAGCCCGTCACAGCTCGATGCTCTGCTCACCGCTTTCTTCCCCCGCAAGAAGATCCAAAAAAATACAGCAATCCCCGATCTTAAACTCTCTTCCAACGCAGCCCCAGAGCTCTCCACGCTTTATGACGGCCGAAAGAAGACAGCTGCTTCAACGCCGGTCCGTGTCAGCCCCGCGTCCGGCCGCAACCCCTCCCTGCTGGCCCTGCCGACCGCAGCGTCCAGGACTCCTTGGCGGGAGCCTGTCTTCGATCCCTCCTGGCGACCCATCGCCAAGGCCCTTTGGAGCCGCCGATATTCCGCCAGAGGCCTCAAGGCGCTCAGCCGCCGATTCTCTATCGATGAAAACGCTCCCACCGGCCTCTCGGCAGACTCTCCCGAAGCCTTGCGCCTGCTCACCCTGGCCCTGCACGAGAATAAGGGGCACCCCAAGGCCCTAACGGAGGAACTGCGTTGGCAGCTCGTCCGCATCGCCGACCTCAAAGACGAGCAGAAACTGCTCCTGGCCCAAAAGATCATCAGCCCCCGGACCGTCTATGTGATGCTCAGCCGCAAATTCGCCTCGCACAGCATGGAATCAAGACTCTTGTTTTGGCATATGCAGGCGCTGCTGCACGACTCCGGCCGGACGATCACGGATTTCATCGCTGAGGAAGACCCAAAAAACCATTTTGCCCAGGTCTTTCTTCTGCGCGCCCAGGCCTACGATGTCCTGATCCCGTACCTGCGGGAGAACCCCGCAGAGGCCGCGACCGTCGTGCCCCTCCTCTTCCCCGCCCAACGCCCCCAAGACATCCGCCGCTATGCCTCCCAGCTCGAAGGCCTCATGCCCCAGCTCTCACCCCAAAGACGCGACTCCCGGGCCCTTGAGAATTTCATCCAAGCGCTGGAAAAAGAAGCGACGGAGAACCCCGGGGCCGCGGCGCGGCGCATCGCTCTCTTTCTCAAGGTCAACGAGTCCCTCCTGCCGGCCAAGGATAAGCCGCGGATCGACAGCCTCGCGCAATCCCTTCCCCCCGATCTTCTGCGGCAGATCGGCGGGTCCCCCCAAGCACCCTATGACTCCTGGCCCAAGGACCGCTGGACCTTCTCCTTTCATTTCGCCAGCACGGACAACTACAAATCTTGGCTCTCGACCTTCCAAGCCCGCGGCTATGAGCTCACACCCCCGTCCATCAACAAGGCCCTGGCTGTGGCCAAGAACTTCGACGGCCTCAAGGTTACGCTGGCGGCTACGCTCTACCCCGGAGATAAGGAAGGTTTTCTGCGCGGCTCAGAAAAGAATCGGTTCCTTGCGGCGGTTTCGCGCGACCTGAGAGATCCCCAGGTTCAGGGGGTCATCCTGCGCAACCACGCCCAGTTCCCGCTCGTGAATCTGGTCAAAAAAGGCATCACCCCCGGTAAATTCGTCATGGACGGCAGCTGCCGCAGCGCCTGGGACCTGCAGCGCCTGCGGCGCCTGTGCCCGTCGTGCAGCTTCATCCTCAACACCGGGACCGGCTACGCGCAGACCAACACCAAGACCTTCATCCCTCTCGTCGAAGGCCTGGCGCGGCACGCAACCTGGGAAGAGATCGGCCGTTCCCTGCCCAAAAGCTCGACGCGCATCCAGGGCCCGTGGACCCCGTCTTTCACGGGAGCTTTGCGGGCGCTGGAAGAGAACGAGAAAGACTCGCCCCCATAAGCTGCTTTGTTAAATTTTGCGTCTAAGCAAAATTAGACATGTAAATATTTGCTTTGAGGCAAATAATTACATATCATGTCCCTATGCTTAAACAACGCTACTTGACCGCCCCGATCGTGGAGGACCTCGCCCAAAAGATGGTGTTCATCGGCGGTCCTCGCCAAGTTGGGAAAACGACCATGGCCAAGACCCTGATAGCGGCGCACTTCAAGGAATCCGCCTGCTTCAACTGGGACAAGAAGCAGGAACGCCGCCAAATCATGGCTGGACAATGGCCGGGAAACGCCGAGCTGATCATCCTGGATGAACTGCATAAATTCAAGGGGTGGAAAAGATTCATCAAGGGCGAATACGACACGCTCAAAGACAAGTACAAGTTCATCGTCACAGGAAGCTCTCGTCTGGACATTTATCGCAAGGGCGGCGACTCCCTCCAAGGCCGATATCATTATTACCGCCTGCATCCATTCTCCATCGCGGAAATGACGCATGCGGACAACCGGATAGAGCCGTTCAAGGAACTTCCCGTCGGGCCGACGCACAACGGCGCTGAGCTCGACCTTTTGGAGAAATTCGGCGGCTTTCCGGAGCCACTGTTCTCGCAGGACGAGCGCACGCTGCGCCGCTGGCACAACGAGCGCAACGAACGGCTTTTCCGCGAGGACATCCGCGATATCGAAGTGATCCGGGATTTAAGCGGCATGAAACTTTTAAGCGATATGCTGTCCACGAAAGTCGGATCGCTTCTTTCCATCAACAGCATCAGGGAAGACATGGCGGTCAGCCACCGGGCCGCTTCCCGCTGGCTCGATATCCTGGAGACGTTCTATTATCATTTCCGGATACATCCTTACGCGCGAACGCCGTTTCGCGCGCTGAAGAAGGAGCCCAAGCTCTACCTTTGGGACTGGTCGGAGGTGGCCGACGAGCCGGCGCGCTTCGAGAACCTCGTCGCCTCTCACCTTCTCAAGCTCGTGCATTGGCTGCATGACCGCGAGGGCCACAAGGCCGGGCTCTACTTCCTGCGCGACTCGGCGAAGAATGAAGTGGATTTTCTGGTCACTGTGGACGAGAAGCCCTGGTTCGCCGTAGAGGCCAAAATGCAAGACGAGGAAGTGTCGCCCACCCTGAGGTCTTTCCAGGAACGAATCAAAATCCCCTTCGCTTATCAGGTCCTGAGGAAAAAGGGCATTGATAAATCCGTGCGCGGTGTCCGGGTCATCTCGGCCGACAAGTTGCTCGGGGCGCTGGTCTAAAGTCTGTAGAGTTTTTCATAGCTCTGCGCCACAAGTTCCAAGGAATACGTCTGGACCACCCTGTCTCGTGCGGCCATGCCCATGCGTTCAGCCAAGCCAGGCTCTAAAACAAATCGCTCCAGATTCTTCTCCAAAGCTCTTCCATCTTGAGGATCGAACAGGAGGCCTGTTGTTCCCTCTTCGACAGCCTCGGCCGTGCCGCCGACTCGGCTGCCCAGGACAGGCAAGCCTGAAGCCATAGCCTCAAGAAGAGCGTTGGACAAACCCTCGGAAATTGACGGAAGGATGAACACGTCCGCTGCCGCGTAGGCCTGCTGGATATCCTCCATCGGTGGCAGAATAAGAATCCGCGAGCTCGACAAAGCTCTGAGCTTGGATTCTTCCGGCCCCTGACCCACAAGCGCCACGAAACTGGAACCGTTTTTCGACTGAGACCAGATCCTCAAAAACCAATCCAACCGCTTTTCTGGAGAAAATCTCCCTACATAAAGGAAGGCCAGGCCCTCGGGCCAGCCCAGTTTTTGGCGCAGAGCCTTCTTCTCCTCAGAGGAAACAGGATGATAGCGGGCCGTGTCCACGCCGTTGGGCTGCACGACCACCGGCACGGTTCCTAGGACCTGCGCGCACTCCTGGGCCACATCATGAGTCACGGCCACGAATTGAGGCTTCAGCCAGAACAAAATGCTCAATTTCAATCGTCCGCTGAAAGAATTTCTGGACGCGGCCAACTCGCCGATGCCCCGGCCTCCGCCAAGCTTGAGGAGCACGCGCTTGCCCAACAACCGGCCGACCAGAACCGCGGGCAAGGCAGGCGACCCCGCGAGATGGACATGCACGACCGAGTACTGCGCTGATCTTCTCAACAACCACAGACCCAGCGACAGCATGAAGGTCAGCGCATTGATGAATCCCGTGCCCGCGCACCAAAGCCTCTCCACGGGCACGCCGCGGACTTCGTCTCGTGCCGGAAGCCCGCCGACTCTCCTGGTGAACACGCGCACGGCGACTCCTCGACGCTTCAGGGCCACGGAAAGCTCCAGGGCCTGCTTCTCGGCCCCTCCCACGTAGGGATGGAAGTTCGCGCTGACCATGATCACGGAAAGTGGATAGCTCATGTCTGTTTCCTTCGGCCCAAGATCCCCGGCTTGGGTACCAAGCCGTGCGGGAGAACCTTGAGAATGTCATAACCGGCTTCCACGAACCAGGCCGACAACTCTTCCTTCGTGTGATGAAACTGGAACGGCGGCGAGAGCCAATCGAAATCCTCGATGAGCCGGACCTTGAAATCCGTCTCCACGGAAAAAGTGAGATATTTCAGCCCCGGCACCGCCCCCAGCGCGGCCAACGGATAGCATAAGGCGTAAGTCACAGCCAACGGAAGCCTCGTCGTGAAAAAACGCAGGCTGTCGCTGATGAGCTGGCGGATGGCGACGATCAGCCATGCCAAGCGGCGATGTCGGCCGATCCCGCCGCGGCCCGGCCGCAAGGGATTGGTCGCAAAATCCTTAAAGCGTCCTGCCTTGCCATAGAGCCAGACGCTCAAGAGCCCCCCCGGCTTGACCAACGGCGCCAGGGCGCGAAAAGCCTGGCGAGTGTCAGGCGTGTGATGCAGGACGCCGTGACTGTAGACCATGTCAAAGGAATCTTTTTTAAAAGGCGGCCTCAGGAGATCTCCTTGGACCACATGCAGATGGGGATCGCTGCGCGCCGCTTGCATGAGCCGATCAAGACTCTCGGAAAGATCCAGGGCCACGACCTCCGCTCCCCAGGCGCGCACCACCAGAGAATAGCGCCCCATGCCGCAGCCCGCATCTAAAACCAGCTTCCCCTGAAAATCCCGCGCCGAGAGCTGGCTCTCTTCCAGGAAAACCGCCCGATCCTCCGGCCGGCTGCCGGGATAGCGCGTCCACTCCCACGAGAAACTTTCTTGCGTCCTGGAAAGGATCTCCCTGTTCTCTCTCAATCGCGGGATCCCGGCCGTGATCGGATATGCCCGGCTACAAACAGCGCAGACCAGAGCTCCTTCTTCGATCTCGCTGCCCCGTTGCATCTTGATGTCCAGACGCAGCGGCCCGGCGCAGCAAGGCGAAGCCAGTCTCTCCAAAAGAGAGGATTTCATAGAAGACTGTCCTTACCCTTCTCCAAGGATTCCCGCAGACCTCCCAAGGAAAGGCCCTCGCGGTAAAGGAAGACCAGACCGATCCCGGTCACGAGGAGATAGGTGAGGATGTGGATGAAAAGAGCGTAGGCGAAAGCCTCATGCACAGTAGCGCCCATGTCTATGAGGATGCTTTTCACCACCGCCTCGAATGTGCCGATGGAGCCCGGCGCCGCGGGGATGGAAGAAGCGGCGCCCGCCCAGGCGAGAACCAGGATGGAACGCGGATAGTCGATGATCCCTTCCAATCCCAGGGCAAAGGCCCCCAGCCAAAAAACGGCTGCGTCAACGACCCAGAGTCCCAGGCTCAATCCCAAGACCGGGAAGAAGGCTCGCGGCCTGCGCAACACCGCGGCGCCAAGCGCCAGATGTTCCACGATCTCGTGCAGCTTGGGCCAGAGCCGCAGGCTCCTTTCCACCCAGCCGCCCGGCTCCATGGTCCTCTCGGCCAAAATCAAGAAGAGCAGCCCCGCGACCACCGCGATGAGCGCAAAGATCCCCGTGTGACGCAGACCTGCCGGCACCAGGCCCGGGAGCATGGAGGCGGCCGCGACGAAGAGGGTCAGCAGGGTCGCCAGGTCGAGCGTCCTCTCGACGACGATGCTGGCCAGGGTCGTGGCCACGGGAATCTTCAATGCCCTGGCAGCCAGGACGGCGCGCAGGAGCTCTCCCAGGCGGGCGAAAAGAAGGTTATTGACAGCCATGCCGATGGCCGAGAACCGGAACATGTCTCCCAGGGGAGCGGCCACGGCACGAGAGAGCAGTATCCTCCAGCGCCAGGCGCGGATGGAAATGTCCAAAAGCCCGACGATGAGGATAATCGGGATCAGCCACTGCCAGCGCACCAGGACCAAGACCCGGCCCAATTCAGAGAACTCCACATTGTGCAGGGCCCACCACAGGCAGGCGGCCGTCAGGGCCACAGCTGCCGCTAAAGAAAGTCCCCTGCGGCTCATAGCGCTCCTCGAAGTTCCCGTCTCCAGACAGCCAGCCAGATCAGCCAGGCGGCAAAAGCCGCCGAGATTCCCCAGGCCCAGCAGACCGGCTGGAAATCCAAGACCAGGCTCTCCAGTACCCCTGGACTTCGTTGCGGCAGACGCACGGCCTGGAAGTATCCCCAGGGCTCCAGCGCGACCTGGACGCCCCCCAGCCACGCGCGCCAGCCGGGATAGGATGGCACGCTGACCACCAGGCGGTCCGCATCCCACGGAGCGATCCCTTCCACGCGCCAACGCTCGGGCCGCGGAAGTCCGATGGAAACCCCGCTCTTCAAGGGCCGCTGCAAGCCCCGCGCGAAATAGGCCAGGGGCTGCGCTCCGGCATTGGGTACAAGCTCCCCGGAGGCGCTCAGCCGATAGGCCACGCCGGCGCTGAGCATCTCGGCGCTGTCCGCCCGGCGCGCGTAGGTCCGGCTGCCATCCGCCGCCGGCCGGCCTTCGCTGGAAGAGACAAAAGCCGGATAGCCGGCCAGATAAAAAGCGTCATAGCCATTGACGTTCATGGCCCGATACAGCATGGCCTTGTCGGGATTGGCCAGGTCCGGATCCGTCAATATCCGCAGCGGCTTGCCGCCGACGACGCGCGCGAGCTGCGGGTTAAAAGCGAGATAGGACGAGGCGCTCTGCGGGGCCACCGCGCGGCGCCCCCAAGCCAAGAGTTCGACGCACACAGCCATCAAGACAAAAGCTTTGAGAACCGGTCGGAGCCTGGGAGTCCAACACCTAGCAGCGCTGCCCGCCGCCAGGATCAATCCCCATAATGATAAAAACAGCCACCGCGCCGGCACTCGCAAGAAATCCATGACCATCGGATGCCTCGAGCCGCAGGCCAAGACCAGCCCCAGGACGAATAAGCCGCCGGCTCGCCAAGCCCCGGCCGCCAACAGCCCGGCCGCTGCAGCCAAAAGTCCGGTCCAACCGATGAACAGGCCGCAACTCTCAAAAAAAACAGACGGAAAGTCTCGGAACGTCCCGTCCCAGGGATTTCCCAAGACATTGGGCGAAAAAACCGTCAGAAGAGATTGCCCTCCGGCTCTGTAGGCCTCCGCAAAAGCCTGCGGCCAATCCCGGCGCACGGACAAACCCAAGAATTGCCAGGTCATAGGCCACTGCATGGAGGCCAAAGCCGCAGCGCCCAGGCCCTCGCCGACGAACCGCGCCAGCAGCCGACGACGCTCGCGCTGCGACAAGGCCCAGACGAACATTCCCGCGCCATTGATGCACAAGAATTGCGGATGCCCTGAAAGGAACTGCAGGGCCCAGGACGCAGCCAGAAGCCCGCGCCATGGGGAGAGGAAAGCCAGCCAGCACCAAGGCGCCCAGGAGAGGGCGGCCAGCAGCGTGGGGATTCCCGCAGCGATCCGGTAAAGAAGAAAAGGCGAGAAGGCGTAGAGACACATGGTAAAGGCGGCGGCGCTGGATCTCAAGCCTTCGCGCCGCGCCAGAAGCAGCATGCCCAGGATCCCCCAGAGCCAATGAAAGGCCATGTCCCAGGTCAGGGCCAAGGTCAAAGGCAGGACTGCGGACAACGCTGAGACGGGATAGAAAAGAGCTGTTTGGGGATTGGCCGCGATGGGCAGGCCGCAGAAGATGTAGGGATTCCAAAACGGCAGACGCCCCGCCTCCAGAGAGCTGACCGCCAGATGCCTCAGGGGATAATGATAAGCATAGAGGTCGCCGAAGTTGGCCAGCGTCCAGCCGGGAAGGAGCACGGCCGGAAACATCAGTGCCAAGACCAGCGCTGTGAAAAAGGCGAAAAAAATAAAATCCCTGGACCTCATGGCCGGAGGGCCCGATTATACCAATATACTCCCAAGCCCATCAGGGACATGAGGGTCAGCAGCAGTCCCGCGCGCCAGGAATCGGGGTCATAGAAAAAACGCAGCCGCCAAGGCCCGGCCGGCACGCGGACTTTCTCAAAGGCCCCCCAGGCAGGAAGGACATCGACAGGCCGAGACCTCCCCCCGGTTTCCAGGAACGCCTTCCAGCCAGGGAATCGGGGTTCGGCGATGAAGACCCAGCCCTCGGATCGGCCGGAGATCTCGTAGCGGTCCTCGCGGGACCATGTCAAAGCCAGCGGCTGCGCGCCAGAGGGCAACGGCTGCGTCGGCAGTCCCGCGGGCAGATCCTCCCCGCCTTCTGCATCCAGAGACCAAGCCAGAGAAGCCGGTCCTTGCAGGCGATAGACATCCCAAAGGGTCCTGCCCTCCCCATGCGCCAGCTTCGGCGGGATATCCACGGGATCGCGCGTCAGCAAAAACCGCACCCCGGCTCCTGGCAAAAAGAGCGCGGCCCGCTGTGCCGAGGGCTGGCGATAAAGGAAATCCATGAACTCATAGGTCGGACGAGGAACCAGGGGCTCGCCGAAATTCGCGGCCGCTCGCAGGTGGAAGGGCTCGTTGCTCAGGCCATAGAGCCGACCCTTCCAGTCGGAAACGCCGAACCCGGAGCCGTTTTCCAGGGCCAGAGGAGACACCAGGTAGCGCAACCCCGAAGAGTCCGCCTGCAGGCGGCGCACCAGAGGACCGGCCTGCGTGAAGATCGCGCGTTCGGCCAGGGGCACAGCGCCCCAGGCATAGAAGAGAAGCTCCCCAGCCAGGGCGGCCAACGCCCAGCAGCGCCAGGCAGTCCGGAACCGTGAAAATCCTGCGGCCACGAGAATGGCTGCCACAGGCCAACCCAAATAAGAGAGATTGCCTGGGTAACGGACCAAGCGCGCCAAGCCGGCATGCGCCCAGAGAGCGCGGGAGATCGTCGAGGAATCTCCCAGGATCAGGAGGAAGACCATGCCCAGAAGCAGCGCCAGGCCCGCGGCCCGTCGCCGATCGAGCGTGCACAGCCCCCAGGCCGCGGCTAAGGCGCCGATGCAGCCGATATGGTTGGATCGATACCAGTCCACGGCCGGGTTGAAACGCTCGCTTCCGAACAGAAGCGGGCTCACCCAGCGCGCTAGATCGCGCCAGCCGTTGCTGAAACGCAAGGCCTCCTCCAGCCCCACGCCGACGCTGCGCCGCGAGAGGGCCAGAAGCTCGACGCCCAGGATCAGCTGACAGGCGGCCAGCGCCATCGCCCCGAGACCGGCGAGCAGCCATCCTCCCACGCCGCCCCCTTCCCCTCGGGATAAGAGGATGCTCAGGGCCCACACCAGGGCCGCGCCGCCGATCAGAAAAGGAGGATAGCCGGCCAGGAAAACGGCGGCGAGAGCCAACGACAGGAGCGCCGGCTGGTGAAAGAACAGCAGGAGCATCGGCAACAGACTCAGCACCGACAGATGATTCAGAAAGGACATGCGGCTCAATAGGCCCCCGCCCAGCGCATAGACGGCCGCTCCTGCCAGAGCCGCCGACGGCTTCAGCCGCAGGGATCTCAGCCAGAGGAACATCAAACAACCGGCCAGCCAATAATGGAAGCCCTGAAAAATGGCCGCGGCCGTTGAGAAGCCGAAGCAATAAAACGGGATCTCCCCGGGATAAAAAACAGCCCTCTGCATGTTGGCCGCCATCGGCATCCCGAAATAGAGTTCCGGGGTCCACAGGGGAAGCCGTCCGGATTGCAGCCGCTGCGCCGTGGAGGCAAGCCAGGGATGATGCAGATAGGTCAGGTCGCCCCAGAAGGGCGTCAGTCCCCGCAGCCAGATCGGACCAAAGAGCACAAAAACAAGAAAGACAAAAACTCCGGCGCCCGCGGCTTCCGCAGGGACCCTCTCTTGATTCATGATCCCTTGAACCCCGGAGAAGTCGCGGCCGCCCGACGGCGGGCGTCCTGCGCCAGATCGTCGCGGCCGAGCTCCTGATACGCGTTCTCAAGAAGAAGCCAGGTCGATGCTCGATAGGGATTGCCGGCCACGGCGTGTTCAAAATCCGCCGCCGCTGACCACAGTCTAGACCCTCCCCCGCCCCGATGGGCTTGGATAAGCTCGATCTCTCCGGAGAGTCTTGCCGTCTCGGGATGATCGCAGAGTTGAGAGGACCTCTCTAAAACCGCCTGGGCCGCCGTCAGGGGCTGGGACGCCAGCACCATCTCCGCCGCTCGGATGCGCAGCCTTTCCGCCTGCCACGGACTGAAGACCTTCCATCCCGCCCAACCGCAGAGTCCCACGGCCAATGCCAGAGCCGGCAGCTTCCAACGCACAGGCACGCAGACCACGCGTTGCTGGGAGACCAGTGAAGACCCCAGTCCATAGCAGAACAGCCAGAAGATCGCCGGGAAGGAAAGACTGCAATCCCAGAGGGATTGCACCAGGACGGCGATGAGGCCGACGTGTTTGAGGCCTCTGTCTTGGCGCCGCAATAAAAATACGATTCCTCCCAGCCAAACCGCGAGAAAAGGAATGCCTTGTTCAGCCGCTGTTTCCAAATAATACTGGTGCGCGTACAGGCTGCCTAACGGCCGGGATGGGTTGATGTAGGCTGCGGAAACATAGGCAAAGGTCCCCGGGCCGAAGCCCGAGCACGGATGCGCCCACGCCATGCGAGCCGCCGACTGCCACCAGAGCCAGCGGCTCCAGACATCGTGGCTCCCCCACTTGAGGACGATGATCGCCAAAGCCGCGGCTCCGGCTCCCGCAGTGAGCGCCCGCCAGGCCCAACCCGGGCGCCGAAGGAGCAGCAGGCTCGCGGCCAGGCCCAGCCAAGCGCCGGCGCTCCTGGTCCATGCCAGACAGAGGATCAAAAGACCGCACAGAAGCCAATCGCCTCCCGAGGCGGCCAAGGCCAGAAAGAGGAGCAGGGCGCCGGCAAAGGCGTTCTCATTGACCAGGCTGGAGGCAGGCTGAGGATGGCCGAAAGCCTGATGCTGATAAACCGCCAACAAGGCCGTCAGCCAAGCGGCAGCGCGGATGGCACGCTCAAACTGTCCGCGCTGCTCCGACGGCATCATGGACGCGGCCAGGATCGTCCCTAGTCCCGCCATCCCTGCGAACCAAGAAGGCCAGGCATAGGCCGGCAGGGGACTGACGCCAGCCGCCGCAGCGCTCAAGAGGGCCAAGCCGACGGTCCAAGACAGGAGACCGCCTGCCGGCAGGGGGACGGAACCTCCGGCGATGCGTCGGCACAGCCAGAGCAGCGCTGCGGCCAGAGCCGCCAGCTCTAGGAGGGAACGCGCCCACAGCTCCCAAGCCCCCTGGAGTAGAGGTCCCAGGACCACCAGCGGCGCCAGCAGGATGGCCAGCACGGGGCCGTCAGTCCGGCATGATCTGGGGCGTCACGAAGATGAGAAGCTCCGAGCGCGTATGAGTCACGGATTTGCTGCGGAAAAGCCAGCCCAGGATCGGGATGTCTCCCAAGATGGGAACCTTGCTGTCCGTGTTGCTGGCCGAATCGCTGATGAGCCCGCCGATGACGATGGTCTCGCCGTCCTTGACCAGGACCGTGGTCTGGGCCGTGCGCGAATCAATGCCCGGAGCTCCAGTCGAGCTGGTCGGTGCGACAGCCGACGGCTGGCTGACGTTCGGATTGATGTTGAGCGTGATGCGGCCGTCCGCGTTGATGGTCGGCGTCACGGTCAGCTGGATGCCTAGGGGGACATAGGTGACAGACTGGGAGACCACACCGTTGGAGGTAGCATTCGACGTCGTGTAGGGATACTGCGTGATGACGTTGATATTGGCCGGCTGGTTGTTGAGTGTGGCGATCTTCGGGTTTGAGAGGACCTTGACCTTCCCGGCTGTCGCCGCCGCGGTCAGGGTCATGTTGAGGATGTAATTGTTGGTGATGCGGCCCAGGGTCAGGGCGCCGAAGACATTGGAGGCCGGGAGATTGACGCCCGTGCCCTGCCCCGCGGCTCCTGTGGGCAAAAAGGCGCTGTTGCTGCCGGGAGCCAGCTGGCTGGCGGCTGTTCCAACAAGATTCGAAATGGGATTGGTCGCGGTCACCCCCGCCGGGCTGCCCAGCAGCGTGGTCCCCTGCTTGCCGAAGGCCTTGCCCTGATCGGCGGAATAATAGTTCCACTGGATGCCGGCGCTCAGGCTGTTGCTCAGACCGACCTCGACGAGCTTGGCCTCGATCAAGACCTGCTTGGGCCTCACGTCGAGCTGGGCGATGAGTCTCTCGGTCGCCATCATGCCGTCGAGCGATTCGGTCACGATGATGGCGTTGGTCTTGCTATCCGCCGACGCGGTCCCCGTGCGGCCCTCGGCCGTGCGCACGGAGTTGACCTCCGCCACGAGCTCGGTCGCCTTGCTGTAGTTGAGAGGGATCACCTTGGTGATGGTGGAGGACGCGGTGCGTTCCCTGGCCAGCTGCGCCGGGGTCAAGAGGCGCAGGATGTTGTCACCCACCTGCGTGGTCACCAGCCCGCTCATAGCCAGGATGGTCCGGAAGGCCTCGGGAAAGGGCACGTCGGCCAGATGCAGAGTCAGCGGCGGCATCGACGCGACGTCGGGGCCATGGATGATGTTGATGCGCGCCTTGGCCGCGAGCAGCTTGATGACGTCGATGAGGTCCGTGTTGTCGAAATCCAAGGTCACCAGGTCCTTGGGCAGCCGCGCCATGATGTCCCCATGACCGGCGAGGGGGGGTAAAGACACCGGGGCCTGCGCCCGAGCCGGCTTCGGGGAGATCCGGGGTTTGGCGGCGGAGGCGGCAGTCGCGGCCGGCCCTCCTGCCGCGTCCACCAGCTCGACGAGGAGGTCGTTGCCGGACTGTTTGAGCCGATAGCCGGCCATGGCATTCAAATCCATGACCACGCGGGAGACCATGCGGGGGGAGCGCTGGAACTGGGAGGTGCGCACGCGCTTGAGGTACTTGCCCTGACCGAGGACGTCGCCCGTTTTCACCGCGTTCTGCGCGTCGAAGATCTCGACGACCAGTCGGGGCGGCCGGCTCGTCAGAAAGCCGTTGTACGGCACCGCCGCGCTCAGACGGATGGCCACGGTGTCCGGCCCGACGGAAACGCTCTGCACCTCCGCTCGGGTGGGAGCTTCCCCCTTCGCCTCAACGGCAAAAGCCGGGGGACACACCAAGGCGCCCGCCATCGCGATGGCGATCGCTCTTTTCCCCAATTCCATTGTCATCATAGGATTCCCCCGCTCTGGATAGCCCTCAGCCCGCCTCTTCAGACCCGAGACGAAAAACCTGCACATCTCCATCCGCGGCCGTCAGGGCGGCCGACTTCGTCTTGATGTTCATGGATCCGCTGATGCCGGGAACGGCCTTGCCCTTCTCGTCATAGAGACGCCCCTGGCGCAGGAGGAAGCTGGCGCCCGTCTCCTCCTCGGCGAAAAGGGCGAACTCCGATGAAGCATCCTTCATCACGGCACGCAGAGAGAGCTTGTGGATGCTGAAAGCCGCGAGACTGAAGGGACGGGACTCCCCGCGCTGGGACCCCCATCGCCCGAAGGGATCGCGCAGGCGGTCGACCCCATACAGGCTGGAGATGGTCGCCGCGCTCGAAACCTGGACGCTCGAGGCAGGCGCCGCCGCCATGGAACCAGCCGCCCAGGCCCGGACTGCGAGCATCGCCACCATCCATGGCCCCAGCATCGTCTGGTTCATCCCCCTTTATACTGATAAGCCACCAGCTCAAAAGTCGCCTGCATCTCCCCGGAGGCCTCTGCCTCCTCGGAATAGATCACATTGTAGACGTTATAAAGCCTCGGTTCCAGGGCCAGGGCCGCGAAGAACTTCCCGATGCTGTGGAAGGAGCCATGCACGACGACCGGAAAATGAAGCTCGATGAAATACTGCTGGTCTTTGCTGCCCCCCGGAGAGAAGCTATGCAGCGTCACGCGCTGCCGGACCCCGATCTTCCCCAGAGCCACCAGGATGTCCGGGACGAACTTGGCCTTGGGCAGGCGCTGCTCCGATTCGATCTTGCGCGCATTCAGGCTGGCCAAGCGCTTTTCCAGCTGAGGCAGACGGTTGGCCTGGCTTTGAGCCGAGTCGATCTCCTTGTCCAGAGACTCGATCTTCGCCTGGATCTCGGCCGTCCTCTGCAGGACCGGCAGCCAAAAGAATTGAGCTCCGCAAAAGAGGAGCGCGGCCAGGCCGACGGCTCCGGCGGCGATGACCTGCTGTTCCTTCGTCAACTGGAGTGTCATGGACGTTTCACCCCGCTGGGACGTAGGATGCCGTCAGGGTAAAGACCCGCGGCATTCCTTCCGCCCCCTCATCCACGGTCATGGGACCCAGTTCGATCCCTGAAAAATGTCGGGATTCCTCGAGGCGCCGCACCCACGCGGCGATGTCCTCATTGGTGCGCGCACGGGCCGAGACGTTCATCTTGACAGGGGATCCTCCCCCCCCGTTCGTCGTCATGGAAATGACCCGCACCCCTCCCGGGGCGCTCCGAACGAAATCAGACATGAACAGAGGATAGGCCCGGCGCCCCTTGTCGAGGTCCTCGATCACCCGCAGGCGCGCCTGGAGGGCTGCCGCCAAACTCTCCGCCTCCTTGACCTTCAACACGACGGCGGCCAATCGGCTGGCCTCGGCCTGCCGCGCGACCAAGAGGCTCTCCATCCGCTGGAGCCGGATCCCGAGAACCGCCGAAAAGACCACCAGGGCCACCAGCAGCGCCGCCGCGGCCACGCTGAGGCGCCACATCCTCTGTTTCTGGCGCCACTGAACCAGAAGCTCCTGAGGGACCAGGTTGATCTTGATCATCGGGGATCAGTCTCCGTAGCGCCGCAGGGCCAGGCCCGCGGCCACGGCAAAAGCAGGAGCCATGGCCGCCGGCAGGTCCGCCGGGGGACGCTGAAGGAATGCGAACGGATCGACGATGGACACGGGGACCTTGAGCTCCACGCTCAGGTGTTCGGCCAGATGAGGCAGTTTCGCCGTCCCGCCGGAAAGCAGGACCTGTCCGATGGTCCTCTCCGAGCCTTGCGAAAGGTAAAAATCCACCGAGCGCCGCAGCTCGGCGACCAGGTCCTTGATCACGGCGGCCAGCGCCTGGGACACGCCCAAGATCTCATGGCTGCCCGCCTTTAAGGCCTGCTCCGTCTGCGCGGCATCCAGGACCAGACCATGGGCTCGTTTGAGCTCCTCGGCCTTGGCCGCGTCGACCTGCAGGGCCTTCATGACCGCCTTGGTCAGCGTCCCCCCGGAAATGAAGATGTCGCGCACAACGCGCGTCACGCCGTTCTCCATGACGGAAAAATTCGTCACGGAATGGCCGATATTGAGACAGAGGATCGCTCCCCCCGGGGTCGCGGGCCCTCTCCTCTTCTCATAGACATTCTCAAGGGCGAAGGAATCCACATCGATGATGGCCGGGTTCAGACCCGCGTTCTGCAGGATCTCCAAGCGCGCCGAAACCAGCTCTTTTTTGGCCGCCACCAGGACCAGTTCCGTCTTTTTCTGCCCCTCTTCCATCGCCTCGCCGAGCACATGGAATCCGAGCTGGACCTCGTTGATGTCGAAGGGGATGAAAGGCTCGGCCTCGGTGGCCAGGACCGCGGCGATCTCGCTGGGGGCCAGACGCGGAAACTTCACATAGCGCACGATGACGGAATTCCCGGACAGAGAGGTCGCCGACTCCTTGAGTCCGATGCCGTTCTCTGCGATGAAGGCCCGCAAGACATCCGTCGCCCGAGCCTTGCGCTCCTCCGCGCTGGCCTCTGGCCCCAGACCCAAGGGCAGATAGCCCCACGCCTTGAGCATCGGAATTCCCTTCTCGGCGGCCATGAGGACGACCTTGACCGCATAGCTGCCGATGTCCACGCCCAGGACATGGCGCGGCCTCGCGAGGGCGCTGGTCAGCCCCTTCAACCCCTGGAGTCGTTCTTTGATTTTATCAAGCATCTGAGCCATAAAAAAAAGCCGCCGCTCCCGCCACGGACAAGACCCATGGACCGGAGCACTCGGCGCAAGACACCCAGTTATAACAGGAATCCATTCTCTTGTCAAGACCTTTAGTCATTGTCATTATAAAGAATCAATATCAAAAATAAATCAACGCCCGAACAGGAGGCTTTGGAGGCGCTTTTGTGGCAGCATTCTACAATATAGTACAATGACAAAACATGGACGCGATCCTCTTTGATTTCGGCGGGACTTTGGATTCGGACGCCCTCCCTTGGATCGACCGCTTTGATCGTCTTTATGCGCAGGCCGGCCTGGCTCCGGACCGCACCCGGTTCGACCGGGCCTTTTACGATTCGGATGACAATCTGCCCGCACGGTTCCGCCTGCAGGGCCTCTCCCTGCAAGAAACCCTGACCCTCCAGGTACGCTGTGTCTTGAATTCTCTGGCTCCCCAGCGCGTCGAGCAAACCGGTCCGATCGTGCAGGCATTCCTCGCTGAAAGCCGCGCCTCTTTCCGGCGCGTTCGCCCGGTCTTGGAGAGGCTCTCGCGCCGCTATCGCCTGGGCGTTGTGTCCAATTTCTATGGCAACCTTGACAGCGTCCTGGCCTCGGAGGGACTGCGCGACCTCTTTGCCGTCGTGATCGATTCCGGGGTCGTGGGCGCGACCAAGCCCGACCCCGCCATCTTCCAGGCCGCCCTCCAAGCCCTCGGGACCTCCCCGAAGAACACCCTCATGGTCGGGGACTCCCTGGCAAGGGACATGCGCGGAGCCGAAGCCTTGGGCATGCCTCACCTCTGGATCGCAGACCTCTCCAAGCCTGCCTGCTGCCATCAGGCCCTGCGGGCAGCGTCCGTGGCGGACCTGGAAAAAGCGCTTGCGCCCCTGCGGGTCGGCATCATCGCCGCCGGAGAAGGCTCGCGGCTTCAATCCAGCCATCCCGAGACCATCAAGCCCCTGATCCCGATCCATGGCCGCCCTCTGTGCCACTGGATCGTCGATTCTCTCCGGGGAGCCGGGGCAACGGATTTCACCATCCTCTTCAATGCCAAAGGGCGTCAAGCGCCGGACAGCCTGCGAACGGCATTCCCCGATCTCCGATTTTCCTTCCTGGAGCGAGACACCGCCTCCTCTTGGGAAAGCTTCCGTTTGGTCGCCTCGACCCTGGCGCAAACCGAGGGGGACTTCCTCATCAGCACGGTCGACGCCCTGGTTCCTCCCTCTGCAATCCGACGCTTCGTTCAAGAAGCGCGCCGCAGCGGCGCGTCCGCCGCGCTGGCGATCACTTCCTTCATCGATGATGAGAAGCCCCTGTGGGCCGACGTGAGCCATGGCCGCGTCACCGCCTTGGGGGCGCAGGCGCGCCAGAAGACCCACGCGACCTGCGGCCTCTACTATATGACCGCTGAAGCGGTCCAGACATTCCCTTCCGCTGAGAAGTACGGCTCGCTGCGAGAATACCTATCCTCACTTGTCTGCGCAGGCCAGACCGCCGGCATCGTCCTGGCCAAGACCTTGGACGTGGACCGGCCCGAGGACGTGCGCCAGGCCGAGGCCTTTGTCACCGCGCTGAGGAGCTAGCCCGCATGGTCTCCTGCCTGGGCATCTTCCGAGAATTGACGAACTCCCCGAACCGGGAAAGCGACGACGCCCTCATCCTCAAGGCGGTCATGGACCAGCTCGGGATCTATAAGACCCACACGCAGACCATGACCCCGGAAGAGGCGGACACCGCGGATTTGAGCTCCTGGGACATGATCGTGCCCATGTGCGAATCCTACCCGCGCTTGCGTCGACTGGCCGCGCTGAGACGGTCCCAGAACGTCGTGATGGTCAACCCTCCCGAGTCGGTCCTGGCGTGCTACCGCCTGGCCATGATCGAGGCTTTCTCTCATGACCCCAGCATCCTCATCCCTCACACGGAGACGCGCACGATCCAGGGCTCGGCCCAGATGCGCCCGCCGGCCTTCGACATCGCCAACGGCCTCTGGGTCAAGAGGGGAGACGTGCACAACACCTGCTCCCACGACGTGGTCTACGCTCAGGACTGGTCCGAGGTGGAGGCCATCCGCCAGGACTTCGCGGGCCGCGAGATATCCTCCTTGGTCCTGCAGCAGCACGTCGACGGGGACCTGGTCAAGTTCTACGGCGTGGGGCCCGGCCGCTGGTTCACCTACTTCTACCACGATCCAGCCACGGCGCGGAAGATCCCCTTCGACATCGACATCCTCGCGGCCATGGCCGCAGCCGGGGCCTCTGCCTTGAAGCTCGAGGTCTTCGGCGGAGACGCCATCATCACGCCCTCGGGGCGTCTGTGCCTCATCGACATCAACTCCTGGCCGAGCTTCGCCCGCGTGCGCGCGGAAGCGGCCATCCAGATCGCCTGGCAGCTGCGCACGAGACTCAAAACCCTGCAAGCCGTGAGGAAACCCTGACCATGCCACCATCCACGAACGCTCCCTCCAAGACCTTCCGTTACGCCCCGGGACCGAAGTCCAAGGCCCTCTTCGACGAGGAGCAAAAGAACATCGCTCCCGGCCTGCAGACCATCGCCCTCTACTCCCAGATCGCTCTCGAAAGCGGCCACGGCCGATATCTGCGCGACCTCGACGGCAAGGAGTATCTCGACTTCGTCGCCGGCATCGGCGTGGCTTCTTTGGGCTACTCCCACCCGGACTTCGTGCGCATCGTCTCCGAGCAATTGGCCAAGGTGTCCGTGGGCAGCTTCACCACGCCCCACCGGGCCTCCTTCGTCAAGACCCTGTCCACGATCACGCCCAAGGGTCTCGACCGCATCCAACTCTATTCCTCCGGGGCCGAGGCCGTGGAAGCGGCCGTGCGGCTGGCCAAGAGCCGGACCAAGAAATACGAGCTCGTCGGCTTCTGGGGGGGCTTCCATGGCAAGACGGGCGGCATCCTTCCGGTCTTGGGCGACAGCTTCAAGCACGACTTGGGGCCTCTCATGCCCGGTCTGTATCTGGCGCCCTATCCGAACCAGGACCATTGTCCCTTCGGAACGCAGGGTGAGCACGACTGCGCGGCCCACTGTCTGAGTTTCCTGCGCGAACTCTTGAAGCGCTCGACGGCCGGAGCTCTGGCCGCCATCATCGCGGAGCCCATCCAAGGCACGGCCGGCAACGTCATCCCGGCCAAGGGCTTCCTCAAGGGCCTGCGAGCCCTCACTCAGGAGATGGGCGCCCTTCTCATTTCGGATGAGATGATCACGGGCTTCGGCCGCACCGGCCAATGGTGGGGCTGCGACCACGAAGGCATCACCCCGGACATCCTGACCGTGGGCAAGGGCCTGGGAGGGGGTTTCCCGGTCTCGGGCGTCATCACCTCGACGGAGATCGCCCAGTCCAAGCCCTGGGGCAACCCCAGCGGCTCCTCTTCGAGCTACGGCGGAAATCCCCTGGCCTCGGCGGCCTGCGACGCGGCCCTTCAGATCCTCATCAAGGAAAAACTAGTGGAGAATTCCCGCCGGGTCGGGGCCAAGCTGCTCAAAAGCCTCCAGGAACTCAAGCTCCGATCCCCCCTCATCGGCCTGGTGCGCGGCCGGGGTCTCATGATCGGCGTGGAGCTGGTCAACCCCAAGACGAACAAGCCCCTCGAATCCCCGCTCTGCCGGGAGCTCTTCGAGGAATGCCTCACCCGCGGCCTGTTGACCATGTCCTACAATGCCGCTCTGCGCATCAACCCGCCCTTGAGCATCACCGAAGAAGAAGCGATGGCGGGCGTTGAGATCTTCACAGCGGCGCTCACGGCCGTGGCCTCCAGGCACGACCTCCGCTGATGAGACTGCGCGGGGCCCTCATCGGATTCGGACAGGTGGCGCAGAACGCGCATGTCCCGGCTTTTCACAGCTCCGAAGACGTTGAGATCGTCGCCGTGGCCGACACCGCGCCCGCCCTGCGGGCTCAAGCGGCCCAAGCCTTCCCCGGAGCCAAGACCTATGCCTCGTTGAAGGACCTGCTGGCCGGCGAGAAGCGCTTGGATTTCGTGGACCTGGCCACGCCTCCATGGCTGCATGGCGCCCAAGCGTTGGAAGCTTTGGAACAGGACCTTCATGTCCTTTGCGAGAAGCCCCTGACCCTGGATGTCTCGCAACTGCGACAGCTGGCGCAAAGCGCCGCACGCCGAGAGAAAACAGTCTTTACCGTTCATAACTGGGCGTATGCCCCCATCTGGGCCAAGGCCCAAGAGCTCCTCGCGCAAGGAGCCATCGGCGAGCCGCGCCACGCGGAGCTGCACGTCCTGAGGACCAAGCCGGCGCCCGGCCAGCAGGGAGACTGGCGCATGGACCGCCGCCTGGCCGGGGGAGGGATCCTGGTCGACCACGGCTGGCACAATCTCTATCTCCTGCGCCGCTGCCTCTTTCCCGCGGGCGCCGCGCAGTCGCCGCTCTTGACCAGCGCGGTCCTCCACCGCCCCATGCCGACCGGCGCGGAGGATGAAGCCACTGTTTTTTTCCAGTTTTCGCAAGCGACCGCCCTGGTGCGACTCTCCTGGCGGGCCTCTTCCCGGTCCAATACGGCTCTCATCCAGGGCTCGACAGGGACCCTGGAACTGCGCGACGATCGCATTCTTTTGAGCTCTGTCGGAAAGCCGGAACAGACATTCTCCTTCCCCCAGAAGCTCTCCGCCGGCTCGGCTCATCCGGAGTGGTTCTCCGCCATGCTCCCGGATTTCCTCGCCGAGATCCGCGATCACCGGCAGCGCGGCCGCAACCTCGCCGAAGCCGGCTTCGTCTTGGACCTCATCACGCGGGCTTATGCTGTTCCAACTCCGGCGCAGCCCCTGGAACAGATGGCGGCTTGAGATGATCGAGAACGCCATCCTGTGGGTCCCCCCGGCTGAGTTTTTACAAAAACCGCGCCGCCTGGGAGGTCTCTCCATCCTGGAGCGCCAGCTTCACACTTTGAGCCGCGCCGGTCTGCGCCGGGTCTGGATCTCCACGCAAACTCAAGGAAGAACTCCTCAACCACTGCGTCTGCCTCCCGGGCTTGAGATCGTTTGGACCGATCACGCGGCAGAAAAACCCGCCACCCCTTATCTGATCGTCTCGGGCGGCCATTTTCTGAGGACCGAGACCCTCTCCCGCATCGCCCGATTGCCGCTGGCCGGTCCCATCGCCTTTGTGGACGCCGGCCAGAGTTCCGTCATCCAGGCCATCACCGCGCCGTGCGAAGAGGCATCTGCCTGCCGCAAACAAGATCTCCCCGAAGACTCCTCATGGGCCATCGCGGGGCCCACCGAAGATGCGGCGGCCCTGGATTGGCTCATGGAGGTCGGCATCAAAAGCCAGGACGGCTTCATGGCGCGCCATTTCGACCGGCACATCTCCCTGGCCGTCTCCCGGACGCTCTTGGACACGCCCGTCTCGCCCAACATGATGACTCTGTTCAGCTGCGCCGTGGGCCTTCTCGGCACGTTCTTCTTCCTGATCCATCGGGAAAAAGCCCATCTGATCGGCGCGGCGCTGGTGTGGCTGCATTCGGTGCTGGACGGCTGCGACGGAGAGCTGGCTCGCATCCGGTTCCAGGAAAGCCCCTGGGGAGCGCAGATCGATTTCTGGGGGGACAATGTCGTGCACCTCTCCCTGTTCGCCTGTCTGGCCGTGGGCTTCGCGCGGGCCGACGCCAGCATCGTGCCGCTCGTGGGAGGAGCGATCGCCATGGTAGGCGTCGTCGGCTCAGCCATCCTGGTCCACAACCGCAGACAAACATCCCCCACCCAGGCCGCGGCCGCATCTCCCCAGGGACATCCTCCCTGGACGCGCCTGGTGGTGCTCCTGGAACAGCGTGATTTCATCTACCTGCTCCTGTTCCTCGCCTACTTAAGCTGGTATTATCATTCCCTCCGGTTCACCTACGCCTTCATGTGGGCCGGCGTCGTAGGCACGTTTTTGTTCTTCACCATGATCAATTACATCGGGAGGTCCAACAGTGAACAAGAATTCCAACCGGATCGCGCCGGCTAAGGGCACGCTGGGAGTCCTGCTGCCCGGCATGGGCGCGGTCACGAGCACCTTCATCGCCGGCGTCGCCCTGGCCAAGAAGAACCAGGGACGTCTCATCGGATCGCTGACCCAGATGCAGACCATCCGTCTGGGCAAGCGCTACGAGCATCGCGCGCCCCTCATCAAGGATTTCGTCCCTCTGACCTCCATCGAGAACCTCGTCTTCGGCGGCTGGGATCTTTTCCCGGACAATATGTACGAGGCGGCCATGAAGGCCGGGGTCCTGGAACCCAGGCACCTCGAGCCGATCCGCCGGGAATTAGAATCCATCGTCCCCATGACCGCGGTCTGGGACAAGACGTATCTCAAGAACCTCAAGGCCACCCATTTCAAGAAGGGCGCAACCAAGCGCAATCTGGCCCAGCAGATCATGGATGACATCGTGGCGTTCAAGCATCGCTCCGGCGTCGAGCGCCTCGTGATGCTCTGGTGCGGCTCCACCGAGATCCTGCCGCAGGATTCCCCGGTCCACAAGTCCCTCGCTGCTTTTGAAAAGGGCTTGGACTCCAACCATCCGGCCATCCCGCCGTCCATGATCTACACCTACGCGGCCTTGAAGATGGGCATCCCGTACGCCAACGGCGCGCCCAACCTCTCGGCGGACACTCCGGCCATGGTGGAACTCGCGGAGAAGACCGGCACGCCCATCATGGGCAAGGACTTCAAGACCGGACAGACCCTGATGAAGACCACGATCTCGCCCATGCTCAAGGCGCGCATGCTCGCCCTGCGGGGCTGGTACTCGACCAACATCCTGGGCAACCGCGACGGCGAGGTGCTGGACGATCCGGGCTCGTTCAAGACCAAGGAAAAGAGCAAGATGTCGGTCCTCGACAGCATCCTCGAGCCCAAGCTCTATCCTCAGCTCTACGGCAAGTACCACCACAAGGTCCGCATCGACTACTACCCGCCGCGCGGCGACGCCAAGGAAGGCTGGGACAACATCGACATCGCGGGCTGGCTCGACATGCCCATGCAGATCAAGATCAACTTCCTCTGCCGCGACTCGATCTTGGCCGCACCCATCGTGCTCGACCTAGTCCTCTTCATGGACCTGGCCAAGCGCGCGGGATTGAAAGGCATCCAGGAATGGCTGTCTTTTTACTTCAAGTCCCCCCAATGCCGGGCCGACCTCGGCCCCGAGCACGACATCTTCATCCAGCACTTGAAGCTCAAGAACACCCTGCGTCTCTTGATGGGCGAGGAAGTCCTGGACCACTCGGGACTCGACTATTACGACCAGGCCAAGGGACTGCCCGCGCCGGCTGCGGCGGCCAAGCCATTGGCCAAAGGCAAGTCCCGATAGCCCATAGAAGGGACCCTTGACAAAAACACATACCTGACTTACACTATATTAATCGATAGCTAAATAGTAAGAACCTGATGACCAAGATAACCGTTTCCACCAAATACCAGGTCGTGATCCCCAAAGAGATCCGCGGCCAAGCGCGCGTGCGTAAGGGCGAGAAATTCATCGCCCTGGTCAAAGACGGCGTCATCTCCCTTGTCGCCGAACGCCCCCTGAAGTATCTGCAGGGCTCTTTCAAGGGGATGAAAGCCACCGCCCTGCGCGACAAGCACGACCGCACATGATCCTGCTGGATTCTTCCGCTTGGATCGAATTTCTGACCGACGGCCCCGCGGCTCCGCGTATCGCCAAGGAAATGAGCTCCCCTTCACAGATACTCACCCCCACTCTGGTTCTTTACGAAGTCTATAAGAAACTCAAGCGCGAACGCGGAGAAGAAGCCGCGTTAAGCGCCGTGGCCCAGCTCAACCAGACCCGCATCGTCCCGCTGGATGATTCCCTGGCTCTAGGCGCGGCCGACATCAGCCTTGCCTTCGCTTTGCCCATGGCAGATTCCATCATCGCGGCCACGGCCAAAGTCCACGAAGCCAAGATACTCACTCTGGACAACGACTTCCGGAAGATTCCCTGGGCCGAAGTTCTCTAAGCATTCGATTTTGTATACTCCTCAAAGCACAAAAAATTTATGGTAGAGCAAGCTCAAATAAAAACTTTCTGCGCCGCGGTGGCGCATCAATTCCATCCGCGTAAAATCATCCTTTTCGGTTCGTATGCTTATGGAAAGCCCACCAAGGATTCCGACGTAGACCTGCTGGTGATCATGGACCGGACACGGTATCACGGCGAACGGATATCCCTTCGGATAAGACAGGCCGTTCCAGCGGGATTCCCTCTTGATCTGCTTGTGCGGACGCCCAAATTCATTGCTCAGCGGATGGCTTGGGACGATTCTTTTACGCGGGAAATCATGGCCCGAGGCAAGGTGCTGTATGAAACCTCTCACGCGTGAATGGCTGGAGAAGGCCGAAGGGGATTTCCTGGTCGCCAGCCAAATCATGCGGAGCAGTCGGCGCGTTCATGACGCCGCGTGTTTCCACTGCCAACAGACGATAGAGAAGTATTTTAAAGCCCGGCTCTGCCAGGCGGGCGTGGCCTTCCCAAAAACCCACGATTTGGTTGTCTTGCTGCACCTGGTGCTGCCTGCCGAACCACTGTGGAAGTCCTATGAGCCGGCGGCCAAACGATTGACGGAATATGCAGTGAGCTTCCGCTATCCCGGTGATAAAGCCACCCAAGCCGAAGCCAAACTGGCCTTGAAATACTGCCGCTCGTTGCGGGGCGAAGTGCGACGTAGTCTGGGAATGAAAGTCTGATTTATTTAGAAGCTTAAATTCTTTCACTTATAATAAATTTCGAGAGTTATTTTTCCTCTAAGCATCCGATTTAGTATAATTGCCTGTCGTGACTCGAATCTTCATGAGCACGCTCCTGGCCGCGGTCCTGGGTTCTCCCGCATTCGCCGAAACCCCCGCGCCCGCATCGACCGGAACCATCCCCTCCGGCCCGCCGGCCATTTCCACGACCACACTGCCTGCCCCTGTCATTTCCACGGCCGCCGCACCGGCCTCGGCGGCCCCGGTCCCCCGGCCCTGGGTCCTGGGCGACATCGCCGTGTCCGGCAGCCAGAACGTGAAGCCCCGCGTCGTCATTGCCCAGACCAAGGCGCGCAAGGGCGACCTCTACGATCGGCCCGACCTCGACCGCGACGTCCAGAGCATCCTCGGCCTGGGAAATTTCGAGCGCGTGGCCGCGGACATCAGCGTCATGGACAAGCCGGTCCCGGCCCAGTGGCGCAAGGTCGCGGGGGCCGACAAGATGGTGCGCCTGACCTTCCTCGTCAAGGAAAAGCCCATCGTCAAGAAGATCAAGTTCTCCGGCAACAAGAAGCTCTCGAAAGGCGCGCTGGAAGACGTCCTGACGCTCAAGGCCAAGGATCCCGTCGACGAGATCAAGCTGCGCGACGACCAGGAAAAACTCCTGACCAAATACCATGAGAAGGGCTTTCTGGACGCCTCGGTTCTTTATGCGCTGGAAAAGGACACCGCCACCCTGCAGACCACCGTCCAATGGACCATCACGGAAGGCGCCAAGTCCCACATCGAGCGCGTGACGATCGCCGGGACCACGGTCCTGAAGCCCAAGGCCCTGGCCAAGCTCATGAAGAACCGCGCCAAGGGATGGTTCCGCGCGGGCGTCTACTCGGCCAAGGACCTGCCGGCGGACGTCAAGACCATCGAGGATCATTACACGAGCCGCGGATTTCTGGACGTCTCCGTCACCACTCCCGCGGTCAGCGTGAGCACGGATAAGACCCAGATCTTCATCGACATGAGCGTCAGCGAGGGCCGCTCGTACAAATTCGGAGACACCTCCTTTGCCGGGAACACCGTCCTCGTCTCCACGGCGCTGGCCAAGGCACTGGAGTACCGCCGCGGCCTCATCTTCAACCAGCAGAAATTCGACGAGTCCATCCGATCCATCCAGGAGCTCTACGCGGACCAGGGCCGCCTGCGCGCCCGCGTGGCGCCGAGCAAGAACTTCAACGCAAAGACCGACCTCATGGACGTCGCCCTGACCATCACCGAAGGTGACATCGTCACCATCGAGCACGTGGACGTCGAGGGCAACAAGGCCACCAAGACCCACGTCCTGCGCCGGGAGGTGACGGTCAAGCCCGGGCAGGTCTTCTCGCTCTCGCGCCTGCGCAAGAGCCGCGAGCGCATCATGAACCTGGGCTTTATCGACGACGTGGACGTGGACATCCAGCCCACGCCGGACCCGGACAAAGTCGACATAGGCTTCGACGTGACCGAGGGCAAGCCCGGCGTCATGAGCGCCGGCGCGGCCTATTCCTCCATCGACGGCCTTATCGGCACCCTCTCTCTGCAGCACATGAACCTTTTCGGCCGCGCCCAGCGGGCGTCTTTGCAGTGGTCCTTCGGCAAGAGGGTCCAGGACTACTCGGCCAGCTGGACGACGCCCTGGCTGGGCGACTCTCCGACCAGCTTCGGCCTCGACGCCTTCAACACGCGCCGGATCAGCCCCTACGCATCGAGCCTCAACGCCTACACCCAGAAGCGCACGGGGGCCACCGTCCGCCTCGGGCCGCGCTTCGAGGAAGACAAGTACCACCTCAACCTCGCCTACACCATCTCGCAGATGTCGGTCCAGAACGTCCAGAACGAGTTCCTGGGCACCCTGTCTCCGGGCACGAGCCTCTACTCCTCGTTCTCCGCCGAATTCGCCCGCGACACGCGCGACAACATCTACGACCCCACCCACGGCACCCGCCACGCGATCGGCGCCTCGCTGACGGGAGGCCCGCTGATGGGCCAGATCAATTTCTTCAAGCCTTCCATCTCGAACGCGGCTTATTTCACGCCGACCACCATCGGCGACGAGGATTGGCCCGTCGTACTCGGCTTCGCCAACCGCGCCGCCTACGTCACGCCGTTCGGCGCCACCAAGGAGGTGCCGGTCTTCGAGCGCTTCTTCGTAGGCGGCCAAGACACCCTGCGCGGATACAATCCCACGGGAGAGGCGGGCTACCCCCAAGGAGGCAAGGTCTACGACATCGCCAACATCGAACTCGGAGTGCCTTTGGCGCGGGAACACAAGAAAAGCATCGTCAAATTCGTGACCTTCTTCGACATCGGCTCGTCCTGGGACCGCACCAAGGACGTCAGTCTGCGCGTCGGCACCGGCGTGCGCGATCTCAAAACCGACGCGGGTTTCGGCATCCGCTTCGTCACCCCCGCCTTCCCCATACGCCTGGACTGGGGCTATGGGTTCAACCACCGCCCGGGTGAGAAGCTCTATCAAATCAACTTCGGAATGGGGAACCTCTTCTAATGACAACCATCCTATGCGCCATCGCCGTGTTCCTGACCGCCGTGCCTGGACGGGCCATCGAGCTGGCCCTGGAGGAGAACCGCGCCGAGCGAGGCAGCATCGGATTCGTGGACATGCAGCGCGTCTTCAAACTCTTCCCAGAGACCACCAAGGCCAAGGAAAGCTTCGAGGAGGCCGTGCGCCAAGCCGAGGAGGAGATCAACCTGCGCAAGGCCAAGATCCTGCGGCTGCGCGCCGAAATCGACGAGCTCAAGGTGGCGCGCGCGGCGCTGCCGGCGGGGGCAGCGCCCGCCGCTGCCGCGCCCAAAGCTCCCGCGCCGGCGGCGCCCCCCAAAACCGTCGTCCCTCACCTGCCGGGCTTCGAATCCCCCCTCTCCACAGGGACCGTGGTATCGACCGACACCGTGAACCTCGCGCCCGGCATCCACATCTCCAGCTCCATCCTCAACGCCCCCGCCGTCTCGGCCCCGGCCGCCCCCGAGATCCACGTCTCCAGCGCCGCTCCGGCTCCCGCGCTCTCCCCCGCCCAGGAACTCGACGAAAAGATCGCGCAGAAATCCCAAGAACTCGCCCAGACTCAATCCGAGGCTAAGGACCAGCAGGCCGCCGTGGAAGTCAATCTCCTCGACCTGGAAAGCCGCAAATCCGAACTGCTCCTCGGCAAGATCTACCGCGCCGTGCAGGAGGTCGCCCGACGCGAGGGGGTCGGCGTGGTCGTGGATAAAAGCGCCATCCTCTACGGCCACAATGCCGTGGACCTGACGGAAAAAGTCCTCAAATATCTGAAGGAAAGTTGAGAGCGCCCATGCCCCTGCCTCCATTGAACATGACCGTCGCCCAGATCGCCCAGCTCGTCAATGGCCAGAGCGAGGGCGAGGAGAAGCTCCTCATCGCCGGAGTCTCCGGACTGGCTGCGGCCGGTCCCGAGGATGTCTCGTTTTTGGGGAACATGAAATATCAGGCGGCCGCCTCCTCGACGAAGGCCGGCTGCGTGATCCTGCCCGCCGCGGCCCGACAGCTCCCCTGTCCAGCCAAAGCGCGCATCTTCGTGGAGGACCCGCAATACGCTTTCTCACTCATCCTGGGCGTCCTGGAAAGCCAGAAGCCGAAGATCACGCCGGCCCTCGATCCAGCGGCCCGCATCCACTACCAGGCCAAACTCGGCGCCAACGTCTCGGTGGGCCCTTTCGCCGTGATCGAGCGCGGGGCTCTCATCGGGGAGGGAAGCGTCATCGGCGCCCAGTGCTTCATCGGGGAGAACGTCCGCATCGGCCGCCACTGCCTCATCTATCCCCAGGTCGTCATCCGGGAGGACTGCGTCGTGGGAGACCGCGGCATCCTCCATGCCGGGGTCGTCATCGGCGCCGACGGCTATGGTTACTCCACCGACCGCCGCACGGGCGTGCACCGCAAGATCCCGCAGCTCGGCAACGTGGTCATCGAGGAGGATGTGGAGATCGGTGCCAACACGACGATCGACCGCGCCGCGATCGACTCCACCGTCATCGGGGCCGGCACCAAGATCGACAACCTCGTCCAGGTCGGCCACAACTGCCGCATCGGCAAGGGCTGCCTCATCGTGGCCCAGGTGGCGCTCGCCGGCTCCACCACCCTGGGAAACCATGTGGTCCTCGGCGGGCAGGTAGCCATCGCGGGGCATCTCCATATCGGAGACGGCGTCCAGGTCGCCGGGCAGAGCGGCGTCATGTCGGACGTGGAAAAGGGCCAGATCCTCTTCGGCTCGCCGGCCAGGCCTCACCGGGAGGCTTTGAAGCTGCAAGCCATCTACGGGAAACTCCCTGAGATCTACGCCGCCTTCAAAGAGATGCGCAAGGAAAAATCGGGGTCTTGAGATGATTCCACAGACGACGCTCAAAAAAGAAGTGGTTTTGACGGGGGTGGGGCTCCATACGGGCAACGCCTCGGAGATCATCTTCCGGCCGGCGCCGGCCAACGCCGGGCTGCGCTTCGTGCGGACCGATCTGCCGGGAGCCCCCAGCGTGCCGGCGCGCCTGGAGTTTGTGGTCACCACCGTGCGCGGGACCAACCTGGCCCGGGGCGAGGCCAAGGTCCACACTGTCGAGCATGTGCTTTCGGCCTGCACGGGCATCGGGCTGGACAATGCTGACATCTGGGTCTCGGCCAATGAGCCTCCCATCCTCGACGGCTCCGCTCTTCCGTTCGCCCAAGCCCTGCTCGCGGCTGGCTTGAAGCCCCTCGCCGCGACCAAGCGCTGGCAGCGAATTCCCGAAGAGTTGACTTATTCAGACGGACCCGCTCGCTATCGCGCCGTGCCGGCCGACGCTTTTGAGATATCCGCCACCCTCGTCCATAAGCATCCCCTCATGCCGCGCATGTCTTTGACCGTGAAGATCGACCAGGAGACCTATCTCTCACAGCTCGCTGCGGCCAGGACCTTCTGCTTCGAGCATGAGGTGGCCTACCTGCGCTCCCAGGGCCTGGCGCAGGGCGGCTCACTGGAAAATGCCATCGTCATCGGCAAGGACCAGTTCCACACCTGCGCCGGGGGCCTGCGCTTCCCCGATGAGTTCGTCCGCCACAAGATCATGGATCTCATCGGGGATCTGACCCTGACGGGACGCCCTCTGTTCAAGATCCGCATCGAGGCCGAATGCCTCGGCCACGCGCACAATGTCGAATTCGCCAAACGCCTGAACGCCGCCGCAGCAAGCTTGCGCGGCAAAACCGCATCCTCGGAGGCTTAAATGTCAGAACCGACCTCTGCAGCCAACGCGCCCGTACGGACCCTGGATCTGGCGGCCATCAAGGCCGCGATCCCGCACAGATACCCATTCCTACTCATCGACAAGGTTGAGGTCTTGGAGGAGGACAAGAAGGCCATTGGGACCAAGTGCGTGACCGCCAACGAGCCCTTCTTCACCGGCCATTTCCCAGAGCACCCGGTCATGCCGGGAGTGCTCATCGTGGAGGCCATGGCCCAGACCGCGGCCGCCATGATGCTTTCCAAACCCGAGAACAAAGGAAAGCTCGGCTACCTCATGGGTGTGGACGGCGCGAAGTTCCGCAAGCCGGTTTTCCCGGGCAGCGTGCTCAAGTTCCATGTCGAACCCCTGCGCTTGGGCCGCATCGCCAAGTTCCGCGTCGAAGCCTTCGTGGACGGCGTGCTCGCGGCCGAGGCCGAGATCATGAGCGCTCTCGTCGATCCGGAGAAATAACCATGGCCATCCACTCCACGGCTGTCATCCATCCCTCAGCACGACTGGATCCATCTGTTGATGTGGGTCCCTGTGCAGTCATCGGCCAAGACACCGTCATCGGCCCGGGCTGCCGCATCGGACCCCACTGCGTGATCGAGTATGCCACCCTCGGACGCGACAACAAGCTGGTGGCCTCCTGCTTCGTGGGCACGCCCCCTCAGGACCTCAAATACAAAGGAGAACCCACCCGCCTGGTCATGGGAGACAACAACACGGTGCGCGAAGCCGTGACCTTGAACCGCGGCACCACGGCCACGGGTGAGACGCGCATCGGTTCAGGCTGCCTCTTCATGACCCAGTCGCACGTGGCGCATGACTGCCGCGTGGGCAACGGCGTCATCCTCGCCAATTCCACGGCCCTGGCCGGGCATGTGGAGGTCGGCGATTATGCCATCATCTCGGGCCTGGTGGGAGTCCACCAGTTCGCCCGCATCGGCCGTCTCTCCATGACCGGCGGCGGCTCCATGGTCGGCAAGGACATCATCCCCTTCGGCATGGTCCAGGGAGACCGCGCCACCCTGCGGGGATTGAACTTCCTAGGCCTGCGCCGCGCGGGCTTCAAACCTCCTACTGTCCGTGCCCTGCGCGAGGCCTATGCCGAACTCTTCTTACGGGGATTGCGTCTGGAGGAAGCCGTCGCCAAGCTTTCTGCCGCCAATCCCCTGCCGGAGGTCCGTGAGATCCTCGACTTCATCACCTCAGCCAAGCGAGGCATCACCAGACCGGCCGGCGACTCATCTGAAAAAGAGGAGGTTGAAGCCTGAGCGCGCCACTCGGCCTCATCGCCGGAGCCGGACGCTTCCCGCTGCTCTTCGCGGCAGAGGCCAAGCGCCAGGGCATCCCCCTGGTGGCCCTGGGCATCAAGGGAGTGACCGACCCTTCCCTGGAACAGTGGACCGGCAAGGTTGAATATTTCCCGTTGGGGCAGATCTCCAAGCCCCTCGCTCTGTTCCAGGAAGCCGGAGTGCGCCAAGCGGTCATGGCCGGCAAGGTCCAGCATGCCTCGCTCTTCGGCGGCGTCCTGCCTGACTGGCGCGCCATCAAGCTGCTCGCCTCTTTGAAAGACAAGCGCACGGACACGATCCTTAAAGCCGTGGCCGATGAGTTCGCCAAGGAGGGCATCGAGCTTCTGCCTTCGACCACTTTCCTGACGCACCTCTTGGTCACGCCCGGCCCGATCACACGCCGCCAACCCACAGCCGCGGAAGAGGCCGATATCCTGCTGGGCTGGGCGGCCGCCAAGGCCGTAGCCGGCTTCGATATCGGCCAGACCGTGGTCGTCAAAGACGGAGCCGTCATCGCGGTGGAAGCCATGGAGGGCACGGACGCCGCCATCCTGAGGGCGCGCGACATCGCCCGCTCCCACGGCCAACGACCGGATCTGACCGTCGTCAAAGTCGCCAAACCACGCCAGGACATGCGCTTCGATGTGCCAGTCCTGGGCCTGGAGAGCCTGGCCGTCTTCGCCGAGGCCGGGGTCTCGGCCGTCGCCATCGAGTCAGGGAGCACCCTCATCTTCGACAAGGACGAATTCATCCGCAAAGCCGACAGCCAAGGCCTCACCATCATCGGAAAGGAGACTGCATGAGCCCGGAGCCTCGCGTCAAGATCGCCGTGGTCGGGGCCGGCAAGATCGGGACCTTGCACGCCAAGGTCCTGGTCAAGACCCCGGATTTCGAGCTCGCCGCCGTCTGCGACACCAACCTGTGGCGGGCGCAGTTCGCGGCCTGGCAGTGCAACAGCGTCGCCGTGCGCGACTACCGCGACGTCCTGCGCCAATGCGACGCCGTGATCGTGGCCGTGCCCACGCCCCTGCACCTCGAGGTGGGCCTGGCCGCGCTGCGCGCGGGCAAGCATGTCCTCATCGAGAAGCCTCTGGCCTCCTCGGTGGAGGAGGCCAAGCAGCTCTTGGACGCGGCCGAGGCCAACCACGCCGTCCTCATGGTGGGCCACGTCGAACGCTTCAATCCCGCGGTCCTGGAGGCCATCAAGCACATCCGCAGCCCCCGCTTCATCACCGTCGAGCGTCTCGGGCCGTACGACCCGCGCATGAGCCATATCGGAGTGGTCCTCGACCTCATGATCCATGACCTCGACATCCTCCTCACGCTGGTCGGCTCGCCGGTCGAGTCTCTGGAAGCCGTGGGCGCGCATCTCTTGAGCCGCCACGAGGACATCGCCAATGTCCGGGTACGCTTCAAGTCCGGCTGCATCGCGGACTTGACCGCGAGCCGCGTCTCCATCAACAAGAGCCGCAAACTGCGCGTCTTCCAGAAGGATTCCTACATCTCTCTGGACTACGGCAACACGGCGCTCAAGATCTACAGGAAGAAGACTCCGGTCATCAAGAGCTTGAAGGACATCGAGATCCTGCGGCCCAAGTTCCCCAAGACCGAGCCGCTGCGCAACGAACACCTGCATTTCCTCGATTGCATCCGCCACCATCGCAAGCCGTGGCCCAGCGGAGAACATGGCACGGAAGCCCTCAAGCTGGCCCTGCAGATCTCAGAGGAGCTCGAACGCTACGAAGTCTCCGATTACGTCGGCACGCGCTCGCTCATCCCCTCCTGGGCCCATGACCTGGGCCGCATCGCCAAGACCGTGGGCAAGGACATGCTGCGTGGGGATTGACGGTATGACCATCCTCATCGTGGCCGGCGATCCCTCAGGAGATCTGCACGGCGCGCATCTGGCACGAGAACTTAAAAAGAACGGAGCAAAAATCTCCGCAATCGGCGGCCCGCTCCTGAAGCAAGAAGCGGACGAATTCATCGAGGACCTCGCCTCCCACGCCATCACCGGCTTCTGGGAGCCGGTCGCCAAGCTGGGCTTTCTGCTCCGTCTCGGCCTGCGGCTGAAAACTTTCATAGCCGAAAAGAAGCCGTCAGCCGTTGTCTGCATCGACTATTACGGCTTCAACCGCCATGTCCTGCGCTTTGCCAAGCAAGCCCATGTCCCGGCTTATTACTTCATCAGCCCCCAAGTCTGGGCCAGCCGGCCGGGCCGCATCGCCGTCCTGAAGCAGCTCGTCCAGAAGATGCTGGTCATCTTCCCTTTCGAGGAAACACTCTATCGCGAAGCGGGCGTGCCTGTCCGCTTCGTGGGGCATCCGCTCCTGGATCTGCTCCCCCAACCTCAAGCCCAACGCGCCCTGCAACCGCCTTTTTCCATCGGGTTGCTCCCTGGCAGCCGATCGTCGGAAGTCAAAAGACACCTGCCCGTTTTCTTAGAGGCGCTGGCCCTCATCCAGGCCCGCTTTCCTGGCTCTCAGGCCCTTCTGTTCGCTTCGGCGCACTTGCCGGACGAGGCCTATGCGCCCGCTCTGGGCCAGGCTGAAATCATCCGGGAGACCGGCTATGAACGCCGGCGCGATCTGGATCTCGTCCTCTCCTCATCCGGCACCGCCACGTTGGAAAACGCTCTGCTCGGTCTGCCCATGGTCGTCGTCTACAAGATGTCCTGGCTCACCTACGCCATAGCCCGGGCGCTGATCCGGGTGAAGCATATCGCGATGGCCAATCTCTTGGCGGACAAGGCTCTCGTGCCGGAGCTCATCCAGCAAGACGCCACGCCCCAGCGCGTGGCCCAAGCTGCCATCGAGATCCTCTCCTCTGCGCCCCATCATGCGGCCATACGCCAGGAACTCCTCTCCTTGCGCCGCGCTCTGGGAGAAAGCGGGGCGGTCCAGCGCGCGGCCCAGGAGATCCTGCGATGACCCCCTTGGACAAGAACCAGCTGGTCGAGAAGTTCAGCGCCTATGCCCCGCATGTGGACACCGCGCTTCTGATCAAGGCCTACGACTTCTCCATCAAGGCGCACGGCGACCAGGCCCGGGCCTCGGGGGAGGAGTACTTCATCCACTGCCGCTCCGTGGCCACCTCGCTGGTGGACTGGAAGATGGATCTTCCCACGGTCTGCGCGGGACTCCTGCACGACGTGCTCGAAGATACGCCGGTCACGGCCGCGGCCATGACGGCCGAGTTCGGCGAAGAAATCACGCGCCTGGTCTCAGGCGTGACCAAGCTTGAGCATTTCCAGTACTCTTCGCGAGACGATGTCCAGGCCGAGAACTGGCGCAAGATGCTCCTGGCCACGGCCCAGGACATCCGCGTCATCATCATCAAGCTCGCCGACCGCCTGCACAACATGCAGACCCTATCCTACCTGACCGACGAGCAGCAGCAGCGCATCTCTCACGAGACCATCTCCCTTTACGCCCCCCTGGCGCACCGCCTGGGGATGTTCCAGCTCAAGGGCCATCTCGAGGATCTGGCCTTCCAGCGCCTCTGGCCCCAGGAATTTAAGGATCTCGAGGCCAAGGTCAACGCCCAACTCGCCACGCGGGAGGCGACGCTGAAGAAATTCAAGGAGTCCGTGGAAAAAGCCCTGGCCGAGACGCAGCTCCCGCACCGGATCCTCTCACGCTCCAAGAGTCTCTACTCCATCTACGGAAAAATGCAGCGCCAGGCCAAGCCCTTCGAGGAGATCCAGGACGCCCTGGGCGTGCGCATCATCACGGACAACATCGCCGACTGCTACGCCCTCCTGGGCACCGTGCACACGCAATTCAAGCCCGTGGCCGGGAGCTTCACGGACTACATCTCGATCCCCAAGATGAACCTCTACCAGAGCCTGCACACGACCGTCATGGGCCCAGACGGAGAGCTCGTCGAGATCCAGATCCGCACCGAGGAGATGCACCGCACTTCCGAGTACGGCATCGCCGCGCACTGGCGCTACAAGATCGGAGAGCACGCCAAGGACGCGCACCTGGAGGAGAAGCTCAATTGGCTGCGGCAATGGATCGAGTGGCTCCAGGATTTAAAGAGCCCGCGCGAATTCCTGGACAGCCTCAAGACGGACCTCGACCTCCATCAGGTCTTCATCTTCACGCCTGCCGGGGAGGTCAAATCCCTGCCCGCGGGCTCCACCCCGCTCGACTTCGCCTTCACCGTGCACACAGCCATCGGCATGGCGTGCGTGGGCGCGCAGGTCAACAACAAGATGGTCAAGCTCGACTACCAGCTCAAATCCGGCGATATCTGTAAGATCATCACGCGCAAGGGCTCGGTCCCCAAGAAGGACTGGCTCATGTTCGTCAAGACAGCCCGCGCGCGATCCAAGATCAGAAGCTACCTCCGGGAAAAAGGGATCGTCGCCTAAATGGCACTGCGGCGCGAGCATCTCGACCAATTCGCCAAGTACGCCCTGGCCGGTCTCGTGGCCACTGCGGTCGATGTGGGCATCTTCTATCTCGTCGCCATCACACTGCTGCCGGCGCTCACGCCCAACGACCCGGTGGCGCGGCTCTTCGGTCTGAGCATCGCCCCCCTCGCTGAAAACATCCGCTCCTCACACTATGTCTGGGGCAAGGTCATCGCTTTCATGTTCTCGAATCTGGCGTGCTACTGGGTCAACATCCGCTGGGTCTTCACGCCCGGACGGCACAAGCGGCACGTGGAGATGGCCCTGTTCTTTGCCGTGTCAACGACCAGCTTCGTGCTCGGCACGGCCCTGGGCTGGCTGTTGATCCGGACCTCGGGCCTGCCGACGACCTACGCCTACATCGCCAACGGCGCGGCGTCTTTGGCCATCAATTTCGCGGGGCGGAAATTCATCGTGTTCAAGGGCTGAACCGCTTTACTTCGACCCGCCGGCCCAGTCTTGCCGGTCAATATCTCTTTTTGCCAGCGCCAGGCGCAACTCGCTCTGCATGGCCAAGGCCTTGGGATAGCTCTTCTCCAGGCGCGAGATGCTACCGTCCCGGCTGTCTCCCAATCGGTCTCTGCCGAAGCTCTCGATCTGCGCCCCATAGGCCGCGCGAAAGTGCCGGATCTCGTCAATGGTTTTGGAAAGCTTCTCGAGCTGCGCCTCTGCCGCAAGATTGTATTTCACGACGCCTGCCGCCACGTCCTTGATGGCGTAAGGCGGCAGATAGTAGTCGACGTGGGAACACGCCTCGCGCAGCAGAATCTCGGCGATTTGAGGCAGAGTCCTCTCCACAAATTGCTGCGCCAAGATTTTTCTGCCCTTTTTCGTGCCAAACTCCTTGATCGCTTGCTCTCGAACACTATAGCGCTGGAATGAGCCCATAAAATCCAGCAAAGGCGTGGCTCCCATTCGATATTCGTTCATCTCCAAATAGGAGGGTCTGTTGAAATCCGCTTCGATCTGCCTGACGATTGTCCCTTCAGGCGAATCAACGAAGCCGTACATGCGCTCACCCCAGCCGGGGTTGTCCTTCTCAATGGCCGCCATGGGAGTGAGTGTGCCATGGCCCAGGCTCCCTGGCTGGACGACCTGTGCCGCTTGCAGGCAGGGAACGACCGTCACGATTAAGAAAGCTGCCGTGAACTGCGTCAACTTCATACCTTAAGTTTACACCCAAAGCCCACAAAACGCATGGGCCCTTGGGCCCAGATTCGTCTAGGACGAATGGCCTATTTGATAAAATAGTCCCATGAAGATCGCGCTGGCGCAAATCGACATGGGTTGGGAAGACAAGAAGGCTGCCAAGGCAAAGATCCTTTCCTTAATAAGGTCCCTGCCAGCGACAGAACGCCTGGATTGGCTCGTTTTCCCGGAGATGACCCTGTCCGGATTCTCCCTCCATCAGGATCAAGCCACCCTGGACGCCGCAGATCTCGCCTTCTTCGCTGACCTGGCCCGACAGCACAACACCGCCATCTCTTTCGGCGGTGTGGAGGATGGCCACAACAACCTCATCACCATGGACAAAACCGGCCAGATCATCTCCCGGTATTCCAAGACCCACCTCTACTGCTTCGGCCAAGAGCACAAGTCCTACAAACCCGGCTCCACACTCGAGCGCTTCGCCTTAAATGGACTCTCCATCGCTCCGATCGTCTGCTTCGACCTGCGCTTCCCCTATCTCTTCTGGAATCAAGCCCTTCAAACCGACCTCTTCGTAGTCATCGCCTCCTGGCCGGCCCGCCGCAGCGAGCATTGGCTGCGCCTTTTGCAGGCGCGCGCCATCGAGAACCAGGCCTATGTCGTGGGCGTCAACCGCACGGGCCGCGATCCCTCCGTGGAGTACAGCGGCAATTCCATGATCTTCGACCCCTTGGGAAAGCCCCTCCTGGACTGCCAATCCCAGGAAGGCGTGTTCCTGTGCGAGGCGGATGTGACGCACTCGGGCGTCGTGAAGGTCCGCGACCGCTTTCCCTTCCTTAAGGAGAGGCGGGCGGATCTGCCGTTTGCGTGAGCCGGTTGTAGAAGGCCGCCAGGGCCAGTCCCGCGAAAGGCATGGTGACCAAGGCGCCGATGCCCACGACCAGGATGCCCGACACGCCGATGAGGGCCAAGACGAGCGAGTAGCCGCAGAACCTGAGCTTCTGCCCGTCCATCAGCGCGGCAGAACGCTGCATCGCTCCCCAGCCGGAAAGCGCCGATTTTGAACGGATGTCATCTGCTAGGAGGAACATCGTCTGAGACCACATCAGGCCGAGGATGATGCCGGGGACGACGAGACAGATCACTCCCAAAAGCACCAGGATCGTCATCAGAAGTCCTGTGACGAAAACCGGGACATAATAGGAAAATCCCTGGAAAATATCAATGAACCGAGGCGTGTCCTGGCCGCGCACGGCAGTGAGCATTAAGAGAAAATAGCCCAGAACAAGGTGGGGCCACACAAAGAGGATGACCAGCGGGAACATGTGCGCCACACGCAGAAGGAGCATGTAAACGACAAAGCCGGAGAGGAGGACGCCGAAATGCGCCTTGAAGGTCTCGAAGGCGTCGGAAAGGATGTCCTGCAGGCCGAAGTCCTGCGCCATGATCGTCCGGCGGCGCTATCGCGTCGGCCGGATGGCGCGTCCGGACTTGATGCAGTCCGTGCACACGTAAGCCATGCGCGTGCGCCCGGCGAGGACGACCTTCTGCCTCTGCAGATTGGGGCGGAAGATCCGTTTGGAGGCCCGGTTCGAGTGGCTGTAGCTTTTACCCGAGACCGGTCCTTTAGCGCAGATGCTGCACTTGAATGCCATGATTATTCCTTTTAAGACCGCGGGAAATGTTACAAAATAGGCTTGAGATGAGTCCATCGGACCTCCTGAAAAAGCCTATCCAGTACATCACAGGCGTGGGCCCACGCCGCGCCGAAGCCTTCCAAAGACTCGACGTTGAAACCGTGGCCGACCTGCTGAACCATTTTCCCAGAGCCTGGCAGGACCGGCGAGAGCCCACGGATCTCTCAGCGCCTGCCAACGGCAGCGTCGTGGTGGCCTGCGGGAAGGTCCTGCGAGCCGAGTCGCTGCGCGCGGGACCGCGCATGGTCCTCTTCAAGGCCGTCCTGGACGCGCGCGGCGCGCCGGTCACCGCCCTGTGGTTCAAGCATGCCAGCCGCACCTATGACGTCTTCGCTTCGTTGAAGCGGGATATCGTGCCCGGCCGGGAGCTCTGGGTCATCGGCAGCACCCAGCCGAGCCTCCTGGGCGCGCAAGAGATCCACGTGGAGGAGCACTTCCTGGCGGATGCCCCGCGCGCCGGCGTCCATGTCCGGCGCCTGGTCCCCCTCTACGGCCTCAGCGCGGGCCTCACCCAGCGTCTCGTGAGGGAAGCCGTCTTCTCCGTCGTGGAAGAAGCCTTTCCCCTGCTGCGCGAAGACCTTCCCCCCGCCCTCCTGCGATCCCGCAGACTCCTTGAACATCCGCAGGCTCTACGCGCCATCCATTTCCCCTCCTCGCCGGAGGAACTCGCGTCCGCCCGCGGCCGGCTGGCCTATGAGGAATTGCTCGTGATGGAGCTGGCCTGGGTCTTGAAGCGCCGACAGATCAAGAACATCGCCAAAGGCTACGGCTATGAGATCAAGAAGAACCTCCTAGCGCCGTTCCGGCAGAATCTCGGCTTTCAATTCACCGGCGCGCAGACCCGCGTCATCCATGAGATCTTCAAGGACATGCGCCACACCTCTCCCATGACGCGCCTGCTGCAGGGCGACGTGGGCTCGGGAAAGACCGTTGTGGCGCTCTCGGCTCTGCTCTTGGCCGTCGAGAACGGGTTTCAGGGCGCCTTCCTGGCTCCCACGGAGATCCTCGCGGACCAGCACCTGGCCACGCTGCGCCACTTCCTGCGCGGTCTCCCGGTCAACATCGCCCTGCTGAGCTCGCGGGTCAAAGCCAAGGAGCGCTCGGCGATCCTCTCGCGCCTCTACCGCGGAGAGATCGACATCGTGGTGGGCACGCACGCGCTTCTGGAGAGCGCCGTCCAATTCCCACGCCTGCGCCTGGCCGTCATCGACGAGCAGCACCGCTTCGGCGTGCGCCAGCGCGCCACCCTGCGCCAGAAAAGCCGGATCATGGACCTCTTGATCATGACCGCCACCCCGATCCCCCGGACCCTGGCCCTGGCGCTCTACGGAGACCTGGACGTCTCCACCCTCGATGAGCTGCCGCCGGGCAAGACCACGGCCAAGACCTTCCACGCGCCGCAGGCCGAGGCTCTGGATGCCGTGAAGCGCGAGGTCGCGGCCGGCCGCCAGGCCTATATCGTCTATCCCCTCATCGAGGAGTCCAGCCTCCTGGACCTGCGGTCGGCCAAAAAGGAGTTCGAGCGCTTACGCGCGGGCCCTCTGGCCGGCCTGGATGTCTCCCTCATCCACGGCGCCATGCCCGGCAACCAGAAGACTCGCATCATGAACGCCTTTGCCGCGGGGCAATCCCAAGTCCTGGTCGCCACCCCGGTCATCGAGGTCGGCATCGACGTGCCCAATGCCACGGTCATGGTCATCCAGAACGCGGACCGCTTCGGTCTGGCCTCTTTGCACCAGCTGCGCGGCCGCATCGGCCGCGGCCGGCTCGCCTCCTCCTGCTTTCTGGTCGCCGCACCCAAGACGCCGCAGGCCCTCCGGCGCATCGCGACCTTGGTGGGATCCTCGGATGGCTTTCGCATCGGAGAGGAGGACCTCAAGCTGCGCGGCCCGGGCGAATTCCTCGGAACGGCCCAGCATGGCGAACTTTCGCTCGCCATCGCCGACCTCGTCAAGGACGCGCCGCTCTTGGCCGCGGCCAGGCAGGACGCGCAAAAACTCCTGGACGAAGATGCTCGGCTCCTGAAGCCCGAGAACGCGGGCCTGCGCGACAAGCTCATCTCGCTCTACCAGAAGAAATGGGGATGCGTGGATTTGGCGTAGGCATCCTTGGGCTGTCCTCGCGAATGGGCCGCTTATCGAGCGTGTTGGATTTGGATCGATACGGACATGTCGGCGTCGGTGGGGTGATGGATATGGCCCTCCGGTGTTGGATAGAAGTAGTCATCTCTGATCGAAATCTCTTGTGATTGGGCACTGATATGGGAAAGCTCTACGCACTTGTCCTGGAGTTCAGTCTCCCAGAAAAAATAAGCCGGCTGCCGCATGACGACGCAGATTTTCCAGGGATTATCGCTTTGGTGTTTTTTCAGGAAAGCGTTCAGTTTGGCGCTCTCAATCCTGACTTCGTTTCCTTGGACATCGACTGCCTTATGGGCAGGCACTTCTATAACACTGGAGGATCCCAATGTTTTGTCAATCGGCCGGTCCACATCCTGCGACAGACGCCCCAGGATGGGGGTAGGGTTAGGTCCCGCCAGCGTGAATCCGTGCAGTTTCACCTCGAAATAAAATCTGGGCCCTTGCCCCCAGCGCCCGGGCGCATTGCCGCTGGCAATCCGGTTTAGATTCACCACCAGGACATCGTCCCCCTGAGCCGATTGTACCGCAGCAGGAGCCTTCCCATTGATTTTTTGGGCAGTGTTTTGCACGGCAGTCCGTGCTGATTGCTCGGCGGTGGATAAAGCGTCCTCCTTGGGCCCGTCGCGCAAGGACTGTTTTTCGGAGGCCGTCAAAGATAAGTTGTCAGCACGGTTGAGATGCATCCACGCGCCTGCTACCACGATTGCGGGGATTGCGACAAAGCCTAGAAGAATCTTTTTCATCGGCTTCCACCTCACTAACAGCGTGGCGACATCTAAGTATAAGGCCCGCTCCCAATTCTGTCAAGTGTTGCGTTTTCCCTTTGGCCTGCTTAGGCCTTGAATTTTTTCCTTTTCGGGGCTACACTTCTCTGGTGCGCACGCTGATCCTCGTCACCGCCCTCTTGGGCCTCCACTCTCTGTGTGCGGCCAACATCACCATTACAATTCAGCCCCCTGCCGACATCGACATAACCGACTCCTCTTTCGAGGACAGTAAGGCTGCGGTTGCTGAGTGTGTCAATTCACCCCTCTGCTTGGCAAACAAAAAGCAGCATTCGATCACCTGCACCGGCGACGAAAAGAAGCTGGTCACGCACTTTTGTCAGCGAAGAATGCGGGCCTCTTTGGCCAAACTATGGAAAAACAAGGTGTCGGTCCAGATCCAGAACTCCTCTTCCGCTCCGGGCCCCGGCACTGCACAACCTGCGATCCATCCGAAACTGCAAGGCAACTTCAAGGCTCCGGCAGCCGCACTCAGCAGGTTGCCCACACAGCAGCAGGTGTGTTATGACAATAACACCCGCCCCCAAGCACTCATCGTGAAGGAGCGTCCCGCAGCCCCCGTGCTCGGCACACGACAGGCTCAACATGCCGACGTCCCCACGGCGCCGGCCAAAAAAGGATTCAAGCCCAAGCCGGTGCCCCTCCCGTTGGCAAAGACCGCCCCAGAACAGCTCTTGAACCAAGATGCGGAACGCCAATGGGTGACCGAGGTCCTCTGTGGAGAAACCTGCACTCTGCGCCCAAGTTTGAAAGACCCCCACGGACCGGACACCCTCTCCAACTATGATCTCAAATCTCTCCGCAAATTGACGCAAGCCCGCGTAGAGATGGCAAAAATCATCTTGGCTTTGGGGCGACGTCCTAACAGCGACAGACAAAAACTGACCGAGCACGTTCTCGCTCGACCCCAAAAATTGCCGTCTTTGGCCGCGTGCCAGAAAAAACCGGGTCTCTTGTGGCTGAGAGCCAGCATTACAGTCGCGGCCAAAGAAGCTTTCGTTCATCCCAAAGATGTTGGCCATCGCGATCACTATGTCAATGGACCTCCGGCTGGGCCCAACGAGCACCCTGCGACCAATGCACATCACCAAGCCGTCCCGGCACACAACAACCCAGACATCACTGCGGATTGGCCGTATGATTATGAAGGAGACATCGACAAGTCCTACTGCCAATTGCGCAATGGTCGCTACCACAATCGAAAGGAATGCATTTATTTTTATAAAAGCAGGATATGGAAAAAAACTTAATGCCCGGCTATAAGATGCTGCGCTGGATGGGCATTGCCGCAGGGCTTTTGACCCTCTACTTCGTTGCCTACGGCCTCTCCCCGCGCCAACCGGCCGTCAACATGGCCTATTTCGTTTATTCAGAAGACGCGGACATCGAAGACTTCTGCTATTACTTCTTCATGCCCGCCTACGACGCCCATAAAGCCGCCTGGACCGCCCTTCATCGCCCCTTCACCCGCCACAGCTGGGACCGGCCAGAACTGCCGCCAGAGATCTTCGCCGAGTGACGAAATGCTTAAATATATCTCACCATGCGCGCGGGCATACTCGCTGCTTTAATCGCCGTGCCGAGCCTCGCCTTCGCCCAAGAAGTGCAGCGTGAAGAGCTCTTCATCCTCGGCTGGAACGACGCCTGCTCCGTGGCCGTCGCCCATTACGGCTACAGCGCTCTAGCCCAAGACCCGGTCTTCGCCCGCATCGGGGCGCTCACCATCGCGCCGGGACAGCAATCTGCTAAGGCCGCTTGGGCCGCTGATTGGTCCGGTGACAATACCTGGCGATCCTCTGAAGCGGACAAGCTCCGCCGCGAGCTGGCCGTTTCCCACAACCAAGCCGGTTTCCCGGAAACCATCCAGGTCTCCCATCCCTCCAGCCGCGCGGTCCTTGACGACATCCTGCGCTCCACGCAGACCTTTCATCTGCGCCTGAATGCCGGCTGGCCGTCCCCGCCCTGGCGCCTGGGCCAGATCCATTACTCCCCACTCGGGAGCTGCGGGCTCTTCATCTTCGTCAATGACCGCGCTCCGAAGCCTGTGTACAGCTACGTGCTCGCGCGCCTCTACAATCCCGGAGCGAGGATCACGCGCAGCCACGCGCACTCCGCCAAGTCCCAGCTCCTCTTGGAGGCCGGCGACCTGCCCGACGCCCTGAAGGAAGCCGCCGTCGCCGCCCAGATGGCACCCCTGCAGGCTCCGGCGCGCTATCATCACGCGGTCCTGCTCTGCCTCTCCGGCAGCCTCGCCGAAGCCGAAGAGGAGCTGGTCGAGGCGATCACGCTCGATGCGCGGTATAAGAGCCAAGCGCGGACGGACAAGAATCTCGAAAGCCTCTGGTCTTCTCGACGCTTCCAGGAGATCACGAAGCGCTGATATGGGGGACTTGAAAGCCGCGCTCTGCGAGCGTCTTTTGATCCTAGACGGCGCCATGGGCACCCAGTTGCCTCCCAGCAGCTGCCCGGAAGAACTTCTCCTCAGCGCGCCCGGCCTCGTGGCGGCGGTTCATGAACGCTATCTCCAAGCCGGCGCTGACATCATCGAGACAAATTCCTTCGGCGCCACCCGCCCCCTCCTGGCCGAACACGGCCTGGCGGATAAGACGCTCGAGATCAACCGCACCGCGGCCAAGCTCGCCCGCCAGGCCGCTCAGCGCCACAGCACGCCGGACAAGCCGCGCTTCGTGGCCGGATCCATGGGACCTGGGACCAGATCCCTCTCCCTGGGCGGCGCCATCACGGCCGCGGAAGTCTCGGCCGCGCACGCGGAACAGGCGCAGGGATTGATCGAGGGCGGCGCCGACCTTCTCCTGTTGGAGACCCAGCAGGACACGCTCAACATCAAAGCCTCTCTGCGCGGGCTGGAAACCTGTTTTCAGAAGCTCCAGCGCCGCGTGCCCGTGATCCTGTCGGTCTCCATCGAGCAATCAGGCGCCATGCTGGCCGGGCAGAACATCGAGGCCTTGGCCGACTCCATGGCTGCCTGGGGCCTGCTGGGTCTAGGCCTCAACTGCGCGACAGGGCCGGACCTCATGGCCGATCATCTCCGGACGCTTTCTCTCCTCTGGCCGGGATTCACGATCGCCTATCCCAATGCCGGCCTGCCGGATGAACAGGGCCTCTATGGCGAGTCCCCCGCGTCTTTTGCGGACAAGGTCTCGCGCCTATGCCGCAGCGGCTCGCTCAACATCATCGGCGGCTGCTGCGGCACCACGCCCGAGCACATCGGGGCCGTGGCCCGAGCCTTGAAGGGATGCCCTCCCCGCCGGCCGCCGCAGCGCCGGCGCTGGTCTTTGGCCGGCCTGGAATCCCTGGATCTGGCGGCCTGCCCGCGCCCCATCCTCGCCGGTGAGCGCGCCAATGTGGTGGGTTCTAGACTCTTCAAGGAACTGATCGCCAAGGAAGATTTTGCAGCGGCCGTGGAGGTATGCCGCCGGCAGGCGCGCGCGGGCGCGCGCATCATCGATATCTGCATGGCCAACCCGAACCGGGATGAAAAGACCGACATGGGACGCATGATGGAGCTCCTGGCGCCCCTCATGCGGGTGCCTCTCATGATCGATTCCACGGATCCGGCGGTCGTGGAAACCGCCCTGGAGCGCTGCCCCGGCAAATGCCTGATCAACTCGGTCAATCTCGAGGGCGGCGAAGGCCGCCTCGCCCATATCGCCGCTCTGGCGCAGCGATATGGCGCCGCGCTCGTGGCCGGGACCATCGATGAGGACCGCGACCAGGGCATGGCCCTGACGCGCCAGCGCAAGCTCGCCATCGCCCGCCGCCTGCATGAGCTGCTGACAAAAAAATATAAGCTTCCCGAGGAGAGCATCTTCTTCGATGGCCTGGTCTTTCCCGCGGCCTCCGGGGACGAGAAATACCGCGCCAGCGCGATGGAAACGATCGAGGCTGTCCGCCTGATCAAATCCCAGTTCCCCCGCTGCGGGACCATCCTGGGCATTTCCAACGTCTCTTTCGGCTTGCCCGCGGCGGGCCGGGAGATCCTGAATGCCGTGTTTCTGCATCGATGCGTCGAGGCCGGCCTGGATCTGGCCATCGTCAATCCCGAGAAGCTGCTCGCCTACGAGAAGATCCCTCCCCCAGAGCGCCTTTTGGCTGAACGGCTGTTGCAGGGTGAAGGCGCCGCTGAATTCGCCGATCATTTCCGGAAGTCCTCCCCCCAACCCCGGACCGTTCCTCGCTTGGAGATGACGGCCGCCCAGCGCGTCGAAGAAGCGGTGGTCTCCGCCTCACGCGACGGACTGCCGCAGGCTCTCGCCGCGCTCCTCAAGACCATGGACGCGCCCGCCATCCTCAACGGCCCGCTCATGAAGGGGATGTCCCGCGTGGGAGAGCTGTTCGGCGAAGGCCGGCTCATCGTCGCGGAAGTCCTCCAATGCGCCCAGATCATGAAATTGGCCGCGGATCTTTTAGAGCCCCATCTGCCGCAAGGCCATCAAGCGGGCCGCGCCACCATCGCCCTGGCCACGGTCAAGGGAGATGTCCATGACATCGGCAAGAATCTGGTCCATGTCATCCTGAAGAACAACGGCTACCGCATCGTGGACCTGGGAACCAAGGCGTCGGCGGAGCAGATCCTGGCGGGCGTGCGCCAACACCAGGCCCAGGCGCTCGGCCTTTCAGGACTTTTGACGCGCTCGTGCCAGGAGATGGCGGTCGTGGCCGAAGAGCTGAAGCAGGCCGGGGTGGAAATCCCCCTGGTGGCCGGCGGTGCCGCGCTTTCCGCGAGATTCGTGGCGCAGAAGCTGGCCCCTCAGTATGCCGGTCCTGTTTTTTATGCGCATGACGCCATGTCGGGCCTGTCCATCTTCAATGCGCTCTTCGATGCTTCCAAAAGCGCGGCTCTCTTGGAACAAAATAACCGGGAGCAGGATGGCCTGCGCTCTCAGCCCTCCCCGGCGATGGTCGCTGCCTCCCCCACAGTCCCTCAACCACTCCCCCCCAGCCTGAACGCCCCAACGCCACCGGATTTCGACCTGCATGCCATCGACGATCTGGATCCAGAGGCGGTCTGGCGCGCCGTGAATCCTCAGATGCTCTACGGCAAGCACTTGGGAGTCAAGGGCGCCGTCGCGCGGATGCTGGACAACGACCCCAAAGTCCAGGATCTGGCGCAGCGAGTGGCGACGTGGCGAAACCAAGCGCGCCAACAGGGCCTGCTGAAAACGCGGGCGGTCTTCCGCTTCTTCCCCTGCAGGACAGACACCCACATGCTTCTCCTTTACAGCTCTCCCCTCCGCAAGAAAGAAATCGCTCGATTTTCTTTCTCTCGCCCCTTGCCGTCCATGGATTTCATGGCGCTCTTGGCTGTCTCTGCCGGGGCCGGCATCCGCGAGGCCGCGTCCAAGCTTCAAGACGCCGGAGAATACCTCCAGTCACACGCGTTGTCCGCCCTAGCCCTGGAAACGGCCGAAGCCGGCGCCCAAGTCCTTCATGACCGCATCCGACAGCTCTGGGGGCTCGGCGAACAGGGCGCACGATACAGTTTCGGCTATCCGGCCTGCCCCGATCTGGCACAGCAGGCTCGCCTCTTAGAGCTTCTGGACAGCCAGCGCACGGTGGGAATAGTTCTCACCGAGGGCGACATGATGGCTCCCGAAGCCAGCGTGAGCGCCCTAGTCTTTTCCGCGAGCAATTGGTAAAGTAACTCATGGCCCAGATCGCCATCTACCCCGGAAGCTTCGACCCTCTGACCAAGGGACATCTCGACATCATCCAGCGCGCGGCCCGCATCTTCGACCATGTCATCGTGGCCGTATCCAACAACCCCGCCAAAAAACCTTTCTTCAGCCTGGCCGAGCGCATCCAGATGGCGGAACTCGTCATCCGCGACATCCCCAACGCGGATGTGGACACCTATTCCGGCCTCTTGGTGGACTACCTCAAGGCGCGCAAGGCCCGCATCCTCATCCGCGGCCTGCGCGTGGTCTCGGACATGGACTACGAGTTCCAGATCGCCTCCTTCAACCGCCGCATGTACAAGGAAGTCGAAACCGTATTCCTGATGCCCGACGAGCAATACACCTATTTCGCCTCCTCTTTGGTCAAGGAAGTGTGCCGGCGCGGAGCTCCGGCAGAGACCTTCGTGCCGGCTCCCATCGCACGCCTGCTGCGCAAGAGATTCAGTCCCAAGAAATAGCCCTTGAACAGACAGTTCCTGTCTTTTCTCACGGCCCTGGGCATCGCTCTGTTCCTGGTCGCCGGCATCCTGGCGCTGCGCACCTACCAGCGCGGCATCACCATCAATTTGGGCGACGACACGCTTCCCGCCCTGCCTCCGCCGCCTCTGGCCCTCGCACAGCCGCAGAAGAAGGAACTGCTGCCTTCGGACGCGGATATCCAGCGGGTGGCCACGAGCGAGGATCGCGACCCGGATCCGTCCGCCAGCTTTTTCGGGCCTCGCCTGGGCGCGCCGGGATCCCGCCTGCGCAGCGCCGAAGCCCTGAGGGAATTGATGCGCCTGAGGCAAAATGTCGAGGTGGATAAAAAACCCTCGGTCCCGTTGGAGGGAAAGACCGTCCCCGTTCTGGCCCAACCAGAGCCGGGGGGCGCTGCTGTGGACAACGAAGCGTCCCCATGGTCCGGGCCCTATGCCAGCGGAGAGGCAGGGACTCTCGTGATCACGGACCCAGACTCCTGGGCCCGGTCCTGGCGCCGCGTGTCCGCGCATGCGCATCCTGTGGTGGATTTCAAGGATCAGCAGATCGTCGCGGTCTTCCTCGGCTATCGCTCCGGCGGAGGATTCCGCGTCGAGATCTCCTCGGCCGTGCGCATGGACGCCGCGGCCATGACCGTGTTTTGGAAAGAGGTCCCCTCCTCCCCCGTGAAGGATGGCGCGACATCCCCCTTCGCCATGCGCCAGATGCCCAGGACCTCCCTGCCTGTCCGCTTCGAGCAACTCCCCTGAGCTCGCTCGCATATCCTTATAGGCCTTAAGTCCTAGCTACCTCTAGGTCCTTTATCTCAAGAAAAATAGGTCCAAAGACCTAGCCCCGCCGACAAAGGCCCATGGTAATATTGCCGCATGAAAGCCTTCGCTCTCTGCCTGCTCCTCTGGGCAGGACCAGCCGGCGCGGCTTTCCAAGCGGTCACCCTTCCGGCACCCTCCCATCCCCTGATCCGCGTGCTCGCGATCGGGGCGAACACGTCGGGCGCGATGAATGTCCTTCCCGAAGCTCTGCAGAAACAGTCCGGCACGATGTCCGAACTCGCGCTGATCAATCTGGGCGAATACACCGAAGGCATCGCCAACGAACGGGAGATGCTCGTCATCGGACACGAAACAGGAGTCATCGTGCTGCCGAGAACAGTCGTCCCGGGCGACGTCGCCAAACACGTGTCACTGGCCAACGACGGCCAACCCGCACGCTACTTCCCAATAACAGAAACGGCGATCAAGGATGCGCTGCAGCATCTGAGCAACTCAACACCCGCCCAAGCATACCAACAGCTCTTAGAAGAATGCATCAAGACGAGCGCGGACTGCGGCGCACTCCCAGAGGACGCGGCAGGGGCCAGCGCCTCTCGCAGGACGAGTTCTCTCAAACGGGGAGACAAGGCGATGATCCGCATCGTCGATGCCGGACGCACCACCTATAAGGAAACCCAAGTGATGCGCGTTTTCAATAGCCATGTCTGGGAAGCCGGCAGCGCGGAGCCTTACGATCGCACCACGGGGCAATGGACCGGGAACAACTGGAACCCGGGTGTCACGCGGTATCTGGAACCGATCCCTGAGGGCGGCATCCCCCCGAACCAGTAGTCTCTCTAGGCCCGGCGTCGGACCTTCAAGGTCAGGCTCTCCACGGAATCGATCCGGACCTCACTGCCCGCCGGAATAGTGCCTTCTAAAGACTCGGCGCGCCAAAGCTCCCCGCTCAGCGTCACCTGTCCTCGCGGAGACAGATCCTCCACAACCACCGCCACCTGGCCAGCCAATCCCTCGGCCCCGGCCTTGGAGCGGCGAGCGAAGACTCTCGTGGCGATGGCCAACAGGGCCGTGACCAGGACCGCCAAGGTGCCCACCGTGCTCCCGAGCACGCTCCAGGAAATCCGCAGGCCGCCTCCGGACTCCCTAAACAGCATCATGGCCCCCAAGAGGATGGCTGCGGTGCCGCTCAAGGCCAGCAGGCCATAGCTGGCGATCTTGATCTCCACCACATACAAGAGGAAGCCCACCAGCATCAAAAGGACGCCAGCGAAGCTGGCCGATAGAGTCTGAAAGGAATAAAAAGCCAAGATCAAAGAGACCGCTCCCACGATGCCCGGCAAAATGAGTCCCGGACTATAGAGCTCGATCAAAAGCCCCGAGACCCCCAAGGTCATCAGGATCATGGCGATGTTCGGATCCGAGACCGCGGCAAGGAATTTCTGGCGGTTGGTCATGGGAAAGCGGACGAGCTCCGCTCCCCGAGTGCGAAGGGTCAGTCTGGGGAAATCCGGGAGCCTTCGGCCATCAACGGCCGCGAGCAGTTCGTCGAGGCTTTTAGCCTCCAGATCGACCACATGGGAACGCACGGCCTCGGCGGACACGATCGAAGTGCTTCGCGTCACTCCTTCAGCGGCCCAAGAGGTGTTGCGGCCGCGGCGCGCGGCGATAGCCTGCAGATACGCGCTCGCATCCTGGACGATCTTTCCTTCCATGACCGCGTCCGGCTTGTCTTTGCCGCCTCCCACCCCCGGCATGGTCCCGATGGACACGGGATGCGCCGCGCCGATATTGGTGCCTGGCGTCATGGCCGCGATATGCGCCGCCATCGTGATGAAAACCCCGGCCGAGGCGGCCCGCGCCCCCGCGGGAGAGACATAGACGATGACCGGAACCTCGGAGGCGAGGATCGCCTTGACGATCTGCCTCATGGACAAGTCCAGCCCACCCGGCGTGTCGAGCTCGATGACCAGGGCCGAGACATGCTGCGCCGCCGCGGCAGAGACCGCTCCCTCCAGATATTCCGCGGCCGCCGGATTGATGATCCCGCAATAGGTCGCCACCAAGACCCGGGGCGCTGGCGCGGCCCAAGAAAAACCAGACAGAAGAAGCGTCAGCAGCCAACTCGTCATAGCGCCTCCATCACTGGACCGTCTTCATGCGCGAGGGCGGCCAATACACGAGCCAGGCCTTCCCCTTAAGATATTTCTCCTCCACCGGGCCCCAATAGCGCGAATCACAGGAACGGTCGCGATTGTCGCCCATGACGAAATAGGCGTGCGGCGGCACGGTCACCGGGCCGAAATAATCCTTCTGGATGTCCTGGAGTTCCCGGTCCAAGGCATGGCTCTGCCAGATCTCCTGATAACGCTGCGGCGAGAGCTCGTGCGCGTGGACCGACTCGGGCTGGCGCCGCGTGCCGTCCAAGTACTGCGCGTAATTCTCGTCGCTCTGCTCATGCCCGTTCAGGAAGACCCGGCCCGCGCTGACCTGGATCCGATCGCCCGGCAGTCCCACGACCCGCTTGATGAAATCCCTCCCATACTGAAGGGAACCGCAATGAAGATCGCTGGGATCATCCGACGGAAAGCGGAAGACGATCACGTCTCCGCGCTGGATCGACCGCAGGGGCAGCACGCGCCCGCCCGCCAAGGGCACGCGCAGGCCGTAGATGAACTTATTGACGAAAAGATGGTCGCCCTCCAGGAGCGTGGAGCGCATGGAACCGGAGGGGATCTTGAAGGCCTGGACCACGAAATACATGAGCACCGAGGCCAGGATCATGGCGGAGAACACCGTCTCGGCCCAGTCCAGGTCTTCGGTGAGGAAATATCGCCTCTGCTCAGGCTCCACGCCCTTGGACCGGCCGCGCCACAGACCGATCACCCCGGCGACGATGGCGGCCGCCAGACTCGGGTAGAACTCGGTCGTGGAGACCGCCTGCGCCGCGATGGCCACGAACCGCGCCCGGCTGTCCATGGACATCATCACGATCCAGACCACGGCGAAGGCCGAGAGCGCGCAGAAGATCCCGTGCCACAGGCCCGTCTTGGCCGGCGTGTCCACGGCGCCGGATTTCATCCACTGCCGGCTGGCATAGGCGTAGGCTCCCATGGCCAGGCCGATGACGAACAATCGCTCTTCCATGTTAGATCATCCTTTTATTTCTTGTCGTTGTTGAGCCGCAGGACGGCCAAGAAGGCCTCCTGCGGCAGCTCCACGGCGCCGAACTGCTTGGCCCGCTTCTTGCCTTCCTTCTGTTTGGACAGAAGCTTGCGCTTGCGCGTGATGTCGCCGCCGTAGCATTTGGCCAGCACGTCCTTGCGCTTGGCGGAGATCGTCTCGCGCGCGATGATGCGGCCGTCGATGCGCGCCTGGATGGCCACCTCGAAATTCTGGCGATGGATGAGCTCCTTGAGCTTGGCGCACATCAGCCGCCCCATGTCGTAAGCCTTGGCGCGGTGGACGATGGCGCTCAGGGCGTCCACCGGATCGCCGTGGATGAGGATCTCCAGGCGCACCATGTCCGAAGGCCTCATCCCCGCGTCCGTGTAATCCAGGGAGGCATAGCCTTTGGAAACGGATTTCAACCGGTCGTAGAAGTCGACCACCATCTCGCACAGAGGCAGATAGTAGCGGATGAGCATCCGGTTGGCAGCCACGTACTCGATCGACACATGCTCACCGCGCCGCTCCTTCAAGAGATTCAGGACTCCCTCTTGGTGAGACACCGGCAGCACGATGGTCGCCAAGACATAGGGCTCCTCGATGGCGGCGATGTCGCCGTGCTCCGGGAATTTGGCCGGGTTGTCGATCGTCTTCCATTCCTGGCCGTGCTCGTGGATGCGATAGACCACATTGGGGCTCGTGGCGATGAGACTGAGATCGAATTCCCTCTCCAGGCGCTCCTTGACGATGTCCATATGGAGCAGCCCGAGGAAGCCCAGACGGTAGCCGAACCCCAGGGCCTGGGAACTCTCCGGCTGATAGCTGAAGGAACTGTCTTCCAGATTGAGCTTTTCCAGGGCAGCGGCGAGTTCGGGATAATCCGCTGGATTGACAGGGAATAATCCGGCGAACACCACGGGCTTGGCTTCCTTATAACCCGGCAGCGGCGCGCTCAAGGGCCGCGCCGATTCCATGAGGGTGTCTCCCACCCTCACCTGATGGATGTCCTTGATGCCGCAGATGACATAGCCGACCTCGCCCGCACAGAGCTGTTTGGCGGGAGTCATCTTGGGAGTGAGATACCCCACTTCCTCGACCACGACCTCGTGCCCTGTGGAGAAGAACCTGAGTTTGAGGCCCGCGGCCAGGATGCCGTCGGTGACGCGCACCAGGAGGATGACACCGCGGTACACGCTGAAGCTGGAATCGAAGATGAGCGCGGCCAACGGCTTTTGAGCATCTCCCACGGGCGCGGGGATGTCCCGGATGATGGCCTCCAGCACCTCTTCGGTGCCGAGCCCTTGTTTGGCTGAAATCGCGATGGGCGTGTCTTCGATCTTCAGGATGTCGGCGATCTGGCCGCTGACCCCCTCGGCATCCGCCGCGGGGAGATCGACCTTATTGATGATCGGCACCAACTTAAGCGACAAGGCTTGGGCCAAGGTCGCGTTGGCCAGTGTCTGCGCCTCCACGCCCTGCGTCGCATCCACCACGAGCAGCGCTCCCTCGGTCGCGGCCAGGGCGCGGGAGACTTCATAGGAAAAGTCCACGTGCCCCGGGGTGTCGATGAGGTTGAGGAGATAGTCTCGGCCGTCCGCCGCCTTGTAGTGCATGCGCACGGCCTTGGCCTTGATGGTGATGCCTCGCTCGCGCTCGAGCTCCATGGAATCCATGACCTGGGACTGCATCTCCCGCGCCGAGATGGTGCCGGTGGCCTCGAGGAGCCGGTCGGCCAGGGTGGACTTGCCGTGATCGATGTGGGCGATGATGGAGAAATTGCGGATGCGCGAAGGCTCGGTCATGCGCTCAGAGTCCCTGCTCGCGCATGAGCCGACGGACGTCCTCGGAATCGGCGCACGCGGCGGCCTTGGCCACGAGCTTGGCCATCGCGCCTTGGTTGAGGCGCCGCACGGTCTGCTTGATGCGCAAGAACATGCGCGGCGACACGGAGAGCGACTCGAAGCCCATGCCCACCAAGAGGGGCACGGCATGCGGATCGGATGTCATCTCCCCGCAGACGCTGGCCCATTTGCCGGCCTTGCGCGCGGTCTGCGCGACGGCCTGGAGCAGCCGGAGGACCGCGGGGTGCAGGGGATCGTAGAGGTGGCTCACATGCTCGTTGACCCGGTCCACGGCCAGGGTGTATTGGATGAGATCGTTGGTCCCGACCGACACGAAATCCACATGGGCGATGAAGGCGTCGATGAGAACGGCCGCGGAGGGGATCTCCACCATGATGCCCAACTCGATGTTCTTCGGGACGTCGACTCCCTCGGCTTGGAGCTCGCTGGAGGCCTGGGCGATGAGCCGGCGCACGGCATGGACCTCCGCGACCGAGGAGACCATGGGGATGAGGATCTGGGCGTTGCCTTTGGCCGCGGCCCGCAGGATCGCGCGCAGCTGCGTCTTGAAGAGATCGAGATGCCGCAAAAACAAGCGCACGCCGCGCAGCCCCATGAAGGGGTTGACTTCGTTCTGGGGGCCTTCGATGCCCATCTGGGTGAGGCGATCGCCGCCGATATCCGCGGTGCGGATCACGACCGGCTGCGGCGCCGCCGCCTTGAGCACGGAGGCATAGGCCTTGGTCTGCTCCTCTTCCGTCGGAGCCGCCGGACGGTTCATGTAGAGATACTCCGTGCGGAACAGCCCGATGCCGTCCGGCTGCAGAGCCAAGAGACTTTTCAGCTCCTCCGGAGAATCCAAGTTGGCCTGCAGACGCAAGCGCTTGTCGTCCTGGGTCACGGCCGGCATGCCGCGCAGGCTCCCGAGGGCTCGCTCCTCTTCCTGCGCCTGCTGGCGGATCTTCTGATATTTGGCCATCGCCTCGGACGTGGGATGGATGATGACCAGCCCCTGTTCTCCGTCCAAGATCACCGTATCCCCCTGCTTGACCCGTCGGCTGATGTCCGAGAGTCCCACCACGGCCGGGATCTCCAAGCTCTGGGCGAGGATGGCGGTGTGGCTCGTCTTGCCTCCCAGATCCGTGGCGAAGCCCAGGATGAGGCTTTCCTTCAAATTGATGGTATCCGACGGCAGCAGGTTGCGCGCGATCAGGATGCAGGGTTGCTCGATCCCCGACCAGCTGCGGCGGCTGTGCTTCAACAGATGCCCCAACAGGCGTTTGCCGACGTCGAAGAGGTCATGGCGCCTCTCGCGGAAGAATTCATCATCGAGCTTCTCGAACTGCCGATTGACCACTTCCAAAGTCTCGGAGAGGGCGAATTCCGCGTTGACGCGCTCCTTGAGGATGCGCTGGGGCACGTCATGCGTGATGAGCGTGTCGCGCAGGATCAGGCGGTGCGTGTCGATGAGCTTGGCGTGCTCCTTTCCCAGCAACTTGAGCACCTTGGCCTCGGCGGCGTCGAGGTCCCGGTGGGTCTCCCGCTGCGCCGCCTTGAAGCGCTGGACCTCGTTCTTCAATTGGTCGGGGGGAAGCTCGATCCGGGTGACCACGATCTCCTCGTCCTCCAGGACGTGGGCCCGCGCGATGATGATCCCGGGGCTGGCCGCGATCCCCTTAATGATGATCATGGTCATTCCTCATCGAATTTCCTCTTGAAG
>JAHFCF010000030.1 GCA_023249645.1 Elusimicrobiota bacterium
CGGCCGCAAGGTTAAAACTCAAAGGAATTGACGGGGGCCCGCACAAGCGGTGGAGCATGTGGTTTAATTCGACGCTACGCGAAGAACCTTACCTGGGCTCGAACGACTGGTAGTAGTCCGGATGAAAATCTGGGCGACCCGCAAGGGAGCCAGCCGAGGTGCTGCATGGCTGTCGTCAGCTCGTGTCGTGAGATGTTGGGTTAAGTCCCGCAACGAGCGCAACCCTTATCCCATGTTGCTACCCGAAAGGGAGGACTCTTGGGAGACTGCCGCGGATAACGTGGAGGAAGGTGGGGACGACGTCAAGTCATCATGGCCTTTATGTCCAGGGCTACACACGTGCTACAATGGCGCGCACAATGGGAAGCAAGACCGCAAGGTGGAGCAAATCCTCAAAGCGCGCCCCAGTTCGGATCGAGGGCTGCAACTCGCCCTCGTGAAGGTGGAATCGCTAGTAATCGCGGATCAGCACGGCCGCGGTGAATACGTTCCCGGGCCTTGTACACACCGCCCGTCACACCACGAAAGCCCATTGCAACCGAGGTACCAGCTTGCCTGGTATGAAATTGTGATTGGTGATTGGGGTGAAGTCGTAACAAGGTAGCCGTACGGGAACGTGCGGCTGGATCACCTCCTTTCTCTTTCTTCGCCTCACAGCGGGGAAGGAGTGTCGAGCCCCCGCAGGTGGGGCGTCTATTGGCTGGCAAAACGGTTTCGGGCCCTTAGCTCAGCTGGGAGAGCGCCTGCTTTGCAAGCAGGAGGTCGGCGGTTCGATCCCGCCAGGGTCCAAGAGCGCGGCCAAAAAGCCGATTTTTGTTCTTTGAAAATACCTTCGTTTTCTCTCGAAACAACGCGTCCCATAACGACCCACGCAGGGCGGGGAGCGGCAAGCCGAGAGATGTCAAGTAAACAAAGAATTAGAAAGCGTCTCACTACCCCGCTTCCTTAATTGATCAAAGGAGGCGGGACGATGGAAGAATATGGTCAAGCTACAAAGTGCATATGGTGAATGCCTTGGCATCAGAAGTCTATGAAGGACGTGATAAGCTGCGATAAGCTCCGGGGAGCTGCAAATAAGCTTTGATCCGGAGATCTCCGAATCGGGAAACCGTCCTGGTTGAAAGATCAGGAATCCTTGGGTAAAGGCCTGGCCTTCGGGTCAGGACATAGCCTAAGGAAGACAACCCGGGGAAGTGAAACATCTCAGTACCCGGAGGAAAAGAAATCAAATGAGATTCCCCCAGTAGCGGCGAGCGAACGGGGAATAGCCCAAACCCTGATGGCGTGCCATCAGGGGGTTGCAGGGCTCGTCCGGTGTAGAACCACGGAGTTACCAACCGGCGGATAGCGGAACGGTCCTGGAAAGGCCGACCGTAGAGAGTGCAAGTCTCGTACGCGAAATCCGACCGGCTCCTGACGAGTTCCTAAGTACCACGGGTCACGTGCAATCTCGTGGGAATCCGGGGGGACCACCCTCCAAGGCTGAATACTCTCTGATGACCGATAGTGAACCAGTACCGCGAGGGAAAGGCGAAAAGAACCCCTGACGGGGAGTGAAATAGAACCTGAAACCGTATGCATACAAGCTTCACGGGGGCTATGCCCGAGCCGCAAGGCGAGGGAATGCCTGAGTGAGTGCCTGTTGAAGAATGATCCGGCGAGTTGATGGGTCGAGCAAGGTTAAGGGCTTAGCAAACACTAGGTCCGCAGCCGTAGCGAAAGCGAGTCTGAAAGGGCGATCAGTTCGACACATCAGACCCGAAGCCAAGTGATCTAACCATGGCCAGAGTGAAGCCCTAGTAAAATAGGGTGGAGGCTCGGAGTGTTAATCGTTGAAAAGATTCTACATGAGCTGTGGTTAGGGGTGAAAGGCCAATCGAACTTGGTGATAGCTGGTTCTCTCCGAAATAGCTTTAGGGCTAGCGTCCGCCGTTAAACCGCGGGGGTAGAGCACTGGTAGATGTAGCGGAGGCAACCCCTCCTGCGAAGTCTGTCAAACTCCGAATACCGCGGCGAACTAGCGGGCAGTCAGTTCGTGGGGGATAAGCTCCACGTGCAAGAGGGGAACAACCCAGAACGTCGATCTAGGTCCCAAAGTGTATGCTAAGTGGAAAACGCTGTGGATTTGCTTAAACAGCCAGGAGGTTGGCTTAGAAGCAGCCATCCTTTAAAGAGTGCGTAACAGCTCACTGGTCTAGCGAATCTGCGCGGAAAATGACTCGGGGCTCAAGCATACCACCGCAATCGCGTCTGTTCCATGGCCGCAAGGCCGCGGGACGGGGTAGGAGAGCGTTCCTAGTGCAGTGAAGGCATACCGAAAGGAGTGCTGGAGCGCTAGGAAGCGAGGATGTCGGAATAAGTAGCGAGAAACAAGGTGAGAATCCTTGTCGCCGAAAACCTAAGGTTTCCTTGAGCAACGTTCGTCGGCTCAGGGTTAGTCGGTCCTAAGGCGAGGCCGAAAGGCGTAGCTGATGGGCATCCGGTTAATATTCCGGAACTAGGTGAGTGGCGTTAACTGAAGAGGTGACGCAGAAAGGTAAGCGGTCCCGTGTAATGGTTGTCGCGGGCCAAGGCCGTAGGGGTGCTCTTCCAGGAAAAGTCCGGAGGGGCGTCAACCTGAAAGCCGATGGGGACTGTCCCGAGAGGGATGGGAAGTCGCTCAACTACGCTGCCCAGAAAACCCTCGTCAGTTGCCATTCATCTAACCGTACCGTAATCCGACACAGGTGGGTGGGGTGAAAATCCTAAGGCGCGCGAGTGAGACTTGGTCAAGGAACTAGGCAAAATGATCCCGTAACTTCGGAAGAAGGGATGCCCCTCGCAAGAGGGGCCGCAGTGAAAGGGGGACCGTGACTGTTTAGCAAAAACACAGCACTCTGCTGAAATCGCAAGATGAGGTATAGGGTGTGACACCTGCCCGGTGCCGGAAGGTCAAGGGGAGCCGTCAGCTCGCAAGGGTGAAGCGGCGAACTTAAGCCCCGGTAAACGGCGGCGGTAACTATAACCGTCCTAAGGTAGCGAAATTCCTTGTCGGGTAAGTTCCGACCTGCACGAATGGTGTAACAAAGGTCCCGCTGTCTCGACCAAGTGCTCGGCGAAATTGTGGTACGAGTGAAGACGCTCGTTACGCGTGGTTAGACGAAAAGACCCCGTGGAGCTTTACTGTAACTTGACATGGCGTTATGGTTTTGAATGCGTAGCATAGCTGGGAGCCTTTGAAACCCGGGTTGTGGCCCGGGTGGAGGCACAATGTGAAATACCAGCCTTTCGGGACTGTGGCGCTAACCTGCGGCCGTGATCCGGCCCAGGGACAGTGTCAGGCGGGCAGTTTGACTGGGGCGGTCGCCTCCTAAAGAGTAACGGAGGCGTTCCAAGGTTCCCTCAGGGCGCATAGTAATCGCCCATAGAGTGCAATGGCAGAAGGGAGCTTGACTGCAAGGCCTACAAGCCGAGCAGGGACGAAAGTCGGACATAGTGATCCGGTGGTACCTCGTGGGAGGGCCATCGCTCAACGGATAAAAGCTACCCCGGGGATAACAGGCTGATCGCGTCCAAGAGTTCACATCGACGACGCGGTTTGGCACCTCGATGTCGGCTCATCACATCCTCCCGCTGAAGCAGGTGGGAAGGGTTGGGCTGTTCGCCCATTAAAGTGGTACGTGAGCTGGGTTCAGTACGTCGTGAGACAGTAGAGATCTTGCTGTCTATAAACTTGGCCGTATGCGGGAAACTCCTTCGCCTTAGATAAGCAAAGGACAATCCGCAGGAAACCAATAAGATGCTAACGTCTGATTATATACGCGGCTTCGTTGACGGAGAGGGATGTTTCTATATCCTCGCTACGAAGAGGATCGCATGCGAATTCCAGGTGAGCCAGAAGCAGCGGGCTGTGCTGGAGTCGATGCGGGAGTTCTTCGGATGCGGATATGTGAAGCCCAAGTACGATAAAGCCGGAACATATGTGTACTTGGTCAAAAACATTCATGATCTTTCGACAAAGATTGTTCCCTTCTTTAGGGAGCATCCGCTGATAGTCAAAAGTGATCAGTTCGAGAAATTCGCCCAAGTGGTCGAGATGCAGAAAAACAAGTTGCATCTGACCGCGGAAGGCAGAGAACGGATAAAAGCATTGAAATTGGGATCCTCAGAGACTATACGCCAGGCCCTGTCCAGATAGTTCAAGAGGAACAGGTGAAGATATAGTCCGAACTGCATGGTAACATGCAGAACTCAGCGGAAACGACTGAGTCGCCGGAAACGGCGGTAACAGAGTGACGGTCTCTATCTACCATGCGCGCAAGGAAACTTGAGAGGAGTCGACCATAGTACGAGAGGACCTGGTTGAACGGACCTCCTGTGTACCAGTTATCCTGCCAAGGGTATCGCTGGGTAGCGGTGTTCGGAAGGGATAAACGCTGAAAGCATCTAAGTGTGAAACCCGCCTCAAGATTAGGTTTCCCGTCCCCGCAAGGGGGCCTGAAGGACCCTGGAAGACTACCAGGTTGATAGGCCGCACGTGTAAGCACCGCAAGGTGTTCAGCAAAGCGGTACTAATCGTCCGAGAGGCTTGGCCGTATTCTTCGATCGTTCGTGAGCGCTTTCGATTCTTTGAAAAATAATGACCCAGGCGAGTCCTTGTCGAGTCCTTCTCGGCAGGGTGCATGCCCCGCAGAAACATGTCGGGGCGTCCAACCACACTCCCGCCTGAAATTTGGCGAGGGTCAAGGAGCGAATGAGACCGGTGATATTTCCGGCAGGGATACACCCGTTCCCATTCCGAACACGGCAGTTAAGCCTGCCAGGGCCGATGGTACTAACGCCCATCTCGGCGTTGGGAGAGTAGGTCGTTGCCGGTCTCATCCGCTCCTTGACCGAATTCGTGACGCGGACGCATGCGCAAGACGGGAATAGTCTGTCTGTATATTAAGGAAGAGAGATGAAACTGACGAAGACTGAGAAGATCGAGAAGTCGAAGAAGCTGGCCGAGAAGCTCCAGGCCGCGCCGCACCTCTTCTTGACCGAATATCAGGGGCTCAAGTTCCAGGAGCTCGACGAGCTTCGCGCCAAGCTCAAGCCGCTGCATTGCCGCTACGCGGTGGTCAAGAACTCCCTGGTGCGCTATGCTTTGAAGAACGCCGGGCTCGATGCGGCCGACGCCAAGCTCCTCAAGGGGCCGGTGGGCTTGGTCGTCTCCGAGGGCGAGGATCCCGTGGCTCCGGCCAAGGTCCTGGCCGCCTTCGCCAAGCAGTATCCCTTTTTGAAGGTCAAGGCCGGCGTGGTCAGCCGGCAGTGGATGACCCCCGCCGATTGCCAGAAGCTGGCGACTTTGGGCTCCAAGCCGGAGCTCCTGGCGGCGCTTGCCGGTGCGCTCTACTCGGCCGTGGCCCAGTCCGCGGGCGTTCTGCAGGCGCCCCTGCGGGACATGGTCCTTGTTTTGAAGTCCTTGGAACAGAAGCGTCAAGGAGAAGCTCAAAAAAACTAAGGCAGACCCATCCGGGATAAAGCCCGCAGTCAGGGCGCTGCCCAGGAGACAACAAAAATGACAACCGCAACGAAGCTGAAGAAGGAAGAGATCGTCGAAGCGATCTCGGGACTCACGGTCCTGGAGCTCTCCGAGCTCGTCAAGGCCGTCGAGGAGAAATTTGGCGTGAAGGCGGCCGCCGCCGGGCCGGTCATGGCCGCCGCTGCCCCTGCCGCTGCCGCGGCAGGCGCCGCCGCTGAGGAGAAGACCGAATTCACGGTCTTCATGTCCAGCGCCGGCGACAAGAAGATCCAGGTCATCAAGACCGTGCGCGAGATCACGGGCTTGGGGCTCAAGGAAGCCAAGGATCTCGTCGAGGCCGCCCCCAAGGCGATCAAGGAAGGCGTGGCCAAGGCCCAGGCCGAAGAGATGAAGAAGAAGCTGGTCGAGTCGGGCGCGACCGTCGAGTTGAGGTAAGCCGCAACTGATGCCATTTCTGATGTAGGGCGCTGTACGCACTATTCCCTATCCTCGTTTGCGAGGATAGGGAATAGTGTGTTTTAGACAACGACGCGAAGAGGTGAAAGCGTGAAACAGATCAAATTCGGCAAGATTCCGCAGGCCATGGAGCTTCCCGATCTGCTCGAGATGCAGAAAAAGTCTTTTCGCGATTTTCTGCAGATGGACGCGCCGCCCGATCAGCGCCAGCTGATGGGGCTTCAAGCCGCTTTTCTGGATGTCTTCCCCATCGAGAACTCTGACGGCAGCATGGTCCTGGATTTCGTGCGCTACGAGTTCGCCCCTCCCCGCTATGAGACCCCGGCCCAGGCGCAGGCCCATGACGTGAGCTTCAGCCGGCCGCTCAAGGCGATCCTGCGGCTCTCCTCGCGTCAGCCCTCCGGCAAGCTCAAGCAGATCTTGGAGCAGGAAGTCGTCCTCTGCGAGGTCCCCATGATGACCTCGACCGCTTCCTTCATCATCAACGGAGCCGAGCGCGTGGTGGTCAGCCAGCTCCACCGTTCCCCGGGCATCATCTTTGAAGAGGACGAGGAGAAGAAGATCTCGTCCTTGGGCAAGAGGCTGTTCTTCGCCAAGATCATCCCCTACCGCGGGGCCTGGGTGGAATTCGAATTCGACCTGAACAACATCCTCTATGTCCGCATCGACCGCAAGAAGAAGTTCGAGGCCACGACCTTTCTGCGCGCCTGCGGCATCGAGTCGGACTCGGCGATCCTCAAGATCTTCTATCCCTGGGAGGAGTTGGCGGTCTCTGCCCAGACCATGGTGGGGCTCTTGCACCGCATCTCGGTCGAGGACGTCGTCGACCAGGCCTCGGGAGAGATACTGCTCGACGCCGGCAAGAAGATCACCCACGAGGCGCTCAAGCGCATGCTCGACAAGGGCGTGACCAAGGTCCGCGTTCTCTCCGGCGATCCCGAGAAAGAGGACCCCGCGATCCTGGAGACCCTGCGCAAGGACAAGATCAAGAGCGTCCAGGAGGCCCAGCAGGACATCTATAAGAAGCTGCGCGGCCAGGAGTTCATCGTGCCCGGCCAGGCCGAGGCCTACCTCGATAATCTGCTCTTCAAGAATCTGCGCAAGTACGACCTTTCCAACGTCGGCCGGCACAAGATCCACTCCAAGCTCCACCACTTCCTCTGGAAGCTGGCGGTCCGCCGTGACGTCGTCTGCCGCCATGACAACAGACGGCACAAGTGCTTCGCCCTGCCGGCCTACAACCGCCGTACCCTCTGCGTCGAGGACATCGTGGCCACGATGCAGTACATCATCGCCCTGAACTGCGGGTTGACCCATTATGCCGACGGCCAGCCGCAGACCTCTCCCATGCCGCAGCGTCCCGTTCCTTATGAGACGGCCACCGAACTCAAGGGCCGTCTGCAGGACTACGCCAAGCAGGTCAACGGGGAAACTCTCGACGCCTTCCCCGTCATCGATCTTCATGAGAAGGATTCGGACGACGATCCGGAGGCAGCCAAGCAGGGCTTGAAGAAGGACCGCATCTCCCTTCTGGAGCTCGGCGAGGCCGTGGCCCGATGGAGGCCGCTCGTCCCGGGGTTCTTCGACAAGCATTTCGCCATCAAGCTCGACGACATCGACCACCTCGGCAACCGCCGTGTGCGCGGCGTGGGCGAGCTCCTCGAGAACCAGATCCGCGTGGGCCTGGCGCAGATGTCCCGGGTGATCCGCGACCGCATGAGCGTCCAGGACAAGACCGCGCTTACCCCGCGCAGCCTGCTCAACACCGCACCCATGGTCGGCATACTGCGCAAGTTCTTCGGCACCTCGCAGCTCTCGCAGTTCATGGACCAGATCAATCCGCTCTCCGAGATCACCCACAAGCGGCGCCTCTCCGCCCTGGGCCCCGGCGGATTGAACCGCAAGCGCGCCGGCTTCGAGGTCCGCGACGTCCATCACACCCATTACGGCCGCATCTGCCCCGTCGAAACGCCGGAAGGCCCGAACATCGGTCTGATCACAAGCCTGGCCACCTACGCCCGCATCAACGAGTTCGGCCTCATCGAGTCCCCCTATAGGAAGGTTTCCAAAGGGAAGCTGACCGGGGACGTGGTCTACCTCGGCGCGGACGAGGAATCCGGCCAGATCGTGGCCCAGGCCAACACGCCCCTGGCCGGCGACCGCCTCTCTTCGGATCTGGCGAGCTGCCGCTCCCGCGGCGACTTCCCGCTGGTCGAGCCCGCCCGGGTCGACTATATGGACATCTCGCCCATGCAGGTCGTCTCCGTCTCGGCGGCGCTCGTGCCCTTCCTGGAACATGACGACGCCAACCGCGCGCTCATGGGCTGCAACATGCAGCGCCAGGCCGTGCCGCTCTTGACCGCCGAGGCGGCCCTGGTGGTGACGGGCATCGAGGATGCGGTGGCCCGAGACTCAGGCGCCTGCATCACGGCGCGCCGGACCGGCCGGGTCATCTATTCGGCGGGCGACCTCATCGCCGTGCACGCGGATGGCGCCAAGGCAGCGGAAGGGGCCATCGACCTCTACTCCCTGCGCAAGTACCAGCGCTCCAACCAGGATACCTGCATCAATCAGGTCCCTGCGGCGCGGACCGGCGACCATGTCAAGGCCGGCGACGTCCTGGCCGACGGTCCCGGCACGAGCAACGGACAGCTGGCCCTGGGACGCAACCTCCTCGTGGGGTTCATGCCCTGGGAGGGCTACAATTTCGAGGACGCCATCCTCATCTCGGAAAAGCTGGTCAAGGAAGATATTTTTACTTCCATCCACGTCACCGAGTTCGAGGTGGAAGCGCGGGACACCAAGCTGGGGGCCGAGGAGATCACGCGGGACATCCCCAACGTGGGCGCCGAGACCCTGGAATCCTTGGACGAGCAGGGCATCGTCGTCCCATCGACCAACGTGGCGCAGGGAGACATCCTCGTCGGCAAGGTGGCGCCCAAGGGCGAGCAGCAGCTCACCCCGGAGGAGCGCCTTCTGAAGGTCATCTTCGGCAAGAAGGCCGAGGATGTCCAGGACGCGTCCTTGCGCGTGCCCCCGGGCGTCTCGGGCAAGGTCATCGGCGTGCGCGTCTTCGTGCGCCGCGAGAAGCTCTCCAAGCCCGAGGAGCGCAAGCGTCTCGACGCCATTACGGAGCGCTTGAACGGCTCTTTAGCGTCTTTGCGTCAGCATCGCAAGGACTCCCTGGCCGCCATCGAGGAGCTGCCGGCCTCCAAGCGGTCCGCGGAGGAAAGCCGTCTGACTATGTTCTATAAGATCATGGAGAACAAGCTGCGCGACGAGGCGGCCCGCGATAAGGAAGGCGTGCGCCAAGGCGACGAGCTGGCCGTGACGGTCAACAAGGTCGTCAAAGTCTACATCGCCTCGCGCCGCAAGATCCAGGTCGGCGACAAGGTCGCCGGCCGGCACGGCAACAAGGGCGTCATCGCCAAGATCCTGCCCGAGGAGGACATGCCCTTCTTGCCGGACGGCACCCCGCTCGACGTGGTCCTTTCTCCCTTGGGCGTTCCCTCGCGCATGAACATCGGCCAGCTTCTGGAGATGATGCTGGGCTGGGCGGCGCATGTGCTGGACACCCAGATGATCAATCCGGTTTTCGACAGCGCCACGGAGAAGGACATCCTCGAGATGATCCAAAAGGCCAAGGCGTCGCTGCGAGAGAAGGGCATCCCGGAGAAATACCTTCCCTCGGATGACTGCCGCATCACCCTCTACGACGGCCGGACCGGCGAGGCCTTCCAGGAGAAGGTGTCCGTGGGCTACATGTACATGCTCAAGCTCAACCACCTGGTCGAAGACAAGGTCCACGCCCGTTCCACGGGCCCTTACAGCCTCATCACGCGCCAGCCCTTGGGCGGCAAGGCCCAGTTCGGCGGCCAGCGTTTCGGTGAGATGGAAGTCTGGGCCATCGAAGGCTACGGAGCGGCCTACGCCCTGCAGGAATTCTTGACGGTCAAGTCCGATGATGTGGTGGGCCGCACCAAGATGTACGAAGCCATCATCAAGGGCGAGCCGCCGGCGCAACCCGGCGTGCCCGAGTCGTTCAAGGTCCTGGTCCGGGAGCTTCAGGCCCTGGGCCTCAATGTCGAGCTTTTGAAGCGCGGCAGCGAAGCCGCATCGTCGCCCGCGAAGAAGGGCAAGGCGGCGGGCGTGGAAACCGCGAGGAAGGCCTAACATGGGATATCTGGCGATCGCTGAAAAGAAGCTGACCCTGGGCGGCAAGAAGAAAAAGAAGGCGGAGGGCCTCGATTTCTTCAATTTCGACGCCATGCGCCTGTCCATGGCTTCGCCCGAGCAGATCCTCTCCTGGTCCTACGGCGAGGTCAAGAAGCCGGAGACCATCAACTACCGCACCCTCAAGCCCGAGCGAGACGGTCTCTTCTGCGAGCGCATCTTCGGCCCGGCGCACGACTACGAATGCGCCTGCGGCAAGTACCGCTGGGTCAAGTTCAAGGGCATCGTCTGCGACCGTTGCGGCGTCGAGGTAACGGAGGCCAAGGTCCGCCGCGAGCGCATGGGCCACATCGAGCTGGCTGTCCCCGTCTCCCATATCTGGTTCTTGAAGAAGACCCCTTCGCGCATCGGCATCGTCTTGAACATGAAGACGGTGGATCTTGAGCGCGTCATCTACTACGCGATGTACATCGTGCTCGAGGACCTTGTGGACTCGACCGGACGCCTGGCGTACAAGGCGTGCGACCTGCTTTCCGAGGAAGAGGTGCGCAAGGCCAAGGCCGAGTTCAAGAGCAAGCTCAAGGTGGACATCGGCGCCGGGGCCATCCGCACGCTCTTGGAGCGCGTCAAGCCCAAGGAAGAGGCGGCCAAGATCCTTGAGGATATTCATGGAGTGACTTCTGAAGCTGAGCGGGCTCGCCTGATCCGCCGCCTGCGCATCCTGCAGGGCTTCGCCGAATCCGGCAACGAACCTCAGTGGATGGTCATGACGACGCTGCCGGTCATCCCGCCCGAGCTTCGTCCCTTGGTCCCCCTGGAGGGCGGGCGGTTCGCCACCTCGGACCTCAACGATCTCTACCGCCGCATCATCAACCGCAACAATCGCTTGAAGCACATCGAGGCCTTGCGCGCGCCGGAGGTCATGGTCTTCAACGAGAAGCGCCTTCTGCAGGAAGCCGTGGACGCTCTCTTTGAGAACGGCGCTCGCGGCCGCGTGGTCGTGGGCGCGGGCAACCGTCCGCTCAAGTCCCTTTCGGACATCCTAAAAGGAAAGCAGGGACGCTTCCGCCAGAACCTCCTGGGCAAGCGCGTGGACTATTCCGGCCGCTCCGTCATCGTGGTGGGGCCCAACCTGAAGATCAACCAATGCGGCCTGCCCAAGGAGATGGCCCTGGAGCTCTTCAAGCCTTTCATCATCCGCGAGCTCATGAAGATGGAGAGCCTGACCCTGAAGGCCGCCAAGCGCATGTTCGAGAAGGTCCGGCCCGAGATCTGGGACATCCTGGAGTTCGTGACCAAGAAGCATCCGGTCATGCTCAATCGCGCCCCGACGCTGCATCGCCTCGGCATCCAGGCCTTCGAGCCTGTCTTGATCGAGGGCAAGGCCATCCAGCTGCATCCCTTGACCTGCGCCGCCTTCAACGCCGATTTCGACGGCGACCAGATGGCCGTGCACGTGCCCCTCTCCCAAGAGGCCCAACTCGAGGCCCGGGTGCTCATGATGGCCTCCAACAACATCATGTCGCCGGCCTCCGGAAAGCCCATCGCGGTCCCCTCCCACGACATGGTCCTGGGGATCCACTACCTCACCAAGCATAAAGCCGGCGAGGCGGGCGAGGGCATGGTCTTCGGGAGCTCCGAGGAGGTCGTCACGGCCTACCAGAACCGCAAGGTGGACCTCCATGCGAAGATCAAGGTCCGGGACGTGACCCAGAATCTCTGCGAGACGGTCGGCACCGGCCGCAAGGCCGAGGGCGTTCCGATCAAGGAGTGGAAGGATTGGACGACGGTGGGCCGCATCCTGTTCAATCAGATCATCCCTGCGGAGCTCGGCTACATGAACGCGCCCTTGGGCAAGAAGGAGCTCTCGCGCCTCGTGGAGCGCTGCTACAAGACGCTGGGGCAATACCGCACGGTGCAGCTCTTGGACGATCTCAAGCGCATCGGCTATCATTACGCGACCGCGGCGGGGCTCTCCATCTCGGTGTCGGACATGCACATCCCGGCCCTGAAGAAGGAAGCCATCACCGAGGCCCGCAAGAAGGTCAAGGAGATCGAGAAGCAGGCCAAGAACGCCCTCATCACCGAAGCGGAGCGCTACAACAAGATCATCGACATCTGGACGCATGTGACGGACAAGATCGCCGACGTCATGTTCGACGACCTGAAGAGGGAGGAGGGCGAGACCTTCGTCGCCGGGAGCCCGCGGTTCAATTCCGTCTATCTCATGGCCGACTCGGGCGCCCGGGGAAGCCGCCAGCAGATCCGGCAGCTTGCCGGCATGCGCGGCCTCATGGCCAAGCCCCAGAAGAAGCTCACGGGCGGCGTGGGAGAGATCATCGAGCAGCCCGTCATCTCCAACTTCCGCGAGGGCCTCACCGTGCTGGAATACTTCATCTCCACGCACGGCGGCCGCAAGGGATTGGCGGACACGGCGCTCAAGACCGCCGACGCCGGCTATCTCACGCGGCGTCTGGTGGACGTGGCCCATGATCTGGTCATCACGGAATCCGACTGCGGCACCATCAACGGCGTGCGCCTCGGCGACCTGTCCGCGGGTGACGAAGTCATCGAACCCTTGGTGGAGCGCTCCCTGGGCCGGGTGGCCCTGGAGGATGTGACGGGAGCCTCGTTCAACGCCAAGGGCAAGGCCGAGGAGAATGTGATCGTCAAGTCCGGAGAGGTGATCACCGCGGAGCTCGCCAGCGACATCGGGGCGGCGGGAGTCGAATTCATGCGCGCCCGCTCGGTGCTGACCTGCGAGAGCCGCGAGGGCGTCTGCGCCAAGTGCTACGGCATGAACAACGCCAACGGCCGCATGGTCGAGATCGGCGAGGCCGTGGGCATCATCGCGGCCCAGTCCATCGGCGAACCCGGCACGCAGTTGACCCTGCGCACCTTCCACATCGGAGGCACGGCGTCGCGCGTCACGAAGCGCTCCCATGCCCTGACGCTGAAGGGCGGCAAGATTGAATTCGTCCATATCCGCACCGTGGAGAACCGCGACGGCCAGGATGTCGTGGTCTCGCGCACGGGCTTCATCCGCGTGAGCGAGAAGGCCACGGGGGCCGTCGAGGAGCAGAAGATCCCCTACGGCGCGCGCTTGAAGGTCAAGGACGGCTCGGTTGTGGAGGCCAGAACCCTGCTCGCTGAGTGGGATCCCTACACCATGCCCATCGTGGCCGAACATGAAGGCCACGTGCGGCTCATGGACGTCAAGGAAGGCGTCACCCTGCACGAGGAGCGCAACAAGATCACCGGCATCATCGAGAGGCGCATCATCGAGCAGGAGACACGCCGCGCCGACCGCGAGAGCGGCTCCAAGCGGCTCAACCCGCGCGCCCTCATCGAGAAGGGCAGCAAGGAGGTCGCCAGCTATCCTCTGCCCACGGACACCATCCTGACCGTCGAGACGGGACAGGATGTGCGCCCGGGAGACGTGCTGGCCAAGATCCCCCAGGAAGTCACCAAGTCCAAGGACATCACGGGGGGTCTGCCCCGCGTTTCGGAGCTTTTCGAGGCGCGCCGTCCCAAGAACTCGGCCATCATCTCGGAGATCGAGGGCATCGTCTCCTTGGGCGTCGGTCCCAAGGACCAGCGCATGGTCTCCGTGCGCAACGAGGAGACGGACCTGGTGCGTGAGTACCTCCTCCCCCACGGCAAGCACCTCGTGGTCTACGAAGGCGACCGCGTCGGGGTCGGCGAGGCCATCACGGACGGGGCCATCAATCCCCACGACATCCTTCACGTCAAGGGCGTCAAGGAAGTCCAGGAGTTCCTGGTCAACGCCATCCAAGAGGTCTACCGACTGCAGGGCGTCAACATCTCGGATAGGCACATCGAGTGCATCGTGCGCCAGATGTTGGAGAACGTCAAGATCGTCAACTCCGGCGATACCCCCTTCTTGAAGGGGGAGATCGTCAACCGCTTCACCTTCGCCGACACCAACCGCGACATCAAGGCGAAAGGCGGCAAGGAGGCTCAGGCCGAGCCGGTGCTCTTGGGCATCACTAAGGCTTCCTTGGCGTCCAACTCCTTCGTCTCCGCGGCCAGCTTCCAGGAGACGACCCGGGTCCTGACCGAGGCCGCCACCACGGCCAAGATCGACGACCTCCGGGGTCTCAAGGAGAACGTCATCATCGGCCATATGATCCCTGCCGGCACCGGACTGCAGGCGCAGGAGAAGCTCCGCGAGCTCCTGCGGGCAGAGACGGGAGAGCCGTCTTAACGAGAGGAACGACATGCCAACCATCAATCAACTCATCCGCCTGGGACGCCGGCGCCAAAGGAGCCGCCCCAAGGCTCCGGCCTTGAACGCGTGCCCGCAGAGGCGAGGGGTGTGCACCCAGGTCAAGACCACCACGCCCAAGAAGCCCAATTCCGCTCTGCGCAAGATCGCGCGCATCAAGCTGACCAGCGGCGTGGAGGTGACGGGCTACATCCCCGGCGTGGGGCACAATCTGCAGGAGCACTCCATCGTCATGATCCGCGGCGGGCGCGTCAAGGACCTGCCCGGCGTGCGCTACCACATCATCCGTGGCGTTCTGGACACATCCGGAGTCGAGGGTCGGCGGCAAGGCCGTTCCCTCTACGGCGCCAAGCGGCCCAAGAAGGAAGCGGCCGCGGCCAAGGCTTAAGGAGAGATCGCATGCCTAGAAAAGGTTTGAGACCCAGAGATCGTCGGGGGCTGCCTCCGGCGGATTTCAAGTACAATTCCGTGCTGGTCGCGCGGTTCATCAACAAGCTCAATTATCGCGGCAAGAAGAACTCCGCCGAGCACGTGGTCTACGGCGCCATGGCGATCCTGGCCGAGCGGGCCAAGGAAGACGCTTTGAACGTCCTGACCAAGGCCATCGAGAACGTCCGGCCCCTTCTGGAGGTCAAGGCCCGCCGCGTGGGCGGCGCGACCTATCAGGTCCCTATCGAGGTCAATCCCACGCGGTCCTCGACCTTGGCCATGCGCTGGCTTTTGGACGCCGCCCGGCAGAAAGCGGGCAAGCCCATGGCTGTGCGGCTGGCCGACGAGCTCATGGCGGCGAGCAAGAAGGAGGGCGTGGCCTTCAAGAAGCGCGAGGACACGCACAAGATGGCGGAAGCCAACCGGGCCTTCGCCCATTATCGCTGGTAGTTCTATGGCCAAAGAATTTCCTCTAGAGAAAGTCCGCAACATCGGCATCATCGCGCACATCGACGCGGGCAAGACCACGACCACCGAGCGCATCCTCTACTACACCGGCCGCATCCACAAGATCGGCGAGGTGCACGATGGGGCGACCACCACGGACTGGATGCCCCAGGAGCGCGAGCGCGGCATCACCATCACCGCGGCCGCGACCTATTGCCAGTGGCGCGACTGCCAGATCAACATCATCGACACCCCGGGACACGTGGATTTCACGGCCGAGGTGGAGCGGTCCCTGCGCGTGTTGGACGGAGCGGTCGTCTGCTTCGACGGCGTGCAGGGCGTCGAGCCCCAATCCGAGACCGTCTGGCGCCAGGCCGACAAGTACAAGGTCCCGCGCGTGGCCTACATCAACAAGATGGACCGCCTGGGCGCGGATTTCTACATGTCGTACAACTCGATCAAGAAGATGCTGGGAGCCAATGCCTGCGCCATCCAATTGCCCATCGGCGCGGAGGCCGCTTTCGCCGGGATCATCGACCTCATCGAGATGAAGGCCTTGATCTGGCACAGCGAGGAACTGGGCGCCAAGTGGGACGTTACGGATATACCCGAAGGAATGAAGGACACGGCCAAGGAATGGCGGGAGAAGATGATCGAGCAGATCGTGGAGTTCGACGATCCCGCCATGGAGCGCTATCTCCACGGAGACCATGACTTCAAGCCCGCCGAGCTGCGTGCGATCCTGCGCCGGGGTGTGCTGCAGTCCAAGATCTTCCCGGTCCTAGCCGCTTCCTCTTATAAGAACAAGGGCGTGCAGCCCATGCTCGACTGCGTCTGCGACTACCTTCCGTCTCCCATGGATCTTCCCCCGCTCAAGGGGATCGATCCGGTGAGCGAGAAGTCCGTGGAACGCAAAGCGGATTCCCAGGAGCCTTTTTCCGCGCTCATGTTCAAGATCCAGACCGATCCTTTCGTCGGGAAACTGGCCTTCTTTCGGGTCTATTCCGGCAGCCTGAAGACCGGAGACACGGTCTACTTTGCCAACAAGCGGGCGGCTGAGCGGGTCGGCCGGCTGTTGCGCATGCACGCCAACCATCGCGAGGAGATCAAGGAAGTCCACGCCGGCGACATCGCCGCCACCGTGGCCATGAAGAACTCGGCGGTCGGCATGACGCTGTGTTCCGAAGAGCATCCCATCATCCTCGAGCAGATCACCTTCCCCGAACCGGTCATCTCGGTCGCCATCGAGCCCAAGACCAAGGCCGATGAAGAGAAGATGGCCATGGCCCTGGGCCGGTTGGCCGAAGAGGATCAGACCTTCCGCATGAAGACCGACGTCGAGACCGGGCAGACCATCATCTCCGGGATGGGCGAGCTCCACTTGGACATCATCGTCGACCGCATGAAGCGCGAGTTCCATGTCGAGGGCAACGTGGGCACGCCCCAGGTCGCCTACAAGGAGACGGTGCGCAAGAAGCTCGTCGAAGAGGGCAAATTCATCCGTCAGACCGGCGGCCGCGGCCAGTACGGCCATTGCATCATCCAGATCGAGCCCAACACCATGGGCCAGGGCTTCGAGTTCGTCAACGAGGTCCGCCAGGGACGCATCCCCCGGGAATACATCCCGGCCGTGGAAAAGGGCGTGCGCGAGGCGCTTGACGGCGGCGCCCTGGCCGGATATCCCATCGTGGACATCAAGGTGACGCTGATGGATGGCTCCTTTCACGAGGTGGACTCATCCGAAATGGCGTTCAAGATCGCCGGCGCCATGGCGCTGCGCTCGGGCTGCAAGAAGGCGAGCCCCACGATCCTGGAGCCCATCATGAAGTTCGAGGTCGTCACTCCCGAACAGTACATGGGAGACGTCATCGGCGATCTGAACTCCCGGCGCGCCAAGATCCAGGACATGGGCGATCGGGCGCATCTGAAATTCGTCAAAGCCACGGTGCCCCTGGCCGAGATGTTCGGTTACGCCACCGTGGTCCGCTCCGTTTCCCAGGGACGGGCCTCCTTCACCATGGAGCCCAGCCACTATGAGGAAGTGCCGAACAACGTCATGAAGGCCATCGTCGAGAAGAACGCGGCGGCCATGGCCAAGCAGCGCTAAAGAGAGAGGAGACTATGTCCAAAGCCAAATTCGAACGCACCAAGCCGCACGTGAACATCGGGACCATCGGGCACGTGGACCACGGCAAGACGACCTTGACCGCGGCGATCACGCACTATCTTTCGACCAAGGGCCTGGC
>JAHFCF010000031.1 GCA_023249645.1 Elusimicrobiota bacterium
CGCCGAACATGGCCGTCATGCGAGTCAGCCCGCGCATCAAGCGCCAGGCCGCAGCCTCACAAGCACGCAGTAGGGAATGCCAAATCGGCTCGTTATGGATTGGCCCCAGCCAGAGGTTGGCGGCATGGTGAATGCCTGCCAAATAAGCTCGCTCCTCACGCGCGATGTGTGAAACCGCAGCCCCCAGGCTGGCGGTCAAAGAATCGGTGCGGCCCAAAATCGAGCCGATCTGGACATGGGGAGAGAGCCTCAAACGCTTGGCTTTCTGGAGCAAGCGCACATAGGCATCCACGTCAATAAGCCACTGCAACTGTTCATCAAACCGGGGATACATCGTGCGCCGTACGACCAGGGACGCCGTGGGGCCGATTACATTGCGGCGAAACAGGTATTGGGGGAACCGACGCACTACGAAGGCTCTTAGCCATGTCGGCAAGTGGCGCCGGCACTGTCCGTTCCGCGGGTCCACGAGTACGCAATCGAGCAACAGCACGTCCGCGGCCGGGTCTTCACGCAATTCTTGGATCAGATCCGTGACAAAACGATCGCCCAGGGGGAACTCGTCGTGGTGCATCAACAGGCAATAGCGGCCATGGGCTTGATCCAACAGCGCGTTCCAATTGGCCGCGATGCCCAGCGCCGGACGATTGTGTTGGTAGGCCACCGGCATTCCGGCGCTTGCCCAACGCGAAACCTCTTGCTCGATCGCGTCATCAGGCGAGTTATCTGAAATGATCAATTCCCAGTCTGAGGTCAACAGCGGCTGCAAGAGCGAAAGTATGCGATGGATGCCTTCCCTGTAGCGGTAGGCGGGCACTAAAATGCTTACAAGAGGCTTTCTGTCTTGATTAAGCAAAGTGTTTTGGAAAAATCCAGGACAGGCCTTTCTTGATCGTTCTTCTCAAAGGCTTGGGGATGTATTCTCTGAGCTGCCGCTTCATGAGAGCTTCAGGCTGGGTCAGCACATAATAATTTTCATCGTAGTACGCTTGAGTGCGCGATTGCTCCGGCAGGCAATCCTCATAGGAACGGAGCTTTCCATGGACATCTTGCCACATCCAGGATCGGTAGAGGTTGGCCGCAGAGGTCCAGCGAGAGTAGGGGTTGCCGAATCTTGCCCAATGCATGGGCGCGATGACGAGGGTCTTATCAAGGCCGGTTTTGACCGGGAAATACGCAAAGCTCGAATTGGACAGGATCAGATGCTTCGCTTGGTAGAGCGCGACATAGCATTCGGCGATCCCCCCCGGGAGCGCAGGCAGTTCGGGGAACAACGCGTGGGCGTATCTGGGATCATCCGTGACCACGAGGAACTTGTCGATGCCGACCGAACCACGCATATGGCGCATGGCATTCTGCCAGTAGGATTTCGGCAGAAGCAGATTCTTGTGCCCCTTATACTCTCCGCCTCTGATATTGAGGACGCAGCAGCCGTCGGAAAGAAGCGCCTTTTGCAGAGGCGCGGCTTTCACGCGGATGTATGTCTTCAGCCGCGCGAGATCGCCGAAGAAATAGTCCTCGCTTTGGAAATACCCATGGATTTGCGTGAAGGGCTTGAGGTCCAGGACGGCCTTGTCAAAGCCAGAGGAAAAACAGTCCAGTTCCCGATCATAAAAGAGGCGTTCATGGAAAACAGAATCAATCCGCGACGCCCCTTGAACCCCGGAATCGATGTCCAAGAAAGAGGCGCCTTTGAACCCTTCCGGATGCATGATCTTGTGCGGAAGCTGCAGTTTTTCGGCGATGGAACGGCATGCGGCATAGGCCCAGAGTTGGTTCCCCAGGCCTTGGCCATCGTAGAATTCAGTCGCGATCATGGGGGGGGGAACGCATCGATGAGTCGGATCAACTCGGTTTTGAAGCGCCGGGGCGCACGCCTGAGAAAAGCCCGCGAGGGAGAGTCTTCTTGTTCGCGCATTTTGGCGCTCATGGCCCCGAGGACCTCATCCGTGATCAGCGAAGACATGACGGCTGATTCTTCCGCCGAGGAGGACCAGATGGCGAACAGGGCCCTCTCGATCATGTGAGACTCCCCGGCAAATTGGTGGTGCTCGCAGAACTTCATGAGGTTGCGGTAGAAATTGCGGGATCTCAGAAGGATGTTCTGTTTTGGAACGACATAATTCGCGCCGGGCGCGAAGCGGAGGTATCTCGGCCGAGAGACGCCGCGGAACAGGAAAGAGTAGAAATCATCGAAACCATGGAAATATTTGCGCGGATTGAGGTTCCTGTACCAGCTGTCATTGAGTTCCAGGAAGCCATTATCGCTGCCGAGCGTGGAGTAGGGGTATCTGTGCGTCCATCGGTGGGGCTCCTCGATGCCGGTAAAAACCTTGCGGGAGGCCAGCCTTTCAAAAGTCATCCGGCTGACATGCCGCGGGAATACGTTGTTTTTGCAGAAGACCACGACCTCCGGCAGCGCGCCATAGTTGTCGGCGATGTATTGCAAATACGGATGCACGTTATAGCCGACATTTTCCACCCGTGTCGTCTTTTGGGGATCGATGCCGGCTGCGGCGATCGTGTTCTTCGCGTAGATGTGATACCGGCCGCTGCTGATGGCGGGGACCCAGGAGAGGTCGCCCTCATAAAACGATATGCAGAAAAAATTCTTTGCCGTGTCCGCGGGGATCATTTTCTGATGAAATCTCGGAACCGATCCTGATTCGCCACTAGATAGGCGGGGAATGTGTCGTCGATCGGGACGGTCGAAAACTGGCGCCCCGTAGTGAAAATATCTCTGTTTTCTTCGATCTTTTTTCTGATCCGGTTCGGGAACAGCACATCGAGAAACTGCAGCAACATCTTGTCCCCGCGCCCCAGGTAGGAGTAGGCCCACAGTTTCTCCTTGACCCTTTGCGGCCCGCCCATGAAGCTGAAATGCCAGCCCCCGCTCTCGACTACGGGCCCCGGTTGCTCGGCGCGATTTTCCAGATGATAACGCATCAGTTCCACACTTTTGTCCGTCAGCTGGCCGAAGTCGCACATGCGGCTTCCGAACCATTCATTTTGGCAGACAACGTTGAAATAGTACATGTACCATTTCTGGCAGAAATTATAAATCTGCCCAGGTTCGAACGTCTTGATGGCATGCCGAACGGCATCGGGGCTGGGTATTTCGTCGACATCATTCAAGATGATTAAGTCGTCTTTCTCGGCCCGGTTGATCAGGCCGTTGATGATCGAATCCTTTTGAAAGACCTCCCGCTGGAAATGAAGGCTCAGCTGGGAGAGAGGAACGCCCTGGCTTTTATGCGGGTACGACCTCAACCTGTCCGTGTAATGGGGGTTCGGAGGCGTGAAGTCGGTAAAATCGTCGGGAGTATGTTCGATGACATTGTGGATGATCTTGTGGTGGAACGGCTTGAATCGCTCTTTATTCTCCTGATAATAGAGCGGCTTCTTTTTGCCGGCAAAAGTCACCGTGGCCTCTGAGATCACGAAATAATCGACGACATCATTCAGCGTGTTGAGTCGCAGCTCCAGCAGCTCCAGCTCGTTGAAGAAAGGGAAAGCGTCGAATATTTTCATGGTCTAGCTCCAGCGTTTCGGAACTGTCAGATAGAGGGTGGCCGCTATGTTCGCGCCGAGTATGGACCAAGCAATCATTCCCACCGATATCCCGTGCCCGAAAAAGACGGCAGTCAGTAAGATCAGCACGTTGACGGCCGTCAAGATGGCCTGAGAGGTCAGCACGTAGCGGACCATGCCCAGGCCCAACAGCGTGCAGTAAGCCGGGAAGCCCAGCAGATTGAGGAACATGCCGAGCAGCATGATCCTGAATGCGCCAGGCAGTTCGGCGACGAAGCGCTGCCCGAGCCAGAATTGGAGCAGGGGCGTGAGCGTCAGGAGCAGGGCCGCGTTCACGGGACAGCCGATCAGGAAAATGGCCTTCACCGCGCGACGATTGATCTGGGATATCCTCTGGCGAGCCTGCGCGGTCATTTCGGCGCCGATCCTGCTGATTTCCGGGATCATGGCCCGAAGCCCGGCGGCGACGACCGATCTCATCTGCACGCTGCCTCGATAGGCGATATCATAGACCGGGATGGCGGCGACTCCAGCGTATCGGGAGAGCAGCACTTTGTTGAAGGGGTCGAAGAGCATGTTCATGGTCGAGGTGCTGAACATGGCGCCTCCGAACCTCAGCAGATGTTTTCCGCGCTGGGCGTCGAGGTTGTCCTTCTGAAGCAGGCGAATGGGGATTATGCTCCGGATGCAAGCCAGGCTCGCCGCATGGATGAACAGATAGGATGCGATGTTCCCGATGAGAAGGCCTGCGATGCCCCGCCCGAGATAAAGCAATGTGCCGGCCACCAGCACGCACACGACGCGGCTGGCCGATTGGATGTAGCTTTCCATGTCCATGCGCCCCAGGCCGGAGACGACGGCATTCAATGCCTGTACGATGAAGACGTACACGCTCAGGAGGCCGACATAGGGCAATAGCCACAAAGCCATCCGCGCATTCTCGTCGCTCAGCTTGAACAGCGCGACGATCTGAGGCTTGAGAATCAGTATCCCCAAGAGGACGACGGCCCCGCTGGCGCACAAGATGGCCAGGGCTGTGGCCACATAGCGTTGAATGCCCCGGATGTCATTGCGGCCATGCTCCTCCGCCACAAGTTTGACGATCGCCGGACTGATCCCGATGTCGCCCAGCTGCGCAAAACCCAGGACTGTGGACAGGACGAGCCAGACGCCGTATTTTTCATAGCCCAGAAAATGCAGGTACATGGGAATGGAAATGATCATCATGGCGGTATTGATGACCGTTGTGGCTGTCCCGGAAACCATGTTGATCCGCAATTGGGAGGAAAAGAGTTTTTTGATCACCGACTGTTCCTCAGCAAGGAGGAAAAGCCTTTCTCGAGGCTGATGCGCGGCCGCCAGCCGGGCAACCGGCGCCCCTGCGACCACGGGCGCATCACTTCGCGGAATCGATAAGGGCGCTCGCCCCAGCGGATCTTCAAGGGACGGCCCAAAGCCTTCTCAAAAAGGCCAGTGACCGCGCGCAAGGTCTGCGGCCGGCCTGAAGAGACGGCGTAGGTCTCCGACTTCCTGACTTTGCCCGACAGCAGCCTCCGGCCGGCCTGCACAAAGGCCTCGACCACGTCGTCGATGTGGACCAGGTCGATGAACTGCCGGCCGGCAGAGAAGGCGACCTCCTGTTCGGCGGCGCGGCGCAGAGCCGCCAAAAGCTTCGGACGGGCGTCGTCCGGCCCATAGGTGTCGAAGAGCTGCAGGTGGATCGTTTTGAGGCCGCGGGCCTCTTGATAATACGCCAGGACATCTTCGCAGGCCTGTTTGGTGGCGGCGTAGAGATTGACGGGATCGTAGGGAGCGTCTTGGAAATGCTGCCACGAGGTGCCCGTGTTCACGAGAAGGCGGGTCCCGCTTTGGGCCATGGCCTCGGCCAGCTGGCAGCCCAGCAGGACGTTGCTTTCGATGAGAGGCCGGATATCGTCGGGGCCATGTTCAGAGACATACAGGGCCGCCAGATGAAAGACAACATCAGGTTTTGCGGCCTGGAGGAGCCGGATCATCCCTCGGGAAGTGCCGTCATAGTCGTGGCAGCGCAGGCCCTTGAACCGCAGGCGCGGCGTCTTGGGCCGCTCCAAAGCCGCTACTTGCCAGCCATCGGCACAGAGGCGGCGCGTCAGGTGGCGTCCGACGAACCCCATCCCGCCCGTGATCAAAGCCTTTTTCATGGCTGGACGGTCCAGGAGAATGGGGATTTGAACTGCGGCAAAGTCGGCAGTCCCTGGTCGCGCGGCGAGACGATGGGGGATCGATCCGGCCAGGGGATGGACGCCGAGTCCCAGCGGATGCCTCCATCGTGGTCGGGGGAGTACGGCTTCGTTGTCTTGTAGAGCATGAGGGTCTCGTCCTTGAGCGCGTAGAAGCCGTGGGCCAAGCCGCGCGGGATATAGAGCAGGCGGCGGCTTTCGGCGCCGAGCTCCACGAGGATGTGCCGGCCGAAAGTGGGAGAGCCTTGGCGCAGGTCGACGACGGCATCCAGGGCGGCGCCGGCCACGCAGGTGACGAGTTTGGCGTGATCGTGGGGGGGGAGATGGAAATGCAGCCCGCGCAGCACGCCCTTCTTGGAGAGGGAATAGAAATCCTCCTGGAAGTCGGCCTCGAGGCCTTGCGCGCGGAAGGACGGGGCGTGGAAGATCTTGACGAACACTCCGCGATCATCGGGGCGCGGGCGGGGCCTGATCTCCAGACAGCCGGGGATGGCCGTGGGGATGAATTCCATCAAGGCCGCCATCTCCTCCAGAGGCTCATCGCCTCTTGCGCGAGCGGGATGACGGGGCCGGCCTTCTCCAGCGGGAGCTCGACTTCCTGATGGCAGGCGCTGGGAGAGAACTGCGCGTAGCGTCCCACGGCCACGCGCTGGCCCGCGGCAAAGGCTTTTGCCAGGCTCTCCAGTGAGTGATCCGCCTGTTTGCCCGCGCGATTGCGCCAGACCTTCTGTACCTTGTTGATCGGGGCGCAAAAGGCGAGTGAGTGCGGCGGGCAGATGAGGAAGGGGTGGCTTTCCTGAAAGCCCGCGGCGCTGCGGCTCAAGGCGGCTTCCAGCGTGTTCGGGTTCTCGAAATCCAGGCGCGTCAAGAGCGGGAGAAGCTGTTCGGCGCGATAGAGGGAGCTCGAGACTTCCAGGGGATAGCCGAAGTCGCAGTCCGCCTTCGGCCAGCGGAATTTCAAGAGCCCCGCCTCGACGCTTTGGCACTGCGGCAGGCGTTGCGGGCGGTCCAGCGAATAACAGTAGGTGATGTTGCGTCCCAGGCGCAGGGATAAGCCGAGAGCATCGGGATGATGGGTCAGCGCTCCTGAGAGTTCCATGACCGAGAATCCGCGGATGAAGAGACAATCGTCCACCAGGAAAAGCAGGTGCTGTGCGCCCGGGATCATCTGCAGCAGATCGGGCTTGAAATCGCGTTCTGGGGTGAAGGGGACCGCCGGATGTTCCCGAATGACCTGCTGGTAGAGCGAGCGCTGCTGAGGGTCGGAGGCGGCGTAAAGCACCCGCAGCGGCACCCGAGCCGCGTCGCGTCCATGCAGGGCGAAGGAGCGCAGTGTGGCATCCAGCTGGAGGGGCCGGTCCTTGCTGAAGATGATCCCGGTCACGAGTGAATCCTCGGGCATGCCGTTATCATATATAATTTGCGGGATAGGACCCGACCCCCATGCCCCTAGCCTCGGACATCGCCGTTCTGATCCCGCACTTCAACAATCCCGCCGCCTTGGAAAAGTCGCTGGCCAGCATCTCCGATCAGGAACCGGTGGATGTGGTCATCGTCGATGACGGCAGTTCCTCTCCACCTGACCTGGCGTGCCTGAGGAAAACCTTCACACAGATCTCTTCTCTCCATCTCATCCTGTTGGGAACCAACCAGGGCATCGAACACGCGTTGAACGCGGGCTTGACCTATATCGTTGGATCGAAAAAATATCGCTATGCGGCCCGGCTGGATCAGGGGGATCTGTGCGTTCCGGAGAGGTTTAAGGTCCAAAAGGAATACCTAGAGGCTCATTCGGAGGTTTATCTGCTGGGCTCCTGGGCTTCCTACGAGAGCATGAGCGGTGAGCATCTCTTCGACGCCCGGCCGCCCTGCGATCACGCGACGATACGCCGAATGATGTTCCTCAACAACATGTTCATCCACCCCGCTGTCATGTTCCGGGTGGCGGCCATTGAAAAGATCGGATATTACGACCCGCGCTTCAGGGATGCGGAGGATTATGCGTATTTCTTCAAGTTCGTCAGGAATTTCCAGACCGCGAATATCGGCCAGGTCCTTTTGCGCTACGAAGTGAATCCCGGGGGAATGTCTTTATCGAGGAGAAAGAAGCAGATAGCGACCAGGATCCGTGTGATCCTGTGCAACTGGGAATGGGGAATTTTCCCGATCTGGGGGCTCGTGAAGAACAGCCTCTTGTATTTCGTCCCTCAGGCGTTCGTCGGCGTTCTCAAGAAGAGCCTTTCTTGATCCAGGCTAAGGTCGCGCGCAGGCCCTCCTGAAAAGAAGTCCGCGGGCGCCAGCCCAGGGATTTGCGGGCCAAGGAGATGTCCAGCACATTGGCGGGCACGTCGCAGGCCCGAGCCGGCGCAAAGGCATGCCGCACCGGCCGTCCCAGGACCTGTCCGATCTCGGATAAAATCTCGTTGAGGCTGCGGCCTTGGCCGCTTCCGATGTTGAAGAGGCGGTCCTTGCCCGAATGCTCCGCGGCGCGGACCAAGGCGTCCACGGCGTCCTTCACATAGATATAATCGCGGATCACGGAGCCGTCTCCCCAGATCTCTATGACCTCGTCGTGGAAGGCCTTGTTCAGGAAAACCGACACGGCTCCTTGCAGGACCGAGGCTTCCTGGCGTTCTCCAAACGGGTTGGCTAGGCGCAAGACGCACGAATCCAGCCCGTAAAGCTGCCGATATAAGAACAGGTATTTTTCCACCGCGAGCTTGGTGACCCCGTACGAGCAGATGGGATTGGTCGGGTGCGACTCGTCCAGGGGCACGGACTCAGGGATGCCGTACACGGTCCCGCCGGAGGAGACGAAGATGACCTTCACGCCGCGTTTTTTTCGGGCCAGATCCAGCAGACGCAGCGTGGAAACGACGTTGGTTTCCACGTCATAGGCGGGGTTCTCGTTCGAGGAGCTCGGCAGGGTCGTGCAGACCAGGTGATAGAGGATGTCGCATCCTGAGACGGCGGGTTCCAGGTCGTCTGGATTGGCGAAGTCTCCCTCGACCCATTCCAAGCGCTGCGGCGGTGCCGCGGCAAAGCGTTTGCGATGCGGGAGGTCGAAGATGCGGACCGTATGCCCCGCCTCCAACAGGGCCTGGCTCAGGTGGGAGCCCAAAAAGCCGCCGCCGCCCAACACAAGGCATTTCATGGTTTCGAGGCCGTTTCCCAGTCAGATTATATAACTTTGAGAAGTCCCCGATTCTGGATGCAGCCTTTGGTTCGTTATGATAGAATCTGAAACCTATGGATCCCTATAAACAGTGCCAATTGCCCGAGCGCGTCGGGCGGCTCAAGGAACTCGGCTACAACCTCTGGTGGAGCTGGCATCCGGAGGCGCGTGCGCTCTTCAAGGAGATCGACCGCAGCCTTTGGCGCACGACCTACCACAATCCTGCCCTGCTCCTGCAGAAAAGCCTGCCGCGGCTCCAGGAGCTCGCCCAGGACGAGGGGTTCCTCTCCCGCTACGACGCGGTCATGCGCACTTTCGACGAGCACATGGAGGACCAGTACACGTGGTTCGCTCGCAAGTATCCCCAGGCCAAGGGCCGCATCGCCTATTTCTCGGCCGAGTTCGGCGTGCACAATTCCCTGCGCATCTACTCCGGCGGCCTCGGCATACTGGCCGGGGACCACTGCAAGACGGCCTCGGATCTGGGCGTGCCTCTGGTGGGCGTGGGCTTCATGTATCCGCAGGGCTATGTCCAGCAGCGCATCTCCGTCGACGGCTGGCAGCAGAACGTCTATGAACAGGTCGATTGGGGCGCGTCTCCCATCCGGCCGGTCCTGACCCCGTCCGGCGAACGACGGCTCATGCATTTCCAGCTCGGGCCGCTCGACCTTCAGGTGCTTTTGTGGGAGATCGTGGTCGGCCGCGTCAATCTCTACCTCATGGACACCCATGTGGAGGGAAATTCCCCCGAGGACCGGGAGATCTCCGGACGGCTCTACGGCGGGGATCGGACCATGCGCCTGCGCCAGGAGATCCTCCTCGGGATCGGCGGCATGCGTCTCTTGCGCGCTTTGGGTATTGCGGCCGAGCACTATCACATCAATGAGGGGCATTCGGCCTTCATGTTCCTGGAGCAGGCCCGCGAGCTCGTGGCCCAGGGAAAGTCCTTCGCCGACGCGGCCCGCGAGGTCGCCGGCCGCTCGGTCTTCACCACGCACACTCCCGTCGAAGCGGGCCACGATGTCTTTTCCGAGGGCTTGATCGTCGAATATTTCGAGAGCTACGCGTCGGAACTGGGCCTCACCCAGGAGCAGTTCCTGGAGTTGGGCCGCGTGCCGGGCCAGACCGGCTGGAACATGACCGCCCTGGCGCTCAAGATGGCGAGCCGGCGCAACGGCGTCAGCAAGCGCCACGGCATCGTCTCACGGCACATGTGGTCCAAGCTTTGGCCGGACAAGAAGGAAGAAGAGGTTCCCATCTCGCACGTCACCAACGGCGTGCACCTGGCGACCTGGGTCCAGCAGGAGCTGGGCTGGACCTTCTTCCAGCATCTGGGCCGCGACTGGCCCGAGAAGCAGGACGATCCCGCCGTCTGGGCCCAGGTCATGGCCATCCCGGATGAAGAGCTTTGGCGCGTGCACATGCGCAACAAGGAGGAGCTCTTCAAACTCCTGCGCGAACGGGCGCGCGACCGGTGGATCTCACGCAACGCCGAGGCCTCCCAGGTCCTGACCCAAGGGGCGCTCTTGGATCCCTCGGCTCTGACCATCGGGTTCGCCCGGCGCTTCGCCGGCTACAAGCGGGCGACCCTGATCCTGCGCGATCTGGCGCGCTTGAAGTCTCTGCTCTTGGACCATTGGCGGCCCATCCAGCTGGTCTTCGCGGGCAAGTCCCACCCGGCGGACGATTCGGGCAAGGCCCTCATCCAGCAGATCTATCAGCTGGCCAAGGACCCGGCCTTCGGCGGCCGCGTCGTGTTCGTCGAGGACTACGACATGCACGTGGCCCGCTACTTCGTGCAGGGCTGCGACCTGTGGCTCAACAATCCCCGCGCGCCTCTGGAGGCCTGCGGCACCAGCGGGATCAAGGCCGCGGTCAACGGCGTGCCGAGCCTCTCCATCCTGGATGGCTGGTGGGAGGAGGGGCACAACGGCGCCAACGGCTGGGCCATCGGTGCTCCCGGCGGCCGGGGGGAGGGCGAGGCAGCGGATGAGGCCGACGCCGAGGACATCTACCGGACCCTGGCGTCCCAGATCGTGCCGCTGTTCTACGACCGGGGTCACGACGGCATCCCTCACGGTTGGATCAAGGTCATGAAGGAGTCCATCCGCAGCGTGGCCCCGCGCTTTTGCGGGCAGCGCATGGTCAAGGACTACGTCCGCATGTTCTACGGCAACGAGCAGGCCGCGCCGGTCCGATCGGCCGTCAAGGTGGCCTAGGTCTTGCGCAGGGGACGAGAAACGATATACCATGTCCGGCACTTTTCGGATTTGAGAGGTCACTGTCTATGAAAAAGAAAACGGTCAAACGCGGCGCCAAGTCTGCCTCACCATCGAAGGGACATCTGCATGCCGTCAAGGCCCACCTGCTGGAGATGCGCGAGGACCTCATCAAGACCGTGCGCACCCAGCAGATGGAGGAAAGCGCCGAGCAGGATACGGGCGATGACGCGGACAAGGCCAGCCAGTCCATCGAGAAGGAACTCCTCTTCGAGTTGTCGGACAACGAGCGCACGACTTTGGACCACATCGAGGCGGCCTTGAGGAAGATCGAGAAAGGGACCTACGGTTTCTGCGAGTTCTGCCGCAAGCCCATCGTCCCGGCGCGTCTTGAGGCCCTGCCCTTCGCCCGCTACTGCATCACCTGTCAGAGCTCCTCGGAGAGCGTCCCGGAACTCTTCGAGCCGGGCTCGGATTTGCGCGGAGTCGGAGAGGAAACGAGCCGCGAGGTCTAGCCGGCGCCCGTCCGTTCTTCGTTTCCCAGGCTTCTTTCTGTCTTGAAATTGTAACACGGCCCAGTTACACTGGAAGGGTCCTATGAGATATTGGATCTATAAGGATTCTCGCATCCTGGGACCTCTGGCCAAGGAGGATTTCGTCGCGGCCGGCGGGCTCAAGCCGGAGAGCCTCGTGGCCGAGGAAAGCGCCGGCGTCCGGGAAGATGATTGGCGCTGCGCTGCGGACATCTCCGATCTGTCGGATTTCCTGGAGGGCCTGGTCGGCGAGCGTTCCCAGAAGGGGGTCGGCCCCGGGCCGAGTTCCGCGACCCTCGCCGAGGATTGGCTGGCGGAGGTCTTTTCCCAGGAGCTGCCCCTCCTGGAGATCGATCTGGGCACGGTCGAAGAGTCGGTTCCCAGAGAAGAGGCGCCGCCCCAGCCGGCATCAACCGTTGCCCCTGAACCGATCACGCCTGAAGACGTCGCGCCGCAGCCTCCCGCGGCTGCCCCAGAGCCCGCCGTCGAACAAGCGCCTTCTCCTGAACCTGAAGCCCAGAGGACTGTGCGCGGCCGGCTGCGCGTGGTCAAGCTCTCTGCGGCCAAATCCTTTGAGACGGTGATGCCGAAGGAAGATCCGGTTGTTACGCCGCCCGCACCGGCGCCCATGGCAGAGCTGGCGGCTCCTCCCGTCTTAGTTCCCGCCGAGCCTGCCCAGCTGACGACCATGACATCTCCATTCCAGGCGAACTCCATGCTGCAGACATTCCCGGAGATGATGGCTTCTTCAAAAACAGAGGTTCCTCTGGCGCTGCCTCCTCCACCCGCGCCTTCGGCGCAGGCTGTGCCGGTAGCGCAACAGCCGCCTCTGGAAGTCCAGCCGTCCAGCCAGGAAACCCGAGAGGTCCTGGCTAAATTGGCGAAACCGAAGCCAGCCAAGACGGCCACGGTCAAAAAACCCAGGGCGCGCCGCCAGCGCGCTTTCCTCGTCATCAGCGGCCTGCTCGCCGCTGCTCTGGCCGCGGCCGGCTGGTTCTTCTTTGTGAGGGATTCCAAGGATATCTCGACTGCGGTCAACATGGATTCAGGGCGTCCTCCTGTGGGCAGCGAGGTCCCTGAGGCTCCCTTGTCCTCGCCCGCGGCGCCCGCGCCGCAGGAGCCGCTTTCACCGCAAGCCGCTTCCGTGGCTCCCGCCGTTCCTCATCCTGCGCCGGCGCCGCAGGCGCCCGCCATCCGGGACGAGCGTTCAGCCGCCATCGATCTGGTCAAGAATTATCCTTTGGCCGGAGAGCGCGGCAGCGTCGGGGCGTGGCTGCAGTATTCCTTCGCGGCCTCGCCGGGCGAGACGAGCTCCGAGAAATGGGACGCGGGTGCGGTGGAGGAGTCGACCTATCTGGTGCAGTATACGGTCCAGCCATCAGGAGGCAGGGCTCCGGGGACCATCACGTATCTCTTCGAGGCGGACCTGGCGCGCCAGACGGTCCGGGGCAAGAATCCGGCGGCCCGCCAGCTCATGTCCGGAGGCGGCGTCCTCGCCCCGGCCTCCGTGAGGAAAAGACCGGCGCGCCGTTCCGTCGCTCCGGCAAAGCCCGATTCCTCATCGCAGCTGCCCTTGCCTGCTGATTCCGAACTTGAGGCTCCGGTGGCCCAGGAAAAACAGCCTTGACAAGAGGGGTTTAGGGGGTTACCCTATGACTTCCATATAACGACCATGTCACAAAGTGAACGGATGGCGTCGCTGAGTCTCTCGCGTCGGTTGGCCGACCTCTTGGTGGGCGAGGGCATCATCACGCCCACGCAGCTGGGCGCGGCATTGGAGGCGCAGCGCGCCAGCGGCGAGAAGCTGGGCGCCATCCTCTTGAGCAAGGACTTCGTCAGCGAGGAGCGTCTTCTGGATTTTTTGAGCCGGCAGTGCGGCATCAGCCACGTGGTGCTCTCCGGGCTGGGCCCCATCGATCCCGAGGTCATCGCTCTGGTCCCTGAGAACATCGCCCGCCAATACACCCTCATCCCCTTTGAGAAGGCCAACAACCTCCTCTCGGTGGCCGTGGCCGACCCCCTGAACGTGCTCGTCCTCGATGACCTCAAGATGATGACTGGCTGCGATGTGCGGGCGGTCCTGGCCTCGGAGACAGAGATCTTGGAGGCCCTGGATAAGTATTACAAGCCGGTCAGCTCCCAGGACGCCCTCGACGACATCCTGCAGCAGTCGCGGGCCTCGGAAGACGCCGCCGAGAGCGTTTCCGCGGTGCAGGAGAAGAAAGAGGAAGAGGAAGGGGTCTCCCTGGAGAAATCGGCGGAAGACGCTCCCATCATCAAGATGGTCAACCTGATCCTCGCCAACGCCATCAAGGCCAAGGCCTCCGACATCCATATCGAGCCCTATCAGAAGAGCCTGCGCATCCGCTACCGGATCGACGGCGTCCTGCATGAGCAGCCGTCTCCTCCCCGCAAGTTCCATTCCGCGATCTGCGCGCGTCTCAAGATCATGTCGAACCTGGACATCGCGGAAAGGCGGCTGCCCCAGGACGGGCGGCTCAAGGTGCGCATCGGCGAGAGAGAGGTGGATATGCGCGTCTCGGTGCTTCCCTGCGCGCCGGGGGAGAAGATCGTCATGCGCCTGGCCGACAGCGCGGCCGTGAACGTGCAGCTCTCCAAGCTGGGATTCGAGCCCGAAGCCCTGGCGGTCTTCAACCGCTGCATGAAGGCTCCCTACGGCATCAACCTCATCACGGGTCCGACCGGCTCGGGCAAGACCACGACGCTCTATTCGGCGCTGGCGAGCCTCAATACCCCGGACCACAACATCATGACCATCGAGGACCCCGTGGAGGTCCCGATCCACGGCATCAACCAGGTCCAGGTGCATGCCTCCATCGGCCTCACCTTCGCCGCCGGGCTGCGTTCGTTCTTGCGCCAGGACCCCAACATCATCATGGTCGGCGAGGTGCGGGACCTCGAGACCGCCCAGATCGCCATCAATGCCGCCCTGACCGGACACCTCGTCTTCTCCACTCTGCACACCAACGACGCGCCGAGCTCGATCACGCGCCTGACCATGATGGGGGTGGAGCCGTTCTTGTCGAGCGCGTCTCTGTTGATGGTCCTGGCGCAGCGTCTGGTGCGCAGCCTCTGTCCCCAATGTCAGGAGAGCTACGAGGTGGAAAAGGACTGGCTCATCAAGCTGGGCGTGCCGCCGGCCCAGCTTCAGGCGCCGGGCGGCAAGGTAACGCTGCATAAGGGCCGCGGCTGCGACCACTGCGCGCAGACAGGCTACCGCGGCCGCCAGGGACTCTACGAGGTCCTCGAGGTCGGCGACGTGATTCGACAGATGATCTTGGACCGGGCCTCGGCTAAGGAGATCCGGGACTCTGCCCGCAAGCAGGGGATGCTGACTCTGCGCGAGTGTGCCATCCGCAAGCTGCTGGGCGGCGCCACCACGGTCGAAGAAATGATCCGGGTGACGGCCTCGGAGATTGAGGGTTAAAAGGAGAATTTCATGATATCCATGAGCGAGCTCTTCGTCCTGATGCACGAGAGGGGGGCTTCGGACCTGCACTTGACGGTCGGAGCTCCGCCGACCTTGCGCATCGACGGGGTACTCGTGCCCACGCCTTTCGAGAGGCTGACCCCGGAGAGCGCCCAGAGCCTGATCTTCTCCCTCTTGACCGAAGCCCAGCGCCAGCGTTTCGAGGCGGTCAACGAGCTCGATGGGGCCTTCAACCTCAAGGGTGTCGGACGCGTGCGCCTGAACGTCTACCGCCAGAGGGGGGCCGTCGGGGCCGCGATGCGGGCCATCCCCGCCTCCTTCAAGACTTTCGAGGAGCTGGGCTTGAGCCCCGTGGTCTACGATATCCTCAAGGTCCCCAAGGGCCTGGTGCTGGTGACCGGCCCCACGGGCAGCGGCAAGTCGACCACCCTGGCCAGCATGATCGATTACATCAATGAGCATAACGGCGGCCACATCGTCACCATCGAGGACCCCATCGAGTACGTCCATAGCCATAAGAAATGCCTCGTCAATCAGCGCGAGCTGGGGGGGGACACGGAGTCCTTCCCCGCGGCTTTGAGGCATGTCCTGCGCCAGGACCCCAACGTCATCCTCATCGGCGAGCTGCGCGACCTCGACACCATCTCCGCCGCCCTGACCATCGCGGAGACCGGGCATCTGGTCTTCGCGACCCTGCACACCACGGACTGCGCCCAGACCATCAACCGCATCATTGACGTCTTTCCGCAACATCAAATCGAGCAGGTGCGCGTGCAGCTCTCCTTCGTCCTGCAGGCGGTCCTCTGTCAGCAGCTTCTGCCTCATGCCTCGGGGACGGGCCGGGTGCTCGCCTCGGAGGTCCTCGTGGTGACCCCCGCCGCCCGCAACCTCATCCGTGAGCAGAAGGTGGAGCAGATCCAGCTTACCATCCAGACCGGCGGCAAGTTCGGTATGCAGACCATGAACCAGTCCTTGGCCGAGCTCTACCGTCAGCGCCGGGCGACGTTCCAGGAAGTGATGCTGCGTTCGCTCGATCCCGACGACCTGCGGCGTCTCATGCAGAAGACTCCCACGATGCAACCGGAGGCTTGAGCATGCCCGCTTTCTCCTATAAGGCCAAAAATCCCGACGGCAGCGTGGTCTCGGGAGTCATCGAGGCGGAGGGGCGCAAGGCCGTCGTCGACAGGCTGCGCGCCCAGAAGCTCCTCGTCCTGGAGGTCGCCGAGAAGACGGCCGGTCCTTTCGATGCCGTGAAGGCTATCTGGAGCCGGCGTAAGGCCCGGGTCAACTCCCAAGACCTCGTGCACTTCTCGCGTCAGCTCTCCACGATGGTCGGCGCGGGCGTCCCCATCGTTCAGGGCCTGGCCATCCTCGAAACGCAGGCGGAGAATCCCGCTTTTCAAGTGGTCCTGGGAGGCGTGCGTGCCGACATCGAGGGGGGGCTCTCCATTTCGGACGCTTTGAAGAAGCGCCCCGAGGTCTTCCCAGAACTCTATACGGCCATGATCAAGGCGGGCGAGCTCGGGGGCATCCTGGACACCATCCTGGACCGCCTGACCTCTTATTTGGAAAGCGCCGAGGCTCTCAAGGCGAAGGTCAAATCCGCCATGATGTATCCCATCGTCGTCTTGAGCATCTGCGCGATCATCACCATCTTCCTGCTGGCCTTCGTCATCCCGCGCTTTGCCGTCATTTTCGAGAGTTTCGGCGCGAAATTGCCGCTGCTCACGCAGCTGCTCCTGGATACGTCCCATCTCGTCGTCAGATTCTTCTATCTGATCATCCTGATGCCCGTGGCCGGCCTATACGCGTTCAAGCGCTTCTATAAGACTCCTTACGGCCATCGATGGTCGGACGCCCGGCTGTTGGGTCTACCCATCTTCGGCATCCTCTTGAAGAAGGTGGCTGTGGCGCGCTTCACCCGGACCTTGGGCACGCTGGTCAAGTCCGGCGTCCCCATCCTGCAGGCTTTGGAGACGGCGGCCTCGACCGCGGGCAACGTGGTCATCTCCGAGGCGATCTTGAACGCCCGCGAATCCATCCGGGAAGGCGGTCACCTGAGCGATCCTTTGAAGAAATCCGCTCTCTTCCCCAACATGGTGACGGCCATGATCGCGGTGGGCGAGGA
>JAHFCF010000036.1 GCA_023249645.1 Elusimicrobiota bacterium
CTTCCATGGCCGCACGGTCACCATCGTCAGCTTTTCGACGGACGAGCAGTATCGCAAGGACTTCGGCCCCCTGACCCCGGGCTTCAAGATCGTGCCCTTCGGCGACGCCGCGGCCCTGAAAGCGGCCATCACTCCCAAGACCGCGGCCTTCCTGGTCGAGCCCATCCAGGCCGAGGCCGGCATCCTGATGCCCCCTCCCGGCTACTTCGGCCAAGTCCGCCAGATCTGCTCCGAGGGCAACATCCTCCTCATCACCGACGAGATCCAGACCGGCATGGGCCGCACCGGCAGGATGTTCGCCTATGAACATGAGAATATCCGGCCCGACATGCTCATCCTCGGCAAGGCCCTGGGCGGCGGGGTCATGCCCATCTCGGCCGTGTGCGCTTCTTCCGAGATCTTGGGTCTTTTCAAGCCCGGGGACCACGGCTCCACCTTCGGCGGCAATCCGCTCGCCTGCGCGGTGGCCCGCGCGGCCATGCGGACTTTGAAGGAAGAGAACCTCGTCGAGGCATCAGCCAAGATGGGCGAATACCTCATGGCCAAGCTCAAGACCCTCAAGAGCGGCTATATCAAGGAGATCCGCGGCCGCGGCCTTCTGGTGGGCATCGAACTCCATGCCTCGGCCGGCGGCGCGCGCCGCTTCTGCGAGTCGTTGATGAGCCGGGGCGTGCTCTGCAAGGAGACCCACGAACACGTCATCCGGCTCGCGCCTCCGCTCATCATCAGCGAACGCGAGATCGACTGGGCCTTCGCCCGCATCAAGAAGGTGCTCTCATGAAAAAACGCAAAGATCTCGCGACTTTAGGCGACGTGACCCAGGCGGAGCTGCAGGCTTGGTTCGATCTGGCCATCAAGCTCAAGGCGGAGACGAAGGCCGGCAAGCCCCATCACCTCCTCGCGGGCAAGAACCTGGCCATGATCTTCCAGAAATCCTCGACGCGCACGCGCGTCTCCTTCGAGATCGCCATGCGGCAATTGGGAGGCTCCGGCCTCTACCTCTCCGGCTCGGAGCTTCAGCTCGGCCGCGGAGAGACCATCGCGGACACGGCCAAGGTCCTCTCCCGCTACGTGGACGGCATCATGGCCCGGGTCTACGCGCACTCGGACATACTCGCCCTGGCCGAGCACGCGAGCGTCCCTGTCATCAACGGACTCTCGGATTTCTCGCACCCGTGCCAGGCCGTGGCCGACTACCTCACGATCCTGGAGCATAAAAAGCACCTTAAAGGCCTTGCTCTCGCCTATGTGGGCGACGGTAACAACGTGGCCCACAGTCTCCTCTATGGCGGGGCCAAGCTCGGCGTCTCGGTCTCCATCGTCTGCCCCAAGGGCTACGAACCCGACGAGCGCGTGGTCAAGGAAGCGACGGCTGACGGCAAGAAGACAGGCAGCCGCATCGTCGTCTCAAACGACGTGTCCGCGGTCAAGGGAGCGGACGTCATCTACACGGACGTCTGGGCCTCCATGGGCCAGGAGAAGGAACACGAAGAGCGCGTCAGGATCTTCAAGCCCTATCAGGTCAACGCCCAGCTCATGGCCATGACCGGCAAGCCGGACACCCTCTTCATGCATTGCCTGCCCGCCCATCGCGGAGAAGAGGTGACCGACGAGGTCGTGGACAGCCGGCAATCCGTCGTGTTCGACGAGGCGGAGAACCGCCTGCACGCTCAGAAAGCCATCCTCGTGAGCCTCATGGCATGATGACGACCAGCGCCGCGGACCACGAAAAGCGCGTCGTCGCTTTTTCTTCGGTCTGTGCCGCCGTGGTGCTGACCGCGACCAAGCTGAGCGTCGGTCTGTGGACCAACAGCCTCGGCATACTCTCCGAGGCTGCCCATTCCGGCTTGGATCTCGTGGCCGCAGCCGTCACCCTCTGGGCGGTCAGCGTGGCCGGACGCCCTCCTGACAGCGACCACACCTACGGTCACGGCAAGGTTGAGAACATCTCCGCGCTTTTTGAGACCATGCTGCTCCTGGCGACCTGCGTTTGGATCATCTGGGAGGCGATAGAGCGCCTTTTCTTCAGGCAGGCGCAGGTCGAGGTCAACCTCTGGTCTTTCGCGGTCATAGCCCTCTCCATCGTCATAGACTACTCGCGTTCCCGGGCCTTGAAGCGCGTCGCCGACAAGCACCAAAGCCAAGCCTTGGAGGCCGACGCCCTGCATTTCTCGACAGACATCTGGTCATCGAGCGTCGTCATCTTCGGTCTCCTCGGCGTGCTCGCCGCCCAGCGCTCCGGCCTTCCCTGGCTGGCCAATGCGGACGTGGTCGCGGCCTTGGGCGTCGCCTTCTTCGTCATCCGGCTCTGCTACACGCTGGGCAAGAAATCCGTGGACGACCTTCTCGACGCCGTTCCCCAGTCCCTGTGCGACAAGCTCCTGGCCGCCGCGAAGGTCGAGGGAGTCATCGAGGTCCGCCATACGCGCGTGCGGCGAAGCGGCCCGGTGATCTTCGCCGATGTCGTCATCACAGTGGCCCGCCATACGACCATTGAACGCGCGCATGCGATCGCGGACAAGGCCGAGGAGGCCGTGCGCCTCGCTTTGCCCGGCGCGGACGTCATTGTCCACGTCGAGCCGGCGGCAGATAAGGCTTAGGGAAATATCCGCTTCAGGGGAGCCGGATCCCCTTCATGCAGGGAGCCGTCGGCGAATCGGAACCAATACTTTTTTCCTCTTACTTCTACGGCAATCCACGCCTTTTTGCGTGTCCCCTCACGGAAGATGACGGCCTGCGAAGGCACATCTTTTACCCGCACCGACATGACCCCCCTGGAAATCTCTAAGATCCTCTCGGCAATGCTCTGCCGAACAGGCTCGGTGATGTCCAGATGCCGCGTACCGTCGAGGCGGTCTGCGGCCACGGACCACAGGGGGCGCTGGCCGTTGAGCGCCAGGATGGGGTTGTCGGCAAGTTGTTGAACGGACCGCGCGTTCATCGCCGCCATGTTGGGGATCTTCCAGGATAGACGTTCAAAAGAAGCGCCTGAGAATCCGATGGTGCCGTTAAAAAGGGCGATCGGTACCCCCAATTCGCGAGGCATATTAGGATCCGTAAAAGACCACTCCCCATATCTCCACACACGGCTGGTCTCCTTCAAAGAAGGGCCCAACTGTTTAAGAAATGGCCCTAAAAATTCCTGGATTTTTCTCATCGCCTGAGCGGTCATCCATGGCGCGATGAACGACACGGTTGGATCGGATGCCTCAGGCATGTCCGGTGTGGCTTGGTAGAGAGAAAGGCCGACTTCGCTTTTTTTGAATGCCGGGGCCAATGTCTGGATGTTCTTCATCCTATCCTTCATGTATCCTGAAATCGCGAGAAAGTCGTTCAGGTGGTCGCCAACGATTTTTTCATAGGCGGCATAAGCCGGAGGACCTTTGTTCTTTGGATATTTCTTGAAATCAAAACCGAACTGATCGAACTCTTTCCCATATTCCTTCTGGAATCCCTTGTCGGCGTTCAAGATCGGCACGATAAAAGCCTGCGCTTCATCCTGGAAGCGCTGGGAGACCTGCTTGATCTGGAATATCATGATGTCTTCGTCGTCGGCAGTCCTCGCATACGACGCCTTCCCGGCTGCGATGTCTTTCGCCAATGTGGCGGCTGCCTTTTCCGCATAAGGGCTCTGCGGATTCCAGCCGGAAGTGACGATGTCGGAGGCGGCGCCCGCATTGCGATACAGAAGCCGAGCCACATCAACCACGGTTTTGCGGGATCCATCCTTGGCCGGCAATTGGATGGACATCGGCTCTGAGTCATAGAATGGATACACCACTTTGTCGCTGATCAAATGAAAAGGGCGCTCGCCGATCACGGCAAGAGCTTCCTGCAATCCCTTCAAAGCGTGCACGCTGTCCGAAAAATCCTCCCAGGACATCTGCCGGATCGGACGGCGATCCCCTGCTTGAACGATGCAGCCCAGGCAGCAATGCTCGCAGCCTTGTTTGACGGCAAAGTAACAGATCCCGCCTTGGCGATCCAGCAATCTTGCCTGCTCCCAGGTCAGGTTCTCCGCCAGCTTCGCCGCCAGCGCGGCATTCGGATTCTTCGAGGTCTTGAGCCACTCCTGAAAATGCGGATTCGTCGCGATGGGAGCATCCGCCTTGATCAGGCCGAGCGTGTGCTGGGGCGAACCGCGCCCCGCTCTCGCAGGGAGCGAGTTCATTTCCCCTTTTCCCCAATCAGGGTCTTGGGCCTGCACCCATTGCTCATAATGGTTTAGAGCCTTGGCTTGATAGCTGACGACTTCTTTCTGCGTCGACAATGACATAAGCTTGGGCGCCAGAGTGCTGAGGCTCTTGAGGTTGGCCAGCTCCAGGCTTAATGCTCCCAGGGCCTGTCTCTCCCTGGCCGGAGAGTCGGTCAACCGATCGACTTCCGCATAAAGCCTGTCCAGACGCTGGTTGATGGCCAGTCGGATCTGACCCGACTGCCGCATTCCGGTCCCCTCCAGATCAGAAGGCTTCAGAGCGGTCTTGTCCATTACAAAGGCAAAGAGCATGGAATTCGCCTGCAGAAGGGACCCAAGTCCAAGTTGCGAGGAGAATGCGGGCGGGGCAGAGCCTTGAAAACCCTGCATATAAGGGCGCCAGGCTGACTTGATTGCAGCCTGGGCTCCCTGGCATAAAAGGCCGAGGATAAGGAGGGCGAGGGTCGCCGTTTTTCGTCTCTGAATCATGAGAATCCCTTCATTTGGGAGTATAACAGGAGTTCTGGAAACCCGCAAGGGGGCAGAATTTTGTTACAATCACACCTGCCGCATCAAACTCTCCAGGAGGAAAACTCCATGATCCACCAGCTCCCGACGCTCCCATACCCGAAGGAAGCCCTCGCGCCGCACATCTCGGCCGAGACGCTGGAGTTTCACTACGGCAAGCATCACAAGACCTATGTGGACAACCTCAACAAGTTCCTCGTCGGCCACGTTCTGGAAAAAGAGACCTCCCTGGAGGCCGTCGTGCTCAAGGCCCCCCAAGGCCCGATCTTTAACAACGCGGCCCAGGTCTACAACCACTCCTTCTACTGGAACTGCCTCAAGCCCCAAGGCGGCGGCGAGCCCAAGGGCAAGCTGGCCGAAGCCATCACCAAGGCCTTCGGCTCCTTCGCTAAATTCCAAGAGGACTTCACGGCCAAGGCCGTCGGACACTTCGGCTCAGGCTGGGCCTGGCTGGTCCTTAAAGACGGCAAACTCGTCATCGAGACTACGGCCAACGCGGGCACGCCCATGACTTCGGGCGGCAAGGCGATCCTCACCTGCGACGTCTGGGAGCACGCCTACTACATCGACTACCGCAACGCCCGGGCCAAGTACGTCGAGGCCTTCTGGAAGATCGTCAACTGGGATTTCGCAACGAAGAATCTCGGCTAGACCTCCACGGCAGGACAGGCCTGCCTAGGTCTAAAGGCCCAAAATGAGCTAGGTCCTTTGCCTGGCTGAAGTAGGTCCAATACCCCAGGACATTATTAAGGAAGCGCCTTACACTGAAGGCATGATCCACTTGATCGGCCTTCTAGTCCTGAGCTCGATGGCGCACGCCGCGGACTCATCCT
>JAHFCF010000037.1 GCA_023249645.1 Elusimicrobiota bacterium
TGGCCATCGGCTTCGTCATCGCCCTCATCGGTTATCTGAGGACCTCGTCGCCTCTTCTTATCATCGGCGGCGCGATCGTCGCTCTGGCCATCCTCTGGGCCACGCGGCCCGTTGTCTCCGCGGTCCTGGCCACCGTGGGCCTCTTCGGCGGCATCCTGAGCTTCCTCATCGTCCCGAACCTGAGCACCACCGGGATGTCCGTGTGGCTGCGGTTCGTCTCGACGGCGATGTTCATGGTATTCTATGCGGTGCTCATGGACGCCCTGGTCCTGGTCCTGGCCGTCCTCTATAACTTCTACTCCGACACCCTCGGCTTGAGCGCCGTGAGCCTGCAGATGGAGGCCGCCGAGGAGACGGCCGCCGAATAGCCTCTCCATGAAGGTCAACGTCGTCTACGCGTCGCGTGAGCCCAATCGGGCCTCCGTCATCCTGGAGGCGATGGCGTCCAACGCCATGGCCGTGACCATCGCCCAGAAATCGAAGGAGCTCCTGGGCCTCTTGGCCAACCGCAGCTGCGAGATGCTCCTCATCGGCCAGCGCCTGGTCGACGAGGACGGCGTGGTCATGGTCAAGACCCTGCGTTCGCGCGGTCCGACGAAGCAGCTGCCCATCGTGGCCCTGGTCGATCATGCGGACCAGCCGGCGCTCGCTCCGCAGACCAACCGCTCGGCCTACGCCAGCTATTTCATGAAGTCCCCCAGTCCCGTGTCCGCGGCGCCGCAGCCGAGCCGCGGGACCTCGCCGAGGCTGGATTTCTTCCAGGCGGGGGCCGATGAGTGCCTCTCCATGTCCTGGGACGCGGCCGAGTGCGTGGCCCGCCTCAAAGCCGTTCTGCGGCGCACCCAGGTCAACGCCGCCGAGGATATCATCCGCATGGGGCCCATCGAGCTCAACCTCACGAGCTACACACTGCACGTCTCCGGCAAGCGCGTGGCCCTCACCTCTAAGGAGCTCGACCTGCTCTATGTCTTCTTGAGCTCGTCGAATCGGGTACTCTCGCGTCCCTACCTCATCGAGCGCGTTTGGGGCTACAACTATTTCGGCTCGCCGCGCACGGTGGACGTACATGTGCGCCGCCTGCGTGAGAAGCTGGCAAAGGCTGCGCGCTACATCACGACGATCCCCTGCGTCGGCTACAAGTTGGTCCCGCCGGGCTCGGACATGCGGAGGTAATATGGCAAAACTGCTCATCATCGACGACGACGCGCATCTTCGCGAGAGCCTCGCCGAGGTCCTGGAGCTCGAGGGCTTCGAGTGCGCCCAGGCGGGTGCGGCCCATGCGGGCATCGAGGCCGCCAAGAAGCTCGATCCCGACGTCGTCATCATGGACATCCAGCTGCCGGACTCCAGCGGCTTTCAGATCTGCCAGACCCTGCGCAAGCGCTCGCGGGATACCATCCTCATCATGATGACCGGGCGCTTCCTCTCATCCGAGGAGAAGAAGCAGGGCTTCGAGTTGGGGGCCGACGAGTACATCACCAAGCCCTTCGATTTGGCTGAGCTTTCGGCGCGCATCAAGCAGCTTCTTTCGCGAAAATGACGGCGCTGCCTCAGCCCTGATATGCCGGTCCGACGCGGAAAGCTCTTTTCAAAGATCCTTGTTTGGTTCCTCCTCGTTTCTCTGGCTCCGATGGGAGTGGTGGGCTATCACCTCATCGGCATCTCCCAGATGTCCCTGCGCAAGGAGATCCTGGCCATGCAGGAGGCCGAGGCCGCGGGATTTGCCGACACCGTCTACAAGTACGTGACCACCTTCCGCCAGGTCCTGGCCGAGACCGCGGCCATCGAAGAGTTCGCCTCCATGGACGCGCGCACGCAGCAGCAGTATCTCAACCGCATCATGCAGGTGCATCTGGCGATCCTGGAGCTCTCCGTGCTCAACCCGCAGGGCATCGAGCAGATGCGCACGGGGCGGTTCTTGGGGCCGTCTCCCGAGATGCGCAATTTCGAGACCGCCCCGATCTTCACCGAGGCCATGCGCCGGGGCTACGCCGTCGGCAAGCTCGAGCGCTTCCAGGGGCTCTACCCCACCGCGGCCATCGCCGCGGCCATCGTCGACCAGAAGGCCCAGCCGGCCAAGACCGTGGGCGTGCTCATGGCCCGCGTGAGCTTGAACGGCTTGACCTCCATGCTGGGCATGGAATTCCCTGCCGCGGGCAAGTCCTCCGCCGCGGTGGTGGACAAGAGGAGCGGCTTCCTCATCGCGCATTCCAATATGAAGGAGGTCTTTAAGCCCGATGCGCGCCTGCCCGAGGACATCTTGAAGGTCATCACCACGCAGACTGAGTCCAAGGGGGGTGGCGACATGCCCCTGGGCGACGGCCGCCGGATCCTCGGGGCCTACGCGGACGTGCGCGACCTCGACTGGATCGTCTATGTCCAGCAGCCCGTGGAGTATGCCTACCAGACGGCCGTCGAGATGAAGGCCCAGATCCTGTGGGTGCTGGTGTGGGTTGTTTTTTTTACGGTCCTCTTGTCCTGGGCCGTGGCCGGACACATCACCCAGCCCATCCGGGTCCTGCGGGAGGCCGCCGCGCGCCTGGGACGAGGGCAGTTCGAGGACCTTCCCGAGGTGACGACGACCAACGATGAGATCGGCGACCTGGCGCAGACTTTTCTGGCCATGTCGGAGTCCCTCAAGGAGAAGACGGGAGAGCTCATCGGCGCCAAACAGGAGCTGGAACGGTTCACCAAATTCCTGGAAAAGCGCGTGGAAGCGCGCACGCGCGAGCTCAAGGCCGCTCAGGACGAGCTCATCAAGAAGGAGCGCTTGGCCGCGATCGGACAGATGGCCTCGGTCGTCGGCCATGAGATCCGCAACCCCCTGGCCGTCATCAACAATTCCATCTATTTCATCAAGACCAAGCTGGGCGGCGTTCCCGGCGGGACCGATCCCAAGATCGACAAGCACGTCAAGATCATCGAGTCCGAGATCCGCCAAGCCAACGGCATCATCAACGAGATCCTGACCTATTCCCGCACGCGCGAGCTCAAGCCCGAACGGGTGCTTTTGAGCGCCTGGATGGAGGAGATCCTTTCCGTCTATCCCTTCCCGCCGCATGTCGCCCTGGACAAGCGTCTGGACGCGGCCAATCCGGCCGTGGACATCGACACGACCGAGATGCAGCAGGCCGTGCGCAACCTCATCAACAATGCGCTCGAGGTCATGCCCGTGAAAGGCACGTTGAGCGTGCAGGCGCGCTTGAACGATGACCGCCGCACGGCCTCTATCCTCGTGGGGGACACCGGCCCCGGCATCCCGCCGGACGTCGTCGACAAGATCTTCTCGCCGTTTTTCACCACCAAGGCGCGCGGCACGGGCCTGGGCCTGGCGGTCGTGCGCAAGGTCATGGACCGCCACGGCGGCGCGGTCGAGGTCCAATCCGAGCCGGGCCGGGGTACGGTCTTCAAGCTGACCCTGCCCGTGGCCGCGGCGGCGCCGGCAGCGCCGGGGGGAGGTCCGAACGCATGAAGGGAACTATCCTGATCGTCGACGATGACGCGCACATGCGCGAGAGCATCGCCGACAACCTGGAGGTCGACGGCTACGAGACGGCGCAGGCCGCCTCGGGGGCCGAGGCGCTCCAGGCCGTCGGTTCGCGCAGCTATGACGTCATCATCATGGACTACAACCTCGGCGACATGACCGGCATCGAGGTCATCCGCAAGATCCGCGTCGCGGACACGCGCAGCCAGATCCTCATGCTGACCGCCCACGCCTCGCTCGACACCGCGGTCAAGGCCATCCAGGAGTCGGTCGCGGATTTCATGTCCAAGCCCGTGGATTTTGACCGCCTCAAGCACTCCATCCTCAAGGCGTTCGAGAAACTGCGCCTCGAAGAGGAGAACCGGCGCCTGTTGATCGACCTTCAGTCGATCAATACGCAGCTGACGCATCTCAATGCGATGAAGTCCAAGTTCCTTTCCATGAGCTCGCACGACCTCGCCAACGCCTTGATGACCCTGCAGGTGAGCTTTGAGATGCTCTCGCAGTCCATCGCCGCCAACGCGGAGCAGAAGAAGCACATGGCTTACATCTTCACCGGCATCGCGCAGATCGCGCGCCTCATCGAGGATCTGGTGGATTGGGCCGCCATCGAACAGGGAAAATTCCGCTTGGAGATGAATCTCTTCGCGCCGCAGACACTGCTCGAAGAGGCTCTCGTCGGCCCCCAGGGCCGGGCCGCGTCGCGGGGCCTGGCGCTGGTTGCCGAGGCCCAGTCGGGGCTTCCCCTGGTGCGCGGCGACAAGAAGCGCATCCTGCAGGTCATCAACAATCTCCTGGAGAACGCCATGCGGCACACCTCCCGGGGAGGGAAGATCTCCGTCGGCGTCTCGCGCCAGGGTCCGGACGTCGAGTTTGTCGTCAGGGACTCGGGCGAGGGCATCGCCCCCGAGGATCTGGAGCGGATCTTCGAGAGTTTCTGCCAGACGAAGAGCCAGGCCGGCGGCGGCCGCCTGGGCCTGGGGCTCTCGATCGCCAAGGAGATCGTCGGCAGCCACCACGGGCGCCTGTGGGCCGAGAGCGCGGGCGTCGGGCAGGGCGCGGCCTTTCATTTCACGGTTCCGATCGAGGAGTCCTGACTTCAGGAATTTTGATATACTCAAATCCGCCAGGACTGCCTGGCCAACCATAGGGGGAAGACATGCCGAAAGCCAAGAAGAAGGTCCGAGTGCTCATTGCCGACGATCAGACCCTTTTCCGAGAAGGCATCAAAGATCTCCTCGCCAACGAGAAGATCGTCGAGGTGGTGGGGGAGGCCGCGGACGGCCAGGAGGCCATCCGCCAGGCGCGCAAGCTCAAGCCCGACGTCATCCTCATGGACATCAAGCTCCCCCAGATCGACGGCATCGCGGCGACACGCCTCATCCGCCGGGAATGCCCCAACACCAACGTGCTGATCCTCTCCAGCTATGAGGACGAGGCCCACGTCATGGAGGCCATCCAGGCCGGGGCCAACGGCTATCTTTCCAAGATGCTGCCCGCGTCCGAGCTCGTCAACGCCTTGAAGGCCTTCGCCAACGACGGCGTGATGATCCCCCAGCAGGTGATGGGCAAGCTCATCGCGGGTCTGCGGCAGATGGCGACGGGCGAGGGACAGAGCTCTCCCGTGTCTCTGACCAAGACCGAGATCCGCGTCCTGGTCTTCTTGGGTTCGGGTCTGTCCAACAAGGAGATCGCGAGCAAGATGGCCTGCTCGGTCAAGACCATCAAGAACCATTTGAACGCCGTCTTCCAGAAGATGGGCGTCACCAACCGCACCGAGGCCGTGGTCAAGGGCATCGAGATGGGCCTCATCGCGCCGCAGGATTCCTGAAGCCGGGGATGACCAAGGAGCTTTTTGTCGCTCAGCTGGAGCGCGCCGCCCTGGTCACGCAGAACCTGCCGGTCACCAGCGCCATGGTCCGATACTTGGCCGGCCAGCTCAAAAAGGGCGAGCCCTCCTGGTGGCCGAAGGTCCTTC
>JAHFCF010000032.1 GCA_023249645.1 Elusimicrobiota bacterium
GGGCATCATCTTGTCAAATGATTTGACAAAATGCGGGCGTCAGATTCATGAGTAAAATACACCACACCATACTTTACTCATGAGTAAAGTACGGTATACTCGATTTTACGCGCTGAGTCCGAAGGCCTAGTTCCGCCTAGGTCCTTTGGCGCTTGCTGACTAGGCCCAAAGGCCCCTGCCCTGCATTCCGTTCTCCGTTACACTGACAATAAGGATACTTCTATGTTTGAACGTGCCATGAGGTGGCGCCGGTTTCTGGTTTTGGCCCTTTTCTGGGGCCTGATGTCCTTGCCTGCTGCGCGAGCGGCTGAAGTCTCGCCGCACGCGGCGGTCTGGATGAAGCCGGCCTTTGCCGCGGTGGCGGGGCATTTCAAGCTTTCGCAGGAGGATTTCGCCGGGGTGATGGGGCGCGTGGGCCTGGACGCCCAGACCGTGCTCTCGCAGCCGAAGCTTGCTCTCCAGATCCGGCAGGTCAGCAAGGCGGCGCAGATCTTCGCGGCGACGCTGGCGGATGAGACTAAGGCATCGCCGGTCCAGGCCTGGCCGAAGCTACTGGGCTTGAATACGGAAGCCTTGGGACGTTTGGCGCCGGGAAAAGAGAAGTCCATCGCATTCATCCAAAACGCGCAAAAAGAGGCGGTGTCCAGATTCGTTGGGTCTGTTATTGAGGAGAAAACCAGGGCTTGGAAGGGCAAGCGATCGGAACCGATCGGTGGCGGGGAAGCTTTTGCCAGCGCCCAGCCGGCGCCGTTGCAAAAACCTTCTCCAGAGGCCCAGGCGGCAGAGGCTTCCCGCGTTGCGCAGGTGTCGCAGCAGATCCTGCCTTCTTCCCCAGGCATCCTGCAGAGAACTCTGACTTTTTTTGGAGATCTGTTTTTGCTCAATCCGGAAAAAAATCCGTCCGCGGAGAGGATCACTGAGATCTTTAAAAGGGAGAGCAAGAACCCGGCGCGTCTATCCTGGGCCCCGGTCAATAAAGAGTTTACAGAAGCTCTCAATGTTGAGATTATCAAATACCCTCTGGGGAGGCGTCTGCTGGCTTCCATAAAGACGCCGCCGACCATTGTTTTCTTGGACTATGATGAAGAGGTGGATCTGAGTCCTTTCGGGGCCGCGGCTGTTGTGGGAGAGAGCGGAAGTGTCCTGAGCTTTACGACACGGTATCTGATCGGCGCGATTCACACGACTCAAGAATTGGACGCCATGTCAGCAGAAGCCGAGGCGGCCTCCACGCGCGCGCTCAGGACTCCGGAAGGGCTGCGGCGTTATGCAGACCAGCATCCCGAGATCCTGTCTCGGATGGCCCGAGACCAGGCTGAAAATTATGTCCATGAACTGACCCACGTGCTCCAGCAGCAGCGCAGTCCTGGTTTTTTCAAATACATCAGGCGTGTTTTGGATAGCAACACTATTTCCTGGCGTTTTCTGCAAAAATTAAACAGTGGGAAATATCCGATCGGACAGGAATTGGAAGCCTATGGGAATGGAGCGCGCTATCTTCACGAGCAAGCACGAGCCAATCCCTTCGTGCGTTCCTGGCGGCATGTGTATGGACGCTACTCTGAATATATGAACAGCCTCTCTGATTTTCGCGCTAGAGAAACCGCGGGATACCGGCTGGAGGCCGCTCCGATCGATCAGCTTCATTTGTATGGAAAAAAGGAGAAAGAGACCTATCGGACTGTTCTGGCGCAAGAAGAAAAGGACTGGCCCCGGATCAGCGTGGAAGGCCTTCTCTTTCTGTTGCGCTGGGATCCTGCCCGCGGAGGTTTGGCCGCTTTTGAACAGGCCTATGACCGTGCTGTTAAGTATGGTCTTTTGGATGAGCTCCGACCGCTTCTAGCGAACAGTTTCCGGGGGATCCTTGAAGCATTGGAGATTTATGCCACCGACTTGTCTCTCACCAATTTTTATGGCCATGAGGAGCGCATCCTGTTCTGGAGCAAGCGCTTCCATGTCTCGTTGCCGTCTCGTGTGGCCGAGCGCCTGGAGAAGAGCATCCGCACTGATATCAGAGAGTCTGTCAGCGGGCCGGCGCGCTATAGCAATAGGCTCAAAGAGCTCTTTGGCCTTGAGCGCGTTTGCAGGCTGGCTTGGCATTATGGGATGACGGATGATCTTCGCAGCCGCTTAGCCAGTAAATTCATGATCATCTTGGGCACGCTGGAGGCGAAATTGGGTAAATATAAGGCAAAAACGATCCCGGCGCCCTACCTTCCTTTAATAGAGACATTGAGCGACGAGCTCAAGGTCCCCTTGCCGCTTCATGTCGCGGCGGTCGTTAATAAAAAATAGGCCCCTATCGATATTTCGTATTTCGCGATTTGCGAAATAAGCAAATTTTCGTTGTTGCGCGCATAGTCGCTCATCGTGGATTTTGAAAATATGGCGACTTTGCGAATAAATTCTGTTTTAAATGTAAGTATTTTTTAACACTTTACTGTCAGCGCTGAAAGTAAAAACAAAAAAATACTTATGAAACAAGGATAATTCGATAAAGAGGTCGCCATCCATCCGGATTTTTTGACTTTGACTACAGGAATAATTTCCTTAAGTGACTGGCATTGATACTGAGGGCATGAAATCAGCAGGCGGACTCAAGCCGCAGGATGTGCTCGTATTGCTCAAGATTGTCGCCTCCAAGAATCGGGATTGGCGGCTGGTCGATCTGGCCCAAGAATTGGGGCTGTCTCTTTCCGAGGTCAGCACGTCCTTGCAGCGGAGCAAACGCGCCAGGCTCATCGACAGCTCCAAGAAAAAGATCAACTGGCCGGCGCTTGCGGAGTTTGTTCTCCATGGCCTAAAGTACGTCTGTCCGGCCGAGCCGGGCCCGATCTGCCGCGGCGTGCCCACAGCCCATTCGGTGCCGCTGAAGGATCCGGCTTTGCATCAGCTTCTGGCACTTGTCGACGCCCTGCGCGTCGGCCGCGCGCGTGAACGTCAAATCGCCGGTGAAGAATTGAAGCGCCGCTTTCATGCCGCCTAAGATGCCAGCCGCCGCATAAATTCTGCTTCCGGTCCTGGCAATCCCCAGCCTCTATTTCGTAGAATCTGCCCCGCTATCGCGCATGCCAGATCTGAAGACGGAGTCCTCCGGGCCATCGCCGCTTTGGTCCGCCTTGGGAGCCGGGACGGAGCTGGCGGCCACTGTTTCCGTCGGGATATTGGCCGGCTTTTGGCTGGACAAGGTCTTAAAGACCGGTCCCTGGCTGGTGGTCCTGGGCGCGATGGCGGGGATGACGCTTGCACTTTATAGACTTGTTCGCTCATCGAGATTCAAGCCTTAAACTGGCCATCAGCGCCGGCCTGGCCGCGGCTGTCGTCATGGCCACGCTGGGCGCGGCCGCTCTCTGGGCCGCGCGCCGAAGTTCAGGCCTGGCTTTCTGGTGGGCCTTCTGGGGGGGGATGGCGGGCCGTCTGGCCCTCTTGGCTGTTCTGATGTTCTTCTGTCTGAGATCGCCTTCCCTCAGCGCGCCGGCGCTCCTGCTCAGCTATGTCGGAGGGCTCTTCATCCTTGTGCCCGTGGAATTCGCCCTGGTGCTCAAGCGATGAACTTCGAAGAGATCCTGGGGCATCATCTCCTCGACCACCCCTATTTCCCGCTCTTTTCCAAGGGTTCCTTCACCTTGGCCGTGACCCGACATTCCATGACCATGCTGGTCGTGGCCGTGCTGTTGTGCGCGCTCCTTCCCTTGGCCGTGCGGGCCCGGTCGGGCGTGGGCCTGGTGGGCCGCGTCATCGTCGAGGAGCTCGTGCTCTTCATCCGAGGCAAGATGATCGTCCCGATCTTCGGTCATGCCGCGGATACCTATCTCCCCTATTTCTTGACGCTCTTCTTCTTCATCCTGGGCTGCAATCTCTGGGGGCTCTTGCCCGGAGCCTCGGCCGTCACCGGCAATGTCTCGGTCACGGCGGCCCTGGCCTTGTGCACGTTTGCTCTCATCAATCTGGCCGGGATCAGCAGCCATGGCTTCTTCGCCCATCTGGGCAATTTCGTGCCCGGCGGTATGCCCTCCATCTGGTGGCTGAGCCCGCTGCTCGTGCCGCTCATCTTCGTCATTGAGATCGTCAGCATGGCGGCCAAGTGCGTGGCGCTTTGCATCCGTCTTTTTGCGAACATCCTCTCCGGGCACATCGTGTCTTTGGCGTTCTTGTGCATGATCTTCATCTTCTCGCAGTTCGGCAAGGCCGTGGGATTGGGAGTGGCTCCCATGGCCGTCGGGTTGGCCCTGTTCGTGTCGGCGCTGGACCTGCTGGTGGCGTTGATCCAGGCGTACGTCTTCACCCTGCTCACGGCCGTGTTCGTGGGCATGGCCGTGCATTCACATTAAGGAGGGTCAGGCCTTGAGTTTTGAGTGGCGACAATGTTCAGTCAAAACTCAAGGCCTGACCCCATCAAAGGAGGAAGCATGACATACTTAGGACTCGGGTACATCGGGATCGGGCTCGGCATGGGCGTCTGCCTCATCGGCGCCGGGCTGGGAATCGGGAAATTGGCGAGCGCGGCTTTGGAAGGCGCGGCGCGCCAGCCGGAGGCGTCGGGGACCCTGCAGACCATGATGATCATCCCCGCGGCCATGATCGAAGGCTTGGGCCTCCTGGCCCTGGTCGTCTCGTTTTTGGCTGTCTTGACGCTCAACAAGGGCGTGCCCGCGGCGCCGACAGCGCCGATCGCCGCTGAAGCCCCAGCGCATCCTTAAGTGGATAAGCTGATCTCCCCGGATCCGGGGCTGATGCTCTGGACCATCGTCACCTTCCTGGCCTTGGTGGTGCTCCTCAAGCGCTACGCCTGGGGACCGCTTTTGACGGCGATCGCCGACCGCGAGGCGCGTCTGAAGTCCGACGCGGACGCGGCCGAGGCCGCTCGCGCAGAAGCCCAGCGCATCAAGGACGAGCTTTCCGGGCGTCTGGCCTCGGTGGAAGCGCGGCGTCAGGAGGTGCTGGACCAGGCGGCCCGGGATGGAGAGGCCGTGCTCTCTCGGTTCAAGGAGACGGCGCAGAAGGAGAGCCAGGAGCTTCGCGACAAGACCCTCGCCGAGCTGGCCCGCGAGAAGGAACGCCTCGTGCGGGAGCTGCGGCGCGAGACGGCCGAACTCTCGGTGCTGGCCGCGGAGAAGCTTTTGCGCAAGTCCGTGGACCCGGCGGTCGAGAAGAAGGTGCTCGACGAGTTTCTGCGCGACGTCGAGGCGCGGGGGCGCCACTGATGCAGGCGGCTGAAAGGACTCTGGCTTCGCGCTACGCGCGGGCACTTTTCTCGTGCGCGCGCGAGCGCGGCGAGGACGCGTTCGTGGGAGCGGACCTGGAGTCCCTGAGCCGGGTCCTGACGCAGGCCGGCGCCTTCTTCAGCGATCCACGCGTTTCAGCCGTCGAGAAGAAGAAGCTGGTCGCTGAGAGCCTGGGTGTTCAGGCGGCGCCCTTGACCCGGGATTTCCTCGAGCTTCTGATGGCCGAGAAGAGGTTCCCTGTGTTGGGATTGGTGGCGCAGGATTTCGCGGAGCTGGCCCGCCGGCAGCGCGGCGCGGTCCGTGCCAGCGTCCGATCCGCCAGGCCTTTGTCTCCAGCAGACCGCGCTCGGCTGCAAGCACGCCTGGAGGCGTTTGCAGGCTGCGGGGTGGAGATGGAGATCGCAGAGGATCCCGAGCTTTTGGGAGGCGTGGCCGTGCGTCTGGGGGATTGGGTCATGGACTCGAGCCTCAAGGGCCGGCTGGACAGTCTTAAGGAGGCCATCGGTGGCGATTAGACCAGAAGAGATCACGGCGGTTATCAAGGAAAGGCTCTCCACTTGGCGCGAGACCGCGCGACTGGAAGAGGAAGGCGCGGTCCTGCAGGTGGGCGACGGCATCGCCCGCGTCTACGGCCTGGCCAATGCCATGGCCGGCGAGCTTTTGGAGCTTCCCCACGGCGTGGTGGGCATGGTCTTGAACCTCGAGAAGGAGAACGTCGGCTGCGTCCTTCTCGGAGCGGATCATCTGATCCGCGAGGGCGATCCGGTCAAGCGTACGGGCAAGGTCATGTCCGTTCCCGTGGGCGACGCCATGATCGGCCGGGTGGTCAATCCCCTGGGCGAGCCTTTGGACGGCAAAGGGCCCATCAAAACCTCTAAGACGCGGCCCATCGAGGTCGTGGCGCCGGGCGTCATCGAGCGCCAGCCGGTCAACGAGCCGCTGCAGACGGGATTGAAGGCCATCGACGCCATGACGCCCATCGGCCGGGGCCAGCGCGAGCTCATCATCGGCGACCGGCAGACCGGCAAGACCGCGATCGCGATCGACACCATCATCAACCAGAAGAAATCGGCCAAGCGCCCCATCTGCATCTATGTGGCCATCGGCCAGAAGCAGTCCACCGTGGCCCAGGTGGTCAAGACCCTGGAAGACCATGGGGCCATGGAATATTCCATCGTGGTCCTGGCCGGGGCCGCCGATCCGGCGCCGCTGCTCTATGTCGCGCCTTACGCGGGCTGCGCCATCGGCGAGGAGTTCCTCTGGAAGGGCCAGGACGTGCTCATCATCTACGACGATCTCTCCAAGCACGCGCAAGCCTACCGGCAGCTCTCGCTGCTCCTGCGCCGGCCGCCGGGGCGCGAGGCTTATCCCGGCGACGTCTTCTACCTGCACTCCCGGCTCCTCGAGCGGGCCTGCCGGCTCTCCACGGCGCATGGGGGGGCGTCCTTGACGGCTCTGCCCATCATCGAGACCCAGGCCGGCGACGTCTCGGCCTACATCCCGACCAACGTCATCTCGATCACGGACGGGCAGATCTATCTTGAGACGAGCCTGTTCTATTCCGGCGTGCGGCCCGCGGTCAACGTGGGGCTCTCCATCTCGCGCGTGGGAGGCGCGGCGCAGACCAAGGCCATGAAGCAGGTGGCCGGCCGCCTGCGCCTGGACCTGGCCCAGTACAACGAGCTGGCCGCCTTCGCCCAGTTCGGCGCGGATCTGGACAAGGCCTCCATGGAGCAGCTGGCCCGCGGCGAGCGGCTGGCCGAGCTCTTGAAGCAGGATCAGTACCAGCCCATGCCCTTCGAAAGCCAGGTCATCGTGCTCTTCGCCGGCATCCAGGGGCATCTCGACGATCTGCCCACGGCGCGCGTGCGCGAGTTCGAAAAGGCGCTTCTGGCCCATGTGGCCCAGCGCCATGGCGGCGTCTGCGAACAGATCGCGAAGAATGGGGTCCTGGATAAGGACCTGGAAAAGAGGCTGACGGAGATCATCACGGCCTTCAAGGCCTCGTTCAAGGAGAAAGCCTCATGAAGATACTCCCGGGAGTCCTGGCGGTGTCGCTGTGCCTGCTCGCGGCTGGAGCCCAGGGGGCTCCGGTGTCCGGCGGGATCATCAATCTCTCCTGCATGGAGGCCCTGGCGGCCATTGAAAAGCCGGAGCTGGCCGGGGTCTTCTCCTTCGTCGCGGAGAAGGATTCCGCCAACGCTTTCGCCAATCTGGTCGTCCAGAAGGGCGGCTCCCTCAAGAAATACGCGGCCAAGCTGGAGCAGGATTCCAAGGCCGCCGGGGGGATCACGGTCTGGGATCATGAGAGCGTCCTGGTCGTCCTGTCTCTTCTCGCGGGACCCTTGGCGGACACTTTGGAGAAGCCGTCGGCCAAAGTGACGCGGCAGTTGAGCGAGCTCAGCCTCGTCCCCGCCGTGAGCCTGGAGACCGTGTCCGCCAAGAGGAAGGGATAATGCGCGCCTTGGTGACGGGCGCGGCGGGTTTCGTGGGCTCCAACCTCACCCTGGAGCTGGAGCGTCAGGGCCATGAGGTGACGGGCCTGGATGATTTCACGGCGTCCAACTTCGAGAACCTCCAGGGCTTCCGCGGGGATTTCGTGGCCGCGGACCTGGCAGAGGGCTCCGCTTGGGCCGACCGCGTCAAGGCCGCAGACGTCGTCTTCCATCAAGCCGCCATCACGGACACGACGGTCATGGACCAGAAGCGCATGATGCGCGCCAATGTCGAGGCCTTCCGCACCCTGCTGCGCTGGGCCGCGGAGCGCGGGGTCAAGACCGTGGTCTATGCCTCTTCCGCCGGGATCTACGGCGACGGCCCGGTTCCCATGCGCGAGAGCGCGGCGCCCAAGCCGCTCAACGTCTACGCCTTCTCCAAGCGCGTCATGGAAAGCGTGGCCCAGGATTTCGTTTCAGAGCATCCCAAGCTCCGGGTCGTGGGCCTGCGCTATTTCAACGTCTACGGTCCGCGGGAGCGCTTCAAGGGGGCGGCCGCCAGCATGATCTGGCAGCTGGCCTTGCAGATGCGCGCGGGCAAAAGGCCTCGCGTCTTCGAGTTCGGAGAGCAGTACCGCGACCACATCTACGTCAAGGACGTGGTCGAGGCCAATCTCCTGGCCGCCGCCAAAGCCGCCAGCGGGGCCTACAATGTCTGCACCGGCCGCAAGGCGACCTTCAACGAGGTCATCGCCGCGCTCAACGCGGTCTTGAAGACGCGCCTGAAGCCCGAGTATTTCAAGAATCCCTACTCCTTCTACCAGAACGAGACCCTGGGAGACCCCTCCCGGGCGCAGAAGGCTTTCGGATTCAAGGCCAAGTTCGCCGTTGCGGAGGGGATCCAGGATTATCTGGGATCCTCCGAGGTCTTCGCCAAGGTCTAAGATGCCCTCTTTGCGCGACATCCGCCGCCAGATCAAATCGGTCAAATCGACCGAACAGATCACCCGCGCCATGAAGATGGTGGCGGCCGCGCGCATGCGGCGCTCGCAGACGGCCATACTCGCCGCTCGGCCGTTCGCTCTCAAGATGGAATCCATGGTCGGCGATCTGGCCGCCGAGGCGCCCCAGGACCCGGGCAACCGTTTTTTCCAAGCCCGGCCCGACGGGCCCGTCGGCCTCGTCGTCGTCACATCGGACAAGGGCCTCTGCGGGGCGTTCAACGCGGGAGTGCTGCGCGCGGCCTTGGAGTGGCTTCGGGAGGATTACAAGGGCCGTCCGGTCTGCCTGGCCCTGGTGGGGCGCAAGGGCCGGGATTTCCTGCGCCGCGTGGCCGCGCCCAATGTCGAGATCGTGACGGAGATGGCCGGCGTTTTCCCGCGCGTCGGGTTCCATCACGCCGAGATCCTGGGACGCACGCTCATCGATACCTATTTCAAGAAGGGGCTTTCCCGCTGGGACGTCGTTTACAATGAATTCAAGTCCGTGACCCAGCAGCGGCTGGTCGGCGTGACGCTGATGCCGGTCAAGGAGGTCTCGCTGGCGCAGAGCCTGACCGGCCCGGCCTCCTTCAGCTACGAGCCGGACAAGGCGCGGCTCTTGGACGCCCTTCTTCCCCGGCACATCAAGGCCCAGCTTTTCAGGATCCTTCTGGAGTCGCAGGCGGCCGAGCTGGCCGCGCGCATGAACGCCATGGATGCCGCTTCCACCAACGCCCGGGAGCTGCGCGAGACCTTGAACATCCAGGCCAACCGGCAGCGTCAGGGCATGATCACCAAGGAGATCGCGGAATTGGTCGGCGGCGCCGAGGCGTTGGCGGCGTGAAAAGTCAGAACATGATTTATCAGGAGGATATGTGAAAGCGGCGATGAGGCGACTCAATTTGCCCGCATTTAAAGTGCCGGCGACTTCCAAGCGTAAATGGTTGTCCATGAATGAATATTTGCAGCTCGTTAATTTTAATTTGAAATATACGACGAACAGAAAAGCGGCCAGGCTATGGAAAAAAATGTTTTTTGTGAACACGCCGTTTTTTGTGCGATGAACACCATCAAGGAGAATCATGCGATGAAGAAGCCTAAGATAGAGGAGAAGCGCCGCTACCCGCGCTTTCCTGTCGGCATTGTTTTGGAGCTGCGCGCGGACGGCCAGACCGCGGAGAAGGGCCACGGCTCGATCGTGGATCTTTCGTTGGGAGGCATGGCGTTCAAGACCGATGCCGCTCTGGAGGAGGGGATGAGCTTGTACCTGAAGCTCAACATCCCTCTGGAGATCCGCGGCGAGGTGCGCCACATGAAGGGCTCTCCCATAGGGGGCATGCGGCGCTACGGCGTGCGCTTCCACAAGATCGGCTGCATCGCGGCGGACGCCTCCAAGCCGCAGACCTTCATCGCCGCGCAATTCAGGAGGAAGTCATGAGCACGGGCAAAGTTTCGCAGATCATCGCCGCCGTCGTGGACGTGGAGTTCCCGGCTGGGCAGCTCCCTTCCATCAACAATGCTTTGAGGGTGAAGCGCGCCGGCGAGGAGGATCTGACGCTTGAGGTCTCGGCGCACTTAGGCGACAATGTGGTTCGCGCCATGGCCATGGCTCCTACGGACGGACTGGTCCGGGGGGCGAGCGTGGAGGACACCGGCGCGCCCATCACCGTGCCCGCGGGCCGGGCCTGTCTGGGACGGCTCATGGACGTGCTGGGCCGGCCCAAGGACCTGGCCGGAGAGATCAAATCCGAGACGCATCTGCCCATCCACCGCGCCCCGCCGCCCTTGGTCGACCAGGTGACGACCCCGCAGATCTTCGAGACGGGCATCAAGGTCGTCGATCTTCTCGAGCCCTACATGAAGGGCGGCAAGGTCGGCCTCTTCGGCGGCGCCGGAGTGGGCAAGACCGTGGTCATCATGGAACTCATCAACAACGTGGCCAAGGAACACGGCGGCGTCTCGGTCTTCGGCGGCGTCGGCGAGAGGAGCCGCGAGGGCAACGACCTGTGGCTGGAGATGCAGCACTCCAAGCTCGCCGATGGGGCCAGTGTCCTGTCCAAGACCGTCCTGGTCTACGGCCAGATGAACGAGCCGCCCGGCGCGCGCGCGCGGGTGGGCTTGACCGCCTTGACCCAGGCCGAATATTTCCGCGATAAGGAGGGCCAAGACGTTCTGCTCTTCATCGACAATGTCTTTCGCTACGTGCTGGCCAACGCGGAGGTCTCGGCCTTGTTGGGGCGTATGCCCTCGGCCGTGGGCTACCAGCCCACGCTGACGACCGAAGTGGGCACCCTGCAGGAGCGCATCACCTCGACCTCCAAGGGCTCGATCACCTCGATCCAGGCCATCTACGTGCCGGCCGACGACCTCACCGACCCCGGCGTGGCCACGACCTTCTCACACTTGGACGCGACCACGGTGCTCTCGCGCCAGCTCATGGAGCTGGGCATCTATCCGGCGGTGGATCCGTTGGATTCGACTTCGCGCATCCTGGACCCGAAGATCGTGGGCGCCGAGCACTACAACACGGCGCGCGCCATCCAGAAGGTCCTGCAGCGCTACAAGGACCTGCAGGACATCATCGCGATCTTGGGCATCGACGAGCTCTCGGACGACGACAAGCTCATCGTGGCTAGGGCGCGCAAGATTCAGAAGTTCCTCTCCCAGCCCTTCTTCGTGGCCCAGCAGTTCACCGGACGGCCGGGCCGCTACGTGAAGCTGCAGGACACGATCGCGGGCTTCAAGGGTTTGGTCGAGGGCAAGTACGACCATCTGCCGGAGCAGGCTTTCTACATGGTGGGCGGCATGGATGAGGCTATCGCCGCCGCCAAAACCTTGGGGGCGAAGGTCTGATGGACAAGCGCCTGACCCTGGAGCTGGTCACGCCGGAGCGTTCCGCCTTCAGCGGCGAGGCTGACTTTGTGACCCTGCCGGCGTGGGAGGGCGAGATGGGTATATTGCCCGGGCACGCGCCCTTCGTGGTCCAGCTCGCCCCCGGCGAGGTCCGGCTGACGAACGGGGACGACCGGCATTTCTTCGCCGTGTCCGGGGGATTCGCCGAGATAAAAGATGACAAGGTCTCTGTTTTTGCGGAGACCGCCGAGCTGGCGGACGTGATCGATGAGGAGCGGGCGCGCCAGGCTTTGGAGCGGGCCCAAGCGGATTTGAAGCGCACGCAGACCGACGCCCAGACCTTGGCCCAGGCGCAGGCCTCTATGAAGCGCGCGCTGGTGCGTCTCAAGGTCGTGCAGGGCCGGCGCAAGAAGCTCAGCCGGTAGGAAAAAGAGAGGCTATGGCATCTAAAAAACGAGCAGTTGTCCAACAGGCTGTTGGAGAACTGGGTCCCACCGCAAGCCCTGCTGATTTCGAATCCCTGGTGAGTGCGATTGTACATGTTCATGAAAGTCTGCAGTTTCAAGCAGCCAAAGCCGTAAATGTCTGTCTGACTTTGCGCAACTGGTTGATCGGGTGTTCTGTTCGGGAGTATGAGCAGAAAGGCAAGGATCGGGCCGCTTACGGCGATCGTCTGTTTGAAAAATTGGCCGAGAAATTGCAGGCTCGGTATGTCCCTCGTGCCGATGAGCGGGAACTCCGGCGCTATCGACATTTTTACATGGTTTACCCCACAATTCGGGAGTCACTGCCTCCCGAATTGGCCCGTCGGCTACCAGCGCCACTCCGAGAAGGTCAGATTCTGGAGTCAGCGACTCCCGAATTCCAGATGGGTGGGCGCGTGCTGGCGGAGGGCCTTTCATTTACGCACTTCGCGGAGTTGATCCAGATAGAGGATCCGCTGAAGCGTGCTTTCTATGAGGTCGAGTGCCTCAGGGGCAATTGGTCTGTCCGCGAGCTGAAAAGGCAGATTGCGAGTCTTTACTACGAGCGCTCCGGGCTATCGAAAAACAAGAAGAAGCTCTCGCAGATGACGCAGGCTAAGGCTGAGCCGCTTGCTCCCAAGCAGATCATCCGCGATCCTTATGTATTCGATTTTTTGGAAATCAAGTCCAAGGAGGTTATGGGTGAATCCAGGATAGAAGATGCCTTGCTCGACAAGCTGCAGGATTTTCTGCTGGAACTCGGCCATGGCTTCTGCTTCGAGGCGCGCCAGAAACGGCTTCTTATTGGTGGTGAGCATTTCTTTGTTGATCTTGTTTTTTACCACAGGATTTTGAAGTGCCATGTGCTCATTGAGTTGAAGGCGGACGACTTCAAGCACGAACATCTCGGCCAGCTCAATACCTATGTCAATTGGTATCGCAAACATGAGGCGGCGCCGGGCGACAATCCGCCTATCGGCATTCTGCTTTGCACCAAGAAGAACCATGCCTTGGTTGAATACGCCTTGGCGGGGATGGACAACCGGCTGTTCGTGTCCAAGTATCAGCTGGAGCTTCCGAAGAAGGATGCGATACGGCGGTTCCTGGAAGAGCAGATTTGGGATAAGGGGTCGGAGAAGGAGCGGACGTCGGGCTGAATATGGAATCGCTTCGGCGTTTAACTTGGGAGGATTCATGGCGAATATCTTGATCGTCGACGACGAACCGCTCATCGGGGAGCTCTCCCAGGAGCATCTGGGGGCTGCCAAGCATACCACGCGCCTCATGACGGACAGCGTCCAAGCCCTTGCCAGTCTGCAGAAGGATCTGCCGGATCTCATCCTGCTCGATGTCTCGATGCCGGACATGGATGGCTATACTTTCTGCCAGAAGCTTCAGGAGAATCCGCGCACCTATGCTGTCCCAGTCCTCATGGTCACGGCCAAGGCGAATTTGCGCGACACTTTCGCCCAGTTCACCAATGTCCGCGGCTTTGTGGAAAAGCCATTCACCCGAAGTTCCTTGATGGCCGCGGTTGAGCGTGCGCTTCAAAAGAAATAAACAATGCTTATGTGCTTGTATAAGGAGAAGGACTCTCAGGGCCGCGTGCGGGAGTTCCTGACTGGAAAAGGTCTGGAAAATTTAAAAAATAATTTTTAAAATAATGCTTGACATATGGTGGCTGTTGTGTGCTATAATGTTCAGGTCGGCTTGTGAAGTCAAGCGGACGGCAAAGTAATTTGCCGCTACCTGAGCTTCCTGTCGTCGAGGAACCCAGTAGGGTAAATTTCGCTCTTTGAAAATCGTTTTGCCAACGAATAGGCGCTCTACCGCCAGCAAATACCTTGCGTAAGCAAGGTGCGAACTGGTAGGTGGGCGCTAAGGATAATGGTGTGTTCTGCCGCAAGGCAGCTCCGCAAGGAGCAGTCAAGCGGTGGAAACAAGGAAAAATAGAGAAGAGTCAATTCTTCTTCATTTTGGGCGCAAGCGGAAGTAAGGGGCCCTTAGCCTCAGAAAACGCCCAGACCTTTTAATGGAGAGTTTGATCCTGGCTCAGAATTAACGCTGGCAGAGTGCATAACACATGCAAGTCGAGCGGTTCTTAGCAGCGTATCGCTGAGAATAGCGGCAGACGAGTGAGTAACACGTAAGCAACCTGCCCCCGAAAGGCGAATAACGTACCGAAAGGTATGCTAATGCGCCGTATAATCCCCTGAGGGCATCCTCGGGGGATGAGAGGCCCGCAAGGGCCGTTCGGGGTGGGGCTTGCGGCCCATCAGCTAGTTGGTGAGGTAACGGCCCACCAAGGCTATGACGGGTACCCGGCCTGAAAGGGCGAACGGGCACGAAGGCACTGAGACACGGGCCTTACTCCTACGGGAGGCAGCAGTGGGGAATTTTGGACAATGGGGGAAACCCTGATCCAGCAACTCTGCGTGAGGGACGAAGTTCTTCGGAATGTAAACCTCTTTTGCCGGGGAAGAATACCCGCAAGGGTTTGACGGTACTCGGCGAATAAGCCACGGCTAACTACGTGCCAGCAGCCGCGGTAAGACATAGGTGGCAAGCGTTATTCGGAATTACTAGGCGTAAAGCGAGTGTAGGCGGGCGCTTAAGTCCGTCGTGAAATCTCCCGGCTCAACTGGGAGGGGTCGATGGATACTGGGCGTCTCGAGTCGGGTAGGGGGCAGTGGAATTCCCGGTGTAGCGGTGAAATGCGTAGATATCGGGAGGAACACCTATGGCGAAAGCAGCTGCCTGGGCCCTGACTGACGCTGAGACTCGAAAGCTAGGGGAGCAAACAGGATTAGATACCCTGGTAGTCCTAGCTGTAAACGATGATGACTAGGTGTGGGTGGTATCGACCCCTTCCGCGCCGCAGCTAACGCCTTAAGTCATCCGCCTGGGGAGTACGGCCGCAAGGTTAAAACTCAAAGGAATTGACGGGGGCCCGCACAAGCGGTGGAGCATGTGGTTTAATTCGACGCTACGCGAAGAACCTTACCTGGGCTCGAACGAC
>JAHFCF010000015.1 GCA_023249645.1 Elusimicrobiota bacterium
CGTGATCTCGACGACATAAGGGGCCTGCCTGCGAAAAAGTTCGATATGTTCAGCTGTGATATCATGCGCATTGGTGAACACATTGACGATGAACCCGAGCTTCTTGGCATGGGAATAGATCTCGCAGAAATCCCTGCGGATGAGAGGGTCGCCGCCGCTCAAGCCCAGCCAGACGCAGCCGGCATCCCGCAATTCCCCCAAGATGCGCTTGCATGCCTGAGTCGAGAGCTCGTCTTTCTCATGCTCCGAGCCCTTGCAGTAGCAATGGATGCAGTCATAGCCGCATCGGTAGGTCAGGTCCAATTGTCCGAAGAGAGGAAAATCCTGGCTTTTGCCGACGCTGAGCCGAGACTCGAGATCAGCTATGCCGGCTGTTTGCATCCTAACTGACGGTGCTGCCGCTGGCGAATTTCGCTCTGGTAATGGTGCGTCCCGCACAAATGCTGGTGCTGGCGGGCACTGCAGCGCCGGCCTGATTGCCGGTGTTGTAGCAGGCGCAAGAGAGCACGGCCTGTTCAGGGTTGAGCTTGATGCGCGTCACGACCGGGTTGAAGCGGGTTTTCTTTTTCATTTTCTCTCCTGGGGTCAGGTCTTGACTTTTGACTGAGTTTTTCAAAAGTCAGCGGCTGGCACCTAAAGCCTTGATTTTCTCCAAGTCTGACTTGAGCTCCTGCAGTTTTTTCTCCGCCTCGCCCTCAGTCACGTCGAACTCCTTGAGCAGTTGCTTCTTGAGTGCGCCCCAGCTGCGCTTGCCGTCGATCCTGTCCCAGACCCAGGCAGCCGGCTTGTTGAGAGTGTAGATGCAGTCCATCTCCTCCGAACTCCTGTAGATCGGCAAAAGGATGGTCTCATCACCGATGGCCCGGCAGGCGATGTTCTTGTTCTTGCAAGGGATGGTTTTTTCTTCCATGGCATCTCTCCCGACACCCTTATTATAACCTTTTTACAGGACCACGCATGCCCAGCTGCCGGGCACTTCGGAAATAGCGTTGCGCCTCCTGCAACTGCCTCGTCCGCTGGGCGAGTAGGCCCAGATGATAATAGGCCTGAGGCCTGAGCTTGTCGAGCTTAAGGATATCCAGGAAGGCGCGTTCAGCAGCGCTAAAATCTCCAAGCTCCAATTCGACGCGGCCCCGAATTTCCAGAAGATCCGATTTTAGTTTTCTAAAGAGTGCTTCATCCATGCCCACGGAAGCATCAGCTAGACATTGCCTGGCTTGCTTGAATCGTTTTCGCGCGAAATGGATCTGGCCTAGACCGAGCAAAGCTGCTGGGTTCATCGGATCATCGCGCAAGGTCTTGAGGAATTCCCTATGGGCAGCCTGGTACTTTCTGGTCCCCAGGTAAAGCTGGCCATAATCACTGTCAGGGCCCCTGAGCGCTGGATTCAGACGCACAGCCTCAGAAAGCTGTCCAGCCTGAAAATGCCTAGCCGCGGCCTGCGCCCGACGATGGCGGCTCGCAAATCGCGTTGGAGAAAGCCTCCAGGCCAGCTCATCAGCAAGATGTCGGTAGCGCATGGGCGTGAAACCGCCGTTCGTGGAATAGGCGACAGTGGCCAGGACCGGTTTACGAATCCTATGCCGCAACCGCTCGATCAGCTTTTTTGGCTCGATCCAGGGCCGCCTGCGGCCGATCTCATCGGTATTGTCAGCGCAGCGCACGCTCTTGGTCGTGAGAAAATCAGCGTCGATGTCGAGAAAAGCCTTGGCCAGATGCGGCAGACCGGCCAGCGTACAAACCGTGATCGTGCGGCCCAGGCATCGGCAGGAGACCTTCCCGGCTTCGTCCTGGATGGAAGTTGCGCGCGTGGAATTCTTAAGGATGCGCTTGATGAGCCGCCTGGATCTCTCGAATTCCGCGGCATTGCCTGGAATGACCCAGTAAGCGTCTCGCACCAAGCCTTCGGCCATGGCCGGGTAGATGTAGTTGCCGATATGCGTCTGCTTGTCGAAGTCCTTCTCGTAGCGGGAGAAGGCCAGCGAGGCTTCTAGGCTTTTTTTCAATTCCCGGATGCTGGTCGCCGATGAGAAGGCATCCAGCAAGGGCCTGGCCGGGGGCACAGCCAGGTCGATGTGTGCATCCACATGCACGAGGTCCAGGCCTCTCACCCGGCTTTTGCGCCAGATCGTCAGCGCCTCGTCGTGGTCCTCGATGAGGAAGGTCCGCATTCATTCATTCTATCGTTCGCAGGTAGCGGCGTCAATGGTTCAAAAAGTGATAGAATCCTCCTGCGCCGGGGTAGCTCAATGGTAGAGCAACCGCTTCGTAAGCGGTAGGTTGAGGGTTCGAGTCCCTTCTCCGGCTTTGATTTTTCCCTCATGGACTACCTGGCGACCAGCGGTTGGAGCATGGCGCCGTCCCTCAAGCCGGGAGACAAGATCATCCTGCGCCCCTGCCGCGCGCAGGATCTGCGCCTCGGCGACTTGGCCGTCTATCGGGCCTCGGGCGCCTTGGTCTGCCATCGCCTGGTCTTCAAGCAAGGATCACGACTTTTCACGCGCGGTGATTCCTCTTGGGGATGGCCGGAAGAGGTGCCTGCTTCCTGCATCGAAGGCGTCGCCGCCGCTGTTGTCACATCCCACGGTGTGAGTCGGCCCATGCAGGGTCCGATCAGTCGGGCTCTGAATTTTTCCGCGATCTTCTGGACGCCTTTGACGGCGCTGGCCTATCGGGCGGCCGAAGCGATCAAGAGACGGGCCGGTCTTCCCTGATCTCGCGCCCCAGCAGCATCAGGACCACGATGACCGTGAAGATCAGGACCGCCTGCGCCGCCAAAAGCACGCTGCCCAAGGTCGAGCGGGTGTAGTGCATGGTCCAGGCCGCCAGGCCCAGGATCATGCTGACCGTGAGGATGAAGAGCGCGGCTTCCCTCATGCCGAGGCCCATATGGAGCAGGCGATGGTGGAAATGGTCCTTGCCGACGTAATCGATCCATTGCTTGAAGGTGCGCACATCGCCGCGCCGGACGCGGGAGAGCGTGATGTAGATCATGTCGAAGATGGGCACTCCCAAGATCAAAATGGGGGTCCCGATGCCCACGATGGGATTGTGGGTCGCCCAGCCGCCGCAGACGGCCATAGACGCCAGCATGAATCCGATGAACGTCGAGCCGCTGTCGCCCAAAAAGACCTTGGCCGGATACCAGTTGTAGTTCAGGAAGCCCGCGCACGCGCCCGCGAGGCCGGCGCAGAGACAAGCCAGCGGCATCTGGTGCAGGTCCCACGCGATGGCCATGAAGAAGATGGAGCAGACGACACCCAGTCCGCCGGCCAGGCCATCGATGCCGTCGAGGAAATTGAAGGCGTTCGTGACCCCCACGAGCCAGATCAGCGTGACCAGGCCGGAGACGATCGGAGAGAAGCGCGCGGCGAAGGTCATGCCGGAGGAGATGATGACGAGGGAGGCCGCGACTTGACCGCACAGGCGGACCGTCGCCGAGAGGCCCCGCATGTCGTCGATGACGCCCATGACGAAGATGATCGAGCTCGCCCAGAGGATCGTCGAGGTCTCCGGGGAGGAAGCCTGCGAACGCCAGGCCGCGAAAGACACGGCCAAAAAGACCGCCAGGCCTCCGAGGCGAGGGGTCGGGACCAGGTGGATCTTGCGGGCGTCTGGCTGATCCAGGATGCCGGTGCGGCGGGCCAGGACGATGACCGCGGGCATCAGCGCGTTGGCGACGAAGAAGGCGACCAAGGACACGTAAAGCCACCGCAAGCCCGTCTCCCAGCTCCAGGCTGAGACGCCTCCGGGAGGCAGGATGGCCACCAGCACGCCCAAGCAGACGACCGCCAGCCAGTAATTGAGCAGGCGACGGGTGAAGGTGGTCATCGGCGGCGGGCACCGCGGCCATCGAGGGAGAAGCGCTGGGGCATGAAGCCTTCGGCGTATTTGACCCGGTATTGATAGCCCCGGTAGACGGCGGTGCTCTTGGAGATCTCCAGGATCGAGCGGTTGGGGATGTTGGTCTTGTAGACTTGGGAGCGATGCAGGCGCAAGAGCTTGAGCTTGGCCGCCAGGTCCTGACTGATGTCCATGAACACCGTGGGAGTGAAATCGATCGTGCTGGGCGTCTCGAAGAAGACCACGTTCTGGATGTAGCGCGACGCGGTGATGACGGCCAAAGCGATGCTGTGGTGGTCCTGGTGCGTGTCCATCCGGTAATGCGTGAAAATCAGGTCGGGCTTCACGCGCTGGATCTGGACCTCGACCGCTTCGATCAGGTCCCGCGTGATGTGCAGCTTAGTATCCTCGAAGCCTCCCCAAGTCAGCGAGGCGTGAAGAGTCCGGGCGACCCGCTCCTGCTCCTTCTGGCGCGTCTGGGCGTTGCCGCCCACCTCGCCGCGGCTGGACACGTAGAGATGGATGGACGCGCCCTGGCGGGCGAAGGCGCTCAAGCTCGCTCCACAGCCGAACTCGATGTCGTCCGGGTGCGCGCCGACGCAGAGGATCCTCATGGGACGATCTGGCCGAAGCTGCGGCTGGTCTCCACGATGATCTCGTCGGTCATCTCACGGGCGCCGCGCAGAAAGGCGTTCATGAGGGCCAGATGAGCGATGTTGTTGATCCAGCGGGGGATGCCTCCGGAATATTTCTGGATGAGGGCGAGGTTCGTCGCCGAGAAGAGGGGGGCCTTGGCTCCGGCGGCCTTGATGCGATGATCGATGTACTGGGCGGTGTCCTCCGGGGCGAGAGGAGCGAGGTTGTACTTGATGCTGACGCGCTGGTTGAGCTGGTTGTTGTTCTCGATGCGCGCGCTCAACTCCGGCTGGCCGGCCAGGAGGAGCGAAAGCATGTAATGCTTGTCCGTCTGAAAATTCAACAGGAGCCTCAATTCCTCAAAGATGACCGGGGCCTCGATGGCGTGGGCCTCGTCGATGATGACGACGGCGTGCTTGCCGTCGCGGGCCGTCTCGCTGAAAACGTGCTCCAGAGAGATGAGCACGTCGCCTTTCTGGACAGGCACGTTGCCGCCGGTGAAGCCGTGCAGGATCAAGCGCAGCATGTCCAGGTCGCTGAGGCGAGGATTGTTCACGAAAGAGAATCTGTAGCCCTTGGAAGCCAATTCCATGGCGAGACGGCGCAGGACCAGGGTCTTGCCGCAGCCGTAGGGGCTGGTCAGAACGCCGCAGGCCTTGCGTTCCTGGACGACGTAATGAAGCCGGGAGAGGGCCTCGAGATGCTGGCGGCATTCAAAGAAATTCTGAGGATCCGGCGTGTTCTCGAAGGGAAGGCTCTTCAGCCCCCAAAATTCCTCATACATGGAAAGAGTTTTATAGCAAATCTCGAAGAGCGGATGCCACTCTAGAAATATCTCCCTGGGAAAGGAGGGGATAAAGCGGCAGGGAGAGGGCCGAGGCATAGGCTCTCTGCGCATTGGGAAAGCGGCCCCGGCTCGGAACATCCAGATGCAAGGGCCTAAAAACGGGTTTTTCAGCCTGGATGCCGCGCGCAGCCAATCGAGTCCGGATCTTCTCAGCCGCCGCATTTTGCAGACGCACGACATAGCGGAAATAGACTCGGCCAGGCTGCCGGACAGGCAGGATGAGTCCGGCGGTGCCGCCCAGGAGGCGGTCGTAAAGCGCGGCGAGCTGGGCGCGGCGTTTGAGGAAAGAGCCTAATTTTTTCAGCTGCTCCCTGCCGATGGCCGAGAGGATGTCGCTGGGCTTGGCATTCTCCCGGACCTTGTCCGGATTCTTCTCGTCATATTCACGCAGATCCCGAGCCGCCTCGGTGAGAACCTGGGAATCGGAGAGCAGCATCCCGCCCTCGCCGCAGGTCATGAGCTTGGTCGCATAAAAAGAAAGGACGCAGGCATCGCCCGTCACTCCGACGGATTTCCGACCCAGTCGGGCTCCCATGGCCTGAGCGCAGTCCTGGATGACCTTCACCCGAGCCGGAAGACGGTAGCTGACCGGATCGCAGGGCAGGCCGAAGAGATTGGGCAGGATGACCGCCCGCGTGCGCTTCGTGAGCCTGGATGCGGCGTCCTCAGGCGATGGATTGAGAGTCTCCAGGTCGCAGTCCACGAGGACGGCAGACGCCCCCGTCCGCTGGACCGCGTGCCAGAGCGCCGAACAGGCATAGGTGGGGATGAGGACTTCGTCTCCTCTCCCGATGCCGCAGGCCCTCAGAGCCAGCTCCAGCGCCTTGGTGCCGCTGGAAAGGGCCACGGCATGGCGAACCCCCATCCAACGGGCAGCCTCTCTCTCGAACATCTTCGTTTCACGACCGCAGGCGATCCGGCCTGAGCGGATGACTTTGGCAACTGCCCGGATTTCTTCTTTACCGAGACAAGGTCGTGAATGTTGGATCATGGCACCTCAATAGGGATGGTATGACTGTGTCCGGACACAGTTCCAGCAGCATGCTCGGGATACGGGGGAAATTCATTATTTTTCCCATGAGCCTCAATAGATTTCAAAGGCTTTGTCTCCGGCGTGAAACATAAGATCGAGCGCCGAGAGACACGGCGTGAAGTCGCGGGAAAACTGATTGTAAGACGGGTGCTTGTACTCCTGGAACACGACCCTTATGCCCGCCTTCTCGAAGAGGGGCATGTCCATGTAATCCTTGCCCCCGCTTCCGGCGAGGTACGTGTCCGCTTGGAATCTCCTGCAGAGGCTGACGAGTCTCTGGGTGGCGGAACCTTCAACCGGGTTTTCGGAAAGCAGAGGGCACTGTTTGACCAGCCTCAATCTTCCAGCCAAAAAACGCACCGAGGCGATGGCGATCTCGGAGAGATGACAGTAGTCTACGCCATAGAACTTCTCCAGTTCGGGCATCAAGCTCGAGAAGAAATCCGCCTTGGAATAGCTTTGCGCAAGAGTCTTGAGATGTTTGGGCTTCCAAGCCGCCTCATCATTGATGCGCACCTCGGTGATCTTCTCGCCGAATTCATGGACGACCGGCACGGTCAGCCAGCGCGGTCCCTGCGGGGTGAGGATCTTGTTGCGGTTCTGCCATTCGTTCTTCTTGTACTGGACGCTATCCAGTAGGACGAAAACGTCCGAGGCGCGCATCTTGTCGAAATAGCCGAGCCAAGGCATGAACTGGGGCTGATGCGCGGCCAGGATCATCGGTCAGTCATTAAACACGAATATCGGATTGGAAAGCAAGGCGCCGTTGGCGCCCCAGCGCGCGTCGAGCCGGTAGAAGGCCCGCTTCTCGCCGCCGAGATCGTCCGGGACCGCGATGGAGAACGGAGACGTGACGGTCTGATGGGAGATGACGATGCCGTTGCGGATCAGGGACACCCGGACCGTCATCGTGGAATCGCCGACCGGCTCCATTGAGATGCGGATGGCGGGGTGCGCCGCGCCTGTGAGCGTTTCTCCCGAACCGGCCGACCGGCCTTCGGACTGGACGCGCCACGTCTTAAGCGAGAGCGCCCGGCCTTTTTCCGGCGCGACGGTCTCGAAGCGGCCGGCCTTGAGAGCCTCGAGGAGCGCGGCCGCGTTCCTCGAAGAAGCATGGACATCCATGGACACGCTCGTGATGGTCATGCCCCGCGCGCCTTCCCCGACATAGTCGAGCTCGCCGAAGCCCCAGGGCGCCTTTTTTCTGCGGCCTTGGACGTAGTCCCCCAGGGCTTGGTCCCATTCGCCTGACGGCCGGGTCATGGTCCGGTCCCCTTCCAGGAGCGCGCCGAAGCCGTCGGTCTGCGGCACGGCTTGCAGGCATCCGGGATAGGGAGCGGTGCGGGTAAAAACCCTGGGACCGAGCCGATAGGGGGTCTTCCAATTCGGAGCTTCGGCATGGTTCCAGAAACACAGAAAACCCTTGGCATCCGCATAGGCAGCCACCGCTTCATACGGCTTCCAGCCGGCGGAGGGATCGTACGGGGAAAAAGCAGGCGTCTTAAACGGGAAGTTGTTGAGAAGAAAGAGAACGCCCACGGCCCCCGCGACTGCCGCGGACCGGCGTCGGCGGGCCTTCCCAAGCAGCGCGGCGCCTGCCAAAAGGAGCAGCGGCCAGAGCGACCCAAAGGCGAAACGGTCCAGACGCCGGTTGCCCAGGACCGGGAGGTCTTCGTAATCCTCGGGTCTCTCCAAGCCCGCCACGGACAGGTGCTTGTTCCAATCATTGATCGTCAGGCTGGAGAAAGGGCTGCCGCTCCAATAATAGTACGGCGCCGCCTCCACGCCGGGGATGATGATCATCTTGGGGAAGGCCTTCCTGAGGCTGGCGATATGCTCCAGATAGAGGGACGGCCCCGCGCGCAGGATCGAGGTGCGGTTGACCGCGGCCTTGATGAGACGGCGCAAAGGCCAGAGGCCGTATTCGAAATCCGCGATCGCGTCGTCCGTGAAGATCACGGCCTCGATGCCGCGCTGGCGGGCGATCTCCAGGGTCAGGCGCATGTCCGGGGCTTTGCGGCCGCTGTAGGCGCTGTGCACATGGGCGACGGTGCGGATCGGCGCCGGCTCGCCGGCGCCAGCGGCCCCGGCCGCTCCTAGTAAAAAAATGAAAACGGCGCACGCCCGGCGGGAAGTCTTCATGACCGTTTCCTCGATGAAAGATAGAGTCGGGAGAGCTTTTCGAGCATGGCGCGCTCGGAAAAACGGGCGAGGCCGTTCTCATCCGGAGCCATCACGTGAGCCCGGGCCGCTCGGCCGAAGAGCCGCCTGAGCGTCGCATCGGCGGCCAGCCGTCCGACAGCTTGAGCCAAGTCCGCCGCGTCCGCAGGCTTCACGAGGATTCCGGTCTGGCCGTCGAGCACGATGTCGCGGATGCCGCAGACGTCGCTGGCCGCCGAGGCCAGATCCAAAAGGGCCGCTTCGATCAAGGTGCGGCCCAGGCCTTCGTTCAGCGAGGGTTGGACATAGATGTCCATGGCCGCCATCGCGGCCAGGGCGTTGTCCTGATGCCCGAGGAAGATGATTTGTTCATGGAGGCCGAGGCTGACCGAGAGTCCTTGCAGCCTCGCTCTTTGGCTTCCATCGCCGACGAGAAGGAATCGGACGGTGGGGGATTGCTGGAGGATGAGCGGCGCCGCGCGCACAAGGGTTTCGACACCCTTGACCGGCTCTAGACGCGCCACCGTGCCGATCACGAGGGAGTCCTCGGGCAGACCGAGCTTTTCACGCAGGGCCCGCCCTTGGGCGCGCAGCTGGGCCATCTCCTCATCCATCGGGATCCTCACGCCGCTGGCGATGATGGTCCACTGGGAGGGAGTCCCGATGGCGCGGGCCAGGCTTTCCGTCCTTTCACCCTGCGAAAGGGCGACGAGCTTGTCGGTGAACCGCGAGGTACATCGTTCCAGAAGAGTGAAGAGCCAACTCTTCAAGGGCCCGAAATAGCCGTAAAAGACATGGCCATGGGGGGTGTGGATCACGACGCAGGACTTGCGGCAGCTCCTCTTATAAAGGAAGGCCGCCCACCGGCCCAGGAAACCGGCCTTGGAGGTGTGCGTGTGGACGATGTCCGGCTTCTCCCGGCGGAGCAGGTCCAGGATCTCGAAGAAAGCCCGGACGTCCTCCCAGAGACTGATGGAACGCTTGAGGTGGGGCAGACGGATCAGCTTCAGATCGCCTGCCGGCTCTTCTAAGCCCTTTTCCACGATGCCGCAGGCCAGGAACGATTCGAAGCCATCGCCGAGGCGGCGCGCGCAGGCGAGGGTGTTGGCCGCCGATCCGCCCGCCTCCAGCCTGGTGAGGATCTGAAGGACCTTAATTCTTCCCATAGATGGAATCAAACAAAATCTCAGCCGCCGAGAAAACCGCCTCTGCAGTGATGAGGCGCATGTCGGGCTGCAACGCCTTGACCACGGCCCAGCGTCCGGCCGCCGGCTTGTAAGGCCCGTCGCGGCGCATGTCGCTGATGCCGCAGAGCGCCACGAAGGGGACCTCGAAGGCATTGGCCGCGTGCATGAGGCTGCTGTGCGTGGTCAGCAGAAAGCGCATCCGGCGGACCAGGGAGAGGCTGGCTTCAAAGTCGAGGCGGCCGGCGGCAACGACAGGGTTGGATCTCATCAAGGAAGCGACCTGCCGAGCCAGGGGCTCTTCTCCCGGCCCGCCGGTGATCACGGCCCGCGACCCGTAGCGCAGGGCCAGCGCATCCGCCACCTGGGCGAAACGCTCAGGCACCCAGAGCCTCGAGATCCTCGCTGAGCCCGGGTGGATGCCGAAGAAGGCTCCCGATCCGGCCAGGGCATTGCTTTTTAAGAAATCCTCAGCGGTATCTTCAGCCGGAGCGCTGATCCAAAGGGCGGATTTATCCTCCGGGTTCACTTCGCAGCCGAGGAGCGTCAGAAGACGGGCATAATGCTCGCCATGATCGAGCCCATCAGCGGGGGAATCAGGGGACTTGATGGAGTAGAAGAATCCTCGCCCATCGGTATCGCGGCCAGCCGAGACTCCCGCGCGGAGCGCCGTGAAAAGCGCGGCCATCTTGAGCATCCCGAGGACCGAGCTGATCTCATAAAGATTGAAAGCCAGATCGAAACGCTGACGGCGCAAGAGCGAGATGATCTTGGGTTCTTTCCAGGAGAAGGAGATGTCCAGAACGACGACCTCGTCCACGAAGGGACATCGACGCGCATAGTCGAAAGCCTTGGGAGACACCGCCAGGGTGATCTTCGCTCGGCTGAAAGTCCGGCGCAGGGCTTTGAGGGCCGGCACGGCGATGAGCAGGTCGCCCAAGCCCGCGCAGAGCACGACCAGGATCCGTGAGGGCTCAGTCGGGGGATTGGCCATCGATGGTGATCCTATGCCAGATTTCGAACATCATAAGCGCCCAGAGGATGTCCGCCCGGTTGCGGCGGCCTGAACGATGCTCGGCCAGGAGCGCCGAGACCGTCTCCGCCTGAAAATAGCCGCGCTTCTTGACGAGACGAGCATCGAGAAGCTCGTCGGCCAGAGGCTGGAGCCTGCCGTTGAGCCAGAGCGGCAGAGGGACCATGAATCCCTGCTTGCGCCTGGAGATGACCTGGGGGGGGAGAAGGGGGGTCAGCACGCGACGCAGAAGGTTCTTCAAGCCTCCCAGGCTCGCGCGTTCGCCCGACGGCAGGGAGCAGGCGAATTCGACCAGGGTCTTGTCGCAGAACGGCACTCGCAGTTCCAGAGAATGCGCCATGCTCATCTTGTCCGCCATGGCCAAGAGATCGCCGGGCAGGTAGGTCATCAGATCGAGATGAGAAGCCCGGTCGACGGGATCCGGCGACCCGGCGGCGAAGTAGATGTCCCGGCGGTCCGGCATGCGGACTGATCTGCCGCCGTCGGGATAAAGCCGCGAGAGGAGCTCATCATCGGCGGATCTGACCCAGGAATCGTAGCACTCGAACTCTCCCAGGAGCGAACCCTTAAAGAACCTTTTCCCCCAGTTCGCCCAATCCCGGCTGGTCCCCGTCTCTGAAAATCGTTCAGCGCTCCAAAGAGCGGCGCGGCGCAGGGACCGGGGCAGGCGGCGGCAGAGCTGATGGAGCCTCATGCCTGAATAGCGCGGGTAGCCGCCGAAGGCCTCGTCGCCGCCGATCCCCGTCAGGGCGACCTTGATGTCTTTGGAAGCCTCGCGGCAGATGAGATAAGTGACGATGGCGCTGGAATCCGCGTGCGGCTCGTCGAAATGCCAGGCGATCCTGCCCAGAAGCCCGGCGATGTCCGGCGTGACGCGGATCTCATGGTGTACGGCGCCGCATCTTTGAGCCGTCAGGGCCGCCTGGGGCAGTTCGTCATAGGAACTCTCGCCGCTGCCTGAAAATCCCATGGAGTAGGTCATCGGCACGACGCCGGACTGCGCCATGAAGGCGGCGATGGCTCCGGAGTCCAGGCCCCCGCTCAAGAACACGCCGAGGGGAACGTCGCTCATGAGATGCCGGGACACGGTCTTCGCCAGGAGCCCGCGCAGGGCCTCTTCCTGCTCCGGACCGGTCCGCGGCGCCGTCAGCGTGCGCTGCAATTGCCAGTATTTCTTGATCTCCGTTTTTCCGGCGCGCTGATCATGGAGGATGAGATGGCCGGGCGAAAGCTTGGAGATGCCCTGGAAGATGGAGAGCGGCTCCGGGACATAGAGATAGGAGAGGTAGGCGTTGAGAGCCGCGGGGTCGATCTTTTTTCGGATGAACGGCGCCAGGAGCAGGCTCTTCATCTCGGAGGCGAAGACAAGGCCCTGGCGCGGCGCCTGGGCATAGTAGAGAGGCTTGATGCCTAATGGGTCGCGAGCCAATAAGAGACGCCCGAGGCGCTCGTCGGCAACAGCCAAGGCGAACATGCCTTCGAGGCGCTCGACGCAGCGCTCTCCCAGTTCTTCGTAAAGATGGACGATGACCTCCGTGTCCGCGTTCGTCTTGAAGGCATGCCCTTGAGACTCCAGCTCGCGGCGCAGTTCCAGGTGATTGTAGATCTCGCCGTTGAAGACCACCGCCACCTGGCCGTCCTCGCTATAGATGGGCTGGTTCCCGCTTTTGAGATCGATGATGGCGAGCCGGCGCATGCCCAGGGAGGCCGTCTTCCCGCCATGGAAGCCTTCGCCGTCCGGACCGCGGTGGCGCAAACGGTCCGTCATGGCATGGAGAAGCTGAGGATCGTCGAAACCCGTGAACCCGCAGATGCCGCACATGGTCAGGAATCCTGGAACATCTCGCAGAGCGCGGCTGTGAAAGCCGCCTCAGGGATATTGCAGACGTCATCGCCGGGGCCGAAATCAGAGGCTTTGAGCACCCGGCATCTTTTGCCGAGCGGCTGCCAGCGCGCCGGGTCGCTCGGGCCCATGGTCGAGACCGAGGCGACGTCCAGGGCGCAGGACAGGTGGAGCGGGCCGGAATTGTTGCCGGCGAAGAGAGTGGAGACTCCTATCAAAGCGGCCAGGTCCATGATCTCGAGGTCCAAGAAAACCGCATCCGCGCAATGACTCGCCTTGATTGTAGCCAATTCCGCGGCTTCCATCCGTCCGGCCGCGGCGATGACTTTGCAGCCGCAGGCGCGGCGAGCGGCCATGGCCGCCTGGGCGAAACGCTCCGCGGGCCAGCGCTGAGCCTGATAATGTCCGCCTGGATGGAGGAAGAGGATCTTGTCGCCAGGCTTGATGCCGAAAACGGCCAGACGAGTCCAAGCTGCGTCAAGCCTGTGCTGGGAAAGATGAAGCAAGGCTTCTTTCGGGTCGACCTCGACTCCCAACGCATCAGCCAGCTCCGTCATCTCTTGCGTGAAGTGCCGGCGGCCCGGCACGGACACGGCGCGATCCAAAAGGAGTCCGCGACCCTGGGACTCGAAACCAAGGCAGAAGCGCGCTCGGCTGGCGCGGCAGAGGATGGCGGTCCACAGATCGCTGTCATGCACGGCGTCCACCGCCAGATCGAAGCGCGCGCCGCGCAGGCGGGCGAGGAGCTCGCGAGAGAAGCCGGTCCAGGGGATGATCTCGTCGATGGATGCGAAGTCGGCCGCCAGAGGGGCCCACGGGGCCTGACACAAGAGGGCGATCCGCGCTTGCGGATAGGCTCGACGCAGACCATGGAAGAAGGGAAGAGAGAGGACGATGTCGCCCAGACGGTCAGGCCTGAGCACGAGGATCCTCTTGACAGACGCGGGCTTGGGCAGAGGGCGCTGGGGCAAAAAGGGTCTCACCGCCATCAGGCAAGCGCGGCGGGCCACGAAATAGATCTGCCGGGCGAGCGTCTGTCTCGGAGAACGCTCCAGGAGTCCCTCATAGATGCGGGCCATCCTCTGGGACGATCGCACTGCGTCGAATCGGGCCTCAGCCGTTTTTCGAGCATTTGCAGAGAATGTTCCAAGAAGATCTCTGTTTCTCAAAAGCAGGATGGCCTTCTCAGCGTAAAGCTCCGGGGCATCGCCTTCGATGATGAATCCATCCTGGCCGTCCGTGACGATCTCGGGATTGCTGCCATGAGCCGAGGCGATCGCCGGCACGCCGCAAGCCATGGCCTCGAACAAGGCGCGGGAGAGGCCTTCCTCGTAGCGAGAAGGGAACAGGAGGAGGTCGAAGGTCCGGATGACCTGATGCGGGTGAGGATGAAACCCTATGAACATGATCTGAGAACCGAGCCCGAGTTGTTCCACTGCCTGCCGCATCTCTGATTCCTGCGGTCCGCGGCCGACGATCACGAGCTTGGCCTGGGGGATCTCGCGTTGAACGAGAGCGAAAGCGCGCACGATCGTATCCAGGCCTTTCTCGCGCACGAGCTGGCCCGCGTAGCCGAGCACCGGGGCGTCGTCCGTTTTGCGCGCTGGCGCAAAGAGGGCCAGGTCGACTCCGTTGCGGGCCACGAAGACCTGGGCGCCTCCAAAAGCGCTGAACCGGCGAGCAGTCGTTTGCGAGACAGCGACAACGACTGAATTCAGAAGCTGAAGCAGGCGATCGAAGCGGTATTGCTCGGATACGCGCGCATGGAAGACTGATCGGGCGCCGGCCAGTCTGGCCGCAACAGCGGACATGAAGGACAGGTCAGGCTGGTCACTGTGGACGATGAGCGCCTGGGAGGTCCTTATCAATCGCGCCAACCGCAGAATGAAAAGAAGTGGTCGCCATAAACACCAGGATTTCAAGGAAGGATAGGATTCATGATGGACCTCGACGTTGAGAAGAGCTGCGGAGTCGGACATCTCGCCAGGTCCAGGCAGGAGGAGGATCGGCCTGAACCGGGAACGGTCGAGGTTCTTGAGGAGAGATAACAGGCTTTGCTGCCCGCCTCCAGCGACATCGGAAAATCCGCAGATAGAGAGGACGGGGACGGGCTCGCCCGCATAAATCGCACTGATCTTGGAAACCATCGCTTCCAGCGTGAATCTTTCTTGATATCTCCGGAGGCTGGCTTCTCCCAGGCGACGGGCCAGGGTCGGATCAGCCAGAAGGCGCTCCAGGATAGCCGCCAGCTCCTCGGGATCTCCCGGGGGGGCCAAGAATCCGTTGATGCCGTCGACGATCACCTCGGTCATGCTGGGAATGGCGAAAGCAGCCAGGGGCTTGCCCGCGGACATAGCCTCCGCCAACCACAGCGACATCCCTTCCCTTTGCGGAGAGGCGAGCACAGCCAGGTCGCAGAGGCCGATGAGCTCTCCGACCTCCTGATAAATGCCGGTGAAAATGACCTGCCGCGCAAGCTTCAGCCGGCCGACCAAGTCCTCCAGCTCGCGTCGGCAAGGCCCATCCCCGGCCAGGATCAGAACCGCCTGCGGGAACTTTCCATGCACGCGGGCGAAGGCCTCCAGGAGGATGCGATGTCCCTTATGAGGCGCGAGCGAGGCGACGCACAGGATGACGGGAGCGTCCGCGCCGATGCCCAGGCGTTCTCTCAAGCCAGGCGGAGCTGAACGCGGCATGGCCGACGTGCCGTTATAGACCACGCTCAATTTCCGGCGCGAGATGCCTGCGCGCTCAGCCAGCGAATCGGCGACAGCCTGGGAGCAGCAGATGATCCTCTCCGTAAAAAATCCAAGAAGGCGTTCAGTCCAGAGCTGCTTGCGGCCGAGGTGCCAGACCGTCGTGTGCGCGTGGGCGATGAGGCGGGGGACCCGGGCCAGGAACGCGGCCGTGCGGGCCACGGTGGACGCCGTGTAGCCATGCGTGTGCACGATGTCGAATCCCTCGGCGCGCAATCTGGCGGCAAGCATCCGCACAAAGCCGAGGCTCGGGCGCAGACCCATGGCGAGGATCTCAGGCTCTATCCCTTTTTGGGACAGACGCTGGGCCATGATCCCGCCCTTGGTCAGACACCAGACGCGGACATCGAAGCGGGAAGCGTCCAAGGCGCATCCCAGATTGAAGATGACCTTCTCGGCCCCGCCCATGCCGAGGTCCTCGACGATATGGAGGACTTTGATCCTCTTCACGATCGAGGAAATCCGCCCCGGAATGCGGGCCGCGCCTACGGCGGCCAAAAGAGCGCGGACCCGGTGGTCATACGAATGCCCCGCCAGGACTGCCTGTCGGCCGTTGGCCGCGATGCGCCGCCTCTCTTCAGGATGCGACAGATAATAAACCGCCTTTTCCCGCAGATCCCTGCCATCTTTATAAATGACCAGGTGCTCTCCATCTCGGAAAAGAGCCTGGATGTCTTTTTGAGCGTCACACATCAAGAACGAGCCGAGCGCCATGGCCTCGAAAACGCGCGGACTGGCCTGATGACAAGGGCTCAAGCCGTCATGATAATGAGGACAGAGCACGATCTTGGCCGCGGAATAAGCCTTCATCCACAAATCAGGGCTCATCTGCCCGGGCGTAACGCAAGACCGCAGGGGGGAGGAGTTGGGCAGCTTCTCCCATCCCGGTCCCCAGATCTTCAGCTTGAAATCAGCGAGATTCTCCAGGTCCTTGGCCCGGCTGGGATAATAGGAACCCACAAAACAAATGTCGAAATCTTCATTGAAAGCTCTAGTCGGCTCGACTCTCTGGTGAGCGCCTGAGGAAAAGCCGAAAGGAAGCCAGCGCGCCTGGCAGAAACCATGGGCAGCAAAAGCCTCCATGGTCTCCGTACCGCCGCAGAAGACGAGATCATAGAAAGGCGCTGTTTTCAGCAAGGGATCCAGTTGGATCGGCTGCGTCGATGGATCGATGGTCCACAGCACGGTCTTGATGCCCGCTTGGCGCGCTTGCATGAGCGTTGATGGCAAGATCCTCGTGCCCCCCATGACCAGGAGGACATCGGGCCGCGTTCTCAGAGCTCTCTGGACCAGCTTGCGATTGAGGCGGCGCAGCTCGGCCGTCTGCAGGAAAGCCACGGCATCCCTGAGTCTCCCGGGGAGGAGATAGTCCCTGTCGTCGAAGAAATCGACTGGACCGTTCTGGCGGCGCAGCGCGTCCTCGACATATTCCGTGATGGTCGCAAAATGCGGATTGCGGCAGGTAGCGAGCAGGATTCTCAGCATAGGCGGGATTTGCAGAGCAGATAGAAGGCGTTGAGAGTCCAGCGATGATTCAGGGCCGCCTGAAATTCCCCGGCTGCTGGCGCAGGTCGGCCATGCTCCAGCAGATAAAGTCCGCGCATGAGCCGCGCATGGTGCGCGAAGAGAGGAAGAGCCGGCCGGAGGATGGGATGCTCCGCTGCGAGAGCCGACAGATGCTCCAAGAGCGACAGCCTGGCCTCCTGGAAGGCGGCGCTTTTGGAATAGTTCTCCGGATGGGAGGTCCAGCTGCCGAAGAGCCCAGGCACATATCTCAGTTTTGCGTCGGCCGCGAAAAGGCGCGCGAAGAATTCAGCGTCATCCAACCCGCTGAGCGCCGGATCGTCCGAGAATCCTCCCAGCCGCACGAAGAATTCTCTTCGCAGGATCAGGGTCTGCATGGAAACCAGCCCGCAGCCGAGAGCGCAGGCGCGCAGATGTTGGGCGCCATCCGCCTGCCGGCTGATGACCGTGTCGATGAGCCGTCCCTGTTCGTCTCGGCGCTCATAATCGGAATAGGCGCCGTCGATGCGCGCGTCCGCGCGCAGGACGGCGAGCTGGCGCGCCAGCCGTCCCTCAAGCATGAGATCGTCCTGGTCCAGGATGCAGAGGAACTCGGCGTTGGCCAGTTGAGCCGCGGCATTGATGGAGGCTCCTTTGCCCGCATGCGTCCTCACTTCGAAGCGGACTCGTCCAGCGTACTGCTCGATGACCGGCCCCGGAAGAGGGATCGTCGAGCCGTCGTCCAGAACGATGATCTCGACGGATGCTCCGCGTTGGGAGAGGACGCTATCCAAGGTCCTCTCAAGCCAAGGCCTTCCGTTATAATAAGGAACTACGACACAGATGTCTGGTTTCATGAGAAGGTGACTGTGTCCGGACACAGTGGATGGGCCTGCAAAAAAGTTTCCAACTCCAGCCCACTGTTGCCGGCAACAGTTGAGCAACTCTGCGCGCGCAGAGTTTGTGGATAAGTCGCCTGAGAGTTGGCCGGAACTTCACGCCATCGAGCTCTTGCCTTGCTTTTCATGGAGAGGCGATCCCTGCCAATTCCTCTCCGCATCCAAGGCCGAGGGTGCCAAGGATCTTCTCGAGCGCGGAGAAGATCGACCGGCCCCGAGCGCGGGGAGGCTCGGCCCACTGCAGGAGCGTCCCATGCCGCAGATGCATGCTGGCGTCGTAGATCTGAGGAGCCAGGCGGGCGAATGAGTAGACCTGGATCGTTTGAAAACCCGCCTGCCGCAAAGCGGACTTGAGCGCTGCGGCGGAGAAGATGTAAAGATGCCTGGGAACATCGAAAGCGAACCACCGGCGCGAGAAAAGGCGTCGGCCCAGGCTGTCGGCATTGGGCGTGTAGAGCCTCAGCGTGCCGCCGGGCTTGAGCCACTCGCGGCATTTCGAAAGAAGAGCCACCGGCTCATGGACGTGCTCCAGAGAGTGATTCATGGTGATATGGTCGACCGAGGCAGGTGCGAGTCCCGCCTCGAACACAGACCCGGCGATGATGCGGATGCCTCGGCTTTCAGCCAGGGCCGCGGAGACGGGATCGGGCTCGATGCCGATGACGCCAAATCCCAGAGACTTCATCTTGACAAGGAAATCTCCCCGGCCGCAGCCGATGTCGAGAACGACGCCTCCGGGCTGATGGGGGGGAAGAAGCTCCTTGAGTTCGGCCGTGGCCCGCAGCCTCAAAGACCGGCTCTTGCCCAGGAGCGCGCCGAAAGCGCGCTCTTGGTCCGTGCCTCCGGGTTGGGGATAGCCGTAATAGCCTGAGAGGATGGCCCGGCGCAGCGCGTCTCTGCATGCGCCCAGGAAACGCCGCCCACCCCAGGCCGACTCGGACGGCACCAACGCATGGGTGTAGTAACCTTGATAGTAGAGAGCCATGTCTTGCGGCGATGGCCGCGGCGAGAGCCAGAAAAGGCCGCAAGCCCGGCAGCGACGGATCGCGAAAACACCCTCATGGCCCATGGCACGGTCCTGCAAATCGGAATAAGCGATTGCGCCCGTTTGCAGGCACAGAAGGCAGTTCTCGACCTTTTCAGTGGAGATTATTGTTTCAGCCTCGAAAACCTCAGGATCTCATCGCGGGCCTGCGCATCCAGGCCCAGGCGCCAGGCGCCGCACGCGTAGAGGGACAGAGCGACGAGGACCGCAAAAACAGGGAGAGGACTCAGGAGCGGAGCTCCGCTCCAGCACAACGCCGCCAGGATCATCGCCGGGACTACCAGGACCGAAGCGAAGATCCTAAGGGTCTTGAGATGCGCGGCCATTGATCCGCCCAAAAGGACGATGGCGGCCGCGTGCAGGAGGATGGCGTCGATGCTGACGCGCACGACCCAGGCCATGGCCGCGCCCTGCACTTCGAAGTTCTTGGTCAAGACATAGGCCGCCGGGATATACAGGACCGTCTCAAAGCAGTAGAAATAAAGCGGGATCTCAGGCCTGCCCATGCCCAAGATGACGTTGAGCGCGGGGCGCGCCGCGGCGTTCATGAGTCCGCCCACGACCAGCAGGGAGAGGATGATGGAGGAACGCTGCGCGAACTCCGGGCCCATCCAGGCCGCGAGGAAAGGCTTGCTCAGCAATCCCAGGAACACGGCGAAAAAACCGTAGATGATTAGGACGTAAGCTGTTCCTCGTCTGTGTAAGTCCTTGTTTTTCTCGACATCCTGGGCGTGCAGATAGCTGAAGGAAGGGAAAAGGACCGAGGAAAAGGCCGAGGGGATGATGCCGAGATGGTCGACCAATGAGGCCGGCACGGAATAAAAGGTCAGATGCGTGAGAGAGGCGTTGCGAGCGAGGAAGATCTTCTCGATGTTGGCAAGGATGGGAGAAAGGAGTCCGGCGGCGGTGACGAAGCCTCCGAAGCGCAGAAGGCGTCGGGCGACTGCGCTATCCCAATGAGGATGCTTGAGCTCCGGGACGAGAAAGAGACATAAGGCCCACTGGACGAGGGCGATGAAGGCCTGGATCGCGGCGATGGCCGTGAGGACGGCGATCAAGGAAAAACCGCGCCAGAGGAGCAGGACTGTGCACGCAGTCTGGAGTGTTCCGCCAGCGGCGGCGATCATGTTGAGCTTGGCGAATTGACCTAGGGAGCGCAGCACACCCGTGGCCGGACCGGAGAGGATGTTGCAGGCGAATCCAAGCGAAGCGATGGCGATGGCCAAGGCCGCGGGAGCCCTGAGACGCTCAGGGACGGCAAGGAAGCTGGATACGAACCACGTGGCGCCGAAACTGACAGCCGTGATCATGACCAGAACGCAGCAGGCCAGCATGAGAGTCGAGGTCCAGACGGTACCCGCTAAAAGCTTGTAGTTGCCGCTGCCTAAGGCCTCGGCCGCGTACTTCGTCGCGGCCGTGCCCAGGCCGAATTCAAGAAAAATGAAATACCCCAGAGCGAACCCCGAGAGGGCATAGAGGCCGTAGAACTCAGGACCCATATGACGCACGATGAAGGGCGTGGCCAAGAATGAGATGATCCCCAGCCATATCTGAGAGAAGAAACCGAAGGCGACACCGGAGACGAGCACACGCCCTAGATTCTTCATGACTCGGCCGCCGGCCGGGTGGAAACGGCGGCGATCATGGCGGCCACGAGCCAGAAAGGTTCCATCACCTTGATGATGATGAAGGTGTTGGAGGTGAACGCATGCGTCAAAAGCCCCGCCAAGGCCGCGATGAAACCAACAGCCAGGCCGCGCACCCAGGGCTGTTGGGCGCGGCGCTTGGCTTCTATGCCCAATCGCCAGAGCGTCGTCATCAGCCAGCCGAAGATGAAGAGTCCCGCCAGGCCGAGTTCGCCCAAGATCAGCCCATACTGCGTGTCCTCGAAGCCGATGCCGGTGATGCCGTGCCCGAGCACCGGATGCTCAGGCAGCCTCTTGGTGAGGATGCGATCCCACGCCCAGACGCGCTGGGCGGCGGAATCTTCCAGGGTGACGGGATAACCGAGGATATGCACCTCGTGCAGCGTCCTATTCTTGCCGCCATGGAAGGTCAGGTCGATGCGCCCCAGAGTCTCCTGGCGGATGGCGGGATCGGCGAGCGCCAGAGCGCAGGCGATCAAGGCCGCGGAAACGATGAGGAACCGGCGGTTGCTGGCCAGAAGCAAGACCATCGCGGCGCAGACACCCATGCCCATATAAGAGGCGCGAGAGAGAGTCTGAAGGAAGGCGGGGAACATGAGCACCACCAGGCCGACCGTGGCGAGAACCCACTGGGAAGGGATCTCGGTGGCCACCCCCAGGAGGACCCCGAAGACCACGATGTAGTAGGCCCCCAGCGTCCCGGGTTCAGAGAAGGTCCGATGCCCGTAGAGCGCGTCATCGAAAGGCGCCGTGGTCCGATCGCCGGTCTGATAATGATAGTTGTAGGCGTAGAGCGTGACGAGGACGGCCGTGAGCAGGCCGAAGAAGAGCGCCCGACGGATGTCCTCGTCCGTGTCCATGAGGTTGACGGCCATGAAGAAGACGGTGAAGTACTGGATGTACTTGAGACCGAAAAAGATCGCTTTCATGGGGGCCAGGTCGCCGCGGAAGATCCCCAGTCCCGTCGCCACGGCGCAGATCGCGATGTAGGCGACGATCGGCAGGTTCACCGCGGTCGTGCGAAGGACCGGCAGGTCCTTGCGGATGCTGATCCGGGCCAGCCACGCCAAGAAGACGGTCAGCAGGACGATGTCGTCGTAGCGGATGGTGATGGGCCTGCTGCCGGCCTGACCGACGCCGAATTCAGGAGAGAGCATCATCGAGAAGATCAGAAAAACCAGCCCGTACTTGGGATTATGGAAGGTGAGCAGGCCGAAAGTCGCGACCGCTAGGAGTCCGATGACAGGGCCCAACGGATAAGTCAGCGCCAACCACGTGAGCGTCATCGCGCACAAGGCGCTCGCCACCAGGGACCATTTCATCGGAGAGGGACCTACTGATACTGATAGGTGCTGTACAGGGTTCCCGTATCCGCCGCATGGAGATAGCTGATGGCGATGCCGAGGATCTTGTCCTTGCCGCAGGTCTGCAGCTGCTCCTTGGCGCGCTTGAGCGCCATGCGCGTGATCTGGCCGGCCCCATAGAACAGGACGGCCGCATCGAGACGGCGCAGCAGGAGCAGGACATCCCCATAGATAAGGACGGGAGGCGTGTCGAAGATGATCAGATCGAAGACATTCTTCCATTCGTCGACCAGCGCAGAGATGCGCTCGTTGGCCAAAATGCCCATCGCGTTGTGAGTCCTCATGCCCGCGGTCAGGATCTTGATGTTGTCGATCCCCGGGAAGTAGGCGACCTTGTCGGGATTTCTCCCGGCGATCAGGAAATCAGCCGTTGCGCGCACGGCGGCGCGCCAATCCACCTTGCCGGCGACGACGTCGGCAAAGCCCGGCTCCTGCGGCAGGCCCAGGATGTTGTGCACGCAGGCGCGACGCATGTCCGTATCGATCAGGAGGACCTTCGAGCCGGCGCTGGCCGCCGTGAAAGCGACATTGAGCGCGCCCAAGGTCTTGCCTTCTCCCTCGGTGGCCGAGGCGAAGGCCAGCGCGATGCCGCGGCCCTTGACGGGCAGCTTGGAGAAGATGTTCACGCGCAGGGTATGATAGGGTTCGGCGAGCCTGGCCTTGGCGTCGTTGTTGAGGACCAGCAGGCGGATGCTGTTGGTGATCTTGCTGCGCTGGCCCCAAGGCCAGAAACGACGGCGCCAATCGTGGTGGGGGACGAAAGCGGCCAGGTTGGGGATCAGCGCCAGGACCGGCAGCTGGATGAAGTTCTCGATGTCTTCGATGGTGTTGATGGACAAGTCCAGGTTCTCGAAGAAGAACGCCAGGATGATGCCCAGGATGAATCCCAGGCCCCCCGCCACGCCATAGCTGCGCGAGCGGTTGGGGGAGATGGGAGAGCGCGGGGGGACGGCGGGATCCACGATCTGGACGACGGAGGAAAGAGAATTGACCTCTATCTTGGTCTCCTCATACTGCTTGCTCAGGGTGGCGAAGAGATCCTCGTTGGTCCGGACCTCCCGCGTGAGCCGGTTGAGCTCGGTCTCCTTGGCCGGCATCCGGGCCATCTTCTCTTCAAGCTCTCGGATGCGCCGCGAGATCTCGATGACATCCGGATGCTGTTCGGTATATTGGCCCAGGAGGTCTTTTTTCTTGAGCTGCAGGTCATTGAGCTTGGCGGTCATGAGATCCGACGACAAAGGCGAGCCGTTGGTCTCCAAGAAATGCTGGCGATGGGCTTCCGCCTCAGCCAAACCTTGCTTGATCTGCTCCATGCGCTTCTCGATGTTCTGCAGGCTGGTCTTGACTTGCTTGCCCGCCTCTTCGAGATCGTATTCCTGGTAGGATTCGGCCAGGGCGTTGGCCAGTTCCGCGGCCGCGATGCGGTTGCCGAGCCTCACGGAGAGCCTGATGAGACCCGCCTCTTCCAAAGAGGCCACGGAATAGGCCGAGGATACCTCGGAGGTCACGAGAGCGATGTGGCTCGGCGACGTGTCGGCGCCGAAGAGGCCCAGCTTGCGGGCAGCCCGCTCGGCGACATCGCTGGAGGTCAGGCTGCGCAGGGCATAGCTGGCCGGAGACAGAGCGGCCGACTGCTCCTCAGCAGGGCGGGATTGCACCTTGAGCATGACGCTGACCTCGTAGACGACCGGCTGGAAGCTGACATAGACGACGCTGGTCGCCACGGAAGCGGCCAACGACAGGAAGATGACCCCCTTGCGGCGATTGAGCACCCTCCAATAATGATACAGCGAACCTTCGGAGATCATGGGTGGCGCGTCACCACGGCGATGGTGATCCCGAAAGTGAAGAGGACGACCCAGGGGATGATGTTGTCGTTGAGCCAGCGCGCGCTCTTCGTGAACGACTTGGTCTGCACGTAGACCGTGTCCATGGGTTTGAGCTGCAGGTTCCCGGTGAAGTCGCCCTCAAGGACCTTCTCAAAATCATTGACGATCAGCCGCGCGGTCCTGTCGCCCTCCTTGCGGAAGATCTTCACGCTCTTGAGCTTGGCACCGTCCTTGGGACCGCCGGCCTTCATGATGAGGTCCATGATCCGCATGTCGTCCTTATATTCATAGGTCCCCGCCAGATTGATCTCGCCGGCGATGATCACGAATCGCGACGAGAAGACTCGCGTGCTGACATTGACCTTAGGATTGGATACGTAGACCGAAAGCTTCTTGATGAGGACCGCCCGGGCCTGTTCTGCGGTCAGGCCGGCGACATGCACGGCGCCGATCATCAGCATCTCGATGGATCCGTCAGGCTGGACGATGGCATCGCGCGAATATTCCTTGGCGGGAGAGACATCGATGGTCAGCGTGTCGCCGGGGGCGATGCGCCGCTCAACAGTGAGCGTTTCATCCCGGACGGCGGTCATGTCCTGGGCCCAGAGAGTCGTCGTCATGCTGCAGGCGAGAAGGACCGCGAAAGAAGATTTCAGCATGAGACCCCCTAGGCAGAGTTTTTCGATTCCGGGAACGGCTCCGCGCAGGCCGCACAGCCGACCTGACGCGTGATATGCACCGCCTGATTGTCGCGCAGATCCAGGATGGCGCTGTCTGCGGGACCTCCCTGGGGGCCGACGAGTCGCACCTGGGGCCGCGTGAGCAGTCCCTTATTGATCGCGACCACTTCAGCCGTCTCCCCGCTGGACAGCTCGACATACGAGCCCGGGGGGAACATCGTGAAGGAGTTCAGGAACGTCTTCACCAGGAAGGGATCGAACAAGACGCCGCACTGGCGCACGAAATGCATGCTGACGGAGTACGGCGGCAGGGATTCACGCCACGAACGCTTGTGCGCCATGGCATCATACGTATCAGACATGCCGACGATCTGTCCGCCGATGGGGATCTGAGTGCCCTTCAAGCCTGCGGGGTAGCCGGAGCCGTCGCAGCGTTCATGGACGAATTGCGAGCAATGGTTGATGCTGCGAGCCAGCGGCGGATCCGCCGCCAGGAGGCTCTCCGCGGCAGCCATGCCCAACCGGACATGCTCCCGGACTTCGCTGATCTCTTGGGCCACAAGTCGGCGCGGGACGCTGATGATATGCTCGAAGCGCGGCATGGCGATGTCATGAAAAAGGGCCGCCAATCCCAGGACTGAGATCTCGTCGTTCTGGGCGCCCACCTCGATGCCCAGGAAGATCGAGAAAACCGTCAGATGCGCCATATGAAAAAGAGCTCCCGTCTCCTTAGGCTGCAAGGCCAGAGCCAAGAAGCGGTCGGGCTCCACCTTGATGGCGCCGATCAGCTGGGCGATGAGCAAGCGCAGAGGGGCCGGATCTATGGGCGCGCCGACGGCGCCGGCCATGACCAGGGTATTCGCCATTTTGACGAGTTCGCGATACAGGGTTTCCGGAGAAGTCGGGAGCGAGCCCTGAGGGGAAACGGGCTTGGCCACGACTGGAGGGGGAACCGGCTCACTGAGCAGAGGCTTCGGCGGAGTCTTCGAAGCATCCATCAGCGTGGAGTAATATTGAGCGAAAAGACCGGCTGGCTTGGAGGAAGTCGCCGCAGCCACGGGTCCGAGAGCGGCAGGCTGCGGCTCGACGGGCGCCGGGATCGGCGGCGCCTCGGTCTGAGGCTTGGTCTGACGCCTGTAAATCTTGGAAAAATCCATTTTCTTGCTTTTGGAATCGCTAATATAACATATAATATCGCGCATTTATAGAGTTTTATTGTGTTCATTTTAAGCTCCCTCCTCGCCATCGCGCATTTCGTCTGCCCCTTGCTGTTCTTCACCAATGTGACGCGCAACCCCTATGTGGCACAGATCGGTCTTCTCAATATCTGCCTGGCCGCGGCCGCGGCTGTCTTCCTGGCACGCGGCTATTTTTCGCGCCGCCCCGGGATGCTCGCGCGCACGCCGTTGGACGCGCCATGGCTGGCCACCCTGGCGGCCTGCGCCCTGAGCTGGGTTGTTGCCTACTTCGGACATGCTGCGTTCTTCCGTCCCGCCATAGCCAATGAAGGGTGGCGCAACGGCATGTTCCTTCTGGTCAATTCTCTCGCGCCGTTCTATATCGCCGCATCGCTGCCGTGGGAGGAGGATAACGCCAAGTCCAGCATCCTCCCCTGGCTCGCGTTCCTCTTGGTCTGGGGACTGCTCTGGCTTCCCTTTCCGCTCTGGCGCACGCCGGATGGATCCTCCCTGAACCCTTGGCTGCAATCCTGGGACGGCTACGGAGCCCTTCTCTGGCTCGGAGGGATCGTCACCGCCTCCTGGCTCTGCCGGCGCGCCCGGGCCCAGGACTTCCTCCATCTCGCCCTGGCCGTCGGCTTCCTGGCTTCCATCTACGGCGTCTGCCAATACTTCAACCATGAGTTCATCTGGCCCAACAGCATGAATCCCTACGGCGGCCGCTGCGTCTCCACCTTCGGCAACCCCAACTTCCTCTCATCCTACAATGTGATCCTTCTGCCGTTGTGCGCCGTCGGCTTCCTCGAATCGCGCGGCACGGGGACTCGGATGGCCTGCGGCGCCGTCTTCCTCGTCCTCGAGGCGGCTCTTTTATGCAGCATGACCCGCTCCTCCTGGGTTGGAGCGGCCGTCGCGCTCTCGCTTCTGGCGCTCTCACGGTCTTTGCGTCGCCGGATCCTTGAAACCCCGCGGCCCTGCGGCCTGTTGGCCGCGGCCAGCCTGGCGATGATCTTCTTATGGCCGCAGAGTTCCATGGCCACCGGCTATGCGCCCAGCGTTCTGAGCCGCCTGGCCGAAGCGAGCCAAGCCGCAAGAACCGGCTCTCCCTACAGCCCTTGGCATCAGCGCGTACTCATCTGGACCTGCGCCTGGCTCATGGGCGCCGAGAACCCGCTGACAGGCAAGGGCTGGGGGCTTTTCGAGCTTTTTTATCCTTTCTATCAAGGGACGGTCCTCCATGCTCTCGACCTGTTCCAAAACATGCGAACGCACGCCAATAACGCGCACAATGAGATCCTGGAGACCTGGGCGCAGACCGGCCTGCTCGGCCTGGGCGTCTTCTTCTGGATGTGGACGGCCTTTGCCGCCGCCGTCGCGCGCCGCCGCGCCCTCTTTGAGCGCCGCGCCCTGGCGTTGGCCGCCGCTGCGGGCGTGGCAGGCATGCTCACGGACAATCTCTTCAATGTCTCGATCCATTTCGCCGTGCCCGGGCTCCTCTTCTGGTGGGCGGCAGGCACAGCCATGGGCAGCCCGACACCCCAGGAGGAACGCGGGGGGGCCGCGACCCGTCCGGTCATGGCCAAGGCCTGGACGCTGGCCGCGCTCCTCTTCGCCGGAGCGGTTTCCTGCAACGCCGTCCGCGTCTTCAACCGCGAAGCGCTCTACTTCACGGGTTTCAAGCTCCTCCACATGGGCAGGACCCCTCTGGCTGTCCAGGAGCTGGAAGCCTCACGCCGGTGGGGCCCGCCGGAGGTCAACGCTCTCTACGAGCTGGGAAACGCCTATGCCCGACAGAACCGCTACGCGGATGCGGACCGATTGTATGGAGAGGCCCTGAAGGCCAACGCAGGCTATGACGAGATCTACTTCAACATCGCCGTGATCAAAAATGCCAAGCTCGGCCAGTCCCAAGCCGCTCTGGACTTCTACCGCATGGCCTGGCTGATCAATCCGCTTTCCGCGGACCTCTACAACAGCTTCAGCGCCGCGCTCCTCTCCGACCCCGCGCGCCACGCCGACGAGGCCCGCGGGCTGCTCGAGCGGGCCGCGCATTTTTTTCCCGAAGCGCCCCAGTACTGGTACAACCTGGGATATCTCTGCTCTCTGCAGAAACTCTGGCCGCAGGCCATCTCCGCTTATTCCCAGGCTCTGCTCCTGGCCCCCGATATGGGCGCGGCCGAAGAGGCCCTCAAAAAGGCTACGGCGGCTGCCGGAGGGACCCGACCGGCCATCCTAGACGGGATGGTCCGGCTGCGCGAGCTCCGGGCCCGCTTGAAACAGCGTGACTTCTCGTCGGAGACCCTGGACATCGCCTTGAGACTGGCGGCGCGGTTCCCGGAGATGCCGCAAGCGCGCTTCATCGCCGGAAGCCTCCTGTTGACCCTGGGCCGCGCCCGGGAAGCCATCCCCCATCTGGAGTGGACCGCGGCCCGAGAGCCTCGATCCGCCCTGGTCTTGACCAACCTGGCCAACGCCTATCTGGCCGTCGGCGAAAAACAGGAATCGCTGCGAAGATTCCAGGAAGCCTTGCGCCTCGACCCCCGCAACAGCGCGGCAGCGGAGGGACTCGGAAGGTTGGAGCCGAAATAAATCAGAAATGCCCCTGGCGTAAAATCTAGGCAGACTCATTCTAATGGACATTTACATAAGGCGATTGTTGTGGACCTGCGGCTTGATGGCCTGCGCCATCACGGCCTGGGCACAGAATGAACAGGCCCTGAGCCATCAAATGAAAGTCGCTATCCAATTCTACGAGCAAGGCGATGACCTCAAAGCCATGGATCAGTTCATGGAGCTGGTGACGGCCGGCGATCCCTCGGAAAGGGTCATGGCCAATGAATATCTCAACCGCCTCGCCTACCGCATGAATCCGTCCGCCACGCCGCCCCCGGCACCTGCGGCGGCGATGTCGGCTCCCGCGCCGGTGCTCTCGCCGGCGCCTGTGGTGGCCGTGGAGCGCGCCGCCCCCGCCCCCAATCCCGACGCCCCTGCCACTCCCATGGCCACCCAGGTCGAGATCCCGCCGGTTGCGGCTCCTTCCCCGGCCCCGTCCGTTCATCCCTGGGTCGAAACCCCTGAGCCTCATGCCGCGCCGATGCCCGCCCAAACACCGGCCGCTCCAGCCGCGACCGTTGCGGAACCTCCGTTGGCGAGAGAAGCGGCGCAAAAGGAAAGCCAAGCCCGGCTGCGCCTCATGCAGGAGAACAGCCTCCAAGAGCTCCAAGCCTGCGATGGCCTGCGGATCGTCAAGAACGAGAGCAACGAGCTGCGCGCCATCGGGATCCCCAGCGCCATGCTTTTTTCAACGGGGGTCTCCTTGCACAAAGGCTCGGGCAAGATCCTCGACGCCCTCACCCGCCTTCTCTACAGCCTGGGCAGAGCCCAGGTCTTCATCCTGCCCGAGGGCACGGTCATCGGCGACGCCAAAGTCCTGGACATGCGCCGGGCCATGGGCATCAGCTCCTATCTTCTTCAAGCCGGGCTGGCCGCCCCGCGCGTCCGGGTCAATCTCCTGACCAATCAAGTCGACATTCCCAAGCCTCTCCAGAATTTCATGGGGATCCTCATCGTTTTTATCTATGATCGTCCCATGCGCTTGGCCGTGGAGAACTCGTTGGAAGACGAGGCCGGCGGCCCGCCGATCACCCTGGGCGCCTATCCGACGGCTTTCCGGCCCGACAAGAATGAAAGCGTCTTCATCGAACTCTCCATCTCGGAGCCTCCCGGCGGCCTGCTGTCGTGGAGATTCCAGATGCTCCCTCCGCGCTCCGGCGCCGCGCAACCGGCGCCCTTGCAGGAAGCCCTGGGCAGCGGCCCCGCTTTCCATCAGATCGGTTGGAACGGCCGCCTCCACAATGTCGGCGCCATTCTGCCGGCCGGCCGCTATGAGTGCGTCTTGAGCGCCACGGACGCCAAGAACAGGACGAGGACGCTGCATCGCTGGATCGAGCTTCTAGGCCCCGCGGCGGCCAAGACGCCTGTCTTCATTAAGGAAAGCAGAACGCCGGCCAAGGTCCGCATAGCGCCAAAAAAGGCGAAGGCTTCCCATCGCCAGAAGCCCCATCCCAAAGCCAAGGCTGCCAAGAGTAAGAAAGTGACGAGCGCCCCGCGAGCGTTCAGCATCGTTTTCCAGGCTGACTCCCATCAGATGACGCGGTCGGGAGAAAAGACTCTCGTTGCGGTGGCAGCAGCCCTCTCGGCACACGCCTCGGAGGACCTCATCCTGAAAGGCTATGCGCACTCCTCGGAGCCGGACGCCGAGACTCTGGCCCAGCGCCGAGCGCAGATGGTCGCCGGATTATTCATCAACAAATATCAAGTGGAGCCCAAACGCGTGCAGATCCAATCCGCCGTTTCCGAGGATGTCGCCGATCGAAGGGTCGAACTCCGCTTCGAGGCGAAGGAGCGATGATGACCTGGGAGAGCGTCGTCGAACATCTGGCCTTCGGCCGCAATGCCCCGAAGCCCGGCCCCTGCCTGGGGATGTATCTGAGTCCCGAGGCCGTCTACATCGCCCAATCCCGTCTGGAGAAATCCGGCAAGCTCGTCGTGGAGCAGCTGGTGCGCATCCCGGTGCCGACCGCCCAGCAGAAGACCGCGGGGCCCTCCGCCACTCTCAACACCGGCTTTTTGACCGAAAACACTCAGCTGGCGACCTTGATACGAGACTCCATGTCCCGCATCCCCTGGAATGCCAAGCGCGTGATGGTGACTCTCTCCCACCAGATCGGCCTGCTGCGCTACTTCACCATGCCGGCCATCGATCGCCGCTTCTGGAAATCAGCCGTCCCCTTGGAAGCAAAAAAACACATCCCCATCCCGTTCGAGGTCCTCAGCCACGACTATCTCTGCGTCCCTCTCTCCCCGGACGCGGAGAAGCACCCGCGCCAGGGCGCGCTGATCGCCGTGACCCAAAAGCAGAATCTCTCGGGCATCCGGACGATGTTCAGCAGCCTGGGCCTGGCTCTGGCCGGCATCGAAGTGGCTCCCTGTTCCGTCCTGAAACTCGAGCACGCCCTGCGCCCCGGCGCCGGATCGGCTACCGCACCGCTCTGCCATGTGCATTTCGAAGAGGGGATGGCCCGCATCCTGATCGCCGACAAGGGACTGCCGGTATTCTTCCGTGAGGTTTTCCTGGGAGAGGACTCAGGCATGATCGACCACCGCAAGTTGGATCTCGCGGGCTGCCTCAATTACGTCCGCAAATCCCTGATGGTCGACGGGATCGACACCGTCGTCGTCAGCGGCTCCTCGGCTCAGCTGGACGCCTGGAAGGAGGCCTTCGCCCAAGAGACCGGACTGGCGGTGCGCCCCCAGGAGACAGCCGCGCTGCTGGGGATCAAGGACTCGGACTGGGGCGCGCTCTGCGCCATCGGGGCGTCCCTGCGCTTCCAGCTTGCCGACGAGGCGAACCTCGACCTGGGAGCGATCGACCGCATCAGCGAAGACGAGGCCACGACAGCCCGCGACATCCTGGCCGCCGCAGGCGCCCTGACAGCGCTGTTGCTCATCCTCGGACTCTTCAAAATGGGGCTCTATCACTTCCAGGCTCAGGCATTCAGGGATATCCCGCACAACGCGGAAATGGAGACCCTCTTGCGCGGCAACCCCCCCGCTATGGTCGATGAGATGTTCGCCAAGATGCGGGCGCAGATCGTTTCGACGCAGGATATCTGCGGCAACGGGAAAGTCCCCCTGGTCAGCCTGATCCATGACATCATCGACAGTCTGCCGGAGAATACCTGGCTGACCGCACTCGCCATCCATCGCCCCTTACAGAGAGCCCTCGCTGGGGCTAGCTCCGCCTCCCTGCAATTGAGCGGCCACGCCACGGCGCAGGACATCGCGCACGAACAGGACCTCGCCTTCCAGTTCCGCGACCGGCTGGCCCAGAGCCCGGTGCTGGGCCGCGCCTGGGCGGACCTCAAGATGACGATCTCGCATGAGCCCGCCGCGCAGGAAGCCGGCGCCGCGCTCAACACGGATTCTTTTGCGCAGCAGGAGCGGCGCACGCAATTCACCTTGGATGGCCGCGCCAAGGCGAGGCAGCCATGAAGAAGATCGATCTCAACGTTTACGTCGACTGGATCCAGGATGAGATCAAGCTCGTCGCGGCCATACTGGCGGAGAAAGGCCCGCGGCGCTTCCATCGGGCCCTGGCCCTGCTCTGTGTGCTGCCGTTAGCCGTCTATCTTTTCGTCTACGCTCCCGCACAAAAGAAGCTCTCCACGCTGGCCGCCGATCTGCAGACGGCGCGCACCGCGGCCGAGAACGCCAAGACCTACAAGGAACTCAAAGATCTCCTGGCCGCGCCTTACGCCCAGCTGCCATTGCCCAAGGACCGAACCGACTGGCTCTCGGACACGGTCAAGGAAGCCTTGCGCGCCGAGGATATCGTGCCGAGCCGATTCATGCCGCCCAGCGAGGAAGAAGCGAACAACGCCGTCATCCAGACCATCCACATCACCATGTCAGTCAAGTTTTCGGAGATGATCTCCTTCTTGGCCCGGCTCGAAGCGCTCCAGCCGGCGGTCTACATCACCTCCCTGGAAGTCGCCAAGCAGTCTTCACCGGCTCAGATCGGCCGCAACGAGGTCTCCTGCAGCATCAGCACCATCATCTTCATGGAGCGTTACTGAGATGACGACGAAAAGCACGGTCGGCTGGCTCATCTTGGCCTTCTCCCTCATCGTGCCGGGGATGATTTTCTATCAATGGTATGTGCACACGAACGATGTCCGCATGCATGATCTCAACGTCAAGGTGCGCAGCCGTCTGCCGGAGGGTGGGCCCTTCGCCATCCCTCCCAGCCAGAACAAGCCGATCACGCCCATCCCCGAGATATCCTCGGCTCCGGTCGCCGCCGCGGCCGAAGTGTCCGCGGTGCCGGCAGCTGTTTCAGAAGACAAGCCTGAGCCCCCAGCCCCTGAAGCAGCGGTCCCTGCACCCTCGGTCCAGGCCTCCTCCGCGCCCGCGATCGACTTCCATTCCTGGCGCGATCCGACTCTTTCACCCTATGACAAGATCCTCATGGAGCGCTTGGAGATGGAGAGGCAGCTCAAGATCCATGAGCTGCAAGATGCTTCACACAAGGCCCGCCGATCCTCTGCCCAGAAGGAGTCGGGGCTCTCCAGCATCATCAAGCGCCTCGACTTGCAGGGCATCGTCTCCAAGCCGGGAGGCGGCAACAGCGCCATCGTCAACGGCCAGGCCGTTCAGGAAGGGGATCTGATCGGCGAGGTGAAGGTTCTCCGCATCACGCCGCAAAAGGTCGTTTTCAGCTACAAGAACAGACGCTTTATCAAATCCTTGAACCAATGATCCGAGGGGGAACATCATGAATACTTTACAGAACGAGACGGGATTCGCCAAGCGCCTGACGGCGCTGTCCATGTCCTTGTTCATCTTCGCCGGCGCGGCCAGCCCGGCCGGGGCGCAGAAGCGCCGCGGCGAGCCCGAGGCCAACCCGCAATTCCAATCCCAGGTCCAAGACAATCCCAGCGGCGGGGGGGGAGGCCCGATCGAGACTCCCGCGCCGGCCGAGGCGGTGGCAGCCCCGGCGGCTGCCGCGCCTGAAGCCTCCTCTGGCGAGGAAGAAGCGGCCCCGGAGCGCCGCGTCCAGGAAGTCCAGATCGGCACGGTCAACCGCAGCGCGCGCCGCGCGGCGCCGGCCGCCGTGGGCACCCTGGAGACGCGGGTCACGGTGCGCGTGCACGGCGCGCCGCTGGCCACCTTCCTGGATACCATCCAGGCCCAGTCCAACGCGAACTTCATCATCCATTCAGGGCTGGAGAGCGAGAAGGTCACGGCGCTGCTGCAGAACGTCACGGTGCGCGAGGCTCTCCAGGTGCTCCTGGAGATGAAGGGGCTGAGCTACCACCAGATCGGCAAGAGCAACACCTATGTCGTTCTGCCGCGCGCTCCGGGAGTGATCAATGTCATCACCCGCGTCTATACCCTTTCCTACATCCCGCTCATGCCCCTGGGCGACGTCGCCCAGGACGAGGCCTCCATCACGCCCAAGACAAACGCCCAACCGGCCGGCCTGACGGGCGCTCTGGGACAAGGCGGCGGCAAACCGGGAGATCAGGGCGGCACCGTGGCCATCATTGGCGTCATCAAGAGCATCCTGCACGAGAAGACCGGGCAGATCGCCGTGGATCCCCGCACGAACTCCCTGATCGTGACCGATGTCCCCGAGGTGTTCCCGCAGATCGAACAGATCATCTCGGAACTGGATAAAAAGCCCCCGCAGGTCCTCATCGAGGCGCAGATCGTCGAGATCGACTCCACGCGCGACCGGGAACTGGGCTTCGAGTGGGGTTCCGCCAACGGGGAGCTGGCCTCCTTCACCGGCGGCCAACGCGATACGACCTTTCCCCTCAACCTGCCGAACAAGCTCTCCAACGCCCACTTCTTCGACCCGGTCACCAATCTCATCAGCGCCGTTGGTGGAAGCGGCGCCACCAACAACCAAGTCAATGCCACCAACGCGACCTCGAACCTGGTCCTGGGCAACAGCTTGAAGACCGGCATCCTGGACCTGACCTCCCTCAAGGTGAGCCTGCGGGCCATGGTCTCGCGCTCAGAGGCGAGATTCCTAGGCAAGCCGAAGATCCTCACCCTCAACAACAAGAGCGCCATCATCGAGGTCTCCGCCAACCAGGCCGTGGGCATGCAGCTCAACCAGTCGGGCGGCCTGAACGTCGGCAACCAGACCTCCGTCGCGGAGCGCGTCGATACGGGCCTCAAGCTCAAGGTGACGCCCCAGGTCAACAAGGAAGGCTACATCACCATGCTGGTGCAGCCCAGCTTCACGGACGTGACGCAGTCCGACCTCTCGACGGCCAGCAACCCCGTGTTCGACCCCGTCACCCGGGGGGCCTCGGCCCTGGTGCGCATCCGCAACGGCCAGACCCTGGTCATGGGAGGGCTTCTGCGCTCCACGGAAAACAAGGTGGTGCGCAAGGTGCCGATTTTGGGCTACATCCCCATCATCGGCTGGTTCTTTACCAGCTCCTCTTCCAGAAAGGTCAATTCAGATCTGGTCATCTTCTTGACGCCCACCATCGTGAATGACTAAAGTCTAGGGAACGCCATGCCTCCGAAACTCGAGATAGCCGAAATCCTGGTCTCCAGCGCCGTCCTCACGGCCCAGCAGAAGGAAAAAGCCCTGCAGGTGGCCGCGGTCTCCAAATGCTCGTTCAGCGAGGCCGTCGTCAAGCTGGGCTTCGCCACGGACGAGGCCATCGCCATCGCCATCTCCAAGCAGCTCGGCGTCCCCTATGCCTCGCGGGAGAACAAGATCCTCAAGGTGGAGCGGGGGCAGAATCTGGAGCAGATCGTCCCCGAGGCCTATGCGCGGGACCATTGCGTGCTGCCCCTCTTCCTCGACGACAATGTCCTGGCCGTGGCCATGACCAACCCCGAGGATATGGTCTTGTCGGAAAACATCAAACTCTTGACCGGCGGACTCGAGATACAGCCCTTTGTGGCCAGCCGCGCGCAGATCCTCAAGGCCATCGACGATTTCTACCAGGCCGGAGGCAGCACCATCATCAAAGACACCATGGCCAAGACCGCGGTGCAAGGCGCCTCGGACGTGGAAGTCGTGGACGCGGCGGAATCGCGCGTCGACCTCGATCAGATGGCCCAGTCGAGCGGCCAAGGGGCGCAGATCATCGCGCTGGTCAACGCCATCCTCAAGCAGGCCATCACCGAGCGCTGCTCGGACATCCATCTGGAGAATTACGATGAGCGGGTGGTCCTGCGCTTCCGCATCGACGGGGTGCTCTACGAGCGCATGGCTCCGATGAAAAAGGACTTTTTGGGCATCGTCTCCCGCATCAAGATCCTCTCCAAGCTCGACATCGCCGAGCGGCGGCTCCCCCAGGACGGGACCTTCGCCGTCAAGGTCCAGAACCGGTCCATCGACCTGCGCGTTTCGATCTGCCCCACGGTCTTCGGAGAGAAGGTCGTCATGCGCATCCTGGACAAGGGGGCCGTCGAACTCGACATCGACAAGATCGGCTTCGAGCCGCGCCAGAAGCAGGACTTCCTCGCGGCCGCGCGCCTGCCGCATGGGCTCATCTTCCTCACCGGTCCGACGGGATCGGGAAAAACCACCACCCTCTATTCGGTCCTCAGCGCCATCAAGACCCCCGAACTGAATTTCATGACCATCGAGGACCCCGTGGAAATCAAGCTGGAAGGCTTGAACCAGGTCCAGGTGCGCGCGAACATCGGACTCACCTTCGCCTCGGCCCTGCGCTCGTTTCTGCGCCAAGACCCCGATGTCATCCTCGTGGGAGAGGTCCGCGACCAGGAAACGTCCCAGACGTGTCTGCGGGCCGCCCTGACGGGCCATCTGGTGCTCTCGACCTTGCACACCAACGACGCCCTCTCCGCCGTGGTGCGCCTCATCGATCTCGGCATCGAACCCTTCCTTTTGTCGAACAGTCTGGCCTTGGTGGCCGCCCAGCGCCTGGTGCGCAAGCTCTGCCCCCACTGCAAGAAGCCCCACAAGCCTGAACTCAAGGATGTGGACATGTGCGTCAAGGAATCCCTCCTGGACCCTGCGCCGGACCCCGCCAAGCTCGTCTTCTACGAGGCGCGCGGATGCGACAAATGCGCCCACACAGGCTATGCCGGCCGCATCGCCATCTACGAGATCTTCCGCATCGTCCCGGAGATGCGAGACGTCATCTACAAATATGGCGGCGACCTGGGCCGCCTGCGGGAGGCCGCCAACCGGTCCGGCATGTGGAGTCTGCGCTCCAGCGGCTGGCGCAAGGTCCTGGCGGGCGTCACCTCGATCGCCGAAGTCCTCTCCGTGACCATCGAAGAGTGACCGATTGACAAAGGACTGCCGCCCTGTTAAACTGTAACCATCATGGCGCAATTCAATTACATCGTGCAGGATAGCCGGGGAGAATCCTCCTCCGGCGCCCTCGATGCCAATGATGAGAACGAGGCCATCAGCCTTCTCCAGGGCAAGGGTTATTTCATCCTTTCCATCTCCGCGGTCCGCGCCGCTCACGCCGCCTCAGGCCTGGCGCACTCCTCCGGGAAGGTCGCCGCGCGCGACCTGATCTTCTTCGCCGAGCAGCTCTCGACCTTGCTCAACGGCGGCATCCCCCTCGTGAGAGCCCTTTCTCTCTTGGGCGAGCATTCCTCATCCAAAGGGATGCATGGCGCCCTGGCCCAGGTCACCAAGGATGTTGCCGGCGGCATGGCTCTTTACAAGGCCCTGGAGCGCCATCCCAAGATCTTCGACAACCTCTGGGTCTCCCTGGTCCAGGCCGGCGAGATGGGAGGCCAGCTTCCCAAAGTCCTCAAGCAGATCTCCTCCTATCTGACCACCCAGGCGGAGTTGAAAGGGAAGATCGTCACGGCCATGGCCTATCCGGCGGTCCTGGCCTTCTTCTCCACGGGGGTCCTGGCCTTCTTCATCATCAAGATCGTGCCGACTTTCGCCAAGATATTCGCCGATTTCAAGATCACGCTCCCGCCGCTGACGCTGGCCATCATCATGATCTCAAATCTCCTGGTGCACAATCTGGCGCCGATGGTCTTCGTCACCGCGGTCCTGTGGTTCCTCTGGAACGCCTACGCCTCCACGGAGGCCGGCAAAGCGACCAAATGGAACCTGATCTTCAGCGCTCCGTTCTTCGGCCCTTTCATCAAGAACATGCTGATGGAGCGCCTCTTGACCTCGCTGTCCACCCTGATCGAGAGCGGCGTGAGCATCCTCAACGCCATCGCGGTCTTGGAGGGGATCTTCGGCAACAACATCATCTTCCAGCGCATGCTGCGCTCGGTCCGCAATGACGTGACCGGCGGGAAATCCATCTCCGCGGCCTTCAAAAAGACGGGGGTCGTTCCGCCCCTGGTCACCGAGATGATGTTCATGGGAGAGGAGTCAGGCAAGCTTCCGGACATGCTGGCGACGCTCTCGGCCTTCTACCGGGAACAGGTCGACCAGTTCACGCGGCGCTTCACGGCCATCATCGACCCCATCCTCGTGGTCGGCATCGGAGGCGTGGTCGGGGTCATCGTCTTGTCGGTCTTCCTGCCCATCTTCAAGCTGGCGACCATGGGGGGACGATGACGATCCGCTCTCGCCGAGGATTCACCCTCGTCGAATTGATCGTGGTCATCCTGATCGTCGGCATCCTGGCCGCCCTCGCCATCCCCAACTACACGCAATCCATGGAAACCAGCAAGGCCCAGGGCGCCGTGGGCCTAGTGAACATGGCGGGAGCAGCCAATCGGATGTACGCTCTGGACCACCCCGTCGCTGGCTTGTCCACTTACACGGCAGGGCCCATCAACAACGCCTGCAACACAAAATGCTGCTATGGAGCCGCCGGCTGCGCCACCCTGATCGCCGATCCCTGCAATCTGATCGCCTGCAAGTATATGGCCGCTGACGATTGGCTCAACAAGCCCTATCTCGTGGCCGCCATAAACCCGACACTCGGGACCTGCGCTTTAGCTCCAGTGCCAGGAACGGCGAGCGTTGCCTGCGTGAAGCGCAACCTCTCGTCTGGGAACTACCAGAACTGGGGCTACTACATGAACAATACGGGCACTATTTACTGTTATCCAGGCGCGGGCACCGCCAGTCCTCCTTGCGGCGGCAACAATCCTCCCGCGCCCGTGCGTTGAAAGGTCCATGAAAGTACGCCTCGCGGCGAGGAAGGGCTTCACCCTCATCGAGGTGGTCGTCTCCATGCTCCTCTCGGCCGTCATGATCAGCGCGGTATTCAGCGTGGCCCTGAGCAGCAAGCAGACCAGCGCCCGCAGCGACCGCCGACTCGCCGCAGCCCAGGCCGCCCAATCCATGATGCAGCGGCTCAAGAACTACGTGACCAGCGATCCCGCCTCCATCGCCATTCTGGGGCCGACGCCGCGCCCGGGCGCGGCGAGCTGGTATCTGAACAATCCGCCATCCGTCGTGGACAGCCTCGGCGACGTCTATGCGCTCCAGCCTGGGACGCACATCATCACGGGAACGGCTACCGATGTCATCCCCACCGCTCTTGCCGCCTACGGCGGGAAGGTCACCTACGTCGTCGCCGCGGCACCCAACAGCCAGCTGACCATCACGGTCTCCGCCTCCTGGAACGAGCCATGAGACCGCGCCGCGGCTTCACCCTCCTCGAATTGATCGTCGCGATGACGCTTTCCAGCTTCGTGCTCGTCGGCATCGTGACCGTGGCCGCGCAGATGATGCGCTCCCAGATCGAAAGCTCGGATAAGGGCGAGGTCACGGGCTGGACCCTGATCGGCCTCAACCGGATGAACAAGGAGCTTCAGGACGCCAACTACCTCGCCGCGCCTAATGCAGGCGGGGGAGCCGTCATCAGCGGTTGCATCAACTATTCCATGCTGATGAACAACGGGGCCGGCGGGCCCATCAATGCCGCGCTGCCCACCACCGCATTCTATTATTGCGTCAACCCGGCCGTAAACTGCGGCCAGCCAGGAGTATCCTGCAACCTGTTGCGCTACTACAATGACGGGGTTGGCATCGCTTGTCCCATCGCGCCTACCTGCGGCAATGCGGCGTACGGACTCAATCCGGTGGAGGTGGTTTCCCGATACGTCTCCCAGATCCAGACACCCGCCGTGCTCCCCTATTTCCAGCGCGCCAACGATGTCGGCGGCATCGCGCTCAACTTCAATGTGGGCACCACGTCCCCGAGCGCCAACAGGCCCAATCCGGTCTTCCTCACGATCTCGACAAAGATCAAGATGAACAAGCAGTACGGCAACACAACGGACTGATGAAGAAAAAAGGCTCGGTCCTCATCCAGGTGCTGGTGACCGCCATGATCGTCGCCGTCATCGCCGCCGGGATCATCCAGGTGGTGCTCATGCGGGGCACGATCCAGGCGCGCACGGAACAGGGCGCCGGAGCTCGCCAGCAGGCGGAGGGGACTCTCAACACCATCATGACGGCATGGAATCTGGCCAACAACACCTGCGTCGACGCGCCCGGGCTCGTCCGCACGGGCGGGCCGGGAGGCTGCAGCTGCAGCTATACGGCCGCCAATGGAACGACCGCCTGCGCCGGCACGGGCTGCAATCCTCCGCTGGGGACCAACCCCTGCGCGGTCAGCATCACCGCCCCCCTGCCGCAGTGAACGCCCACCTTCTCATCACGACGGCCGACGATTTCGGCGCCAGCGTCGAGGTCAACGAAGCCGTCGTCTCGGCTTTTCAAGACGGTATTTTAAGATTCGCCAGCCTCATGGTGGACGCTCCGGCGGCACAGGATGCCGTGGCCCTGGCCAAGGCCAATCCCGGCTTGGGCGTCGGCATCCATCTCGTTCTGGCCCAAGAGAGTCCTGCCCGCTGGGGCCTTCGTCTCCTGCATGATCGTGAAGAACGCCGACGCCTAGATCACCTCATCTCCGGGCAAATCGAGAGATTCCTAGCCTGCGGCCTCAACCCCACTCATCTCGACAGCCATTTCAATGCCCATGTCCATCCCATGGTTTTCCCTGTTTTAGCACGGCTGGCCAAACACTACGACATCCCGCGCGTCCGCTGGCCCGCCGGCGAGCTGGGACCATGCCTGGCCTATGAGCGCAAATCCCTCCTGCCAAGGATCGCTTTGGCCGGAGTCTATGGCGCTTTGGGGTTGGCCCAACGAAGGTCCATGCGGGGCTTGAACGTCACCCGGGCCTTCGGGATGCTGCGTTCAGGCTTGATGACCGAGGACTATGTTCAATGGCTCATCCGGCATCTGCCCGAGGGGACGACCGAGATCTATTTCCATCCATCCGCCGATCCGGGCTCGCAAGTCCAGGAATGCCCCACCCCGACGCACGCCACTGTCACAGAGCTTCAAACGCTCAAGAGTCCGCGCGTGCGGCGGGCGCTTGAGGAGGAACACGTGGGATTGGTCGAGGCTGTCGGAGCCGCCCGGCCCTGAAAATTCAGAATCCGCCGCGTGGGCGTGATTCATCTCCAGCAATTATGGATGGAAGCCCACCGCCCGCCCTGCCCAATATCGCACGGAACAGTGCAAGTACAGCCAGCAGACCATTGGTCTCCACCGGAGCCACCAAGCCCGAAAATATTCAAGAGCCTACAAACTTCTTCGAGAGCTTCAGCTGCGACCTTGGTCGCCAGTCGCACCCTTAACGGCCAACGGATAATTCCTGCGCATGTAATCGTCGAACATGGGAACCGTAAAGTCGGTTAAGGCATGCGACGGGGCGTAGATATGCCCCTTGCTGATAAGGCGGCTGCGGCTGGGAGCGACGGTCGTCGCTGATTTGTCGAGCGCGTCGGCGATATCGCTGGTCTTGTAAGGTCCGGATCCCAGCGAGGCCATCGCGGCCAAGTACTGTTTCTGCGCGGGGGTGGCCCTGTCGATGCGGACGCGGAAGAAATTTTCGTCGAGCTGCGCCAGGACGTTGGCTTTGGCCGCGGCCACGTCGCGCGCGGTGATTCTCGGACCGGCGGAAAGATTCCAGACATGCGTCCCGTACTCCTGGAGAAAATATGGATAGCCTTTGGTGAACTCGATGATGGCCTGCGTGGCGGCTGGGTCGTAGCGGACGCCCTGTTCGCGCGCGGGCTGTTCTAAAGCGGCTTTGGCGTCTTCTGAAGAGAGCTTCCCGATGGGGGGAAAATCGAACAGCCTCTCGGCGTAGGATTTAGCCTCTCCCGCGAGTTTTGGCAGTTGGGGCAGACCGGCTCCGACAACGGCCAGAGGCAGCGACTTCTGCATGACCTGATGGGCAGCGGAAATGAGGGCTTCGAAATCCTTCGGGGGCAAGCACTGCACCTCGTCCAGGAGGAATATCACTCCGCTGTGGCGCTCTTTGGCCGCCTCTCCAAGCGCGACGAAAAGGTCCGAGAGGTCCTCGCTGAATATCCCAGAATCGGCTGTGCCGCGCAGCGCCTCGATGTTGAGGCCGAGCTCGTAGCCTTCCGGCGTCTTGACGTTGAACGCCTTGAGGACTCCGACCGCTCGCCAAGCCGCGTCTCGGACTTTTTCCTTGACGTCGAGAGAAAGGATGATCCTGCGGGCCATGCGCGCGATGGTTTCCTTGAAATGGGTCTCGTGCGTAATCTCGGTCTGGCCGGTGCGAAAGCCCGCGCTTTCCGCCAGATCGCGGAATTTATTGAGGAGCACGGTTTTTCCGACCCCGCGCAGGCCGATGACCAGCAGGCTTTTGGCCGATCTGCCGACGCGCAGGCGCTCGACGAGCACTTGAAACGCCGTGATCTGGGCGTCGCGGCCGGTCAACGCGGGGGGCCGCGAGCCGGCACCTGGTGTGTAGGGATTTGTGATGGGGTTCATTGGAACGAATATAGCAAATTTACCGTGTTTATCAAAATCTGTTAAAGTCGAGTAAACTTGATATAAACGAAACTCCACAATGCTCAAGAATCCGCGCGTGCGGCAGGCGCTTCAGGAAGAACGGGGGCGGTCGGCAGACGTGAGCCCGGCTTGATTCATGGTCAGTTGAGGACCTTGCCGAGTATGTCAGATTCATGGATCAATCCGAAGCGCGTGCTATCGAGAGAGCCATTCTCCAAATTGCCCATGAGCATATAAGCTTGAGGGGGAATAATCCCATGATAATCTTTTTCATAGAGCGAAAGCATGCGGTGTCCCCGCTCGTCCACCAGATAAGTTTCAGCTTTTGAATTTTGAACCGCTTTGCCGTTGATGAAGATTTGCCAGCCGCGCCCGACCCTCGCCAGTTGAAATTTATCGTCGGGCAGGCCCATGACGATTTTAATGATTGGGGTTGCGTTTCCGGCATAGCGATAGGCGACGATATCCCCTCTCTTGATCGCATGACAATCGTAAAATCCAAAAGAAATCCTGAGCGTCTGGCCGTCGGCGATGAGCCCGGCCAGGGAATTGCCCTGCACGGTGCGTTTCTCGATCCTCTCGCCGCAGCCCCTCCCATCGGCTGAGGAGGAATAGGCCCCGATGCCAAGAAGCCAGGCAAGCGTTATCAACAATTTCAAAGAGGGCGCCCTATTTGCTGCAGAGGGTTTGTGTCCAACCGTTATAGTACGAATAAGAGCCGCCGTCCCATCCTCCCGTAGTCTGGAACTGCCAGCTGGTTTCCTTCGTCCATCCCGGCGGGCAAAATGGGGCGGAAGAGCTCCATCGAGTTGCTGTCAGGGTTGTGATGTAGCTCTTGCCGCCACCACCCGCCGCCAGGACATAGGCCTTGGTTGCGACATCGCTGTTCGCAATAGGATCGGCGACATTGGTCACCCTGTATGTAGGACTCGGGCCGCCCAAGTTGATATTCCCGTTGACTTCCATCTTGGCGCCGTTGCCCGGCGCATTGGGTGTGCCAACGGAAACATAGCTGCCGTCGCGGGAGAGAAGGGTCTTCCCCGTCGTGATCATCTGCGTGTAGACGCCGGACGGAGCCGGATATTGGGTCGTCAATGTGACGTTTTCAGAGCCCAGCTCGGCGGCCGCCCAAGCCAGAAGCCCCAGAGTCAAAACTCCGAGGCAGGTCCTTCGGGACAACCGAACATGGATATTCAGGTCAGACATGGATTATTTCCTCCGATAGAGCCTCGTTCTCCCGTCGACGACGATCCGCGGCGTACATCGCAAATCCCGCCCCGGCCCAGAGCAGTTCCCGCACGTGGCGCACCAGTCCCAAGGCCAGGCCTTGGGCCGCGGGCAGGCCGAGCCCGGCGAAGATGGCGATCTTGCCGGCCTCCTGCGTCCCCGCCTTGGCAGGCACCATGAAGAAGATGGCATCCACCATGATGGAGAGGACTTCCACGCAGAACGCGGTGGCCAGATCCAGACGCAGGCCCAGGAAAAGACAGATGACCAGAACTTCCACGGCCCCCGAGGCATAGCCCAGGACGAAAAAGAAGGTGGAAAGGCAGAATCGGCCGGGATGCTCGCGCAGATAGAGAACCATCTGCTCGCGCATGGCAGACATGCTCTCGCTCAGGCGCCAGAGATAGGTCCCGTCGCGGCGTCGCGCGGCCAAGAGCGCCATGCCCGCGCCCACCAGGACGAAGACGGCCACGCAGCCGAAAACAGCCGCCCAGATCTGGCGTCCGGACAGAAAACCCAGGCGCCAAGGCGCCAGCATGAGCACGCCGACCAACACGAAGAACGCTTGCGCCAATGACTGGGCGAATTTGGCGACGACCACGCTCGAATTGCGGATCTGCGCCGGGATGGAGTCCGGCAGCATCCCTGGGCGGATGATCTCGCCGGCGATCGTGCCGCTCGGCGTGAGATAGTTGACCCCGTCGCCGGCGATGCGGATGCGCACGAGCTGCCAGAAGGGCGCCAGAGCCGCGTCGCTTTTGGCGAAGGCGAAGCGCCAGCCCACGGCGTTCAAGGCATGGTCGCAGATCTGCAGGGCCAGGATCACCACGAATCCCCACCCGACGTGGCAGACCTGCGCCCAGACCGCCGGCGCGTCGAATCTCCACAGGAGGAAGCCCAGCATGGCCAGGCCGGCCGCGAAGACGAGCCTCTCAAAGATCTTCATGCTCTCAGGGGAGGCCTCGCGCCGCGGAAGGGGGGACCAGGCGGCCGTCGGGGAGCACCCGGTAGCGCTGTCCTCTCCAGAGGACCGCGCTCGGCCCAAAGCCGGAAAGCCAGGCGGCAAAACCCAGCCATTCGCTCAAGGGCAGCCACGTCACAGGCAGCAGCCTGGGCATAGCACCGCTGAGCCGCTGAATCGCTAAGCCGGCGGCAGCCTTCAGAGCCAGGAGCAGAACTGCCCCTGCGGCCAAGCGAGGATTCCAGCCGAAGAAGAGGAGCGCCAAGGAGGCAAGGGAGAAACCGTGCAGCAGCAAGGAACCGCAGTAGCCGGCCGGATGGCATAGGCGCACGGTCCTTTGCCAGCGCACCTGATGGCGGAACATCTCGAAGAGTCCCGAAGCCTCGGGGGGGATGGATTCCACAACGACGTCGGAGAATGCGATCCGGGAACCCGCCGCTTCCACGGCTTCTCCCAAAGCGAAATCATCGGCCAGATGATCGGCCAAGGCGGCGAATCCGCCGATCCGGTCGAAGAGCTGTCGGCGCACCAGAATAGCGGCTCCCATGGCAAAGCGCATGCCAAAAGCCTTAGCCAGCAGGGTCTGAGGGAGGAAGTTGAAATTGACTGAAAATGACTCCAGGATGCTCCAGACGCCGGCTGCCCCGGCCGAGCGATAGAAAGCCGTCACCAGCCCCACCCGCGGATCGGTGAAAGCGGCGACCGATCGCCTCAGAAAATCCGGGGGGACCCGGATGTCCGAATCAGACATGAGCAGGAGGTCATGCTCTGCCAGGGGGTAGGCATTGGAAACGTTGCTGATCTTGGGGTTGTGGCCTATGCATTCATCCGAGATGACGATGCGGATATCCCTCTCGGGGAAGTTTTTCTTCAGGCGCTCGGCGACAGGCAGTGCTGGATCGTCGGGACTAGCCACGGACAGAAGGATCTGGAATCGCGGATAGTCCTGATCGCAGAAGCTGGCCAGGTTCTCGTAGAGGCCGCGGTCGCAGCCCTTGAGGGGCTTGAGGATCGTGACCGGCGCTAACGCGCCGCCAAGCGGCGCCGGGCGGCGCAGGACCATCCAGGCGCTGCAAAGAGAGGCTGCGGAGAACGCCGCGCCAAAAACCAGCAGGACCAAAGCCAGCGTGGAGAGGGCCGTCTTGCCGATGAGGTAGGCTGCGAGAAAAAACAGGATGACGAAAGGATAGTCCATCAGGCGCTTAGGGATTGCCGATGGTCCTGGCAGCCGCAGTCCTTCCCGGAAGAGCTGGGACGGCTCTTGAGATACTTCAGGAATTCCCGGCCCTCGCGCAGGCGGCGGCGGCGCTCCATGGGATCCTTGGCCATGCGCACCAGCATGCGCCAGATGGGCGTCGGCCTCGCGTAAAAGCGGGTGTAGAAGCGCTTGACCCCCGCCTGGATGTCGCTGGAGGAGAGGTGCGGGTAGGAGAGGGCGCAGGATTGCGTGCCGTCGTTGCGCACGAGGCTGGAAGGCTCGAACCACTTGTTCTCCATGGCCTGACGGTAGAGTTCCGTGCCTGGATAGGGGGCGGCCAGGGAGACCTGGATGGTGTCGATGTTGAGCCCGCAGGCGTAGCGGATCGATTGCTCGATGGTCTGCTTGGTCTCGCCGGGCAGGCCCAGGACGAAGGTCCCATGGACGAGGATGCCGAGTTCATGGCAATGACGGCTGAATTGCTGGGCCGTGTCCAGGCGCAGGCCTTTCTTGACGTTGTTGAGGATCTCCTGGTTGCCGGACTCATAGCCCACCAAGAGGAGCCTCAGGCCGTTCTCCTTGAAGATCTTGAGATATTCGTAAGGCACGTTGGCCCGGGCGTTGCAGGACCAGGTCAGGCCCAGGCGCCCCAGGCCCTTGGCGATCTCGGCGGCGCGGGGGAGGTCGGCGGTGAAGGTGTCGTCGTCGAAGAAGAATTCCTTGACCTGGCCAAAAAGTTCCTTGGCCCGAGCCATCTCCGCCACCACGCTGGCGGCGCTGCGGGTGCGGTACGTGCGGCCCCCCACGGTCTGGGGCCAGAGGCAGAAGGTGCAGCGGGCCGGACAGCCGCGGCCCGTGTAGAGGGACAGGTAGGGATGCTGCAGATAGCCGATGTAGTAATTCTCGATGGTGAGATCCCGCTTATAGACATCGAGCACGCTGGGCAGAGCGTCCATGTCCGTGATCAAGGCCCGGTCCGGGTTGTGGCGGATGGCGCCGTTCTCCCGAAAGCTCACGCCGGCCACTTCAGGCAGGGGCTTGCCCTGAGCGATCTCGCACAGCGTGTAATCGAACTCCTCGCGGGCGATGAAATCCACGGCGGGCGCGCCGCGCAGGGATTCCTCGGGCAGGACCGCCACATGGGCGCCCACCAAGCCGATGCGCATCTCCGGGAAGGCGCGCTTGAGAGTGGCGGCGACCTGGGCGTCGTTGTCGAAGGAGGGGGTGGAGGTGTGGATGATGCACAGTTCGAAGCCCTTGGCCATCTGCAGGACTTGCGAAAGGGTCAAGTCATCGGCAGGAGCGTCGATGAGCTTGGAATTGGCGATGAGCGCCGCAGGCTGGGCCAGCCAGGTGGGAAACCAAAAGGACTTGATCTCACGGCTGGCCTGGTAGCGGGCTCCGGCTCCCCCGTCAAAACCAGCGTAAGAGGGGGGATTCAAGAAGAGGGTTCTTAATGTAGACATAATTGGGGGATTCGACTCCAGAAAGCGCGAACTGATGAGATTTTATCACAAAATCCCATGTGAAACAATCCGAGAAACTGATAGACTCACGAAGAATGATTCATATCGTCCTCTGGGCATGTGCCATGGCCTTCGCCGGCGAAAATGCGGAGAAGGGCTGGCAATGGCACGAGACGACCTCGCCTCATTTCGCGGTCTCCCATGAGATGGCCTGGACGCCGCCGGGCTTCGTCATGGACCTCGAGAAGATCCACGGCCGCCTGCGCATGGATCTGGGCATGCTTTCGCCTTGGATGGCCAAAGAACGCATCAAACTCTACCTCTACAAGGATCCCCAGTCCTATCTCGCCGGAGAGTTCAACCCGCCCTCCTGGTCCAACGGCCTGGCCCTTTTCGAGCTCAAGGCCGTGGCCGTGCCGGACAATCCGGACCGCAAGGACCTCCTGCGTGTCATCGCGCATGAGATGACGCACATGCTTTTCGAGAGCTATTGGTGGGAATCCAAGAAGCGGCCGCCGGCCTGGCTCAACGAAGGCCTGGCCATGATGGAGGAAGCCGACTCTCCGGACCGCCCTGAGCGCTCCCCATGGTACCAGCTCATGGTCTTGGCCAAGCCGGGCACCTTCCTTCCTCTCGAACAATTCTTCGCCATCACGCCGACCAAGGACCTGCACAACCAGGACACCATCGGCGACTGGTACGTGCAGGCCTATTCCATCACGTATTTCCTCTACCGCGGCCACCAGCGCCTGCAGTTCAAGAACTTCTGCTCCAACCTGCGCGACGGCCGGCCGCTTTTCGAAAGCCTGTGGCTTGCCTACCGCTATCATGACGCGCCCGCTCTGGAGAAGGATTGGAAGCAGTGGCTCTCAAGACCCGAGCAGCGCGTGCGCGTGGACAAAGCCATGGCCGCAGCCCGGCGAGAAGCGCAGTCTCAGCAGGAAGGGAAAACCAAGGTCCCCTTCTCGCCGAGCGTGATCCGGCCGACCCGCATCAAGCCGATGAAGGGATTCAGGTCTTTGCGCGAGTAGAAAAAATCAGCGAATCCAGAGGACTTTGACATCCCGCTCCACCTCTTTGAATTCCTTGTCCCCCGTGATTAATTCTCCGCCGTGCAGCTTCGCCAAAGCCGCGGCAAAGCAGTCGGCATAGGACATTTTCTTAGCGGCCTTGAATTTGGCCGCCTCGCGGGCGAGATCAATATCGACTCCGACGATTTGTATGGGCAATTGGCCGATGACATGCTCGATCTCGACGGCCTTCTCAGACCCCAGCTCTCGCATGACCACGTAGTAGACTTCCCCGAAATTGACCGCGGTCATGAGCACTGGACTTTCCTTTTCGACGGCATGGAGAAAGACGGATTGGACTGCCTCGAAGCCCGGCTCCTTTTCCAGATAAGCCAACAGGGCATGCGAATCGAGCACGCGAACCATGTCAGCCGCCCCGTGCCATGTCCTTGGCTCGTTCGGACAAGAGGGTCCTGCAAAGTCTGCCTTTCGTGCCCAATGTCCCAGCCATCCCTCTGAAGTATTCCTCGGAAACGGGCCGCATGACAAGCTCATTGCCTCTTTGCTCCACCAGGAGCTTGGTTCCCTTCTTGATATGATAGGTCCGCCTTATTTGAGACGGAATGACCACCTGTCCTTTCGCCGTAACGGTCGCAATCGTCATAAATTCATCCTCCCTTTTATAAATAGTATAACATAAAAATTTATGTATGTCAATAGTTATTTTGTATTACTTTATTATTACAGTAAGACAAATCAGCTGTTTGAGGAGGCTTTCAGCATCGATTGAAGATACTTCCCCGTGTGAGAAGCTGAGTTCTTGGCAATTTCTCTGGGCCGCCCGCAAGCCACGAGCTCCCCTCCGCGATCGCCGCCCTCGGGGCCCAGATCCACGATCCAATCGGACTGCCGGATGACGGCCAAGTTGTGCTCGATGACCAGCACCGTGTTGCCGCCGGAGACGAGACGATGGAGGACTTCCAAAAGCTTGTCCACATCCGCGAAGTGAAGCCCTGTCGTGGGCTCGTCGAGGATATAGAGCGTGCGTCCCGTGCCGCGGCGGCAGAGCTCGGCGGCCAGCTTCACCCGCTGCGCCTCGCCCCCGGAAAGCGTCGTCGCGCTCTGGCCCAGGGTGATGTAGCCCAGGCCCACGTCCGAGAGAGTCTTCAAAGTGCGGCAGATAGACGGGTGAGCTTCGAGAAAACCCAGGGCCTCCTCCACGCTCATGGCCAGGAGTTCGGCGATGTTCTTTCCCTTGTAGCGCACGGTCAAAGTCTCGTCGTTGAACCGCGCGCCGTGACACTCGTCGCATTGGATGTAGACGTCCGGCAGGAACTGCATGGAGATCTTGAGCGTCCCATCGCCCTCGCAATTCTCGCAGCGCCCGCCTTTGACGTTGAAGGAGAACCTCCCGGGCCTGTAGCCGCGCGCCTTGGACTGCGGCAGCATCGCGTAGATCTCACGGACAGGAGCCCAAAGGCCCGTGTAGGTCGCGGGGTTGGATCGCGGCGTGCGGCCGATGGGGGACTGATCCACCACGATGACCTTGTCGATCTGCTCGGCTCCGATCATGGCCTTATGAAGCCCCGGCTCTTCCTTGGCTCCGTAGAGCTTGCGCGCCAGGGCCTTATAGACGACTTCGTGGACCAAGGTGGACTTGCCCGAGCCTGAGACCCCGGTCACGCAAACCAACATCCCCAGGGGGATGTCCACGTCGATGCCCTTGAGGTTGAACTGCCGAGCGCCCTTGATGCGCAGGTGCCCGTGCGGTCGACGGGCAGCGCCGCCGACGGATGGGGGGATGCGGCCGTTGAGATAGGCCGCGGTCAGGGATTTCGGTTCCGCCAGGATCTTATCCAGCGGACCCTGCGCCACGACATGGCCGCCGTGGATGCCGGCCCCGGGTCCCAGATCGACGATCCAGTCGGCATTGCGGATGGTCTCCTCGTCATGCTCCACCACGACCAAGGTATTGCCCAGGTCGCGCAAGCGCTTTAAAGTCGCCAGGAGCCGGGAGTTGTCGCGCGGATGCAGCCCGATAGACGGCTCGTCGAGCACGTAGAGCACCCCGGTCAAGCCCGAGCCGATCTGGGTCGCAAGATGGATGCGCTGCGCCTCGCCGCCCGCCAAGGTCTCGGAAGCGCGATCGAGAGTCAGATATTCCAGGCCCACGGAACTCAAGAATTCCAGGCGCGCCTGGATCTCTTTTAAAACCTGCTTGGAGATGGTCCGCCGGCTTTCTTCCAAGGCCAGATTCTGGAAGAAAGCTTTCGCTTTATCAACGGAAAGACGCGTGAGTGCCGAAATGCTCAAGTCCCCGATCTTCACGGCCAGAGCCTCGGGCTTCAGGCGGGCCCCGCGGCAGGACGGGCAGATCTTCTTCGTCATGAAGCGTTCGGCCACGGCCCCCTTGACGAAATCAGACTCGGTCTCGGCGAGCCGGCGCTCGAGGTTGTGCACCACGCCCTCATACTCCTGCTCGTTCTTGGCCCACGAGGGCTTGTAGGTCCCGCCGCCGAAAAGGATGATGTGCCGCTGGATCTCAGGCAGGTCCTTCCATGGACGGTCCCGGCTGATGCCGTGCTGGCGGCAGATCTGCTCGAGGATCTCCGTGTAGTAGCCGGACCAGGACTTTTTCCAGCGGTTGGTGCGCGTGGTGACCGGGTCGGCCCAGGCCGTGATCGCTCCGTCGGCGATGGAAAGAGAGCGGTCGGCCACGATCAGCGCCTCGTCCACCTCGACTTTATGGCCCAGGCCGCCGCAACCGGAGCAGGCGCCGTAGGGGGAGTTGAAGGAAAAAAGTCGGGGTTCCAATTCCGGGAGGCTGATGCCGCATTCCGGGCAGGCATTGTGCTCGCTCATGAGATGCCCGGCCTTGGGGTTTCCCGCGGGTTCCACGCGCACAAGGCCCCGGGATTCTTTGAGGGCGATCTCGATAGAGTCAGCGATCCGCTCTCGCTCATCGCCGATGACTTTAAGCTTATCGACGAAGAGTTCGATGGTGTGCTTCTGATAGCGGGAAAGGGTCGGGATCGAGTCCAGGCTGTGGTTCTTGCCGTCCACGCGCACGCTGACGAAACCGGAACGCTTCAAACGCTTGAAGAGGTCTTCGTAAGTGCCGGTACGGCCGCGGACCAACGGCGAGTAAATGACAATGGAAACGCCGTCATGCTGGCGCAGAACAGTATGGACAATCGATTGGGCGGATTGTTTTTGCACGCGCCGACCGCACTGCGGACAATGGGGCGTGCCCACGCGGGCGTAGAGCAGGCGAAGGTAGTCGTAGATCTCGGTGACGGTCGCGACCGTGGAGCGGGGATTGCGCGAAGGGTTGCGCTGCTCGATCGAGATGGCGGGCGAGAGCCCCTCGATCAAGTCCACGTCCGGCTTGTCCATCATCTCCAGGAACTGCCGGGCATAGGCCGAGAGGCTCTCCACATAGCGGCGCTGGCCCTCGGCGTAGAGCGTGTCGAAGGCCAAGGAGGACTTCCCCGAGCCGGAGAGCCCCGTGACGACGATGAGCTTGCCTCGCGGCAGCGTCAAGCTGATGTTCTTGAGGTTGTGCTGTCGCGCGCCGCGGATGATGATCTTGTCCATATGCCAGCGCTGGAAGGCTCCGCCTTCCAGCGCTTCTATAAAGTAATTTTACCGCATTTCGATAAATGTCGGGAACTTTTTTGAGGCTCGATCGTATGTATGGTATGGACATGGTCAACTCTTCGCGCGAAGAGTTTGTGGATAACTTCGCCGTTGCACGGTTCAGCGACATAACGCTGACCTTGCGGTTGCAGGATTTGGCGTTTAATGAGCGCACGGCCATCGTCACATTGCTGCTGCACCTGGCTGAGTTCGATCGGCGCGAACTTTATGCCGCTCTCGGCTTCCCTTCTCTATTCGTTTATTGCACGACGAAACTAAGATTCTCCGAGGAGGCCGCCTACCGGCGCATCCATGCCGCTCGTGTCAGTAGGAAGTACCCTGAAGTCTTGCCTCTGATTGCCGAAGGACGCTTGCAATTATCAGTCATAGCCATCCTATCCGCCCATCTGACCGATGAGAATCGAATGGAATTATTGGGTCAGGCTTGTGACAAAAGCTTTAGAGATGTACAACGACTGGTCGCCTGTCTAGCTCCGCAACCAGAGAAAGCAGACGTCATCCGTCATCTGCCGGAACCAGCACCCTCGCCAACTGAAGATTTGCCTTTCATGCCTGGCACCCCCGCACCACCTCTCATCCAGCCCGGGTCCTTGCCGCTACCTTCCAAAATCGAACCCGTCGCGCCCCAGCGCGTCCGGTTCTCCTTCACCGGCAACGAAGCGCTCCTGAGAAAGTTCGAACGCGCGCGGGCGGTCCTCTGGCACAAATATCCCGCCGGCAAGCTGGAAGACATCTTCGCGGAAGCCTTGGATTTTCTTCTGAACAAAAAAGATCCCGCGCGAAGGATCCAAAAAAAAGCCAGCCTCAAGCGACCGCCGCCGGTTCCCAGAGCGGCCGCAAGCCGCCGCATCCCCCAATGGGTCAAGGATGAGGTTTGGGATCGGGACCATGGGCAGTGCGCCTTTCTGGCGCCCGACGGCGCGCGATGCCCTGAACAAAACGGCCTTGAGTTCGACCACATCATCCCCTGGGCCTTGGGCGGCAGGTCGCATGACCCGAAAAACATCCGGCTCCTGTGCCGGGAACATAACCAGTTGAGAGCCCAACGGATGTTCGGGCCAGCCGCGATCCGGTGCCGCCGCCCCTAGACGGAAAAGCGAGAGAGGAGGGTGTCGTGGCGCTCGGACTCGACCGGCTGAGGGTAGTCGAGCGTGTAATGCAGGCCCCGGGATTCACACCGCGCCATGGCCGAGCGGATGACCGCGGTCGCGACCACCGCGATGTTGCGCAGCTCGATCAAGTCCGGGGTGAGCAGGAAATCCCAATAATACTGATCGATCTCGCGGTTCAAAAGCTCCATGCGGTGGAAGGCCCGCTCCAGGCGCTTCTTCGAGCGCACGATGCCCACATAGTTCCACATGAGGCGGCGGATCTCATCCCAGTTCTGGGAGATGACCACGGCCTCGTCGGACTTGACGGCCTTCCCTGGATTCCAATCAGGCGGGGGGGAGATCGGACGCTGCTCCCACAGCTCGCGCCTCGCGCTCAGATGCCCAAAAAGGCGTTCGGCGAAGACGCAGCACTCCAGAAGCGAGTTCGAGGCGAGCCGATTGGCGCCGTGCAAGCCCGTATGCGCCGTCTCGCCCACGGCGAAGAGGCCCGGCACGGAGGTCGCGCCATGAGCGTCGGTCCGCACCCCGCCGCAGAAGAAATGCGCGGCCGGGACCACGGGGATGGGCGCCACCGCCATATCGATTCCGAAGCTCAGGCACTTCTCATGGATGGTGGGGAATCGACTTTTGAGGTAGTCCGCGCTCTTGTGCGTCATGTCGAGGAAAACGCACTCCTCTCCCGTGCGCTTGAGCTCACTGTCGATGGCGCGCGCCACGATGTCGCGGGGCGCCAATTCCGCCTGGGGATGCAGGCCGGCCATGAAGTTCCTGCCTTCCCTGTCGACGAGCTTGCCGCCCTCGCCGCGCAAAGCCTCGGAGATGAGGAAGGACTTGGCCTGGGGATGGTAGAGACAGGTCGGATGGAACTGCACGAACTCCATGTTGGCCAAAGTCGCTCCGGCGCGCCAGGCCATGGCCATGCCGTCGCCCGTGGCCACGTCGGGATTGGAGGTGTAGATGTAGACCTTGCCGGCCCCGCCCGTGGCGAGGATCGTGGCCCGGGCCGTGAAGGTGCGCACCGAACCCGTGGCGCGTTGCAGGACATAGGCCCCGCAGCACGAGCCGCCGGAATCGCGGATGAGGTCCACGGCGACATGCCCCTCGCAGAGGCGCACGCCCCGGTCCTCCCGGCAGCGCTTCAAAAGCGCCTGCACGATCTCGCGGCCCGTCGCGTCTCCCGCATGCAGGACCCGGCGGCGGGAGTGCCCGGCTTCCAATCCCAAATCCGGCGGGCCGCCCTTCGCGCTGAAATGAACGCCTAGATCGGCCAGCTCGCGCACGCGCGCCGGGGCGTCACCGACGACCAGACGAACGACTTCCTCGTTGCAAAGACCGGCCCCGGCCTTTAAAGTATCTTCGGCATGCTGTGAAGGATCGTCTCCCGGATCCACGGCCGCGGCAATCCCGCCCTGGGCATACTGGCTGTTGCCCTCGCTCGCCTCTTTTTTAGCCAAAAGGCAGACGCTGCCCAAGGCCGAGAGTTTGTGCGCGCTCAAAAGGCCGGCCAGGCCGCTGCCGATGACGAGGAAATCGCAACTGGGGCTCATTTTTGCTAAAGTTTACCAAAATGATCCGCACTTTCGGGCGCCATCAGCCTCGCATCCACTCCTCGGCTTTCATCCATGACTCAGCCGAGGTCATCGGCCGCGTAAGCGTGGGAGCCCGAGCATCGATCTGGCCCATGACCGTCCTGCGGGGAGACGTTCATCGAATCGCCGTCGGCGATGACGTCAACATCCAGGACCTCTGCACGGTCCACTGCGACCGTTCCCATCCCACGATCATCGGCCGCGGCACGACCGTCGGCCACAGCTGCGTGCTCCACGGCTGCCGCATCGGCGAGTTCTGCCTCATCGGCATGGGCGCGACGGTCATGGAGTGCGTCATCGGCCCAGAAAGCCTTGTCGGCGCCGGCGCCGTGGTCCCGGCGGGCATGCGCATCCCGCCGCGTTCCCTGGTCCTGGGCCTGCCGGCCCGCGTGGTCAGGCGCTTGACGCCCGCCGAGATCAGGCGCATCCATCATAGCGCCGTTGCCTATGTCGACCTGGCGCGACGGCATCGGAGAACATCCCATGGGATCCTTTAACCTCGAACTGCCGTGCCTGCTGGCCTTCGCGGCGGGGCTGGTCCTGGGCATGGCCTTGGCCGCGGCGCTGGCCTGGCCGCTGGTGCGGCGCTCCAGAAACCGCCTCGGCCGGTTCCTCGCCAACACCATCCATGAGATCAACGCGCCGATCACCGCCGCCAACATCACTCTGCTCAACCTCCTCAACGGCACCTTCGGCGAGGTCGGCGCCGAGCACGCCCGCTGGCTCGACATGACGCGCGAGCAGTTCTGCCGCCTCAACGCCCTGATGGGAGAGCTCTACGACTTCGTCCACCTGACGCTCAAGCAGGATCTCGTCGTCTATCCTGAGAGCGTCTTGCCCTCCGTTCTCATCGACGAGGCCCTGGCCGAGCTCAAGCGCAGCATGGCCCAAGCCCCCTTCGCCCTCCAATGCGCCGTGCCAACGGACCTGCCGAAGGTCTGGGTGGACCGCAGCCGCACGGTACGCAGCTTGACCACCCTCTTCTTGTACGCGCGCAAGTTCCGCGCCGCGGGCGATCTGCGCTTCACCGGCGAACGAAGGAACGGCGCCGTGGCTCTGCGCCTGGAATACTACGGCCAACCCCTCTCCCACGAAGAGACTCAGCGCAGCCTCGAGGTCCTCTATCCCGCGCGCCGGCGCTCGGGCCATACGCTCAACACCGTGGGACTGGGCCTGGGACTCCTGCGCGTCCTGGCCCGCAGGCAAGGGGGCAACCTGGACTTCCAGGTCTCCTCGGACGGACGATCGGTCCTCACGCTTCTTCTGCCCCTCTCGAAGCGATGACTCCGGCCGTCGAGCCGCTCCGGGCCTTCCGGCGCCTGCTCAAAGCCTACGGTCCGCAACACTGGTGGCCTAGTTCGGGGGACACCTTACTTGATTCCAAGGACTTGGAAGTCTGCCTCGGCGCCATCCTCACGCAGAACACGAACTGGCTCAATGTTGAAAAAGCTTTAAAAAATCTACATAAATCGAATATTAAAAATCTGAAAGATTTCCTACGCATCGACCAAAGGAATCTGGAGCGTCTGATCCGTTCTTCAGGCTATTTCCGGCAGAAAGCCCGCAAGGTCAAGGAATTCGTCAGGCATCTCGACCGACGAGGCGGAAGAGTCGGAAAATGGTTGAGCGGCGATCTCAAGGCGAGACGCCGGGAGCTTTTGGACATCCACGGCATCGGTCCTGAAACCGCGGATTCCATTCTCCTGTACGCGGCACAACGCCCCGCCTTCGTCGTGGACGCCTACACCCTGCGCATCGGCTCGCGCTTGGGCTGGTGGAGGACGGCGACTTACGACAGGGCCCAGGCCTTCCTCGTTAAAAAACTGCCGAAACGAGTCCCTGTGTACAATGAATTCCATGCCCTCCTCGTGACCCTGGCCAAGCGCCGCTGCAGGAAGGATCCCCTCTGCGCCGGCTGTCCGCTTCAAGATGTGTGCCGTTTTGGGAGTCTGAACCATGAAAAAAAGAACTGACGCCGTCGGCGCGGCCCTGCGCCTGGAGCGCGCCAAAGAATCCATCGACAGCCACGCCTACGGCCGCGCCTTGGATCTCTTGAAGAATCCGATGCCCGCGGGCTTGACCGGCGAGAGGGATTTCCTCGTGGCCGAGGCCCTGCGTGCCCAGGGATTCTTGGCGCGCGCGGCTTTGCTTTACAAGAATCTTTTGAAACGAGTGAGCGACCCCTCGGCCAAGATCGAAGCCTGCCTGGCCTTGGCCGCCTGCCTGCGCAGCCTGGGGCAGACCCAGCAGGCGCGCCGAGTCTGGCAGATCGGACACAAGACCGCCGTCCGGTTCGCCAACCGCGGACTGCTGGAACGCCTCGACCTGGAGAAGATCCTCATCCTCAGGGCTTCTGGGGATTTCCACCTGAGTTTGAAACTCCTCAAGAAGAGTGAGTCTCGTCTTCGCCGCGCCCACGACTGGGCGGGCGCGGCTTACGTGCTCTGGGCCATGGGCGGGGCTCTGCGATTCTCGGGGAACCTGGCCGGCTCGCGCAAGGCCTTTCTGGAAAGCCTGCGTCTGGCGCGCCGCGCGCAGGACAAGACCGGCGCTGTCTACGCTCTCTTCGGCTTGGGCGGGACGACCCGCATCCAAGGCCGACTGGCTGAAGCTCAACGCCACTACGCGGCCGCGCTCCAGGCGGCCAAGGGCACGGAAGATCTCTTCGGCCAAGCCTACGCCCACTGCGGCCTGGCCAATGTCCTGCGTCAGAGGGGGAAGAGTGCGGAGGCCGAGCGGCATTATCTTCAGGCCCATGGCCTCTATCGCCTCCTGGGCGACCCTGTGGACCTCGCCTACGTGGACTGGGGCCTGGGACAGATCTACATGCGCCGCAGGGATCTGAAGGCGGCTGAGAAGAAACTGCGGCTGGCCAGAGAGGGGTTCAGGCAAGGCACAGAAACGCGCGGGATCGTCCTCTGCGAGATGTCTCTCTCAAGCATCCTTCATGCGCGAGGACGGACCTCAGAGGCGGAAAAACTCTTCAACACAGCCTGGCGCCGGGCGCGGCAAGCAGGGATCCACACCCACCTCGAGATCTTTACTTGATGAGCCCCTGCAAGGACACGACGAACTTCTGAACGGGGATCGTCTTGCCTGAGCGCGTCAGCGCCTCCTGAACCAAGGCCATGGTCCCGAAGCAGCAAGGGACCTCCATGTGCGCCACCGTGACCGAGCGGATGTCGTGGCTCGAGAAGATCTCCGCCAGCTTCGCCAGATACTCCTCCTTCGAGTCGTCGAGCTTCGGGCAGAGGATGATGAGGACTTTGCCACGCAAGAAGCGCCTATGGAAATCCGCGTTGGCGAACGGCACGCAGTCGGCGGCCACGAGCAGGTCGGCTTCGTCGAAGAACGGCGCTCCGGGGTTGAGCAGATGCAGCTGGATGGGCCAGTGGCGCAGGTGGGATGTCCCGGCGGATCCAAGGGGAGGCTCATCCTGGGTCCCGGCGCGAAGGTCTATGACCCGGGAGCCCGGACAGCCGCTGTGAGACGCGACCCGCCCCAGCTCGTTTTCGGAGAAAGACAGGCCCTTGGACTTGAGATGCTCCAAGGCCTGGGATAAATACTGCTTCTGGCCGTGCTCCTTGAGATGCTTCAGGTGCGCGAGCACCGTGTTGCGGCCCTGCGGGAGGATGTTCGCCAGGGTTTTGACCTCGTCATAAGCCGCGGCCTCGACCTCCTCGATCGTGATGGCCCCGTGCGGACATTCGCCGATACAGGCGCCCAGCCCGTCGCAATAGACCGCGCTGACGAGCCGTGCCTTGCCGTCGATGAGCTGGATGGCGCCTTCAGGACAGCCCTTCACGCAGAGCGCGCAACCGTCGCATTTATCCTCGTTGATACGGATGATCTGGCGCTTCATGGATGCTCCTTACATTAAAAAGTATTTGACCAGCCAGTCCAGCCTTCCCCGCTTGATGAAATAGAGGCCGGAGAACCGCATGACCTCCCTGATTCTATCCCTATACGCGCGCTGATAGCAATGGACCTCGCAGTTCTTGCAGGGCGGCTTGGGGTCGAAGGGACATTTTTCCAGGCGCGTGCGGGCGTAGGCGAGAAGCTCTTGGCACTCGTCGCAGAGAGCAGCCGTGCGGTGCCGCTCACGGCAGTACACCTGCGTGAACCGCGCGAGCACCGCCTGCTGCCGCTCCACCTCCGCCGTCTTCATCAGCTCTTGGCGGCGAATGCCAGATGCTCCTTCACCACCGAGGCGAACTTGCGGTCGACCTCCGCGAAACGCGCCAGGATCTCGGCGCTGCGTTTGGCGCCGAGGGCTTCCTCGGCCATGGGGTAGAGGATGTTGTCTTCCTTGTAGATGTGATCCTCCAGAAGGCCGCAGTAGCCTCGGGCGTTCTCGACGAGCTCGGCGCGCTGACCGGCCTTGAGAGCCGCCTCCATGCCGCGCACAAAGCCGCGGCCCAGGTCGTGCTCGTGGAGCATCTGCTGGCGCGGGTCGCAGTGCATCTCGACTCCGGGCTCGCCCAGCTCCGGAAACAGGATGTCCTCCTCCTTGGCATGGTGGAAGCGGTCGGCGTAACCTTTGATGAAGTCCAGGACCTTCTCGAAGAAAGCCTTGTCGATCGCGGCGTTGCCGGCGAGCGCGTCGCAATGCGCGCGCAAAGCGGCGATGACCTTGAGGATGATCTGGTGCTCCTCGGACAGCTTGGCCGTGGCTGAAGCCTCTTTGGTTTCGTTTTTCATCTCATGCTCCTCCTGGGGACGTTCTCCCTATTCCATTGTGCCACACCGGGCTCATCAATGCCTTGACTTAAGTCAAGCGGCGGAGAAGGGCCGGCTGGAGCAGATGGATCTCGGGGCCGCGCACCGTGATGAGGCCCGCGTCCTTAAGCTTGCGCAGGCCGCGGCTCAGTGTCTCGGGGATAGTGCCGATCTGGGAGGCGAGCTCGGCCTTGCTCTGGCGCAGACGAAACCGGGGGCTGCCGGTCCTCTCGGCCTCGGCCAAAAGTGCTGAGGCCAGTCGGGCCGGGACTTCCTTCAAGGAGATGTCCGCAACGAGCTGGACGAAATCGCGCAGCTTGCGCGAAAGGCTGGCCATCATGCCGATGGCGAGGTCGGGATTCTTGGCGAAGGCATCGCGCAGAGCGGCGCGGGAAAGCACGAAGAGCGCGGTGGGCTCAAGGGCCTCGGCATGGGCCGGGAAGCGGCCGCCGGCCCAGAGGGCGGCCTCGCCGAAGCTGGAGCCGGGGCCGAAGGCATGGAGCGTCCGCTCGCCGCCGCGCTCGGAAAGCTGGAAGACTTTGACCCGCCCGGAGACGACGAGAAAGAAGCGGTCGGCGGGCTCTCCGGCCTGGAACACGGCCTCGCCGGCCTGGCAGCGCTGCACCCGGCCCAGGCGCAGGACGAGATCGAGGGCCTCGGGCCGCAGGGCGCAGAAGAGCGGCGAGGCCTTCATGGCGGAGAGGAGAGCTGGACGACTGGGCGCGAAGCCATCAAGTATCATTGCCAGCCTAGCCCTGATCCCTATATAACTCAACTTTCATATGGCCCAGGGATTGGGGAAAGGTCGATGAGGATGAGACGGTGGCGAACCCCTTGAATCGATCGCCTTCTGCAAGCCGGCTTTTAAATCCTCGATGTTTGTCTTAAACGGCTCCCCATCCGGAGAGGCCACCCCCTCATGAGCATCGGAGTCTATTAAATTCACCTGATCGCGAAAGGAAATCAATTCATCCAGACCGACCATATCGGGGTGCGCGTCGGCGACTTGGACCGCGATTTCTCCTGATCGCTTGAGCATATAAGAGAGAGCCACGTCCCTGTCCATGTCTTCAAACTTGACGCCAGTCATCCCTCGCCGAAAAAGATGAGGCTGCATTTTGAATACTCTGGCAAGAAAATCGACGAGTTCCTTGGGGATCGAAAC
>JAHFCF010000016.1 GCA_023249645.1 Elusimicrobiota bacterium
GCCCGATGACGATGCCCGCCCGCAGAGCGGTCACGGACACGCCGCGAGAGCCCAGGGTCTTTTCCACGTCCCATCGGCTCTGCAGATGCTTGGAAAGATTGGGTTCGTCGGGGATGAGGCCTCCGAGATAGACGATATGCCGAACCCCGGCCGAGGCCGCGGCGCGGGCGAAATTATCAGCGCAGACAAGGTCCAAGTCCTGGAATCCGCCTTGCGTCAAACGCGCCGAAGGGAACATGGAATGGACCAGATAGACGGCCTGCTCCACGCCTTGGAGGGCCCTTTCGGTCTGCATGAGCGAGAAAAGGTCGCAGGAGCGCCATGCGATGGGCGAGCCCGAGTGGGCCGGAGGATTTCGCGAGAGGCCGATGACGCGGAAATCCGCGCTCAGCGACTGGACCAGGGCTCTGCCCACAAAACCGGTCGCACCGGCAATCGCGATGACAGGGTGTTCGTTCACGGGAGAATTGGCGGAGAGGGAGGGATTCGAACCCCCGAGGCGGTTTCCCGCCTAGCGGTTTTCAAGACCGCCGCCTTAAACCACTCGGCCACCTCTCCGCAAAACGGTAGTTTTGCGGCACTGATGACATTATTGGGAAATGCGTTGTCATCATGTGCCAAGGCTAGATTATAGCTTGATATTGTTGTAGATTTAAGGAGGGACACGATCCTGCAATGTAAATGTTTGGGGACGCCTAAAATGTCACCAAAGCTGCCATGAGAGGAGAATACTATGATCCAGGTGTTATTCTTGCTTCATTCTATTTTCACTAGTCCCCAGAATGGAGTGTGCGCGGGTACGCAGCCTTCCTTCGATCCCCAGCGATACGAGGAAGAAAGATGTGAGTTTCGCTGCAAGCATCAAGGGAAGAGGTACGAAAGGTGCATGGCCCGTTGTAGGTCTGCCGCTAAGCGCTCGAGTTTTGCCACTGTGTCGAACAAGAAGTGGAAGGATTGGCTTCAGTACTATTTTCCCGACGCATCATTAAAATGGGGCGACGACGTCCAGGGAGCCTTTTTAGCGGGGCTCGGCGTGAAAGCCTGGGATTTCGCAGGCAAAGGCGATTACCATCGCGATGGAATTCCGACCGCGATGCTCATTAACACCGAAGCGCTATCCACGGGAGAACTGGTGGTTTCCCGCTTGGTAGTCGCGAAATGGCTAAATGGAAAATGGAAGACGCTGTTGGATCTGGATCATGGAAGGACCAAGGTCAACGGCAACAATCCGGACGCGCTCAAGAACCCTGTTATCGCTTGGTTTGAAATTGATTTTCGCGTTGACCGAAACAGGAACTATGAACAAAAAGATTTCCCAGGGCTAGAAATTGGGATGGCGCCCCTGAGCAAAGAAGGTCGAGGCATAGGGGATGGCTGCATTTTCAGGATGGTCGGTAAGACAAAAGAATACTATTTCGAGTGCGGATAGACGGCCGGGAGGGAGCACCAAAATCACGCTCTTGGAATTTTTGATGGGATGCGCTACTCGGCGCCAGCCTCGACGATCTTGCCCTGCAGGAGTATCTCTTGCCCACGGAGCCGCAGGACTACGAAAGCGGACCTGAGTTTCTCAAGGGCGCGGGCACGCCGCCCAGCGACCTAAGCCAGTACTGCTTCCCCTGCATCAGTATTCCCCCGCGCCTCAAATGAGACGCAGCCCGATAGGGCACTCTCTAATTTGCTACAACCAAACCAGCCGGTTTCCAGGAGGCGCGCCATGGGTGAATATCAAAAGATCGAGATGAAGAAAAAGAAGAACATCGTCCTGATCGCTCACGACAATAAAAAACACGACCTCTTGGAATGGGCCAAGTTCAACAAGGAGCTCCTCCTCGAGCACACTCTCTCCGCCACGGGAACGACCGGCCAACTTCTGGAAGGCGCCCTCGGCATCAAGATCGCCCGGCTCAAGAGCGGTCCGCTCGGAGGCGACCTTCAGATCGGGGCCCGGATCGCCGAAGGCCTCGTCGATTGCGTGATCTTCTTCTGGGACCCCCTGGAACCCCAGCCCCACGACCCGGACGTGAAGGCTCTTCTACGCATCGCGGTGGTCTGGAACATCCCGGTCGCCTGCAACCGGTCCTCCGCGGACTTCATGATCTCATCGTCCCTGATGAACGGGGCGTACGAACGACTCGTCCCGGATTACTCCAGCTATCTTCAGCGCCCGGCCCCTTGAGCCGGCCTATCGGGAATAGTCCGGCTCCTGGCCCGGCTTCCATTTGATGTTGCAGCCGATGCTGGGCTTTTGATCAGCCGCGACCGGCCTCCCCCCCAGAACGGCCTCGATGGCCGCGTAGCAGCCGCAGCGGCAGATGTTGCCCAAAAGCGCTGTCTTGACCTCTTCGAGCGTCGGATCGGGATTCTGGTTGAGGAAGGCCCGCGCGGTCAAGATGAAGCCGGGAGTACAGTAGCCGCACTGCAGGGCCGTGCCGTAGCCGGGCTCGCTCTGCTGAACAAAAGCCTCGATGACTGGATCATCCGCAGGCAGGCCTTCGATTGTCAAAATCTCGCGGCCATTGGCCTGCACGGCAAGCATCATGCAGGAGAGGACCGCCTTGCCGTCCATGATGACGGTGCAGGCGCCGCAGGCCCCCTCCCCGCACGAGAGCTTGAGGCCGGTCAAGCCCGCGACTTCCCTGAGCAGATGGCCCAGGGTCATCGAGGGCGCGATGTCCTTGCCAGGCTTGAACTCGCGCCAGCGGCCGTTGATCCTGATGCGGACGGCCGTTCGCCGCGCCTCCAGTCTTGAGACCGCAGCCATGGTCAACCTCCTGTGGGGACAGACTGTGGATTTCGGGGCCAGCATAAAATCAGCAAGATGGTCAGAAGATAACAGGCAAGGACAAGGATGCTGACGAGGAAAACAAGTTTTACGAAGACGCTCTTCTGGGCCTTCACCAACTTGGCATTTGGTTCCACATAGACGAACCAATCAAAGCCTTTGACCTGGGCGTAGGCACCGCTGGAGATAAGGCCTTGCGATCGCTTGGCCGGGTTGACGGCCGTCGCAGTCAGTATTTCCTTAAGCACGGACTGCTTCAGGCGCGCTCCAGTGCGAAAGGCATCGGCCGGTGTCGAGTAGGCGATCAGGGATCCGTCAGAGGCCGCGATGGCCACGTAAATGCCTTGGGAGGCAAGAAAGTCATGCTCGAGCGCCAGAGATAGCCAGCTCTCATCCAACGTCGCCGCCAAGACATTGCCGGCTTTCCCCGGGATAGCCGCACGCAACTCAACAGCGGGATATTTCCCCTGAATACGCTCCAACAAACCGACGCTACGCGCATCGCCGAGGTTCATCAGTGTCGGCTCGTGCGGGATCGGAGGCAGCACTTCCCCCATTTGACCGGCACGCGCGAGCACGCGTCCTTGCGCAGAGAAGCAGGCCAATCCGACGAACTTGCGATGGTCCGCCAGAAAATGGGTCATCGCCTCCTCTTGACCAGCGGCATCCGCGGCCGTGAATCCCGCGTCAGAGGCGATTTGTGCGAGAGCGTTCATCTCAAGGGCCAAATGCGCGGAGACCTGGCCAGCCACATTGGCAGCCATGACTTGCTGGGCCTGGAACTCCTTGGAAAGCGAAGAAAGCGCCCAAGAGCGGGCCATCGGGCCCAACAGGAAGGTGCCCAGCACGGGAAGAACGACGATCACCCTGAAGACGTTACGATGGACTTTTGAGGAGGACCTCTTCCACGCCCAAAAAAGCAGCATGGCAGCGATGAGCGAGCGGAGCAGAATACCCACGAGACTCATAAAATCAACAGAGAATATGCTGTTCATGGCATTATGATACTTAAATGGGCATAGGCAGGAACGTGAGCCCTACTTGAAATAGTCCGGCTCCTGGCCCGGCTTCCATTTGATGTTGCAGCCGATGCTGGGCTTTTGATCGGCCGAGACCGGCCGCCCGGCCAGCACGGCCTCGATGGCCGCGCGCAGGTCTTTTCCGGTGACGGGCCGGCCGTTGTCGGGCCGGCTCTCATCGAGCTGGCCGCGGTAGACGAGGCGGCTCTCCCCGTCGAACAGGAAGAAGTCGGGCGTGCACGCCGCGCCGTAGAGCTTGGCCACCGACTGGCTCTCGTCGTAGCAGAAGGGGAAGTCGAAGCCCTCCTTTTGCGCGAACGCCTTGAGGCGCTCCGGGGCATCGTCGGGATAGGTCTGCGCGTCGTTCGAGCTGACGGCCGCCAAGCCGAGCCCCTGAGAGGCATAATCGCGGCCCAGGCGCGCCAACTCGGCCTTGATGTGCTGCACATAGGGGCAATGCTGGCAGATGAACATGATCAGCAAGGCCTTTTGGCCCTGGAAGGATTGCAGACTGATGCGGCGGCCGGAGACGACGTCCGGCAGGTCGAAGTCCGGCGCTCGCGTGCCGAGCGCCAGCCTCATCGTCGAGGGAGTCAAGGACATGGGAAAGGCCTCCTATTCAGCAGACTGATCAATGATATTTTTCTCCAGACGCATGAAAACACCCTGAGCCTCGGCGTATATCTTCGTTTCATCACGCAGCTCGCCGCGGACCCGGACCAATCCGTGACGCGCGTCCACGATCCGCGGTTCGACCACAAACGTCGTGCCGAGATGCACCGGATGGCGGAACTGCGCGTTCAAGCGCGCCGTCAGCACGGGATGCCCGGCCATCCAGGCGGCCGCGCCCAGGACCTCGTCGAGGACGGTCAGGATGGCCCCCCCATGGACGTGGTTCGGAGGGCCTTCTGCCCGCGGGCCGAAGCCGGCCAGAGCGACCAGAGCGCCGTCCGGCCGCTTATAGTAACGGATCCCGATCGGAGCATCCTCGCCAACAGGCGAGGTGAACGTGCGCCGCGCTCCGGAGAACGGGAAGGGCTGAACCGGCGTCCAGTCCGGGGCGGGATTCATCGCTCGTACCTTTCAAAGACAAAAGCCGTTCCCTGCCCGCCGCCGGCGCAGCCGCAGGCCATCGCGTACCTGGCCGCGGGATCCTCATCGAAGCGCGAGAGGATGTCCGTGACGAGCCGCATGTTGGTCGCGCCTAAAGGATGAGTGTAGGCGAGCGAACCGCCATAGACGTTCACCTTCTCCTGATTCCATGCGCGCCGGTACTTCTTTTCGCTCTCCTTAAAAACGGAGAGCGCCTGAGAGGCAAAGGCTTCGTGGATCTCGATGACATCCATGCGGTCCATCTCGAGTCCCTGGGCCCGCCGGGTCTTGGGACGGGTGAATGCCGCGTGCACCGCCTCGCAAGGGCCGATGCCCATGACGACCGGGTTCACGCCCACGGACGCCCAGCTGATGACCCGCAGCCGGGGCACAAGCCCCAGCTCCAAGGCACGCTCTTCCTCGGCGACGATGAGAGCCCCGGCCCCATCCCCGGGGATGCAGGAATTGTACATGGTCACAGTGGGCGTTATCGGACCATGGAAACCTAGCGAATCGAGGGACTTTTTGTGCTTCTGCGCGAAGCGCTCGGTGTTCAAAAACTCCGAATCCGGGCCGAAGACCGGCGGCGCCTTGGAAAAGAGCGCGGGATTGGCCAGCATCCGCTTGCGATTGAGAGGGTAGTTGTCTTGCGCCAGGCCTCCCGCGCCGACCAGATAGCCGGCCAGCCGGTTGCCCTCCACCGCGCGCACGGCCCGCGCGAGGTTCTGCAGCGCGTAGGCGTCAGCCTCCTGGCGGGTGACACCGTAGACATGGGCCATGACTTCGGCGACCTCGAGCATGGCCATGTCGTTGACCTGGTCCTTGAGGCCCTCCTCCAGGCAGTCCACCACGGAGAATTCATCGAGGAATCCAGCCGCTCCCGCCTTCAGCTTGTCCTCGATCTCGGCCTTGCCGCTGCACATCCCGGTCTTGTCGTTGAGCCGGAAGCCGAAGTTGCTCATGCTCTCCACACCGGCAGCGACGCCCAGTCCCGCGTCCCCCGACAGGATGTGGCCCAGGACGGTCAAGAGGCCGACGAAGCCTGAGTTGCAGTTCGCCTGGATGGAATAGGCGTTGGTTTCCTGGCCAAAACCCGCCTGGAGGCTGGCGATGCGCGCCACGTTCGGGGCCTTGGTGTCCTGCTGGACCGAACCCGCGGCGATCATGTCGATCGTCTTCGGGTCGAGCCGGTATTTTTTCAGGAGTTCCGCCAGCACAACGCCGAGAAGCACCTCAGAGCGCAGAGCCTTGAGCCGGTTGCCGAAACTGAAGGGCGTGCGCAGGGCCCCGCAGATCACCAGATTCTCGCCTCGGTCGCTCATATCTTCTCCTCTCTTTCCACCGCCAGAGCGATGCCGTTGCCGCCGCCCAGACAGGTCATGGCCAGACCCCGCTTCTTGCCCGTGCGCTTTAAGGCATGCAGCAGCGTGGTCGTGATGCGCGCCCCCGCCGCTCCGATGGGATGGCCCAGCGCGATGCAGTCGCCATGGATGTTGACCTTGGACATGTCCAGACCCAGTTCGGCCTGGTTGATGAGCATCTGTGAGCCGAAAGCGGTGTTCGATTCCACGAGATCGTAGTCCTCGATGCGGGTCTTGGTCTTCTGGAGCAGTTCGCGCGCTGCGGCCAAAGACGCGAGAAGGTAGCGCTCCGGCGCGGTGCCGGCCCGGGCATGGCTCACGATGCGCCCGAGCGGCTTGAGCCCCAGCTGTTCGGCCGTCCTTCGGCGCGTCAAGAGGAGGAAGCTGGCGCAGTCGGCCAGTGGCGGGGAATTGTGATTGGAAAGGAACCGGCCGTCCGGTGTGTACGAGGTCCCCCGGCGCCGGACCATGAGTTCGAGGTTCTTCTTGGCCGGCAGCTCATCCTGAAGGCCGGCTCCCGGAACGGGAACGATCTCCTCTTGGAAATCTCCCGCGGCCGCGGCAGCGAGCGCGCGGTCGTGGCTGAGCTTGGCATACTCATCGATCTTCCGCTTGAACACCTCGGGGTCGAGGCCCTTGCGGGCAACCCATTCCGCGGTGATCTTCTCCGCGTGGACGATGGTGTGAACCCCGCAGGTCTTGTCCCAGAGGGAGTCATAGACATCGGCGCGGAACAGCTTCTCCGGGAGATCCGCCACCCGAAGGTCTTTGAAGTCGATGAGCTGAGAGCGGGTGATCAGCCAGGGGGAGCCATCAGGAGCCTCCACCCCCCCCACCAAGGCGAAGGACGATTCGCCGAGCTTGAGCGCCTGGCTGCCGAGGATGATGGCCTCCATCCCCGAGCCGCACATCTCGTTGACCACGAAGGCTGTCGCAATCTCCGCCAGGCCGCTCTGCTGCGCGATCTGCCGCGGCAGGTTCTGACCGACCCCGGCCCCGATGCCCATGCCGCACACGAAATAGTCGATGGCGGAACGGGAGAAGGCCTGGGAGCTCTTTTCGACCCGGGCCAGCAGGTGATCCGCCACCGCGCCGCCCAGTTGGGCGGCCGAGAGATCCTTCAGGCCGCCGTGAGAAGAGCCGATGATGGAGCGCACGGCCTCCACCACGACCACGTCGTCAGGGGACATTCTTGAGCACGTACTCGATGGCGTCGTTGGTGGAGAGGATCTTGCGGGCCTCTTCCAGGGGGATCTTGAGCTTGTACTTGTCTTCGATCATCATGATCATCTCGGCCGCGTCGATCGAGCTCATCCCGTATTCCAGGCGCAGCTTCTTGTTGGGGTCCAACTCACCCGCCTCGATGCCGATGAATTCAGCCGCCGACTCCTTGAGTTCCTGAGTGACCGTTTCGCGTGACAGTGCCATGGCGTTCTCCTTGGATGCGATTCATCCTTTCGTTGGGTTATTATAGGACTCGTGGGAGTCCTGAAGGAAGCGTTCTATCTCCGGCGAGGGCGAAATCAAGAGCCGGCTGGGCTCATAGCGCCGGGCATCTCCGCAGGTCCGGGCCCGATCCTGCAGGGCCGCCACGATGGTCTTGAGGCCGATATCCCTGGCCAGCCGGAACGGCCCGCGCGGCCAGCGCGCCCCCAATTCGATGCAGGTCTCCACGTCCTGGTAGGAGGCGACGATGCCCTCCTCCAGGATCCGGAAGCCCTCGTTCACCATGGCGGCCGCTAGATCCAAAGCCCGGAAGGAGGGCTGCTCTCGACGGAGGACCGGCTTCTGATCCTCGTCCAGCCTGGGATTCTGGTCTGGATCGATGAGCCGGTTTCCATAGGCGTAGACGCCGCGGCCCGCCTTGCGGCCGAAGCGGCCCTGGTCCGCGCATTGCTTCAGCAAAGGCGCCGGAAGGTAGCGGGGGCTCTGGCCGAAGCCGTCGTAGATGATCCGGGCGACCTTGTAGGAGGTGTCGATCCCGATCAGGTCGACCAGATTGAATGGCCCCAGCAGGAGGAGGTTCTCTTTTTCCACGGCGGAGTCGATGTCATTGGCAGCCTCAATCAGAGTCAGGCCTGTTTTTTTGCGGTGCTCCTCCAAGAGATAGAAAGCCTCGTTGACCAGAGGGAGCAGGATGCGGTTGACCACGAAGCCGGGAGACTCCTTGACCCGGACGGGGACCTTGCCGATGGCCTTGAGGAATTCCTCAACCGACGCCGAAGCGTCCGTGGAGGTCCCGGGCAGGGTGATGAGCTCGACCAAGCGCATGATGACCGCGGGATTGAAGAAATGGGTCCCGAGCGTCCGGTCAGCACGCTTGGTCGCGCGGGCGATCTCGGAAATGGGCAAAGACGAGGTGTTCGACGCGAACAGGGCGTGCCTCGAGGCGCAGATCTCCAACTCGCTGAAGAGCTTCTGCTTGGCCGCGATGTCCTCGACGATGGCTTCGATGACGAGGTCGGCCCCCTGCACGGCGTCGGACAGGGAGGCGGCCTGTCTGATCTTGGCCGGGTCCATGCCGCGGCGGGCCTGCTTCTGGATGCCCGCCACGGCCGCGGCCAGGGCGTTCTTCTCCGGGTCGAAGAGCCTGACCTCGAAGCCCCTCTTGAAGACGGCATTGGCGATGCCCGAACCCATGATGCCGGCGCCGATCACGGCGACTTTTTCGATCTTCATCGCGTCAACTCGGAGAAATGCTTCATGGTGTCCATATTCTCTGCCAGGATGCCGTCGGCGAGCATCCGGACTTGGGGAAGCAACCAGGCCAGGTAGCGCCGCGCCACGATCTGCTTGCGCTGCGAGATCAGGCTCTGCTCCAGGAGCAGGCCGCCGCACAGCGCCTGGGCGGCGATCTGACAGAGGGGACCCTCGCAGAGGCTGAGCAGGGTCTCGTAATCCGGCGCGCTCTGCCGGCTCTGGACATGGTCCACGGCCTCGCCGAAGATCTTCCAGGCCTTCTGAAAACCCTCAAGCAGCTCCGCAGAGGCCTTGGACTTGGCCTTGAGGATGATCTCTTGCGCCAAGGGGTCGAGGCAACGGTTGAGGACGCCCGAGATGGCTGCCTTGGCCTGCATCTGGCCGGTGCCCTCATAGAGATCCACGATCCGAGCGTCGCGATAATGGCGCTCCGCCGAGAAGTCGCGGATGTAGCCGTAGCCGCCCAGCACCTGCACGGCGGTATCGGCCACCTCGACGCACGCGCGGCCGCTGCGCAGCTTGGCCAGCGGGGTGAGGACTTCGGCGTAGCGGCGATACTGCCGGGAGAGCGCGAGCATCTCATCGCGCTTCTTCTTCAGGGATTCCTTCTCCGCCTCGCCGGCGGATTTGATCTGGGCCTTGACGCCCTCCAGATGCCGGTCGAGTTCGCTGTACATGTCCACGAACCAGGCGGTCCGGTAGATGAGAGCGCGCAGAGCTTCGATCTGGAGCTTCATGCGGACCAGCATCTCCGCGACGGGAGGAAGATCGCGCAGAAGCCGCCCGAACTGCTCGCGCTCGCCCGCGTACTGCAGGGCCCCGTCATAGGCCGCCTGGGCGATGCCCAGGCCCTGGGCCGCGACCCCGAGCCGGGCCTCGTTCATCAGGGCGAACATGTACTTGACCAATCCGTAGCCGGCCTTCCCGATGAGCAGTCCCGGCGCGTCGTTGAACACAAGCTCGCAGGCCGCGGTCCCATGGATCCCGAGCTTCTCCTCCACCCGCGTGACCTGGACGTCCTTGCCTTCCACCAGGAAAAGGCTCAGGCCGCGCACGTCGCCGGAGAGGCTCTGATCGGAGCGGGCCAGGACCAAGAGCGCCTCACGATGGCCGTTGGTGATGAACTGCTTCGTGCCCTTGATGCGCCACTGGCCGCTCTTCTCGTCGAGCGTGGCGCTCGTCGTGATTCGCCCCAGGTCCGATCCCGCCCCGGCTTCCGTCAGCACCATGGCCGCGCCGTATTGGCCGCAAGCCAGCTTGGGAAGATACTTCTCCTTGAGGGACTCGTCGGCGAAATGCCAGAGGACGTTGGCCACGCCCCACTGCAGGCAGGCGATGGTCATGAGGCCGGCGTCTCCCGCGCCCAAAAGCTCGCTGGCGATGACCGTGGCGATCTGGGTGCTGTTGAGCCCGCCGTAGCGCCGCGGCAGGCTGATGCCGAAGTAGCCCGACTCGCCCAGCTGCTTGAGGTCCGCCTCGATGCCCGGGGGAAGGATGGCTGTCTTGCGCTGGGCGTCGAATCTCACGCCCTCCCTGTCCACGCCCGGCGCATTGGGCGCGATGACGTCGCCGACGAGCTTTCCCAAGAACTCCAGCACGGTCTTGGTCACATCCAAGGCTTCCTCGAAAGTGGCGGGGGCGTCCGTCTCCCCGGAAGGATTCTTGTAGAAATCCTCCTTCAAGTCGAGGACCGACTTCCAGTCGATGTGCTCGTTGACATAGAATTGGATGTCCGCGTTTTCGGAAAAGAAGTTCTTGGCCATGGTCTCTATTTCCTCCGGAATACGGGTTTTCTCTCCTCCAGCATCGCTCGGACCCCTTCCTGCGCGTCCGCGGTGACGCTCAGGCGGGCGAAGGCCTCCTGCTCGTGCAGGATCGCGTCGAGAAAGCTTCTGGGGCTGGTTGTCTCAAAGACATAATGGACCAGGGCCTGGGCCAGGGGCGCGCCGCGGCCCTCCCTCTCCTGGTCGGGGCGCCAGCCCGCGAAGCGCTCTTCGATCTCCCGGCGGATCAAGAGACGGTCCGTCGTGGGCGCGCCTAAGTCGAAATTAGATCTTTTGGCAGGCACGCTCCGGGCGAAGCCCAGAGCCTCGGATACAAGGACGTCGGAGGCGACGACCCGGTCCACCAGGCCGTCGCTTTTCGCAAGCCCTGCATCGATGTCGACCTTGGCCGTGAGGATGAACTCCTTCGCCTTTGCCTCTCCGATGAGGCGGACCAGGTTCTGAGTGCCTCCCATGGCCGGGATCACGCCCAGCGAGGTCTCCGGCAGCCCCAGACGGACATTCTCGCGGTCTCCGCAGATCCGGTAGTCGCAGGCCATGGCGAGCTCGAGCCCTCCCCCGAAGGTCAGACCATTGAGGGCGGCCACCACCGGCTTTTTGAGGCGATGGATCATCAGGAGAAGCTCTTGGCCGTTGCGCACGAACTCCAGGGCCTGGTCGAAAGTGGCGCCGAGCACCTGGTCGATCTTGGCCCCGATGCAAAAAGCCAGCCGGTGGCCGCTGGCCAGGACGATGCTCTTGATCCCCGGATCCCCCTCAACGAGCGCGAGCGCCGCCTTGAGCTCGCCCATGAGGCGGTCGTCGAGATTGTTGCCCGCCTGCCGGGCCGCGCGCGGGTCCTTTTTGAGCCGGTGCATGGTGATCAAGGCCGCGTCGCCGCATCGCTCGAGCGAGAGATCCTGCCAGCGTCCGGGGTCCCCAATGGGGGTCAGGTCTTCCATGGCTGCTCCTGCCGGGGATGGATCTTCTCAGCCCCGAGCTCCGTGTAATGGGGATAGAGGGAGCGGATCAGCGCGGCATCGCGCTCCAACACCGCGTGCCGCTTCACCTTATACGTGGCAGACAGGGTGTCGTCCTTCATGGCGAAGGGACGGGTGAAAGAAAAATGGACGATCCGTTCGGCTTCGGTGAAGCCGTTCTTCGGCGAGACGATGCGGGCGATGATGTCGCCAAAGAATCCCTGGACCCGGGGATCGCGACTGAGCTCCGGCACGCGGTTTTCCGAGTAAGCGATGGCGCGCGAAGAGCAGAAGTCCTGCAGCAGCTTGCGGTCGGGCACCACCAGGGCGGTGATATATTCCTGATCCTGCCCGCAGAGCATCACCTGTTCGATGAAGTCCGAGGCGGACAGCGCCTCCTCGATGGGGCCGGGCTCGATGTTCTCGCCGCCGATGAGCACGATGGTGTCCTTCACGCGGCCCACGATGGAGAGGTCGCCTGACGGATGCAAAAGGCCCAGGTCCCCGGTATCGAACCAGACCCGCCCCTGCTCGTCCTTATGCATGACCTGGGCCGTCTGTTTCGGATCATTGTAGTACCCGGACATGACCTGGGGGCCGCTCACGAAAACGATGCCCTGTTCTCCGGCGGGAAGGTCGCGGCCTTGCGCGTCTCGGATGCGGACCTCGGTCTGCGGCAAGGGTCTGCCGCAGGTATAGGGGACCCGGCGGTCCATGGTCCTGCCGGAGATCACGGGCGAGGTTTCCGTCAAGCCGTAGCCCTCCAAGAGCGGCACCCCGATGATCTCGAAGAAATCGTCGACATCCTCGGGCAGGGAGCCTCCGCCGCTGATGGCGGAGATGAAATTGCGGCCGAATTTGGCGCGGATCTTCCGATAGAACAGGAGGTCGGCCAAGGCGTGCCCCAGGCGATCTCCCAAACCGGCCCGGCGGGCCTTTTTGACGTTGAGGCTGCACGCGTAAAGAGCCTGGAACAGCTTTTCCTTTCCGGCCTGGCGCAGAACGCTGCGGGTCATGTTGCGCACGGCCATCCAAAGGCGGGGCACGCCGATGATGTGGTGGGGATCGACCAGGGCCATGTCCTTGAGGATCGTCGCCGGGGTCGAATAAAAGATGCAGGCCCCGCCGCGCAGGGCTGAGTATTCCCCCGTCCGCTCGAAAGTATGCCAGATGGGAAGGACCGCGAGGAATCTCCGACCAGGGACGAGCTGCATCACCTCCGGCAGGACATTGACGTTGTGCATGATGTTGGCATGGGTCAGGGGGATGCCCTTGGGAACGCCGCAAGTGCCGGAGGTATAGAGGATGGTGGCGATATCCGAGGGGCGCGTCTTGTCCCGACGCTGATAGAACGGACTCTCCCGTCCCTCGCGCTGCCGCAAGGGTCGGCCCAACTCCAGAACCTGCTCGAAGGAGCGGGCGTCGCCCGACGCCTGGCCCAGAACGATCATGACCTTCAGCTCCGGCAGTTCCGCCTGGATCGTCCGGATGCGGTCGCACTGCTCCTGATTCTCAACGATCGCGAAACGAACATGGGTGCTTTTCAAAATATAAGCCAGCTCTTTGAGGGACGCCCCGCAGCCCCTGGGCACGTCGTAGGCCCGATGGGACAGGACGGCGAGATCGCACACCAGCCAGCGCAGGCTGTTCTCGGCGATGAGAGCAACACCCTCCTGCTCCTGAAGCCCGAGCGCCAGCAGCCCATGGCCGAAATCCGCCACGAGCTCTTCCAATTCCTGGAATGAGACGGCGTGGTAGTCGACCCTCTCATCGATGCGTCCGTCGGCCGTCCGGATCGCGCGGGACTCGCGGGTGTGGACCACGGGATAGTCCCGGAATCGGACGGCCGAGTCCTCCCACATGGCGTTGATGTTATCGAATGTCACGATTGGCGTGATTGTAGTGCTTTGTCCGGCCAGAGGCAAGCTGCGATCATCCCGGCTCGCGCAGCAATTCGGCCAGCTCGCGCAAGGATTCGATGGTCTCTTTCGTAAAGGCAGAAGGATGGGCGCGATAGGCGGCGCGCAGGTCCTTGAGGTCGGTCTCGCAGCGGCTGCGCAGATCCAGGTCCGCAGGATCGCCGTCAGCCAGCCGCTCCTGGAGGACGCCGACAGCCGCCTCGACGCTGCGCCGGTCAGTCAGCACGGCTTTCACCGGATCGCCTTCTTCGGCGTCTTGATGAACGTCCCGGCCTGGAACTCCTCGAACGCCACGCGCAGCTCCTCCTGCGTGTTCATGACGATCGGGCCGCGCCAGGCCACGGGTTCCCCCAAGGGCCGTCCGGACACGAGCAGGAATCGGAGCGGCTCTTCCTGCGTCGTGACCAGGATCTGGTCGCCTTTTTTATCGTAAAGGACGATGCTTTCAGCGCCGCAGCGGCAGTCCTGCGACAGATCGGACCATCCAGCGCCAAAACCCTTATGGCCGAAGGCGTCTCGGCCTTCGTCGAAATACCCCGAGCCCTCCAGGACATAGGCGAAGACCGTGTGCCCGGCCTTGACCTGATGCGCGAACGTGCGCGACGCCGGAACGGACACATCCAGGAATTCCGGATCGATGACGATGTCTTGCACCGGACCCCGGACGCCGGAGAGTGCGCCGCTGATGATCTTCACCGTGGCGCCGGAGTCGAGCGTCACGGAAGGGATGTCCGCGGCCTTCACATCGCGATAGCGCGGCGGCATCATCTTCTGGGATGCCGGCAGGTTGGCCCAGAACTGGAAGCCCCACATCGTGCCGGTGGGGCTCTTCTGGGGCATCTCCTGATGGATGATCCCGCTTCCCGCGGTCATCCACTGGACGTCGCCAGGGCCGATGCGCCCCTGATTGCCCATGCTGTCGCCATGCTCGACCAAGCCTTGAAGGATATACGTGATGGTCTCGATGCCCCGGTGCGGATGCCAAGGGAAACCGGGCAGGTATTCAGCCGGCTGGGAGGTGTGGAAATCGTCGAGCATGAGGAAGGGGTCGTATTGCGGGACCTCGCTATAGCCGAAAGCGCGCTTGAGATGCACCCCGGCGCCCTCGATGGTGGGCTGGCTTTTGTTGATGCTCCTGATCTTCCGCGTGGTCATGCAACCTCCCTGAGGGCTCGCCCTGGGATTGTATCAAACCTCTTGCGCTATGATATTCTTAGGATATCATGACCCGCACCATCCTGCATCTCGACATGGACGCCTATTTCGCGTCCATCGAGCAGAAGCTGAATCCCGCGCTCCAAGGCAAGCCCGTGGTCGTCGTGGGAGATCTCAAGCGCCGCAGCATCGTGCTGACGGCCTCTTACGAAGCCCGGGCCTTCGGGATCAAGACCGGGGACCTTTTTTGGAACGCGCAGAAGCTCTGTCCCCAAGTCATCCCCGTGATCTCGTCGCACCACAAGTACTCCGCCCAGACCGAGGAGCTCGTCGCCCTCCTGGAGCAGTATTCCAGCCAAGTGGAGATGACCTCGATCGACGAGGGCTATTTAGACGTTACCGGAAGCCTGCGTCTCTTCAAGACCGACGGTGAGGGCCTCGCGCGGCTGATCCAGAAACGGATCCAGGACGAACTGCGCCTGCCCTGCTCCGTCGGAGTCGCGCCTAACAAGCTCCTCGCCAAGCTCGCTTCCGGCATGAAGAAGCCGATGGGCATCACCGTCATCCGGCCTGAAACGGTCCAAGACATCCTCGCCCAGCTTCCCATCGAGAAGATCTCCGGGATCGGCCCGCATCTCAAAGCCAGTCTCAATCAGATGGGCATTATGACCTGCGGCCAACTGGCGCAGGCGCCCCTGAAACAATTGGAAGCCAAGTTCGGCGCCATCGGCCGGTGGCTCAAGGCATGCGGCCTGGGCGAGGATGATTCCCCGGTCAAGAATGCCGGTGATGAGGACACACCCAAGAGCATCGGCCATTCCACGACCCTGCCCAAGGACACGAAGGACCGTCGGGTGATCGAGTCATTCCTCCTGCTCCTGGCTGAGAAAGTAGGGACCCGTTTGCGCAAAGCGAAGCTCTTGGGCCGCACGATCACCACGACAGTACGTTTTCATGACTTCAAAACAATATCCAAGAGCCATACCCTCCAAGAAGCCGTGGATGACGGATTGTCCGTTTCCAAGGCCGCCGTGAGGATATTCGATCAGATGCACGCAGATCGCCCGATCCGACTTTTGGGCGTCACCGTGTCCAACTTGGCTGACTCTGATGGGACTCCGTATCTGTTCGAATCCATGGAGAAGGGCTGGCAAGTGGCCCGGGCCATGGATGCGATCAACGAGAAATACGGGAAGGGAAAGATCCGTCGGGCCAAGGTCCTCGACGCGGAGAAGTTCGGGGTCCTGGAGTCGGCGATGCCGGGGAAAAAATAATATATCTGGGATATGATACTATGGACCCAACGAAGGGAGGCAAAATGAACCGACACTTAGCCTACGCAGGTCTCTTGCTCGTGACCTTTTTGGCAGCCTGCGCCACGCAGAATCCGGACTACGGCGCAACGCGCCAGCACTCCGAAGAATCGCACCGCGTGCTGATGAACGAGCCGGGCCCGCAGCCCGCGAAGTACTAACCTGAAAAGTTCAGTTGAAACTTGAATTCGCCCTCGCCAGCCGTATCGGCGAGGACGAATCACGCGCCCGAGGCGCGTAGGAGATCGTTGACCTACCGATGGGGAGAGCAGCAGAACGGCGCCGACACTCTGGTCGGCGCTGGGGTTTACGCCCCGCCAGCTTCGCCGTCGGGTCGTAAACCTCGTTCGGTTCGTGACGAAAAATTTTTTGGAATTTTCCGACCGGCTGTGGTCGCCCACAGTCGATCCAAAAAACCTGCGGCTGTGTCCGGACACAGTCGCAGAAAATTCCCAGTTCAGGCTTTCATGCCGAATCAGTTGTCTGCATAATTTTCAACTGCAGCGCAGTCGAAGATGGGCGTGAAAAGATGCGTAAAAACAATCGCTTTTTTAAACCGAACGATCGGATGATGCGTTGAACTGACAAATTCAGGCTAAGAAGCCTCAAGGCCTCGCCGGCAGCCGAAGGACCTGGATAGGGCTGAAGATCTTGTCTCTCGCGATCTCCTGGCCTTCCTGAAGCAGGGTCGCGCCGGGACCGCTGTCCACGACGAACGTCCGCGGAGAAAAGAGCTGGAGATGGTGCTTGTTGCCCACCGCCAGAGCGCCAGCCGCGGAAGAAGCCAGGGACATCTGACCTCCCTCCACGTCTACAGAGCGATCGAGCACCAGCCCCAATTGCTTGCCATCCCATTTCATGACCGCGACTCGTCCGTCATACGCGCTGCTCACGAAGATGGTCCCATCCGGCAAAGTCGCCAAGGACCGGAAGGCGACGGGAAGTCCTGCCTGAACGCCGGGGATCTCCTTCAACTTTTGACCATCCCATTGAAAAAGCCTGACTTCCAGGGGAGATTCCAGCAGGGCCACGACGATCCCTCCCGGCAAGGCAGCCAGAGCATGGATGACCCTCCCGATCTGGATTGCTCCCTCGGGGAGTAGCTCCACTTTCTGGCCATCCCATTTCAGAGGCACGATCTGGCCGAAGCTTCCAGCGAAAATAGCGCCGTCCGGAAAGGCCGTGAGGGGAGAACCGACCCAGGGAAAGAAAGAAGAGACCTTCCCAGGCCAGCTGAACACGAGCCCCAGAGCAGGGGTCCCTTGCAGGCGATCTCCCTCCCGTCTCAAAAGCCAGATGTTCCCGTTGCCGACCCCCGCGACCATGACCCCTTCGCGGATGATGGCCAAGGATTCCACGGGACCTCCTAAAAACAGATCGCTCCCATGGATCGGCACTAATTTTTGACCGTTGCGCCTCAAGAGCCGGACATTCCCATCATCGGTTCCCGCCACGATGGTCCCGTCCTCCAAAAAGGCGCTGCTCCGGATCTCGGAGCTAAGTTCCGTGTCCGCCTCCGCGACCAGTCCCCGAGCGATGTCGGCATGCTGGAGGTCCTTGGATAGGGTGTCCTTCCACAAGAGCCGGTCTTTTTCCTTGTCCACGAGCTCGCGCAGATCGGCCAGAACCCCAGACTTCAACTCGGGCAACGCGGTCTTGTAGGCCTCTTGGACCTGGGGAATATCGGCAGCCCGTTCCTGAAGGATCTCAATCGTGCCGAAGGCCTTTCCTCTCGCAATCTTGAGGCCGCCGTCAAGCAGGGTCGCGCTCTTGTCGTCATCGATGATGAATGCCTGCCGATGGATGAACATCAACTTCTCTCTGGAGCCCAGAACGATGTCCCCATCCGGCAAGCGGACAAGCAGGCGTTGGAGGGTTTTGAAGGCATCGCCTCCCTCGAATTTTTTCAATCTCTGGCCGTTCCATTCCAGAAGATCGACCCCTCCTTTTTGCAATCCCGCGACCACTAGGCCGGAACCCAAGAAGGCCAGAGACTCCACATGACCGCTTACCTGCAGCCCCTCGTCTCGGATGCGCACTGATTTTTTTCCGTCTTGTTTTTCCAGAACTACCACTTTCCTATTCTCCAATCCCACGACAATGGCACCGTCCCCCAACGGGGTAAAGGCCTTGACCGGTCCGCCCAGCTGAAGTTCTGAGTCCTCGATCCGCCAGAATGCCAGGCCATCCCATGTCAGGAGATGGACTTCGCCGTTCCCCCGCCCGGCCAGGACGGTCCCATCCGACAGAATGCCAAGAGCCCAGACGCCTGATCGGCCGCTCACGCGCCCCCAACGGGTTGCGCCAAACGAGATTTCCCCTCGAAGGACCCGCTCCAGCCTTGGGCCATTGAAGCTCAAGAGCCGGACTTCCCCGTTGCGAGTCCCGACCACCACGGTCCTGGCCGGTGTAACGACGAGAGAGAGGATGGGATCATCGTCGCTGAAAAGCTCGCGGTAATCTTCAAAGACCGCGTCTGTCTTCAGGATCTCTTCCCATTTCCCTTGGTGCTGTCTCCAGAGCCGGATCTTGTCGTCGGAGGTGATCACGACAACGGCGCCGTTGGGCAGAGGCACGATGCTTCTGATCGTGGAACCAAGTTCAAAGCTGGTCCCGGACTCCGGTGCCCAACCCCGGGAGATGTCCGTGGCCTTCAAATTCTTATCCGGGACGGTCTGCCACCGGATCATGTCCTTTCTCTTCTCTACCAGCTCGAACAAGTCGGCCAAGGCTCCGGGCTTGTCCTCAGGCAATGCCTCCTTGTAGGCCGCTTGGGCAGAAGGGATGTCCACGGGCTTGGACTTGGGCTCGTAGACTTGGACCGGGCCGAGGATCTGATCGCGTCCGAGCTTTTGTCCGTCATGGAGCCGGCTTGCGCTTGTTCCGTCGTCGACGATGAATGTTTGCGGAGAATAAACCCTCACCGCATCAGAAGGCCCCACCATCACACTGCCATCCGACCAGGCGTCGAGAAAACGGATGGGGTCCCTAAAACTTCTTTTTTCGTCAGGATCGCTCGTCAATCGATGGCCATCCCATGCCAGATGATGGACTTCATCGTTCTCGGTCGCCGCGAGCAGCGTCCGGTCCGATAAAGCGACGAGAGCCGCGATGGAGTATCTCAAGGGGAGCTCCGCCCCGGGGATCGACTCCCATTTGCCGCCATGGGGTTTCATGAGACGCACCTTCCTGCCTTCCCCGACCGCGAGAATGTCGTCCGACAAGAAGGCCAAGCCCATGATGGAGTTATCGAAATGCATGCCTCCGTTGGGGAAGAGTTTGAGCTCCTCGCCATCCCATTCCAGGATGACCACATCCCCCTTCCCCAGCCCCACGGCGACAGCGCCTCCAGTCGCAACGGCCAGGTTCCTGATATAGCCATTGACCGACATCCCTCCTGCGATCTCTTTCAATCTTCGCCCATCCCTTTTCACAAGATGGATCTTGCTATTGGACAGCGCAACCACGATGATCTCATTGGGCAAGACGGCGACCGCGTTGATGGAGCTTTCAAACGGGATATCTCCTTCACTGATCTGCGCCAACCTCAGGCCATCCTCCGTCCAGAGCTGGAGCTTCGAATCACGGGTGGCCACCACGAAAGTCCCGTCATGCAGACGCGCGCTGTGAGCGGTCGTCGAGGGGAAACTAAACATGCGCTCCTGCGTCAAGCCGCGGGCGATGTCGGACACCTGGAGGGATTTTCGAGCCCTGGCTTTCCAAGCGTAACGGCCCTTTTCCTTCTCCATAAGCTCGCGCAGGTCGTCCAGCGCCTCCCACTTGTCCTCGTGTAGCGCAACCTTGTACACCTCTTTGGCCTGGGTGATGTCCGCAGGCTTGGGCCGGGCCCGTTCCTTAAGGATCTCGATCGGACCGAGGACCCTTCCTCGCTCGATCCTGCTGCCGTCACCGAGCGATCTGACGTGCTTCTCACCATCCACAATGAATGCGTGTGGAGCCAGGACTCGCAGAGAGATATCCCCTCCCACCACGACGCCGCCATCCGGCAGCACATCGCTGGACCAGTGCAAGGGTCCGAATGATATCTGACCTGCGGGGATTTGCTGGAATGATGTGCCTTCCCTCTTCAAAAGCCGGACTTCGGGGCCAAAAAGCTGCCCCGCGATGATCCCCCCATGCAGGATGCGCAGAGAGAGGATGTCCTTTCCGAGGGCGATTCCGCTGCAAGAAATCATCTCGCCTTTTGAACCATCCCATTTCAAGAGAGAAACATACCCATTCCGGAACCCAACGACGATGGACCCGTCCGGCAAAACGCCGAGGGATCGCACGGCCGGAGCGGCTTCCCTCCATATCTGTTTTCTCGATATTGTTTCCAATTTTTCGCCATCGCGCCTCACAACATGAATTTCCCCGTTCTCAAGCCCCACAACCAGCGCACCATCCGGCAAGGCCGTCAGGGCCTTGACCGCGCTGGGAAACACAAAGCGCCCCTCCGGGACTTCCTTGAGTTTCTGGCCATCCCACTTCACAAGATGGACTTCGCCGCTCTCAAGACCAGCAGCGATGGTCCCATCCTCTAGAACAGCAAGAGCATTAACGACATATCCACCCAGGACCACACCCCAGAGACTGCCTGCCAAGGATAGCTCGCCCCTTGGAAGCGGCTCCAATTTCTGGCCGTTTCGCCGGAATAGCCCAATCCGTCCATTATCGGTTCCAACAACAATGAGCCCATCCGGCAAGTGCGCAACGCTCTTGATCTTTGATTCCAGCAGGACCTCCGACTCATACGCCAATCCCCGGATGATGTCGGTGTCCTTGAGTTCTTCCGGAGGAGTTATCTGCCAGCGGATTGTGCCTTTCGCCTTCTCCACCAGTTCGCGCAGATCGGCCAAGGCCTGTGGCTGCTCCTCCGACATCGCCGCCTTGTAGGCCTCTTTGGCCGCGCGGATGGTGTCCGGCTTGGGCAGGGCCGGCGCCTGCAGAAGTCCGACTTGACCGAAGATCTTCTCGCGCTTGATCTTTCCGCTGCCGCTCAGCAAGGTCGCGTTTTGATCATCGTCCAGGATGAAGGTTTTCTGCGAGGTGATCGCCAGCTTCCTTCCCAGCTGGATCAAAGCCGTCCCGTCCGGGGAGACCGCAAGCGACGCAGAGCCTCCAGGGGTCGCAATCTCCACGCCGCGGATCCTGGACAATGTCCGGCCGTCCCATGCCAAGAACTGGATCGTCCCATTCTTAAGGACCGCCGCGAGAGTCCCATCAGCCAGGACCGCCAGCGGCTCGGCCGTGCTGACCAACCGCACGGATGCCCCGGGGATCGGCGCCAGTTTCTCGCCATCCCATCTCACGAGCCGGACCTCTCCGTTGGAGAGCCCCGCGGCCCAGACTCCGTGCCCCATGAAAGCCACTGACCAGACCGGCTCCTTGAGCGAGGCCTGCCCACCGGGGATCGGCACCAATTGTCGGCTGTCCCATTGCACAAGCCGGACTTCCCCGTTCTCGAGCCCTGCCGCGATGGTCCCGTCCGCGGAGCCTGTCAGGGCCCAAGCAACCGCCCCGAGCGCTGTTTTTCCGCCTGGGATCTTTTCCAATCTCCTGCCGGTCCATTTCAAGAGCTGCAGGTCCCCATCAGCGGTTCCCACCGCGATGGTTCCATTCGCCAAGACAGCGTAGCACTGGACATAAGCTTCTCTGAAGTAAGCTCCCAGGATAGGCTCCAATTTCCCGTCCTTTTCCCTGAGCATGCGCAGCTGGCCCTCCACGGTGATGCCGGCGAAGGTCCCGTCCGGCATGCGCCGGGCTGTCTCGATGCCTTCAGGCAGCTCGAAACTTTTCTCCTCCACCAGGGCGCGGGCGACATCGGAAGCCTTGAGGTCCTTGGTAGGTATGGGCTTCCAGGAGACGCTGTCTTTCTCCTCCTCAAGGAGCTTGCGCAGATCAGCCAGGGCTTCTGGTTTTTCCTCAGGCGACGCATCCCGATAGTCCGCCCGAGCCTGCGGGATGCGCGTGGGCTTGGGCCGCTTCTGCGATTGGAACACCTTGATGGGACCGACGACCTGCTCTTGTGCGACCTTTTGGCCGCCCTCGACCAGGAAGGTTTGCGGAGTAAAAAGCAAGAGCCCCTCATGAGTGCGCGCAAACATATCCCCATCCGCAGCGAAAAAGATCTCATAGAAAAATCCACTCGACCCCCTCTCAGGGACCTGCTTGAATTTCCGGCCGTCCCATGTCAGGCGACAGCGTTCGCGGTTGCCAAGACCGACAAGAATGGTCCTGTCCGGGAAAGTGACCAAGGTTCGGGGAACCGCTCCCAACGATATCTCTCCGCCAGAGATTTTTTCTAATGTCTGGCCATCCCACTTCAAGGGCACGAGCCTCCCATCCGCAAGTCTGGCCGCGACGGCTCTGTTCTGCAAAGGAACAAACTCAAGGACCTGGTTCCCCAGACGGAGCTCCGCCACTGAGACCAGCTTTGGACCGTTTTGTCTTAAGAGCAAGATATTTCCGACATCCTCCACGCTGACCGCCAGGGTCCCGTCCCACAAGACGCCCAATAGCGATATCCGATGCCCGAGAATCATTGCGCCGGGGCTCTGCTCCAATGTCTTGCCATCCCATTTCACGAAAGTAACCTTTGTAGGCGAGACTTTCGCAAAAATAGATCCATCCGGCCCCAGCGTCATGGAGAATAGACTTTCATCTCTTAGACGCAACTCCCCCCCAGGGATCTGGGCTAATTGATGACCATCCCATTTCAAAAGTTGAATCGTCCCGCCCGCAGTTCCCACAACCAGAGTCCCATCCGGCCAGGCTGCCATGGCCCCGATAGGCCGATCGAAATCCTTTTCCCCTCCAGCGATCAGCTCCAATTTCCGGCCATTCCGCTTGCCAAGCTGGATTCGACTCTCACCAGTTTTCACCGCGATTATTCCGTTTTGTAAGTATGCAGCCAGACCCGAGTCATAACCAATCTCCACAAACGCCGTCTCCATCAAGCCCTGGGCAAGGTCGCCGTCCTTGAGTTCCTCCTGGGAAACGTTTTTCCAGACGATATTGTCTCGGTCCCCCTCCACGAGGTCATTGAGGGCAGCCAGGAGTTGGGGCTTCTTGTCAGGAGCAGCCGCCAAGTAAGCGGCTCGGGCCGCGTAGATGCTCGCGGGCATGGACGCAGGTTTATCCTGCGCCTTATTCCCCAGGGAAGCCGTCAAAATCCGCGGCGGAGGAAGCTTTTCCACCGCCTTGTCCACCGGCTTTGCCGACAGCTCGAGCGAAGCCTTTTGAAGCGGGACTCTCTCGACCCTCAGACCCGGATCGTGGACAGCCTCGGATCGTTTCCCCGCCCAATCGACGATCTTCATCTCCCAGTTTTTCGCCGCTTGCTCGGTCTCGGCGGTCAGAAAGGCGCTTTGGGCCTCGGCGATGACTCCGCCATGGCGGGGGGCCAGCAGGAGCAGGAGGGAGAAACCCTGATCCCCCATCTCTTGGCGCATCCGGTGCAGGATATTGCGCGCTTCCTTGAAGTCGGCCTTGGCCAGGCTCTTAATCTCGGAGAGGGCATACTCCTCCGCCGCTTGATGGACCTTTTCGACCTGCTCGGAAACCGGCAAGCCCGAGGCTTCCATGGCCTCGAGATCGAGTCTCGACAAGAATATGATGTTCTTAAGACTCTTTATCTGCCCGGGCGCGGTAAGTCCCAGGGCCGCGGCCACCTGGGGCTGCCAGGGCCGGGGATCGCCACCAAACCGTATCTTGACCGCCCAAGCATCAGTCCCCGAGCTCGAAAGCAGAAGCGCCCCGACGAGGATCAGGGAGACCGAACGGGACATTCCAGAGATGCGTCTGGCCATTGCTCTGAGTATAGAGGGAACTCTCGAAATTAGCCTGGGCCTTTTAGCCCCTAATCAGAGGCCAAGAGGCCTAGGAGATTTTAGGCCGAAAGACCCAGCCTCGATTGCGACAAAACTCCCCAGGGGAATTCAAAAATTTCAAAAAAAGAACATGAGGCGGCCTCTGCTTTGCAAAAGATGGCACCCTCTTTCTTGATTGCATTTATTTTTTAAGTGCTTTTTTTCCTTTACCGCCAGCGCTGGCGGTAAAAATAAAAAAGACATTATAAAATATGCATTTTTTAACATCATGCCGCCATCTGGGGAACTTTCCCTCAGCCCTACTCCAGGATCACCGGCTCTTCAGGCGCAGGCTCTTCTTCCGGCAAAGGCTGGGCGGGCGCCGTAGCCGGCGCGGTCGAAAGGCTGATGATCTCTGAGGACGGGCCAACAGCGGCGGGCGCGGCCTGCGGCTTGGAATGGTCCGAGCGGCAGTACTCCTTGGGCTCGGTCCCTTCCAGATAAGACTCCAGGATCCGGTTCTTCTTGGGACAGGTGGGCAGAGCCAGAAGGCCGGTCTCCGAGTCAATCTGCACGAAAACGATCTTGGACGGCACGGGAAAATCCCTCTTGGGAGAACCCTTCAAGATCTCCCCCATGATGGCCGTCCACCAGGGGACCACGGTCGAGCCGCCAGTCCAATCCTTGCGGCCCAGAGAGGAGAAATCGTCGTAGCCCATCCAAGCCCCTGCCACCAGGTCCGGCGTGTAGCCGATGAACCAGAGGTCCCGGTTCTCATTCGATGTCCCGGTCTTGCCGGCGAGCGGCCGGTTGATCTGGCGCGCGCGCATGGCCGTACCCTCGCGCACGACCCCCTTGAGGAGGTTCGTGACGAGATAGGCCAGCTGCGGCGACATGGCCTCGCGCTCCGAGGGCCCGTGGCTTTCCAGCTGCTTGCCCGAGGCGTCCTCCACCCTCTCGAGCGTGTACGGGACGACCGCGATGCCGCCGTTGGCGAATGTGCCGAAGGCGCTGACCATCTCGAGCGGGCTCACCGTCGAGGCGCCCAGGCCCAGGGCGGGGACCGCCTCGAGCTCCGAGCGGATGCCGGCCTTGTGCGCGATGTCCACGACCAGGGGCGGGCCCACGTGGGTGATGAGATTGATGGAGGCGATGTTGCGCGAGAGGGCCAGGGCCTTGCGCAGGGAGACCGCGCCCAGGAATTTCCCGTCGAAGTCATTGGGGACCCAGATCTTGAAGTCGCTCGACTGGGCGAAGGGCTGTGTGGCGAGGTTGATGGAGAACTGATCGGTCGCGCCCTCCAAAAGCCGCCAGTCGCGGCCGTCGTAGTAATAGGCCAGCGGGTTGTCCTCGACGAAAGAGGAGGCCGTCATGCCGGATTGCAGCGCCGCCGCCCACACGAACGGCTTGAAGGTGGAGCCCGGCTGTCGCCTGGCCTGGACCGCGCGGTTGAAGATCGATTCGCGACCGCCCACCATGGCACGGATCGCGCCAGTCTTGACGTCCAGCAGAACGAAGGCGCCCTGGATCTTGGCCGGCGGCGCGGTGGAGATCTCGGGCGCCGCATCGAGCATGGGCGTGGCGGCCTTGAGCTTCTTCTCCCATTCCAGGCGAGCGGCCTCGTCGAAGGCGGCCAGACCCTTCTCCATGCCGGCCTCGACCTTCTTCTGCATGTCCAGATCGAGCGTGGTGTAGATCTTCAAGCCCCCGCGCCAAAGAGCCTGCGTGCCGTAGTGGGCCTCCAAGCGTTTGCGCACGTGCTCCACGAAATAGGGCGCCTGGGTGTTGAGCCCCTCCGGACGGGCGATCGGGACCTCCGTGCGCAGGGCGGCCTCCAGCTCGGCCTTGGAAATCATGTTCAGCTCGCGCATGCGGCTTAAGACCACGGCGCGGCGCTTCTTGGCCCGGTCCGGATGAAGGAAGGGCGAGTTGGCCCTGGGAGCGCGGATGAGGCCGGCCAGAAGCGCGCAGTCGGCCAGGGAGAGCTGGGAGAGCTCCTTGCCGAAATAGATGCGCGCGGCCGATTGGGCGCCGTAGGCCCCCTCCCCGAAATAGACCTGGTTGAGATAGGACTGCAGGATCTCGGACTTGGAGAAGTTCCTCTCGATCTCGACGGAAAGAAGGACCTCGCGGATCTTGCGCACGAACTGCCGCTTGCGGGAGAGGAAGATCTGCTTGGAGAGCTGCTGGGTGATGGTGGAGCCGCCCTGCACGACATGGAAGGCTAAAAGGTTGGCCAAAGCCGAACGCAAAATCCCGCGCGGGGAGATGCCCCAATGCTGGAAGAACTGATCGTCCTCCACCGCGATGACCGCGTTCTGCATGTCCACGGGGATCTGGGAGAGCGTGAGCAGCGCGCGCCTCTCGATGGAGAACTCCGCCACCTCCTGGCCCTTCCAGTCGAAGAGGCGGCTGGTCAGAGCCGGAGAATACTCCTCAAGGGCGTGGATGTCGGGCAGGCCCATGAGCAGGCGCCGCAAACCGAAGCAGGCCGCTAGGCAGCCGAGGAGTCCGATCAGGGCCCAAAGATAAAAGCGTGAGCGCGGCACAAGATGATTTTAGTAATTTTCGAGCGGCCGCTTACGGCCTTTCCTGATACCACGGCCTGCCGCGGCTGGAGGGATGCGTGCAGTCCACGAAGACGACGACCTGACGCTCGTTGTGGACATAGCCCCATTTTCCCGTGTCCGCAAGCTTGGTCCCGTCGATGAGCCCGTCGCGCAGGATCGAGGAGGGATAGATCTTCACCGCATTGGTCTCCTGATGACGCGGCACGTCGAGGTCCACGGAGGGGATCTCGGCGAGATATTTCGGGATGAGCGCCGAGAGATCCTCGGGGATGCGCCCCTCGGCCTTGACATAGTCGCCCACGGCGGTCTCCAGGGCGCCCAAAGCCGAGCGCGTCCGGTTCTCCTTGACATGGCTTTCCGAGTCCTTGAAACTCCGCTCCAACTCCTTGGCGCCCTCATCCTTGTTGGAGACCATCCACCCGCTGCAGCCAGCCAGGAAAAACAAAGCCGTCAAAGCCGCGCCCCATGACCTCATACGTTCCCCCTGCCGCCATAGACCTCTCGCCGGTATTCCATCACACGCCGACGAACTTCCTCGATCGTCTCGGACACCAAGAAGCGGTTTCCCGTGGACAGGGATACCACGGTCTGCGACGGACCAGGCTCCAAGCTCTCGATGAGCTCGGCGTTGATCACGATCTCTCCGCCCTGCAGCTTATGAAGTGGGATCATTCTGGTTACATTGAGACATTTCTGCCCGTCCTCATGCCAGCCCTCGGCGCCGCAGCGCCTCTTCCAAAGCCTGGATCTGGGCGGCTTGCGCCGTGGAAAGCCTTTGGAGCTCCTCCGAACGGGACATGGCCGCGCGCTCCATCTCGATGCGCAAAGAGGCCTCCTGTTTGCGCAGTTCCGCCTCATTCTGCTTGCGCATGTCCTGGGCCACGCGCGCCAGACGCCCGTTGAGCTCCTCCTGGGCGGCCAGCTTCAAGCGGCTGAGCTGCGCCTGGAACTTCTCAGCCGCCTGAGCGGCGACCTCCGAGCGTATCTCCTTCTCACGCTCCATCCAGCGGCGCTGGATGACCACGAATTCAGCCTTATAGCGCTCCTGGGCCTGCTCCCCCTGGGCGCAGGCCCGCTTGAGCTCCTCGCTCTGGACGCGGGCGGCGGCCAGCTGCTTCTCCAGGGCTCCCGCGACCGCCTTGAGCCTCTGGCTCTCCTTCCCGTCGTCCTGCACGGACTCCCGGACCCGGCGCAGATCGGCCTCGAGCTCGGCGCATTGACGGCGGGCCAGGGAATGCTCACCTTGCAGCTCGATGAATTCCCGCTCCCGGCGCGCCGCGCCTTGGAGAAGGGACGCGGCCTCGATCTTCTCGCGCGCGAGCTCGGCCAGGCGCTCGTCTAGGAACTTCTTCTCCGTGCCGACCTTGGCGAGTTCCAGCTCAGCGGCCCGCAGCCTCTCGGCGCTGGCCCGCAGCTGGCTGAGCTCCTCGTCCTTGGCCAGAAGGGCCTTGCGCCAATGGTCCTCGCTCTCGTGCTCTTCGGAGCGGCGCCCCTGCATCTGGTTCTTGAAGGCGGCCGCCCAGGTCTCCCTCTCTTGGACGAGCCTCCCCTCGAGCTCCTGGATCTTGGCCGCCAAGTCGCGGCGGTCCTGGGAGGCCTCGGCCTCCCGATGGTCGCGCCGCAGCTTCTCCTGCAGCTCCTTGATCGACATCTCCACGCGCGCGGCGTTGGCCGCCTCCTGCTGGCTCTTGAGATTGGCGACCAGAAGCTTCTCATGCTCATCGGCCAGGCGCTTCTCCAGCGCCGCGATCCTCTGGTCGTCCTTCGGCTTTTCAGGCGCCGGCAGCAGAGATGGCGGCAGGGGCGGCGGTTTCGGCGATGCGCGCAGATCCTTGTTTTCCTCGGCCATGGAGCATTCTCCTTGGATGTCTCCCTTAAGTGTAAGCGTTGGATGTTAAATTTTCAATACATAACTTGAAATCCCCCCATAACACTGTTACACTTCCCTCATGCCTGAAGAGGATCTGGAAGAACAAGAGGCCAGACGCAAGCGCTGGACGGTCTACCTCGTCGCGGGAGGGGTCCTCTCGCTGCTCGTCCCCCTGCTGGTGGTTCTCTACATCCGCCTCTCCGAAAGCCCCGCGGCCGGACCCGCCGCGGCCCGGCCCGGCTTCGTCCCGCGTGAGAACTGGGGCGCCAAGGTCAAACCCGCCGTGACCCCGGCGCCGACGGCAAAATCCCAGGCCGCCCCGGCGGGTGATTCCCTCGGCTTCGTCAAGGGCGGCTCGGAGTACTATCCCCCGGCGCCGGCTCGCCCAGCTCCTGAACCGGTCAAAGCCGCAGCCGCACCTCCAGCGTTGACACCGAAACCCGAGGTCAAAAAGACGGCCGCAACCGGGTACAAGCCGTTCACCCAGCCCAAATTGAAGCTCACCAATTCCAAAAATCCTGTGGGGAAGCCGCCCGCAGGGGCTCCTCCGGACATCAACGCTCTTCTTAAAAACATCCCCGGCGCCGGATCCGGAGGAGCGCCCGGCATGCCGGACATGAACACTCTCATGCAGCAGCAACAGGGAAAATAAACCAGGGAGAAACCATCCATGAAACACCTGATCACTTTGGTCTTCTGCGCCGGACTTGGAGCCGGACAAGCCCTGGCCGCGGACCCAGTCTCCTTCGATCAGCGCGGCGGACAGCTGCCCAAGATCTCCCCCCAGATGACGTCCGAAAGTTCCAGCGCCAAGGGCGGCAAAGCGCAATGGACCGTCATGGTCTATATCAACGGCAAAAATGATCTGGAGCCGTACGCCGTCAAGAACATCAAGCAGATGGAGATGGTCGGATCCACGAACAAGGTCAAGATCGCCGTGGAATTGGGCCGCACCGGCCGCTATGACCCATCCGATACAGACTCCATGGGCCTGCACCGCTATATCATCAGCAGAGACAAGGAAAACAATCATAATAAAATCTTCAGCCCCCCGCTGCAAAGCATCCCCCTCAGAGACGCCGAAAATCAACCCAACCCGGCGGCGGACATGGGCAAGGCGGAGAATCTCGTGGACTTCGTTGCCTGGGCCAAGAAGGCGGCCCCGGCCCAGCATTACATGCTGATCGTCTGGAACCACGGCTCGGGCTGGCTGAAAAACATGCACAAACAGAAAGACGGCGACATGGCCACCAATGGGATCTCTTACGATGAAGAGACCGGCCACCACATCAACACCGTGGACCTCGGCCAGGCCTTGGCGCAGATCGGCAAGCTCGACATCTACGCCTCGGATGCCTGCCTCATGCAGATGATCGAGGTCGACTACCAGCTCAAGGATTCCGCGGACTATTTCGTCCAGTCCGAGGAAACAGAGCCCGGGGACGGCTACACCTACAACACGCTCTTGGCGCCCCTGGTGAAAAACCCGTCCATGTCCGCCGCAGAACTGGCCACCCGAGCGGTCAACAGCTATGCGGACCATTACGACGCCTCCAGGGAAGGCGCCACGCAGTCGGCTGTCAGAGCCTCTGCCCTTCCCCGGCTCATGGCCCTGCTCAATGCCTGGACCGCGGCGATCTTGGCGGACAAGGACAGGCAGGCCCCCCGGGTGCAGGCCGCGCGCGCCGAGGCCCAACGCTTCTACGTCGGCGACAATAAGGACCTTCTGGATTTTGTTCAACGCGTAGGAGGCTTCGAGAATCCCAATGAAACGGTCCGGGACCTGGGGTATCTGATCAAGGAGCACATCTCCGGCGAAGTCGTCCTAGCCAACAGACCGTCAGGAGAGAACTATCAGCACGCTTCCGGCCTAGCCGTCTATCTGCCGGATCGGGGATACAACGCCGATTACGACGAGCTGGCCTGGACCCAGAGCATCCCCAACTGGAAAGACTTCCTCTTGTGGCTCAACCCCCCTCAGAACCCCTGAACGGCCCGGATTTTGCCGCTCAACGCTCGTCCATGGCGGCCTTCGTGGCCGCCTACCCCTTCGAGCGCGGCATCCGAGATCCGCGGGTCTTGGCCGCGCTGCGCAAGGTCCCGCGCCATGAATTCGTTCCCGAGGCCCAGCACGAGCGGGCTTACACGGACGGCCCGCTCGACATCGGCGAGGGGCAGACCATCTCCCAGCCGTTCATCGTGGGCTTCATGAGCGAGGCTCTGGAGCTCAAGGCCTCCGACCGAGTCCTCGAGATCGGCGCCGGCTCGGGCTACCAGACGGCGATCTTAGCCGAACTCGTCGGTGAGGTCTATGCCGTCGAGATCTCCGAGAGCCTCGCCCAGCGGGCGCAAGGCGTGCTCGAACGGCTCCAGTATCGCAACGTCCATGTCCGATGCGCTGACGGAGCCTTGGGCTGGAAAGAGGCAGCACCCTTTGACGCGATCCTCATCGCCTGCGCGGCCCCCCAGATCCCCGCGGCCCTCGTCGAGCAGCTCCAGGAGAACGGCCGCCTCATCCTGCCCCTGGACCACGGACTTCTCGCAGGCCAGGAGCTCGTCCTGGCTCAAAAAACGAAGCACGGCCTGCGCCAAGAGCGGCGCATGGCCGTGCGCTTCGTCCCGATGATCCGTCCTACTTCGCGTCCAGGATGAGCCGGGCGGTCTTCACGTAATCGAGCTGGGGAAAATCCCTCTTGAGATAGGCGTTGCCCTCGGCCTGCACGCGCCCCTGGTCCGGCCCCAGGCCCTGCGGCGCGCCCTCGCCGTAGCCCTGGTAGAGGTTGGCCACGACGTCCATCCCCTCCACCACATGGCCGAAGGGCGTGAAGCCCATGCCGTCGAGCATGGCGTTGTTGCCGTAGTTGATGAAGACCTGCGTGGTGCGGGTGTTGGGCCCGGCCGTGGCAAAGCTGATGGCGCCGCGGCTGTTGGACTGGCCGGCCGGCGGATCGTCCGGGATGTTGGCGTTGCGCCATTGGGCGCTGACTTCGGGAGAGCCGTGGATGCCGAACTGGACCATGAAGCCTGAGATGGCCCTAAAGAAGGCGATCTCGTCGAAATAGCCCATCTTGACGAGGTTGTAGAAGCGGTCGGCTCCCACAGGCGCCCAGGCGCGCTGGACCTCGAGGATGAAATCCCCCTTAGTCGTTTGGAATCGGACCTTATAGACGTCTGGCGCGCGCTCCGTCGCCTGAGATGGAGGCAGCAGCATCGCGGCGGTCTGCGTCACGACCGGCTGCGACGACACGGGTTGAGACGATTGCGCTGGCGGCGCGGCCGGCTGAGCGCAGGCAGCGAAAAATGACAGGACGCCGACGGCCAGGATCTTCTTTTTCATGAAACCCCCTTTTTCTTGCGGATAAGGTGCCTTTCTTTGGCCCGACTCGTCAACTCTGCGGCAGCCGGAAACCGCGGCCGATGATCTCGATGCAGTCGCGGTGGTAGAAAATAAAGATCCCCAGGTTATGCACGTCCACCTTGACGTCATAGACGCCGGCCAGCTCCGGCTTGGTTTTACGGATGGTCTCCAAGACCTTGCGGTAGCCGCCATCTCCGGCAGCTGCAGCCACTGACGTCGCCGTCAAGGAAAGACTGGTCGGCAAGGCGAAGCCCTGCTGGCAGGCCTGCCCCCTGACTTCGCCGATGTCCACGGCCCCGGCCGGCAACTCGCCGGGGGTGAGCGTCATGAAGGAGAGAGGCGCCTCGGAGACCATGAAAACCAAGAGGCCTCCGGGCACGAGGATGTTGAACTCAGCCTCGGTGCCCTGCTCCTGCGCCCAGAGGCCCGAGGCCGCCAGAAGCGCGGCCAGGGCCAGGATGTTCACAGATGCCCCACCTTGCCGCTGACCAGGGTGCAGACCTTGGTGTAGAGACCGAGGAGAAAGAGCCTGACCTTGACGTCGCACTTGACGTCATAGAGGACGCCGTCTGAGTGGTCCTTGAGGGCGTTGGCGGCCGCCACGCCGTAGCCCCCGTCGCCCCAAGCGACGAGGAAGAGGAGTGATTTGTTGCAGGCCTCGCCCGTCACGCTCGGGTCCGTCGGCGTCGTCTTGACCTCCGAAGGCGCGGCGGAGCGATAGGCCAAGGGGCTGCGGATGTTCGTGTAGAGGATGCCGCAGCCGCACAGGCTCACGGCCGCCAGCAAAGGAATGATCCTGTTTTTCATAGGGAGATTGCACTACCTCAGGCTGATCTGTGCCGCGTTCACGCCCAAGAGCTGCGGAGTCTGGCTTTGGCTGGCTTGGCGCGCGGCTTGCTGGACCCTCGGCTTGACGCGGTCGTAGACTTTTCCCAACGTTTCGACGCCGCCGCTGTCGTTGAGACTCTTGAGCAGATAGTAGGTGAAGAGTCCGTGCCCTTGGGTATTCTCCTCAGCCGTGATCTCATCGCCCCCCGCCGCCGCCAGCACGGCGACCTTGCCGAGTTGCGACGCAGCGCCGGCGTCCAACCGCGCCACGAGCGGCCGGGCCCCCTTGGCGAGGACCGAGCGTCCGCCGGCTCCCGAGAAGCCGGCGTCCATCGCGACGATGACTTGCTGGGCGCTGAGCTCATTGAGCTTCTCATAGAGCCGCTTGATCGGATAGCCCGTGTCGGCTAGATACTGCGGATCGCCGTCCCATGGCAGGAGGAAGGACTGCTGGCTCTGCGCGTCGGGCGCTCCATGGCCGGCGAAATAGAAGAACACCTTCGATTCAGGCTTGACGTTGCGCGGCAGCCACGACTCGATGTAAGACTTGAGCTTATTGCCTGTGGCCTGGGAATCGGTCAGCATCGCGATGTTCTGGCTCGGGTAGCCCAGCGCGCGCAGGTGCGCGCGCACGGCCTCGGCGTCGCGCTTGGCGAAGGGGGCCGCGGCGACGTTCGCGTAACTCTCAACGCCGATGATGACGGCATAATCGGCCGCGTTCTCGTCGAAATGATAATCCGCTCGGTCCGCGTCCGAGTCGAAGACCTTGGCCGAGGTCCTTTCTTCCGGCGCGGGCTGGACCTTGGCCGTGGCGAGCTTGGACTGCAGGCTGGTGGCGTACTGCCTGAGCTCCGGCGAGGTTTCCAGCGCGATGTCGAACAGGCCGGCGGAGCGGGCGCTGGCGGCCGGAAAAACCTTCTCGTCCACCGCGGCATCGACAATCGGCATCTTGTGGCGGTTGATCAGGACGGGGGTCGTCTTGAGCGTGGTGATCGGGCTATGATCAGGCGCGTAGAACACGGACGCGACCGAGAGGGACGTCTTCGTGGTCCAGGGGATCAGACAGCCCAGGAAGAGAGTGAACTCGCAGACCACGCTGACCGCCCCGATGTTGGGGGGATAGATGCCGAAGGAGACGTCCGGGACGGCGATCAGGTCGGCCTGCGACACGCGCGGATCGCTGATGCTCTCGACGACCGTCACGCTCTTGAAATCCTGATGATAGACCTCGATGATGCCGCGATAGAGCCTTTCCGGCTCGTAGACGCTGGAGAGGAACAGCCGCAGACCGGAGGGCAGCGACGGGCCAGCGGCCTGGCCCAGGGCCTGTTGGGATTTGGCGAGTTCCTTGAGCCCTTTATCGTTATAGGACAGGTTCAGATAGCGCGGCATCACGACCGCCACCGACAGCTCGTGGATCGGCGTGCTCTGGCGGTCACCCGTGAAACGCTGGGGCGCGGGAGCGCTCGCGCAACCAGAAATGAGCGCCACACAACAGAGCAGCGCGAGGGATTTTCTCAGGGCCTCGAACTTCATCGGAAACTCTCCGGGACGTCGAGGTTCTCATTGGATCCCAGCAGCTGGGGAGTCTGGCCGCGGTTGGAGCGCCGCGCCGTTTCCTCGACCTTGGGTTTGACGTAACTGTAGATCTGATTGAGCGAGTTCTTGCCCGCTCCGTCGTTGAGACTCTTGAGCAGGTAATAGGTGAAGAGGCCGTGCCCTTGGGCTTCCTCTTCGCCGGTGATCTCCTCGGCGCCGGCCGCGGCCAGGACCGAGACCTTGCCCATGTCGGCCGCGCTGCCCGCGTCGACGCGCGTCATCAAAGGCCGCGCGCCCTTGGCGAGCACGGAGTGGCCTCCCGCGCCGGAGAAGCATGAGTCCATGGCCACGATCACCCGCTGGGCCTTGAGCCCGTTGAGCTTCTGGTAGAGCCTCTTGAGGGGATAGCCGGTGTCCGCCAGGTACTGCGGATCGCCGTCCCACGGCACGAGGTAGGCCTGGTGGCTCTCCGCGTCGGGAGCTCCATGGCCGGAGAAATAAAAGAAGACCTTCGAATCCTCGGTCACGTTGCGCGGCAGCCAGGATTCCACATAGGACCGGACCGCGTTGCCCGTGGCCTGCGCGTCGGTCAGCGTGATGATGTTCTGTGCGGGATAGCCCAGAGCGCGCAGGTGGGCGCGCACGGCGTTGGCGTCGCGGCTGGCGAACTCGGCTGGCGGGATGTTCTGGTAGTTCTCGACGCCGACGACGACGGCGTAAGCCTTGGGGTTCTCCGCAAAAGAGTAGGCGGGCCGGTCCGCGTCGGAATCGAACGTCCGGGCCGGGCGGCTCTCCGGACGCCCGGACTGCGCGCGCGCCAGGCGCTTGGCCTCGAATGCCTGCGCGTACTGTCTGAGCTCGGATGACTCCTGGAGCTGCCCGTCGAGCGCGTCGGGGATCTGCGGGGAGAGTTCCGCGAAGGTCGTCTCCGGGGCGGCCGTGAACAGGGTGCTCCCGGCCGAGGCCTGCGTCCTGACCACGGCGACCGAGCCGTGGCCGGCGTTGTAGAACGAGCTGGTCACGGTCAAGATCTGGGGGTTGGCGTTGAGCGTGACGTCCAGGCTGGCCACGATGTCGGCCTCCGCCACGCGGGGATCGCTGAGGCTCTTGACCAAAGTGACGCGCTTGAAGTCCTGGTAGAAGATGCCGAGGATCTCGCGGTACATCGTCTCGGGCTCCTCGCGGTTCTGCTGGCTCAGCGCGGGATCATCGATCGCTTTTCCGCGCTTGACGACCCGCAGCGCGGGCAGGACCAGCGCCAAAGACAACTTATGGATCGCCGCGCCTTGGCGATCGCGGGAAAAAGGATTGTTGGCCTGCTCGACCTGCGGAGCGGCGCAGCCGCAGACCAGGACCGCGGCAGCAAGCGCAAGGAACTTCAGCCTCATGAAACAGACCTCCTAAAACGGCCGATGTACTATACCTTTGATGGCCGCAAGGCCACAAGCTTCGGATCGGGAAAGACGGAGGATTACTCGCGGTCCCGCGAGAACCGCTCGCGCACCCAGAAAGGCAGAGCAAAAGAGTTTTTTGCCCAGAACTCAGCATCCCGAGGATGCATGCGACTCAGCGCTTCCTCCCGCTCCCAGAATGGGCGCATCATGTCATTGGCAACCATAAAATCGCTGGCTGCGGAATGATACGCCCCTCGCCCGCTCGCCGAAGCGCGCCCCCCCCTTCCCTTGCTCGCCACGAGCCGCCGCTCTTGCGCGGCCATGCGATGATCATCCTCTTGGCGTTCCAACTCGTCAGAGAGACGCTCTGCGCTGTCCAAATCACGCCGCGCTAAATCCTCCTTGCGCTCCAACCGCCGCATGCGGGAGTCATTCAACTGTCGATCATCTTCATCCAAAGAACGATTTTCAGCCTGAAGCGCCTGCTTCTCAGCAGCGATGCGCGCCAGCTCATCTGCATACTCTTTGCGCGCCAAGGCACGCCGCTGTTCGTTGCGTGAAACAGTGACGACCGCCGTGCCCATGCCGTCATCCACAGGCACGCCCAGAGCCTGGATCATCCTCTCCACCTTCGCCAGCATCTGAGCGCCTCTTTCTTCTGGGAAAATCGCGGAGGCGCCCTTGGCGACTGTCTGGCCGTGCTGGATAAGAGCTCGCCTATCAGCATTCGGCAAGGAAGAAAAGAAGGGCGCAGCCAAAACGGTCTTGACGATATCAAGCAGCTTTTCCGCCTGCTCCTGCGTGAGCCGGCCTGTTTGGGCAGCCTGAACAACGCCCTGGATCGAATCGGTCGCGCCACGATCAGAAGTTGCAGGGATGTCGGGCATCATCATCGTGTTGCGCAGTTGCGGGAAATTCATCCGCCCTGCCAGGTAATGGTCGAAGTCCTTCTGAACAGAAACAGGCATCGCCGGATGGGACATGAAGGACTGGATCGATGCCCCCAACTGAGAATGGCCGACTCCTGACATCGGTCCTGCCGCGGCCTGCTGCAAAGAAAACAGACAGAAAACACCCGTAACCAACATAATTTCTTTTCTCATCTATTCCATTATAAGGTAAGACCCCCATATAAACCATAGGGCTTTGGGCCCAGTCCCATGCAGCCAAAAGACCTAGGCCCGATTAGGCCCAAAGGCCCCTGACTTTTTTAGGACCATCCCTCATACTGATAACAATGAGACAGAAAGTCTCTCGATGCCTGACTGCCGGGGTCCTGCTGCTCAGCCTGGCCGCGCCACTGCGGGCGCAAGTGCACGGCGTGGGCGAGATCAAGGCCTGGCAACCTTTTAAGACTCCGGCATCCTCGGAACAGCTGCTGGCCCTCAAGGCGCTTGCCACCCTGCCAGGACTGGGCAACCTGGATACGCTCGATGACTCCCCCTTCGGCCGCCAGCTCGCGACTCCCTGGATCAAGGAACTGAACTTCTATAAGGTCGAGGATTGGCCCGAGCATATCTCCAAAGCCGCCGAAGCCTCCCGCCCGGTCATCCGGCAAGCGGTCCTGGCCCGGGAAAAGGAGCTGGTGGCCGCGCTGGCCCAGCCCCAGCACGGTTTCAATCAGGGCGACCTGCACGCCGCCGTGGCGCAGATGGCCCGATTCGGGAGGATCTGCGGCGATGCGGCCATCTCAGAAAGCATCCAGCGCGTCTTCGACATGGCCAATGCCCCGACCCTGGATAAAGCACGCGCCATGGCCCAGATGTTCATGCTCCTTCAGCAAATAGACATCGCCGGGGAAAAAGAGAAAGGGATCGTCCAGGGCCATGAAGACCCGAGCATCACCTCCGGACTCTCTCTCCACTCCGCGCCGGATGCCCATTCCGTCTTGTACCCCCCGGTGCCCCAGGCCTTCCCAGGAGGTCCACTGGCGCTTGACGACTACGATATCGAGCTCTTATTCGAGATTCCCGGCGTCATTCAGCTGGAACGGACGCGGCATTCCTTCGCAGAAGACATCACGATCTATTTCAAGGATGAAAAAAGCAAAGAGTTCGCCAAGAAGAACAACCTGCTGCCTGAACTCTTGGCCGAAAGGCAGGTTTTCAGCGATGTCCTCTCTCCCCTGGAGAGACTCTCCCTGCTCCTCCGCCCGAGACTGCGGCTGCAAGGCATCGTGCCAGCCTCCCAATATGACCAGCGCATGTCCGAACAGACTGCCAAATACAACGCCGCTCAAGTGATCACTCAACATGAATCCCATTGGCTGTCTCTCGGGGATCGTTTTCGCGGACTCGCCTTGATTGCGATGGGGGCCCCCTTCCTACTTGGTTTCGGACCGTATTTGCTCCAACAGCCCTGGATGATCGGAGCGATCTTCTCGCTCTGGGTCGGCTTATGGCTTTCCAGCGCCCACTCAAAATCCGTCGGCCTTTCCCTGGGCCGGTGGGCCGTGCGGCGCGAACTCAACAGATTCCTGCGCCGCCACCGGGCAATCCTCCGGAACGTGCCCGGCATGCTGGATGTGCAGATCGACACATCCTACTCCCTCCACCCCGGACGACAGGAGCCGGACATAGCTCCCTACCCCGAACAGCCATTCCTCTATTTCAAGATCGATGATAAGGCCTCGTTCCAAGCCGTGGCGGAGAGTCTCAGGCGGGCGGTCCCGGAGATACAACGCTTCGAAATCTACATCGTGAAGTCTGATGACTGGCATCACATCTCATGGCGGTCGCAAGTCTCCCCGGAAGGCCTCGAGTAAAGTCCTGGATAACCCGCCTTGCATCCCCAGCGCTAAAATCGGGATAATGACCTTATGAACTCGTTCTTGTCGGCCTTCCTGCGCGTGGTCCTCTTGGGCGCGGGCACAGCCGTCACCTTCCTGCCCCGGTTTTTGGAAATGCGCCTGGGCCGGGTCCTGGGACGATTTCTTCTCGCCATCGACTTCAAGCGCTACAAGATCGCGCAGGAGAACATGGCCCGCTGCCTGCCCGAGCTTTCTGATGAAGAGCGCCGCCGGCTCCTCGTTGAGAATTATCGCCATTACGGCATACTCGCCCTGGAACTCCTGCATTACTTCTCGCCTTTCCGGGGACATTTTTCTGACTACGCCCGCCGGATCGCGGTCCTGGAAGGCTACGAGAACTGGCAGGCGGCCAATGCCCGCGGCAAGGGCGTGATGTGCATCTCCCTGCACATGGCCAACTGGGAGCTGATGCTGGCCCTGGCCGCGCTGCGCGGCATCCCCTCGACCCTGGTCACCCGGCATCTCAAGCCCGAGTGGCTGCACAAACGCCTGGAGGCCGAGCGCCTCGCATACGGCTGTCGGTGCGTCTATGCGCCGAACACCCTGCTGGTCGTTCTGCGGGCCCTGCGCCATGGCGAATCCGTGGGCATCGCCATGGACCAATACATGCACCCTCCCGCGGGAATCCCCGTCAAATTCTTCGGTGTGGAAGTGGACACGCTCACAGCGCCGACGACCCTGGCGCTGCGGACCGGCGCCGCCCTCCTCCCGGTGACGCAGAAGCGGGAGCCCGACGGCCGGGTGCGCATCATCATGTTCCCGGAGATCAAACCCGGACCGGAACAGGACCTGGCGCTGGCCACGGCCCCGCTGATACGCGTGATCGAAGGCATGATCCGCGACAACCCCAGCCAGTGGCTCTGGGTCCACAGGCGCTTTAAGAACCTGCGGCAAGCCTCTTGACCCGGCGCGGCAAATCAGGCACAATGGGGCCTCATTCGCGCACATCATATTAAGGAGAGATCCCCATGGCCAACAGCGCCTTCATGAAGAACCTCACGCCCAGCCCCGAGCTGGCCAAGGTCGTCGGTCCCCAGCCGCTGCCCCGCACCGAGGTCACCAAGAAGCTCTGGGACTACATCAAGAAGCACAATCTCCAGGACGCGCAGAACCGGCGCAACATCAACGCCGATGAGACGCTCAAGGCCATCTTCGAAAAACCGACCGTCAACATGTTCGAGATGACCAAGCTGATCGGCAAGCATCTCCGCTAAGCACGCTCCGCCCCAGCCGGACCGCGATGAAGATATCCTGGCTTCTCATGGTTTGGGGCCTTTGTGCCTGCCCAACGGCTTGTTCTGCCGTGGAGCTTGAGGACATCCACCAGAAGTTCCCGGCGGCCGAGGTCAAGGAGATCGTCCTAGAAACGATCGACAGCTCCATTGAGATCGCCGCCCTCCCGAAGGACTCCATCGAAGTCGCTGTGTCCTCATCCAACCGCCAAGCTTTCCATTGGGACATGGACGTCAAAGAGGGGGCTCTGCTGGTCAAGGAGAACAAAAGCACCGAACCGGTCACGGGGCGCAACGAGGACTGCCGCGTGGCGGTGAGCCTCTCCACCACAGCCGCTGTCAGGATCCGGAGCGTGTCCGGCAGCGTCAAGATCGCCGGCGTATCCCAGGGCATCTTCGTGGAAACCGCATCCGGACGCATCGAGGCGGACCTCTCCGGAGGCGACGCCTCGATCAAGACCACCAGCGGCAAGACGCTCCTGAAGGGCCTCTCGGGCGTGCTGTCCCATCAAGGCATCAGCGGCAGCTTGGACGCGCAATGGTCCAAGGTCCCGGAGACCGGCGAGTCTCTCGTGGGGACCGTCAGCGGGAACATGTACCTGACCTTCCCGCCGAAGACAAAGCTCGCCTGGGACTTCCACGGCATGGGCGGCCGCGTCCGGCAGAAGGATTTCGAGAGCGACCCCACCGCCAAATTCTTCGTGAAAGCGCACAGCCTCTCCGGGAATTTCTCCCTGATCAAAGCCCCCTAGGCCTTTGGACCTATAGGAGCCTAGGCCTATTGGAGGCTCTCCCTGGAGCCAAAAGACCCAGGCGCTCCGGCAAGACGAGTGATATACTGGAGCGAGGCCAGTCATGAACAAGCCCGGGCGTTGCCTGATCCCACTCCTCTCTCTGTTCCTGGCCGTTCTCCCCAGCCCCGAAGCGACAGCGGGCGCGCACCTGGGGACCGCCATCCATCAGTTCTTGCGAACGCCGGCAGGCATGAACGCCCTCGCCGCCTACCCGCGTCTCAACGCCATCCAGCCGTTCGCGGATGAGTCCACTCGTCGTCTCGACATGGCCGCTTTAGAGTCGCGCGTCTTGGAGATGGACGGGCTTTCCTCAGCGGAAAGATTCAACGCGGCCTATCTCCAGGCCTCGCAGGATGTGGAAGCACAATTCCAGGCGCACGCGAAGCAGCTCTGGGAAGATCTCGTCCAAGGACGCCTGGATAAAGAAGGACTCGCCACTGCCTATCGAGGCATGGTCAAGCGGGAGAGAGCCTGCATGCTCTACAAGGCGAACACGGCCGCGTCAGTGAAGTTCGTGGGCAACCTCGTTGAAGCCGCGCGCACCGATGACACGATGCAGCAAGCGCAGGCCCTCGCGACTCTATTTTTGGCCAAACACCCCCTCGCCATCGCCATCAGCGAGCGGACCGCGCAGACATCGGTCCATCAGTGGTCCGCCCCATGGACATTGCAGCCTTCGCCAAAAATATCCATCCTTCGACCTGAAGACCTGAGCGCGGATTCTTCTGAATTCATCCTCCCCCAAGAGACTAAAACAGTCGAAGGGATCATCTCTCGCCTGGTGAGACTCGCGATGGGCGGTCCCTCCACGGAACACTGGGCGGCCGTGGGAGATAAGGAGGCCGCCCAAGCCGCTGACGCCGCGGCGCAATTCATCAAACGCAACAATCAGAGGGAGGCTCTCGTCTGGGAGGCCGACCACATCCAGGGCATTCCAGTACAGGCTGACATCCGCCTGCGCCGGCTCGTCAATGGCGCTGTCGTGGCGCATGTGGATAAATTGAACGGCGCCTGGCTTGCCAAGCGGATCAAAAAGGCTTTCTCAGACCTTCGGTTCCTGCCGCAAGGCAAGAAGCTCGCCATTCCCAAAGACGACTGGAGCCTGGAGCGGCATTATGAGGTCATGGAAAGCGCGGCGCCCGGCTGGCGGGCCGAAGCCATCCAGACATTCCAGCAGGAAGCCGTGGCCGACTTCTATCTGCATGCTGTCCACGTTCGTCCCCACATCGACCATCGCCTCTCCCTCGCGATCTTGGAAGCCTTGAAAAAAAGTCCCGAACGCGGCGTCCAGAGCATCCAGGACCTCAAGAAAACGATCCAGGGCTTGCCCTACAAATCCTGGAGAGCCCCGGCCCGCAAGCAGGCCATCCTCAAGGCGATCGACGCCAGCCTCGCCCAGACGCAGGATGCCCGGTCTCAAACCCTCGCGATGTCCTCCTGGCACAGGATCTCAGTCGATGGGACCAACGCGCTGGAGCTGCAGTTCCAAGCCGACCTCGAATTTTCCATCAGCCCTCAAGGCGAGGTGCGCTTATCGATGGCGCGAGAAGCCCGGCCTGCCGAATTCCGGGTGATGCCCGTGGCGGACGACTTGAAGGCCGTGCCGACGCAAGCCGCTGTCGATGCCCAGGCGCAGAGGCTGGCGAAGCTGATCGAATAAAATTGGTGGCGCGTACGGGATTTGAACCCGTGGTCTCTGCCTTGAGAGGGCAGCGTCCTAGGCCGCTAGACGAACGCGCCACGAAAACGAGGGACGAAGGATAGGCATTCTAGCACTTTTGAAAATACTTTCAAAAGTACCAGAGCTTGAGGCCCAGCTCCGGGACCATCCGCCTCTCCACCGCGCCCGGCAAGGAACGCAGGTATATCTCGCAGGTGGGGTCAGCGATGGCCCGGAAAAGATGCCCGGCGCGCGCGCTGAAGTCCGTGAGACCCAAGACCGCGTGGGCATGGAGGAAGGCCTGTCCGTCCTCCACGCGGGAGATGTTGGCGGACAGCGAGACGATCTCCAAAGGCTCCTGATAAGTCTTCCGAAAATAGATCTTCTTCTGCGGATCGAAATAGCCCAGCTCAGCGAGCTCAGCCGCGCCGATGCCGGTCAAAAAGCCGGCGTAGATCTTTTTCTCGTTCACGAACGCGGTCACGGCGGAGATGATCTCCTCCCCCGGCTTAGCCTTCAGGATGAAGAAGCCCTCTCCCATGTCGCGATGATCCATAGAATCCTCCGGACCCCATTATGCCAAATTGTGCGATCCGCTAGGATTTGATATCGTGAAAAACCATGGCGAAATCAAAGCTCCCAACGCCAGAACCTCTCTTCTCCCGTTGGCTGGCCCCCACGCCGACCGTTGTCATCATCCTCGCCTGGCTGCTTCTGATCGCCCACGCCTATTGGGGCAAGCTGATCCTGTTGCCCAGCGTCTGGGAAGATATGGCTTCCACGCTTACTGCGGCCCTCTGGAAAAATGCCTTGAACCTGGCCGTGAAACTGGCTTGGCTGGCCAGCCTATGGTTCTTGGCCGCGGCTGTGGGCGCGGCCTGCTCACGCCTGCTGCGCCTCAAGGGCTCACGCCTGGAAGCCTGGCTGCTCGCCTCCGCCCTGGGCTTCGGGACTCTCTCCCTGATCCTGCTGGGACTGGCTGCCGGCGGATGGTTCTCTCCCCACTTTTTAAAGACCCTCTTCCTTGTGAGCGTCGCAGCGGCGATGGCCGCAGCGCCCTGGTGGAATCACTGGCTCCCGCGGGAAAGCCCCGGACCGTCTCGACGCCTCACCCCAGTAGAGATCGCGGCTCTCGCCGGCATAGCCGCGGCAATCCTTCTGCAAGCCCTCGGCGCTCTCGCGCCCGAGGTCTTCTACGATTCCCTCCTCTACCACCTCGCCCTGCCCAAACTCTACCTCTTAAATGGCCGACTCATCGGCGTGCCGCAGAATCTCTATTCCGGGCTGCCCGCGGCCCTGCAGATGCTCTACGGCCTCATCCTTTCCCTGACGGACGACCGCCTCGCCTCCCTGTGGCATGCCTCGACCGGCTGGGCAGCGGCCGCGGCGATCTACGCCCTGGGCAAGCGGCTTGTCTCCCGCTCCGCAGGGATCTTCGCCGCCTTCGCGGTCATGACCATGCCCCTGACCATCTACACCGGCTGGGCCTGCGGCGTGGATCTGGGCGCGGCATTCTTCTTCTCCGCCGGAGCGCTCGCGCTCCTGCGCTGGTCATCCCGACAAGAAGAAAGTCAGTCCGACCTCATCGCCGCCGGCCTCCTACTGGGATTTTCCTGCGGCACGAAATACAACGTCCTCCCCTTTGCCTGTCTCTTGGTCCTTCTTCATGCCTGGCAGACGCGCCGATTCGGCAGTCCCTGGCGATCGACCGCGATCCTGGCCGCAGCCATGGCGGTTGCCCTCTCCCCCTTTCTTGTGAAGAACATCGTGTTCTTCCACAACCCCGTCTACCCCTTCCTTCGGGGACTCTTCGGCGACCCCGGCTGGATCTGCGACTGGGCAAGCTTTCTCAGCGCCGCCGGCTCTCGCCATCCGTTCTCCGAATGGCGAGAGATCCTCCTGCAGCCCTGGATCACCTCCACAGGTTCTTGGCCCAAGGGCGATTGGCCGGGACCCGTCTACCTGATCCTGCTTCCCTGGCTTTTTCTTCTGCGCCCCCGCCGTCACGAAGCCCGGAGCCTGCTCGTCGCGGCGGCCGGATGCTATGCCCTCTGGGCCCTGTCCACGAGCCTGGTGCGATTCCTTCTTCCCGCCAGCGGCCTGCTCGCCCTGGGTGCAGCTATTGCGCTGGAGAATGGATCTCTTCCCCGTTGGCTCCGTCGGATCGGCTGGCTCGCGGCCCTCTACGCGGGCGCCTTCAATCTCCAGCTCTCTTTTCAGCTGGGCGAGCAGATCGGGCAGTGGCAGTTCCTGGAAGGACGCATCAGCCGCTCCGACTACCTCAAGACGCCGCGGCACACCTACGGCCTGCCCTACTACGCCGCGGCTGATTTCATCAATCGCGAGCTGCCCCCGGAGGCGAAGGTCCTGGTCCTCGGAGAGTCACGCACCTACTATATCGAGCGCGACTGCCTCTCCGCCTCGGTCTACGACCGCCACCCCTTTTGGACGGAGGTCCAGCAGGCCAAGGACGGCACCGACCTCCTCGAGCGCCTGCGCCGCCGAGGCGTCACGCATCTCTTCCTGAATGCCCAGCTTTTCATCCTGCGCCCGGATTCACCGGGCATCTTCCCGCGCGAGGCCGCGCGCAGCCCGGCGCTCGCGGACTTCTGGGCCCACCATCTGTCCCCGCTCTTCGAGGACCGCGACGACGGCGGCGCCAACCCGCGCTGGCTGTTGGTCTATAAGCTCGTGGATCAGACCAAGGCGCCGACGCCGAACCCAGTACTCCCGGTGCTGGAGCTCCTCAAACAGCGCGGGCAGGCCTAGGGCCGACCGCCCCGGGGAAAGTGCATGGGCGAAGGCAGCGAGATCTGGCGCATGTTGTCCAAAGCGAAGCCGTCGGTCATGCCGGCGATGTAGTCGGTCACGATGGTCTTGGCCGGCCAGCCCTCGCGCTCGTAGACCGCCCGCAGCTGCTGGACATAGTGGCCGAAGTTGCGGTCCACCTCCAGGTCCATGGCCGCGTAGGACTTGAAATCCGTGCCGTTCTTCGAGTAAAGGTCCTGGAAATAATCGAAGAGCGTGTGCACGACCGTGTGGATGTGGCGGCGGAACTTGACGAGGGTCGGGTGATAGTAGATGCGCTCGTAGTTGAATTTCCCCAGCTCGGTCATGAGGGCGTGCTTTTCGGCGGAGAAGCCGATGCCGTCGACCTGCGCGGAATTGCTCACGAGGTCCGAGACCAGCGCGTCGATGATGTCGGTGTTGGAATCCCCTAGCTCCTGGACCACGCGGCGCGGCAGGTCGGCCTTGGTGATGAAGCCCGCGGCAACGCCGTCCTCCACGTCCCGGCCCAGGTACGCGATGCGGTCGGCCAGGCGCACGATGCAGCCCTCGTAGGTGCACGGCATGGTGTGGTGGTCGCGGATCTTCTCCAGGTCGTTGGGCTGGGAGGAGGGATGCAGGCAGTTGCTGCTGAAGTCCTCCCCGCAATGGCAGATGATGCCGTCCTTGACCGCGTAGGTGAGGTTGAGCCCCTGGCCGCGGTTGGCCAGATGCTCGACGACGCGGTAGGAGTTGACCTCATGCATGAAGGCCTTGGCCTCGCCGAGCTTGGCCGCGAGCTCTTTTTCCCCCTCGTGGCCGAAGGGGGCGTGGCCCAGGTCGTGGCCCAGGCCGATGGCGTAGGCGAGCTCCGTGTCCAGGGCCCAATCCTTGCCGGAGTGGTTGAGTCCCCGGCAGACGGTGGCCGCGATGGTGGCCACGTGCAAGACATGCTCGATGCGGGTGCAGATGTGGTCGTTGTCCGGAGCGAAGAAGACCTGTGTCTTGTGCTTGAGCCGGCGGAAGGGGTAGGAGTGGATGATCTTGGTCTGATCGCGGAAATACTCGGCGCGGATGTCCGGCTTGGCCGGCTTGGTCCGACGCAGATAGACTTCGTCCGACAGCGGGTTATGTGGCATGGGGACATTATACCTGATGGCCAAAGGTCCTAGAAAGACCTAGGTCCAAAGACAGGTCCATCCTAGTCCTTTCGACCCATACGGGATATCGGCCCGCGGACTATAATGGATACATGCGCACAAGTCTTTTAGGAATTGCCTTCCTTGTCTTGGCCGGTCCCGCCGCGGCCATGTCCTTCAATAATAAGGGACCAGCCAAACGGCCGAATCTCCCTTTTCAATCCTTCCCCGTCAGAGGAACGAACCCTCTGTCTGACCCTTTCAATGTCGCTGCGGAACTCTCCGCCAATATCGGCTCTGATCCCAAGCTGGATCCCACGGCCAAGCCGGCCCCTATCCGAGGCTTGCGGCCTGAGCCGCAACCGGTGTCCAAGAAAAAAACGCCGACCGCGGCCGATATCCGACGGATGTCAGCCGCGGCGCAGCCGGATCTGCAGGCTGCTCAAAAGCCCAAGTCCGATGAAGACGCGCGCAATGCCGCGGCGAATCTCCTGGAAGGCCGTAAAAAGGACTCAGCCCTGCCGGTGACGGCCACGGCTCCATCCCTCTTCCCGGCATTGAACCTTCAGAAACGCGCGGAGCCTCTCATCCCGGGAGTCACCTTCTCGAAAACCGTCACGCGCGCGCACAAAAAACTCTTTTCCGACAGTTTGACCCGCCGCAAGGCAGGCTGGATGGACCTGCTCAAATCCCCGCCCAACAGGTTCGTCAAGGTCTTTGATTTAAAAAGCCCGGTGGAGCCTGCGCTGACAGTGCTCTCCGCGGCTGCCGACAAATCCAACAAGAAAAAGGTCACCTTCGTCGCCCACTGGTTGCAAGGCGAAACCCATGAGGGCACCTTCGCGGCCGTGCTCGAGGGCATCGAGCCTGTCTCCCTGTACCACCAGGACACACCCCCTCCTCCTGAGGCCCAGCAGATCCTCTTGAGCTTCCAGAACAGCACCCCGCCTGAGACCATCGTCCGATTCCTGGACGCCCAGAAGCTCCGGCTCATCGATGAGAGCCATACCAAGCCCGTCGTGTATCGCGTCGCGGTCGTCGGCAAGGACAAGGCCTCTGACAAGGCTCAAAAGATCTCGAGCAGCAAGATCGTGCTCTATGCCACGCCCAAGACTCTTTCCGCGCCCAACCAGATCGAGGTCGTGCTCAAAAAAAGCTGGTCCGGCAAAACCCTGCCCACGGACAAGGGCTTGCAGGTGCTTGGGATCAAGACCAACTACTACACCTCCGTGACGCTCGGGGCCAAGAAATTGGACGCCGTCAAAACCACGTTGCGCCTGCAAAAAAATCGGGACGTCTTCTACGCGGTCGCGGCCAAGTTCGATCCCCCCGGCCAGCTAGTCGTCGCGTTGCGCAACTCGACTCCGGAAGACGCCATCTCTGGATTACTGAAGCGCCATGGCCTCGTAGTCACAGAGGCGATCGACTTAGCCGCCTTCCGGGTGGCGCAAGCCGCCGGCCCCAAGATCTCCGTCGCGAAACTGGCCGCCCGCCTCTCCGCTGAGAAGACCGTCATGTCCGTCACCCGCGTTGGCCGCGTCAAGGACGCCAAGATCGCGGCCGAAGCCAAAAAAGTCGTCTCCTCCCTCAAAAGTGCGAGAGACTCATCGTCCGAGGATCTCGCTCAGGCCTCCGGGATCTATACCTCGACTTACGACTCCCTGGCCAGAGCCGGCGCCACATCCAAGCAACTCAAGCGCTTCTCCGCTCTCTGCGGAGAAAAATAACTGACAACCTGGTATTTTATTTCCCGGTGAGTTCGTCCGCCAGCTGGGGCATCCGGTAGATCTTGCGCAGGGCTTCCAGGATCCCGGCTGAATGCACGGCCACGGCGCGGCCGCGCTCTTCGGTGTAGACGTAGCGCCACACCAGGCTCGGGATGTTCCCGTCGAAGATGAGCCCCACGTACTCGCCGTCGCGGTTCAAGACCGGGCTGCCTGAATTTCCGCCGATGATGTCGTTGGTGGTGACGAAATCGAGCGGCGTGGACATGTCCACATCCGCCTTGCGTTCCGTCTCCAAGGCGGAGAGATTGAAGGGCGGCTGGTTGTTGAATGACGCGGCCCGGTCATAGAGGCCGTAGAAAGTGGTCTTGTACGGCATTTTGGTCGTCCCCTCCTCGTAGCCCGCGACCTTGCCGAAGCTCAACCGCAGGGTGAAGGTCGCATCCGGATAGGTGGATTTCCCCCAGAGAGCGAAGCGCGCCTGGGCCAGCTTGTTTCCCTCCAAGGCGTTGACGCTCTCGACCTCATCCTCGCTCCATTGGCGCAGATCCCGATAAAGAGGCTCCAGGCCGCGCGCCCAGACGATCAGCGGATCCTTGGAGGCCTGGATGGCCTTGACGCCTCCGGTCACAATCTTCTTGCGAAAATCCGGATCAGCCAGCTGGGTGCGCGCAAGAAGTCCCTTGGCCGCAGCCGCAGGATCCTTGCCTCCCAAAACAGCTTTCACATACGGATTGTCCGCTCCCAATTGGTCCAAGGACTCTTGAAGATCCATGGTCAGCATGGCTTGCTCCAGGTCGGGATAGACGGGGGCCGGCGACAGGAGCTGGAAGCGCAGGGAGTCGAGGTTCGAGTCGCGGAACTCCGCGTAGCGTTTGTCATTCGGCTTGCGGACTTCCGAAACATAGAGCACGATAGTCTGGGCGATCGAAGCCAGACGGGAGTCCCCGGTGCCGCGATAGAAAAGGTCCTTCAAGCGGCCGATCACCTTCTCCTGGACAGCGGCCAGGCGCGCCAGGGATGCGACCGTCTCCGGCCTGGATGCGCGCAGGGAATCCTCCTGCGTCTTCTTGGCGGCCATGAGCTTGGAGTCCTGCAGCCCCGCCAGCATCCCCGTCAAAGCCTTGGCGGAATTCTCGATGCCGAAGATCTTGTTGCGCGCGCGACGCGCGGACTCGGGGCTCCTGGCCGCGTACGCGGCCAGGACCTGGCGCCTCAAAGCGAACTTCTTGAGCTGAAGAGGCAAGGACCAGTCCCTCTCATACTCCAACTGGCGCAGGGTCTTCAATCGGTCGGTGCGGCCGGGGTGGCCGGAGACGAAGACGAGCTCGCCGTCCTGGGCGCCGCTGCGGCTCCAAGGGAAATAGGCCGGGGATTGGATCGGCTGGCCGTTCTCATAGACGCGGAAGAAGGCCATGTCCAGGTCGTGGCGCGGGAAGACGAAATTGTCATAGTCCCCGCCGTAGAAGGCGGCCTGCACCTCGGCGGCCATGACGAGGCGGATGTCCGTGTACTTCTTGTAGCGGTAGAGCTGATACTGCCCGCCCTGGTAGAGCTCGACCACGTCCGAGCGCAGGCCCGTCTTGTCGAAGGACTCCTTCTCGATGCGGGAGATCTCGGCCTTGCGCTGGACGTTCTGCTCCTTGTCCGCGGCCTGGCGGTCGATGGCGGCCAGCACCCGCGCGGTCACGTCGGTGGTGGAGAAGAGGACATTGAGCTCCAGGTCCGGGCAGGCCCGCTCCTCGGCGCGACTGGGGGCGAAGAAACCATCGTGGAGATAGTCCTTTTTCTCGTCGGACATCTTCTGGAGCTGACCCGAGGCCACATGGTGGTTGGTGAGGACCAAGCCGTCGGGAGAGACAAAGGCTCCCGAACCGCCGTCGTTGAAGCGCACCGAGGCCCGCATGATGCGCTGGGTCCAGTCCGCCGTCGGCGCGAAATGATAGCGTTCCTGCAGCTGCTTGAGCGGCAGATTGTCCAGGGTCCACATGCCCTCGTCAGCGAAGACGCTAGTGGCTGTCATCAGGGCAGCCACTAAGTAAAATCCAAAATGCTTCATTTCCCCTCCGTTGTCCGCGCATCATATTTCAGGGAGCTCCTGAGGGATGGTACAAAAAGTGACAGCCTGGGACTAGCCGATCAGCCTGACTTTATAGCCCCGCGCTACCAGCTCAGAAGCCAGGACATCGCGGTGATCTCCCTGGAACTCCAGGACCCCTTCCTTGATCGTGCCTCCGCAACCGAGCTTCTTCTTGAGCTCAGCCAGAAGATGCTCCTTGAGCGTGGGGTGCATGCTCAGGCGCGAAAGGCGGGTGACCCCGCTGCCCTTGGCATTTCTCTGAAAAGAAAGCCTCAACGGCTCCATGGCTAGGCAGTCAGGCGTTTAGAGATCAGGCTCAAAGACGTGTCCAAGCGCTCGGCCGTGTCGAAATGACCGAAGCCGTGCTCCTCATAAGTGTGCCTGACCCCCAAGCCCTTGAGCACGCGTGAGAATTTGCGCGCGCCCAGATGGAGATGGAATTCGTCGCGGGTGCCGCAGTCAAACCACAGGGTCTTGAGCTTTTTCAGATGGATCCGGTAGCGCAAGGCCGCGGCCACCGGGTCGACAGCCTTCCAGCGCGCCCAGACCTTGGGAAGGATCTCTCCGGTCTGGACATCGCAGGGCAGATCGAAGCCCCAGCGGCTTTTCGGGTTGGGCGAGTAGCAGGCGGACATGGCCATGATGTTGACGAGCGCATGGTCGAAGGAGTCCTTGTTGCGGCTGGTTCGGAATTCCTTGAGAAAGCGCTCGGCAGAACCCTTATATTTACCGAGAGCTGACACAGCCTTGGGGATGTCGCCCCCATAGCAGACATCGAAGAGCATGTCCCCGGAATGGCTCACGGCGTGGCCGAACACGTCCGGATGCCTCATGGCCAAGGTCAAAGCGCCGAAGCCTCCGGAGGATTTTCCCATCACCGCCCTTCCCTCAGGCCGCTGGCTGATCGAAAGCTTGTCCTCGAAGAATCCCACGAGCTCGCAAACCACATGGTCCTCATAGCGGCCCGTGGCCGAAGAATTGAGATATTGGCTTCCGCCAAAAGCCGTGAATCCATCAGGCATGACCAGGACGCATTCGCGGGCCTTGCCGGCGGCGATCAATCGGTCGAAGCGCTCTGGCAGGTTCTCCCGCCAGGGATGATAATTAAGGAAGGATCTCCCCCCGCCCGTGAAGCCGGCCAGAAAATAGATGATCGGATAGCGTCGACCGCGCGCCGAGCCGTAGGACGGCGGAAGATAGACCGGCACCTGGCGCACGCTCGGGTCTCCCAATGGATTTCCCTTCAAGACCACGCTTCCCACGGTATCGATCTGGACCCGTCCTTTCATCGAGCCTCCAAAGCCTTGCGTAGAGAGCCTTGTGAAAAAAGTAATATTTTTTCAGCATTTTTTCTCGATGATTTTCGCCGGGCCATGAGGACCGCCGTCTTGACGCTCCAGCCCGAAGCCTTGAACAGAGCCCGCGCCCGAGGCAGCGGAATTTTTCCCAGCTCAGAGATGATGCGCTCACCGCGCAGACGCAGCTTGCGCGAGGTGGGCTTCAAGTCCACCATCCAGCGGTCATAGACCTTGCCTAGAAGGATCATGGTGCCGGTCGTGAGCGCGTTCAAGACCAGCTTGGCCGCGGTGCCGGACTTCATGCGCGTGGAACCGGCCACGACCTCGGGGCCCACCTCGGGAGAGATGGTGAGCTCCGCGGGATTTTTCGGAGGCCGGCCGTGCGAGGTCACGAGGATCGTCCGGCAGCCTTGCTCTCGAGCCGCCTTCAAAGCCGCGCGCACGAACGGCGTCACGCCGGAAGCCGCGATGCCCACCACGGCGTCGCCCGAGCCGAGCCCGCGGACGGATCGGGCGCCGGCTTTTGGATCGTCTTCAGCTCCCTCGCGCGAATGGAAGACCGAGGCCTTGCCTCCGGCCATGACGGCGCGGATCTGGCGCGGCGAAGTCCCGAAGGTCGGCGGGCACTCGGCCGCTTCGAGGACCGCGAGCCGGCCGCTCGTGCCGGCGCCTAAAAAAACGACGGAACCTCTCTGGCGCAAACAGCCGGACAAGATCTCCATGCCGCGGGCGATGGCGCGGCTCTGCCTGCCGACAGCTCGGGCCACGAGCGCGTCTTCTCGGTTGATGGCCCGCGCGATGGCTAAAGGCGAACGCCTATCGATGTGCCGAGTGCGGGGATTGGGCCGCTCGGTCGGCAGTCCGGCGTAGAGGCGCGAGGAGAAGGCCATTTCAGGGTGCCGGCTCGGCGACTTCCTCCTCCACGGCCTCAGTCGAGGCCTGAACCTCCGCCGCGGAGGTCGAGGAGGTCGCGATCCCGACCTTGATCGGATCATTGACCCAATCGAGGACCTGGCCGATCATCGGACCGCGCAGCATCTTGGTCCCGTGCTCCGTAGGCGCGACGAGCAGTGTCGCCTTGTCCTCTCCCACTGACATTTTGGCGAAGGCGTAGAGGATCGGCGTCTCGCGCGCGGAGGTCTTGTCCGCCTCGGAATAGACCATGAGGATTGGCCGGGTCTTGTAGGCGCGCATAGCGTTGACCGTGGTGACCTCCTGGTACTTCATGCCCGGTGATAGAAGCGCCACCATGGGGATCTTGGGATGGAGCGCGCCGTAGCGCAGCCCCAGGCTGCCGCCGACATCAGCCCCGACGATCACGATCTTCTCCTCGGACACTCCCTGGCTGTTCAGATAGGCGATGGCGGCCTCGAGGTCGGCGGACATGTTGAGGTACTCGTTGTAAGCCTTGGTGACGACGAACTTGCGATAGACCGCGGGCTTGCCGTCCGGCGAGGTGCGGCTCTCTCCGTGGCCGCGCAGGTCCACGGCCAGATATCCGCAGCCGCGCTTGAACAGGGGCTTGACCAGCCAATACCAGTCCTCCTTGCGGCCGCCCACGCCGTGCAGAAGAAGGAAGCTCATCTTCCCCTCTCGGGACGGGTTGTACTTGGCCCGTAAAGACCATCCGTCTTTGGTCTTTACGTCCACCACCAGGCCGGGGAAGACGCGCGGCTTGGGAGGAGGCTCGGCGGCGAAGGACGGGACAGCCAGAAGCAGGGCCAGGACGGCCTTCACGCGAGGATCTCCTCCGGTTTGAACCACAGGGAGATCTCGCGCGCGGCGTCGGCGGGATTGGCCGAAGCGTGGATGACGTTCTCGAACTGCCCGGCCGTCGTCACGCGGCCGAACGACCCGCGGATGGTGCCGGGGGTCGCGTGCTCGGGGTTGGTCGCGCCGGCGACCGCGCGCACCTGGGAGATGGCGTTCTCGCCGCGGTAGACCAGGGCGAGGATGCGGTGGTCCTTGAACCCGTGGAACTCGCCGCGGATGTAGCGGATGAGGCCGGGGTAGAAGGGCTTGCCGAGGTGCTCCTGGTAGTGCTCCTGGGCCAGCTTCTCGGACACGCTCAGCATCTTGGCCGCGACCATATCGAGGCCGGAGGCGTCGAGGCGGTCGATGGTCAGGCCGGTCAGCTTGCGGCAGAGTCCGTCGGGCTTGATGAGGATGAGGGTCTGTTCGATGGGCATGAAGCCATTCTATTTAATCCGGACAGGAGGCTCAAGGCGTCGTCTTATCGTTGCTCTTGATGCTGAGACGCAATCGACTGAAGCTGTTGCAAAAGATGAGGATATCGCAGGTTGATGACATCCTCGATGATCTTGGAAAGGAACGGGCCTTGGTATCTCTTCATGAGGTCATTGAGTTGTCTGCGGAGGGTCAGGGCATCCTTCGGGATCGGCGCGACGTGCTCTTGGAATCTAAATACGATGCGGCCGCTGGTAAGCCTCGCCGCCTCTTTGCCGCGCTCCATAAGGTGCTTCTTGATATTCAAATAGCCGCCTGTGTCAAAAACGAGCACCACCTCATCAAGGCGACCAGCCGTCTTCTCAGCTGGGCCACCGCGCCTGAAGAGTCGAACAGCCTCATCAACGAAAGCGTCCGCCGACAGGATGCCCGCGTCAACTTGGACCTGTAGACTCTGGCCATGAGGGAGTGGCACGCGGTATGTGTGCACCACGATCTGCTTGGTCTTCGTGCTGTCCGTGAGCATGGCATCCACCCATCTCAGCATCTTTGGCGCGCGCGGATCCACGGGCGTCAAGCCGCGATTCTTGGAAATAGCCTCCAGGACCGATGTCTTGGCGAAAATGTCTCGTAATGCACCATGGATCACGCCCAGGCTCTGCGAAATGTCGACATTGATATCCTCCAGCCAAGCAATGAGATTGTTGACTTTCTGATAGCGTACAGCCGCGTCTCCGGATATGCGCACGCCCGCATCATTGGCGACAAAAAACGCTTTACGCGGCGATATCGGGCGCGACACGCCAAAGGACTTCACGCTGCTGTGCGGAGAGATCGGCGGCGCATGGGCCGCGGAAGGAGGGGGCCGAGAGAACCCCGCCACGCCCACAAGGTCGGCCAGACGGAAATCATCCACAAAAGGATTGCGATTGTGCTGTATCTCTTCGACCAAATCGTTGCGCCGCAGTTCCTCAGCATCCGGAGGATGCTCACGGTTCCAGCGCAGGAACATCTCGATCCGGCTCCCAAAGTACACATCAAAGCCTTCGATTTTTTGATCGTAGTAGCGGGTGTAGAAGTAGAGCATGGCCCGAGCGATGCGTCCTTTGTACGCATCGGGAGGCTCAAAGACCCCCTCACCCATCTTAGTGCCACCGCTGTTGGAATAGGTCGGTTTGCCTTTCACCTCGCCGAAAGGCAGATTCCCACGGACCTCGTTGACATAGAAAGAGACTGGCAGGAGGCAATGAAGGTCCACAAGCATGGGCAGCAGGCGATGAAAGGAAATTTGGGGCCAGAGATGCTCCAGGTTCAAATAGTCCAGTTTCAGATATCCATCCTGTCTTTGGCGATTCGATTCTGGATAGTCGCCGCCCTTTTCACTTGTGCCTGGGATAAAGGCGGCGGTATAGGCATCCACTACTCCGGACACGCCGGCTCTTGTTACGTTATCCACTTTGGAAAAAATCCGATGAGCAGCCTTCCTAATAACCTTCCTCGCATTACCAACCGACACGGATTGTTTTCGCAAGCCATTGTCAGTCTGTTGATGCAGGGTCTCCACAAGCGCGGCACCGGTAGGACCCGCATCGGACGACCCCTGCGCCGGATCAATGCCGTCAACGACCTGGGGAGGTTGTGCTCCCTGAAGCGCTTCAATCCGCCGGGCAGCCGCCTCCCGTCCGCCTTCAGCGCCAGACTGATTGAGCCCCTTACTCGCTTTCTGGACGCCAACCTCTAAGGACTGGACCTTCTCCGCAAATGTAGGTGCTTTTTGCGGGCCTGTCTCATCCGCCGGAAAAGCCGGGGAGGAAGGCGGAGAATCTCGCGCAGGGTCACCCTTCGCTGGAGAGGCAAGCGGAATATCGGGAATGCCATGCCCGACGACAGGAATCTTCGGGGGCCTTGGCTCGAAAGGGAGCTGCGCGAGGCATGGCTGGGCGCACAACCCCAACACCAGGAGTACCCTAAAAAACTTATTAAGGACCTGCATACGACTAGGATAGCACCCCTCCGCAACGACTCCCAGGGCCAAAGGACCTCCCTCACATGGACCTTTAGACCCAGGCTTTCCTAGGCCCTTTGGGACAGTAAAGATGGGCCTAAAGACCCTCGCAGAAAAAGCAAGTCACGCGTATACTGATGACATGAACACTTTAAGGAAGCGCTTCGCCCTTCTCCTGCTGTGTGTCGGCCTGCTGGTCCAGCCTGTTTTGGCAGAGGTTATCAAGCCTCGAGTCACACCAATTCCGCAAGGCGTTGGAGCAGTACCTGTCGCGCCGCTGGATATTCTCGCCGCTGAACGTCCTGTTTTCAGGTCTCGCGAGCTCGATAGGATCAACCGGATAGACTCCGCTTTGACCGCGGCGGTCCAATCCGCAGTTCTCACGGTCATCTCCCCGCAGGAGGGGTTCAAGGTCGAGTCCCGAGGCTCCAGCGCCAGGCTGACCCATGACAACGCCAACCCTGATTATGACCTCACGGTCCATCTACCAAAAGCCTGGACATCGCGGGAAACCGTTGACAATTTTTTCCATAAGCGCCTGCCGGAGCTCCGGGAAGTCCTGCGCAACGCCGTGAAAAAGGAATTAACCACTCTCTACGATGGCCAAAAATTGAAGGTCCGGATATCCGAGAATCTGATCCCCCTAACCGATCCAGCAACCGTCCCACTCTCCCGAGAGACGTCCTATCTGCCAGAATCCCAATCCTCTCGGGCCGAAGGCGTGGGCATGCTGCCGATCAAAGTATTCTATTCCTCCGGCCAACTGTTGGCCAAAGCGCAAGTCACTTTCTCCAATCGGCCGGATTTTACCAACAGCTATCCGGCTCACTTTAAGGAACAGCTCGACCGCGTGCGCGCCGCTGGCGGAGAGAAAGCCGTGAAGCAGATGCTTTCCGACATCCGCCTTGCCAAAAGATTTTTTAAGGAAATCGTTGGAGCCTACAAGTTCTATGACGGCGGCCCCTCCGGTGTCGGCATCGAGCAGATGGTCTTGCAGGCCGGGAGCTTCGATCAGATGATGGAGAAGCTGCATGGGGCAACTTTCGACGAGAATGGCCGCCTGCGCGAAGCCAAAGAAGCTGCCCGCCAGTGGATCGTGTCCAATCCCTTCACGCAGCCAGCCAACTTCCTTGGATTTCTGAGCGCCCCAGTCTGGCAGAGCCTAGGTGACATAACACGCAAATACCTCGATGCCAAGACTGCCGGCCAGCCGATCACCTTCGCTGATTTGCGCCGCCAAAACACTCCCACGCCCGCTTTGAAACCAGTGCCTGCCCTGGCCAAGGAAAGCATCCCCGCATCAGCACCAGCGACGACCGATGCTGGGAGCCTGACAATGGAGATGTTGAATAAATTCACCCTGACAGGACCGCGGCCGGCTGAGCGCGGCGAGGCATTCCTCTATGCCCAGGGCGCCAAAACACTACCCAAAGGTCTGGAAGACTCCTGGCGCGGTTTTTCCCCGAAGCTCTCTGCGGCTTCCCAAGGCTTCTCTCTCTACCGCACGCAACTTGTCAGGCGCAATGGTCAGATCCTTGGCAGGATACCCGTCCTGGATCGTCAAGGCCGCAAGGGTATGCGGACCGTGCCCATTCCCGAGGCACTCGCCCAGGGCGTGGTTGGAGACAGCCTCGTGGAGGTTGCCTGCCAGGGCCAGAACGTGAAGGCTCTGCGCCCCATCGGGACCTATCCGCAGGACATGATGATCGGTCGCGTGGAACAAGGGCCCAAAGGCCTTGTCCTGAAAGGATTGCTCAATTTCGAAGGCAAAACTCTCTCGCTTTATTCCCCCCTGCCCTTGGCCGAAGGCATCCCCGTCAAGGCCGGGAACATCATCCAGGCCTTCGTGAAGCCTTCTCCTGCCGGGTTCAAGGCAGTGCCCCTCATGAATCTGGGCAAGGAGCTGACCCCGGAAATCGCCGCCCGGGAGATCGCCTTGCGCCATGGCGCGCGCGGCTATTTTGAGGAAGCCGTGATCCGGCAGGCCGAAAAGTTGGGCCGCACACAGGACCCGGCGGCCGATTTTGCCAAGATCAAGGCCCGCATGAATGGCAAGCGCAAGATCGAAGATTTAAGCTCAAAGGCCTTCATCACCATCGATCCAGTCGGCGCCGGAGACCTCGACGATGCCTATTTTGTGGAAAAAAACACTGACGGAAGCTATACCTGGACCTTGGCCACGGCTTACGTGGCCCAGTATGTCCCTCCAGGGACCCCGGCTTTCAAGGCAGCGGCCCGCATCGGCAACACGTTTTACTCGATGGATAAAGACGGGGTGTCGGAATATCCCATGAACCACCCCGTGGTCTCCAAGAATGTCGCCAGCCTCCTAGCCGGCAAAAGCAGCTTGGCCATGATTTCCAAAATGCATTTCGACAAAGATGGGAAATTTTTGCCCGATGGTTCGGATGTTTTCCTGGGACTCGTCCGGGTCCAGGGACGCTACACCTACGACCAGGTGGCTCAGTTCTGGAAGGGCGAAAAGAACCATGGCATCGCCCACCTGGAGCAGATCACTTTGGCGCGCGAATTGGCGGGGAAGCTCGACCGCCAGGACAGCGCACGGGGCAAGCTCAAGCTGACATTGAAGCAGATCGTTCACAACGTGGAACAAGGCCGCTGGCGCACGAAGCGCGTGGACGAAGATCCGATCATCAGCGAATCCCACCGCCTGATCGAGGAGCTCAAGGTCTACGGCAACCAACTCATCGCCACGCAGCTGGAAAAGATCACCAAGGAATTCCAGGTCCCGCACATCAGCCGCATACATCCTGAACAAACGGAGAAAGCCGATGAACGCCTGCGCCTGAAACTTGAGCTGCTGGGGGTTCCCTGGAGAAAGGGCACCCTACCGCAGTACCTGCTCGCCCTACACAATCGCAGAGATCTCTCCGTGGAGCTTAAGGACATCGCGCAAGTGCTGGCTCTGACGAGCCGCCGAACAGCCATAGATGCTGTCGAGGACGCGGCGGGACACGAGGGCCTCGCCTTGGATCCAGGCAAGTATGACCATCCTTCAGCCGGGCTCCGCCGCTTCAAGGACATGTACAATCTCGCCTTGTTGGACGCCTACCTCACCGGCGGCGATCCGAGGGCCGTGTACCAAGCGGCGCTCGCGGACTTCAAGGAACTTGGATTTTCAAATTTGGCGGAGTTCGTCAGTCACCTCAACGGACGCCAGCAGGCGACCAAACAGATGGACCATGAGGTGGACGATTTCATGGACATCTATGAACTCGCCCAGCCCGAGAATAAGGGCAAGACCTTCCGCGGCTTCGTCAGGTTCACGCGAAACGGCGAAGATCCTTTCGCGGTCATCCAGCTCCGAGGTCCGGATGTGACCGTGACCGTGCGCGGAGAGAAAGCCAAATCCCTATTGCTGCTTGAGGAGATGGAGGTGACGGTCAATTCCGTCCAGCTCCAGAATCTCTACGTGGACGCTACGATCCACAGGATCGCCAAGCCCAAAAACAAGTAAAAGTTTGACGCCATTTCATTCAAACTGTTAGAATCCCCGCATGGCCCACATCCTGATTGTCGACGACGAGCACGATGTCGCCGTCCTGCTCAAGTTCCTCATGGAGAAGGACGGACACCGCGTCAGCACCGCCCGCCACGGAGGCGAGGCCATGGTCTTCCTGGGCGTGGAGCCCGAGCGTCTGGACACGGAGATCCCCGACCTCATCCTCCTCGACGTGATGATGCCCGTCATGGACGGCTGCGCGGTCGCGACCCGCCTAGCCGGACATGACCGGCTCAAGGGCATCCCCCTCATCGTTCTGACCGCCAAAAA
>JAHFCF010000017.1 GCA_023249645.1 Elusimicrobiota bacterium
CCAGGCCCTTGGTCGAAAGATAGTGCGTGATCGCCGCGGTCAAGGTCGTCTTGCCGTGGTCCACGTGCCCGATGGTCCCGATGTTCACGTGCGGCTTGGTGCGTTCGAATTTGGCTTTGGCCATGATCTTGGTCTCCTTGGCTCTTTTTGAGACGGTTATTGTAACAATTTACTTCATTTAAAAGCTAGCTGGGAATGGGAATCGAACCCACGACCTTCTCCTTACCATGGAGATGCTCTACCAACTGAGCTATCCCAGCGACAAACAGCAACCCCCTGTTTTCACAGGGGGATTTCATGATAGCAAATTTAGGGCTTCCAGATTTGTTATGGGTTTCTTTTTTTAGAAGTGCGATGTCTTCTCGTTGTCGAAGACTAATAATTTTTCCAGGGAACTGTGGGCGCCCACAGTCCCGGGAATCTGCGGAAAGTCCCCTCATCAAGCTCAATGCCAGTCGCTTAAGCGCGATGTTTGTTGTTTCACGCAGAGGGGCTCCTCTTGATTGTCTGGAGGATGGCGACTTTGAGAACGAATTCTGTAATAAATTTATATATTTTTTAACATTTTACTGTCAGCGCTGACAGTAAAAATAAAAAAATGGTTATAAAATAATAATAATTCGATAATAAGGTCGCCATCTATTCGTGATTTTCCGACTTCAGCTAATGAACAATGTCCTTAAAGTGGCGGGCATTGTCATTAAGCTCTAAGATTTCATTTAGCAATCTTAAAGCGGCAGTTTCCTTGAAATTGGATATCGCATCTCGCGATATCCAATCAACGTCTTCATTTTTTTGTAGGAATTTCCTGCAGAACTGGAGCGGGCGATGGGAATCGAACCCACGTGATCAGCTTGGAAGGCTGACGTTCTACCATTGAACTACGCCCGCGTGATCGTTAAAGTAGCAAATTTCAGCGCGTGTTCAGAAGCGTGAGGGCGCAGACCTGCGCGTCGCCGATGAGGTTGTCGAGGATGCAGTACTCGTTGGGCTGGTGCGCCATCTCGTCGAGCTTGGCCGAGACCACGGCCGGCAGGCCGAGCTTGCGGAAGACCGCGGCCACGGTGCCGCCGCCGATGCCCATGGGCTTGGCCTTGACGTTGTGGATCTCCTTGATGGCTTCGCTGACGAGTTTCACGATGGGAGCATCGGCCGGGGTCGGCGGTGCGGCCTCGGCGCGTTGGACGGTCTCAAAGGAGATCTTCACGCCGTGGCTCTTCTCCACGGCCTTGGCCAGGCGCTTGATTTCGGCTTCGACTCTCTTGAGGGGGTACTGCGGCAGGACTCGGCAGTCATAATAGAAGACGTCCTCTCCCGGGATGGTGTTGACGTTGGGGACGTTGGCCTCCTTCTTGGTCGGTTCGAAGGTGCTTCCCGGCGGGGAGTAGAGCTTGTCTTTCTTGGGGAACTTCTTGTAGAGGCCCTGCATCTTCAGGGCCAGGTCGCAGGCGGCCTTGAAGGCGTTCTTGCCCTGTTCGGGCATGGAGGCGTGGCACTGCTTGCCCCGCGTGGTGATCTTGAGCCACCAGAGGGACTTCTCCGCGATCTCGACCATGGAGCCGTCGGATTCTCCGCCGTCGGGGACCAGGAAGACGTCATCCTTGCCGAAGATCTCCGGGTGTTTCTCGGCGAGATAGATGGCCCCGTAGTCCGAGCCGGTCTCTTCATCGGCGGCGAAAAGCAGCGCGAGATCCACGGGGGGCTTGAGGCCGCACTCCATGAAGGCTCGGGCCACCAGGATGCTGGCCACCAGCGCCTGCTGATTGTCCTCCACGCCCCGGCCGAAGACCTTGCCGTCTTCCACGTGCAGCACGTGGGGGTCGGTCTTCCAGAGCTTGCGCTCGCCCGGAGGCACGACGTCGATGTGAGACATGATCCAGAGTGTCTTCTCGGAGCTCTGCCCGCGCAGGCGCGCGACGATGTTGGGCCTGATCCCGTTCTTGGCCGCCGCATGGGGGGCGTTGTACCAGCGGATGTCGTCGAAATTGAGTTTACGCAGCTGCTGGTCGAGCCACACGGCCTTGTCATGCTCGCCTTCGCCGCCGCTCGCCGGCGCGATGGCCGGGATCGCGGTCAGGCCGCGCTGGAGCTCCACGGCGAAGTCTCGATAGCTGGCGATCTTCTGCAGGATCTGGTCTTTCATGGTTCCTCCTGATTTGAAATGTAGTTTAGCAGATTGGAGAAGGCACCAGAGAGGTGTATAATGCCCTCATGCTGGCCATGGTCGGCTTCATCACTGCCGTCGTCTTCATTTATTTTGGGATGCAGTATTACGTCGCTTTCTGGCTGATCCGCCATTTCCCGAGGCTGGGCCTGAACGCGAATGCCGTGCGCATCGCCGTTCTCCTGCTCTCGGCGAGCTTCCCTCTGGCCGTTCATTCGTTGCGTATTTTTCGCGGCGCCTGGGTCGGCTGGTTCGCGTATATTTCCTTCATCTGGCTCGGCATCGTCTTCATCTGGTTGACCTGCGCGCTCCTCGGAGATTTGAGCCTGGTCCTGGCCTGGTTGTGCGGAGCGGTCGAACGGGCCCGGCCCGTGGCTGCCGTCGGGGTCCTGGCCGCGACAGCTCTTTTGAGCCTTTGGGCTATTTTCAATGCAAGCCGTATGCCGAAGTTGACGGAAGTAGAAATCGAGCTCCCCCGTCTGCCTCAGGGATTGGATGGCTTCACCATCGTCCAGCTTTCGGACCTGCATCTGGGAGCGGTCGTGCCCATGGAGAAGTTCGCGCGCATCGCCGAGAGGGTCGCGGCCTTGAAGCCGGATATGATCGTCTTGACCGGCGACATCTCGGATGCGGGGTTGAAGAAGAATGCGCCCGCAGGAGCCTTTCTGCGAGCTCCTCATGGCGTGTTCGCGGTGATGGGCAACCATGAGTTCTACCACGGGCTGGAGGATTCCGCCCGGGTCCTTCAGGATATGGGCGCGCGGGTGTTGCGAAACGAGGTGGCGGCGGCCCCCTGTGGCATCCAGGTCATCGGCGTCGATGACATCAGGACCGCGCGCGTCTCCCGCCCCGAGGTTGCCGAACTCCTGAGGAGGTTGGACCCGGCCAAGCCATCGATATTCCTTTCGCACCAGCCGCTGGATTTCGACCTGGCGGCCCAAGCGGGCGTGGGGCTCATGCTTTCAGGGCATACGCACGAGGGCCAGATCTGGCCGTTCGGCCTGATCGTGAGGCTTTTCTACCCGCATTTCCACGGTCTTTATAAGGAAAGGGCGTCCTGGCTCTATGTGAGCGCGGGGACCGGCCAGTGGGGCCCGCCCATGCGGCTTTTCACCCGGGCAGAGATCGTGCGCATCCGCTTGAGAGCTCCGAAAAATTAAGTACAATCATCCCAAGATGAAAAATAAGGAAAATACGAGAAAGCCTGACACCCTTCTGGAACTCTTGGCGGCGCTCAAAGCCGAGGTCGGCCGGCTTTCCGCCACCCATGAGGAGCACGCCCGGAGCATCGCGGGCTACGCGCAGGTGGCGGCACATGAGGCGGCGCGCGAAAAGAAGTCGCCCCAGCTGCTCAGGCATTCCCGCGAGGGACTGGCTCTCTCGGTCAAGGGTTTCGAGGTCTCGCATCCGCGGCTGGTCGAGGTCGTCAACGACCTGTGCACCATGCTGTCCCAGATCGGGATCTAACCCTACTGTTGGGGAGCCCGGCTCCGGGCCAGGCCTTCTTTGAGGATGTCGTCGAAGGGGTTGAGGTAAGTCGGGCCTGCTGGCTGCGTTTCGAATCCCCCGATGGAGTACAGTACGCGATACTTCTTGAAGGAGTCCAGCAAGTCTTCGCGGCTTTCACTCTCGTGGACTGCAAGCAGCCGGTGGCCATCCGTGATATAAGCGCGTGGTTGCGGATCGTCGAAGGTCGTGCCGATCCGGATGTTGGAGGTTGTCAGATCCCATACCCGCAGGCGTGCCTCGGCCATGCGTTCCAGCATGCGCTGGACCAGATCATAATGAGCCTGCGTGAATTTTTGTTCCGCGATCAGATCATCCAAGTTCCAACCGTAGACTCTCTCCTTGTTCACGACGGGGCGGTGCAACCAGACGGGAGGGGCGCGTCCCATCAGTTTCCAGAACCAACGGCTCAGTTGGCTCGGGATCTTGGGAACGAGAACTACTCCGAAGACTTTCGGTCCCACTCCGGCTTGCGCGAGACGACGACCGGTGTCTTCATCTTGAGCAGCGACGTCTCTGGCGAACCAAGGAGACCGGATGAGCTTGCTGACGACCTGCGCAAGGGGATGCGCATGGACCACGCCAAAGCTGCCTTCTCCTACGATTTCTAAGGGACGGCCATTCTCGTAGAGTTGGTTGTTGCGATGGCCGATACCCGCCATAGAGAGGTCGAGGGTTGGCGCAGCGTCTAGCGCCATGACGGGCGTGGCTTCTGTAGGTCCCTTGCGACGCTGATCCAGGACGGCCCCGGCGGCATACGCGCCTGCTTCCGAGGACTTCGCCTTGATCGCCTCCTGGGAGAATGCCCCTGCCTGGGTCAGGACTTGGCGGGGAGTTTCTGGAGGAGTAATACCTGCCGGAGGATCGGGCTTGAGTATTCCAAGCGGAGCGTTTTGGCTGAGTGGTTCCAGAGGGACTGGTGCAACCAGAGGGGGCTGGACTGCTGGCGTGGGAAGGCTCGGCAGGGACTTGCCATTCAGATGTGGAGTCGCGGCTGGGCTGGCAGGGACAAAGGCCAGAGCCCCGATGAGGTAAACGGCAAGAGTCCACGATTTCTTCATGCGGTTGGTCCTACCTTGATTATGGGGTTTTCTAGGGGGGAAAACGAGGGTCTAAAGTCCTGTTTTTGCCTAGGTCCTTTGGCGGGGAAAAAGTGCCCAAAAGACCTAGGTGGACTTTTTGAGTGTTGGATATAATAGAGATATGCAAAATCTTGCGAAACAGATGCTCATTGTTTTGGCGGTTTCTCTTTTGCCCTTGGCGGCGGTGAAGGCGGATCAGCGTCTTGAAAAGGCTAAACAGGAAGCAGCTGCGGTCAAGGAGCAGATCAGGAGCAATCCTGATGCGGCCAAAGCTATGGCGGGGCAGTCCTTTGACGGTTCTGTGAAGGCGGATAAGTCTGAAACGCCGGTTCCAGGCAACGACCACGCTTCCAAGCCGCAACTGACCAAACCGGCGGCCACGGCTGGGGCCGGGGATGCGTTCGTGTATATGCCTTTGGATATGTCCGGAGCTCAGCAGGTGTATGCGATCACGGGGTATGCGCAAAAAAACCAGGCCCCAGTGCCTGGGCGGGCTTACGGGATCGTCGTTGATGCTGCGGCGATCGGCTGCCTCGGTGGGTGGCAGCTCGGGGGACCTCTGGGTTGCGGCTTAGGCGCCGCGGCAATGGCTCTGGCGGGCTATGCCGTTTCCGATTACTTGGACCACCCGCCGCAAGTGAAAGAGAATTCCGAATCCGCCGATAACAGCGATAAGAGCGGTCATCTTTCCAATTTCATTTACGATGGTCCGTGACGGCGCTGCCAGGAATAACCCAAGCTTAAGGAGCAGAGCCTCCCCTATCGTCCCTTGGGGGACGCCTTGGGCTGGGGACGCGGCTGCCGCTCCAGATGGGGAGAGAGGTCGGGGATGCCGTGCTTCTTGAGCCAATATTCCAGGCCAGGGATCTGCCAGGGATGATCGATGGGGCCGGGGCCCCAGGTCTTTAAGGGAAAGACCTTCGTGCCCAGGAAATCCGAGGATTCGATGCCCTTGGGTCGCAGGATGGCCGCGCCTCCGGTGGGATGCCAAGCCGTCTCTGCCGGAAGGGCGGATTTTTGAGGCCAGAACGGGATGAGGAGTCCGTCGGAGGCCAGCCGCCGCGTCTGATCGGGCATCCACCGCTCCAGGGGCGTTGCGGTGATGGCGGAGTCGAGCTCGGGGCGGTCGAGGAGCGCTTCCACGCCCGAGTCGATCAAGTCCTTGGTCACGGCCGCGGCGTTGGAGAGAAGCACGACCAGGACTTCCAAGAGCGCGTTTTCTCCGAGCAGTTCCTGGGAGATCCGGCGCCAGCCGTGGAGAAGATATTCGGAGACAGAGGGTTTTGTCTTCAGAGGATCCAGGATGACCGCGTCGTATTGGAGGGCCGCGGCCTTGACCGCGGGCGAGGAGGTCAAAGCGTAGATGCGGCGCACGTGGGCCGAGCTTCGAGCCGCCATGAGCGGGTAGGCGCACAGGGGCCGGCCAAGCACGCTGGCGTCGTTGCCCGGGAAGTCCGCGCAGTCGTCGAGGTCCAGCAGCAGCGCGCAGACGACTTTGGTCATCGGCACAGGCCTTCCAAAGCCTCGAAAGTCGCCGCGACCGTGGCGTCCCAGGTGTGGTGTTCCACGGTCTTGACGCCCCCGGCGATGAGCCGCAGGGAAAGGCCCCTCACGCTGGCCAGCGTGACCAGGGTCTCGCACAGCGAGAGCGGGTCGTCGGGCTTGAAGAGCAGTCCGTTGACTCCGTCCGTGATGAGTTCTGTGGCGGCCCCGCAGCGGGGGGCGACCACGGGACAGCCTTCGGAGAGGGCGTAGAGGGCCATGGCCGGATATCCCTCGGAGGCGGACGCCACGACATAGGCCTTGGCCGCGCGCAAGAACTCCATGACCTTCAGATGCGGCAGCAGGCCCGCAAAGGAGACGCGCTCCGCCGGCAGGATGCGGTGGGCATACTCCTCGACGGCGTTGAGCAGGGGGCCCTGGCCCACGAGGGTCAGATGCCAATCGAAGCGCAGGCGGCTGACCGCGGCGAAGAGCAGTTCCAGGTCAGGCCGGCAGGATTCTGAGAACTTGGAAGTGGCTACGATTTGGAAGTGCGCGGTGCGCGAGGCGCGCAGGGTGATGAGCGCCGGTTCGTGGGCGCGTACGCGGTCATAGGCGTAAGGCACCAGCGCGGTGTGGACGCCGTTGCCCCAGGAAGCCACCAGCTGCGCGAGGTAGCGGCTCGGCACGATGACCAGCTGCGCGCGGATAAGGAGCTCGCGGATCCGGGGGATCTCGCTGTCGGGCAGGTCGGCAAAGGAATCGATGAGCCTGACAGCCAGCCTTCGGTCGGCCTTCAGCGCTCCTTCCACGGCCGCGGGCTGCAAGCCGTTGATGAGGATCACGTCGGCGCCTGGGGCCGAGTCTTGAAAGCCGGCTACCGTAGAGATCTTCGTTTCATGTCCTCGGCGAGACGCGCGCAAACCGACTTCCCGGCAGAAAGCGTCCTCTCCGTAGGGCGATGCGGGGTCAGGGACCAGGACGATTTTCATGCCGGTTCCATTCTACCAGTATCTTCCTTGTGGCGACAATAGAGGAAGGTTTCGATGTTTCCTCGGGGTCCGTGGACTGGGCATTCGAATATGCCGCACTCGGCCAAAGCAAGGAGTTTCAGGGCGGCGCGGACCTTCTCCAGAGCGAGCCGGCGATGTTCCGCATCCCGGACAACGCCTTTGGGAGTGAGTTTGGGCTCGAGCTCGAACTGAGGCTTGACCAGGGCGAGGAGCTCGAATGGGATGGCCAGGCAGGGCAACAGCGGCGCCAGCACGCGCGTCAGCGAGATGAAGGAGACATCCACGACGGCCAGGTCCGGCCTGGGTGAGAACATTCCGGGCCGCAGATCCTTGGCGTGCGTCTGCTCCAGGCTCGTGACGCGCGGATCGCCGCGCAGTTTGGAGTGAAGCTGGGCGGTGCCCACGTCCACGGCGTAGACATGCGTCGCTCCCCGCGAGAGCAGGCAGTCCGTGAATCCTCCGGTGGAGGCGCCGAGGTCCAGGCACACGCGGCCGGCGGTCCGGATGGGGAAGTGATCCAGGGCCGCGGCGAGCTTCAAGCCTCCGCGGGAGACGAAGGGGTTGGCGTTCGATAGGACGGCGATCAGGTCCTCCTCCGCCGTCGGGGCGCCGGCTTTCTCGGCGGGTTTCCCGTTGACCTGCACCTGGCCGGCCATGATGGCGGCCTGGGCCCTGGTCCGCGTGGAAAAAAGTCTTTTCAAGACAAGGAGCTCATCGAGGCGCCGCTTGGTTTTGGCCATGCGGTCAGACGATCACGCCCAGGGCTTTGAGCTTGCGGAAGAGATGCTCGGGACTGCGGAAGCGGATGGCGATTAGCCCTGCTTTTCTGGCCGCTCGGACGTTGGCCTTGAGATCGTCGATGAGGAGCGCTTGCTCCGGCTTTTTGACCCCGGCGATCTTCAGGGCGGCCGCGTAGATGCGCGGCTCCGGCTTGCGCATGCCCACCTCGTGCGAGAGCACGGCCCCCTTCACGTGCTTGGTGAAGGCGTAGTTCTCGCGGATGTGCTCGTAGTGAAGGGCGTGCGTGTTGGAGAAGAGATAGGTGGGCAGCCTCTTGGACACCTTCTTGAGGATGGCCGCGACGCTGCGGTTGAGGGTGAAATGGTCGCACCAGAGCTTCTTGAACTGGTCGAACTCGCCTTCATATCCCAGCTCCTCGCGGAAGGTGCGGAAAAGTTCATCCGTTCCGAATTCGCCGCGCTCCAGGGCCTCGATCTTACGCGAGGTCCAGACGAAGTCCGCGATCTTGCCGGGACGGCGGCCCAGGGCGCCGGCGATCTCCTTCAAGACTTCGCGCGGGTTGAAATGCAGAAGCACGTTGCCGATGTCGAAGAAAACGACCTGGACGTCTGCTTTCATGGCTGGAGCAGGCCCTGCGCCTTCATGATCCTTTTGAAATCCTCGGGGAGGGGAGCTTGCACGCGGAGCTCCCGGCCCGTGGCGGGATGGGGCAGGGTCAGGGTCTGGGCGTGGAGCATCTGGCGAGGCGCGCCGAGCTTTTCGAGGTCTTGTTCCGAGAGGGTCTTGCGCACGGCTTTCATGTAGAGCTCGCCTGCTCCCATGTAGAGCTTGTCGCCCAGTACGGGATGGCCCAGGTGGGCCAGATGCGCCCGGATCTGATGCAAGCGGCCGGTGCGCGGCCTGGCGCGCACGAGGGAGACAGAAGCGCTTGAGGAGAGGCGCTCGAATTCCGTGATGGCTTCGGCTCCATGACCCACGGATTGGCGGACCTTGATCTCCCCATCCTCCTTGCCGATGGGAGCGTCCACGGTCTTGTGTTTCCAGGAAATACGACCAGAGGCCAGGGCCAGGTATTCCTTTTTTACGCGGTGGAGCGTGAAATGAGAGGTCAGGATGCGGGCGGTCTTGGGGTCCTTGGATAAGAGGAGCACTCCGCTGGTCTCGCGGTCGAGGCGGTGCGCCAGATGGAGGTGGAGGCCCTGGAATTGGTTTTTCAAGACCGAGGTGACGGTGTTGTTGTGGATCTTATCCGTGGGGTGGCAGAGGATCTGGGCCGGCTTGTCGATCACCAGGAGAAAATCGTCTTCATGAAGGATGGTGAATGCGATGTGGGGGCAGGGAAGCTCCGGGTGGCGGGGATAGCGGATGAGCACGGTCTCGCCCTCGGCCACGCGTCCGGAGGGTTTGGCCGGCTTGCCGCGCAAAAAAACCCTGCCGTCAGCGATGAGGCGCTGGACCTGGCTGCGCGAGTAGCGGTGCAGGCGCGAGGCCAGATACGAGTCCACCCGCCGCCCATCCTGCGGCTTCTGGACCTCGAACGGCACCTCCACCCACTCCATAAGTGTCATTAGTGACTGCCTGGCACTATTTCCCCTTAAGGACCTCGACCTTGGCCTTGGCTTCTTCGAGCTGTTGCGTCAGGCCCTTGGACAGGGAGACGCCCTTCTCGAAAAGGGCGAGGGATTCTTCCAGCCCCTTGTCCCCGGATTCGAGCTCTTTGACGATGGCTTCGAGGCTCTCCAAGGAGGACTCGAAGGTCTCTTTCTTAGCTGTCTTCATTTTTCACCTCGCAGTGGATCTCACCTTGGGACAGGCGCACGCGCACCTGATCGCCGACCTTGACTTGGTCGGCGCGTCGCAAAATGAGGCGTTCAGGCCATTTCTCGGCAATGGCATAGCCGCGGCCCAGGACCTTCAGGGGACTGAAAGCATCCAGCTTCTCCATCTGCAGCTGGAGGTCTTTTTGGGCATGGCGCAGGATCTGGCGGATGGCTTCAGGCAGTCTGCCGAAGAGCTCATCCACGCGTTTGATGCGCTCCTCATACATGCGGTGGGGGCTTTGCAACACAGGGCGCTCCGTAAGCCGCTTGAGGCGTTCCTCCAGGCTGCGCAGGAACTCCTGCAGGAAGGTCCTGAGATTTCTTTCACGCTCCTGAATGAGGGCCAGGACCGCAGATTTTTCCGGGACCGCGAGTTCAGCGGCCGCCGATGGCGTGGGCGCGCGCACGTCCGCGACGAAATCCGCGATGGTCGTGTCCGTCTCATGGCCCACGCAGGAGATGACGGGGATCGCGGAGGCGGCGATGGCCCGCGCGACGATCTCCTCGTTGAAGGCCCAGAGATCCTCCAAAGAGCCTCCGCCGCGGCCGACGAGGAGGATGTCCGGCTTGGCGTCGGATTCGTTGAAGTCCTGGATGGCTTGAGCGATCTCCTCCTTGGCATTCTCGCCTTGGACAGTGACGGGATAGAGCAGGATCTCCAAGAGAGGCCAGCGGCGAGAGAGCACCGTGATCATGTCTTGCACGGCCGCTCCCTGCTGGGAGGTCACCAGGCCGATGCGTCGGGGATAGGCGGGCAAGGGCTTTTTGCGTTCCTCGTCAAAGAGGCCCTCGGCCGCGAGCTTGGCCTTGAGCTGCTCGAAGGCGAGCTGCAGGGCTCCTTTCTCGCGCGGCTCGAGCGCGCTTAAGATGAGCTGGATGTCCCCGCGTTTGACATAAGAGGATACCCGCGCCCGAGCCAGGACCTTGAGCCCGTCCTGGGGCTTGAACTTGACGCCCATGCCCGCGCCCTTGAAAAGCACGGCCTGGATCTGGGAGTTTTCGTCCTTCAGGGTCATGTACGTGTGTCCCGAGGGATAGGCCCGGCAGTTGGAGATCTCGCCCTCGACCCAGAGCTCGGGGAAGGAGGCTTCCAAGAGTTCGTGGATCTGGCTGTTGACCTCGGAGATGGTGTAGACGCGCGTCGGGGGTTGTGAGAGTGGCATGGGACTGTGGATATATTAGCGTTTTTGTGGGAACTTGCTGAGCCAAGTGGTATGATTTTTTCATGACCAAGACCTGGACGCAGGATTCCATCAATGATCTGGCCCGCAGCTTCCACCCCGTGAGCGTGCTCCTCGCCGCCTCTGAGCTCGATGTCTTTACTCCGCTGTCTTCGAAGCCGCACAGCGCCGCTGAGATGGCTCGCCTGTGCCAAAGCGATCTTCGCGGCATGTCCATCCTCTTGGATGCGCTTGCAGGCATCGGCCTGCTGAAAAAATCAGGCGGACGCTATGCCTGCGCCTCCGGTGTCGGGAAGGTTTTAAACGCGCGCCGACCGGGCAATACCCTGCCGGGCCTGCGTCATTTGGCGAATTGCCTCAGGCGCTGGGCCGATCTGGCCCGTGTCGTGCGCTCAGGCCGCCCTGCCGTCTGCCCTCCCAGCATACTCGGTCTTGCGGGCGACCGGGCTTCCTTCATCGGCGCCATGCACAATTACTCAGAACCTGTGGCGGAGCGTGTCGTTGCCCAGGCTAAGCCCGGTCGTTTTCGGGTCTTGCTCGACGTGGGGGGAGGCTCGGGAACCTGGACCATGGCCTTTTTAAAGCGACAGCCCCGGGCCAAGGCCATCCTTTTCGATTGGCCGCCAGTCATTGCTATGGCGCGTAAGCGTCTCAAGGCCTGCGGATTCGCCAGCCGCGTGAGCTTGGCTTGCGGCGACTTCCTTAAGGATCCCTTGCCCCGGGGAGCGGACCTGGCCTTAGTGAGCGCCATCGTGCATCAGAATTCGCGCGAGGAGAATAGACGGCTTTTTAAGAAGATATCCGCCAGTCTGGCGCCGGGCGGCCGCATCTTGATCCGCGATGTGGTGATGGACGATTCCCGCACCCGGCCTCTCTACGGCGCGCTCTTCGCGGTGAATATGCTGACGGCGACTTCGAAGGGAGGCACCTTCACTTTGCGGGAACTGCGCGAGGACTTGGCGGCTGCGGGATTTTTAGGCGTGCGGCTTGTTCACCGCGACCCGGGGATGCATTCCATCGTCAGTGCTACCAGATGCGCGCGCGCTTGTCCTTAGGCAGGAAGAGTTTATCGCCTTCCTGGACGTTGAAGGCCTCATGGAACTCGGGCATATTGGGCACCACGCCGTTGACCCGATACTCGGCTGGGGCATGTTCATCTGTTTCCAGGCTCAGACTGAGGAATTCTTTGCGGAGGATCTGTTGCCAGGAGTAGGCGAAGGCCAGGAAGAATCTCTGGTCGCCCGTTAAGCCTTCGATGATCGGGGCTTCTCGTCCGCCCAGCGAGAGCCGATAGGCCCGATGGGCGATGATGAGTCCTGCTAGGTCGGCGATGTTCTCTCCCAAGGTCAGCTTGCCGTTGATGTGCTGTCCAGGCAGCGGCTCGAAGGCATTGTATTGGCTCACCAATAGGCCGCTGCGGGCTTCAAAAGCGGCCTTATCTTTGGGCGTCCACCAATCTTGGAGCATGCCGTCGCTGTTGAATTTGGCGCCGGTATTGTCGAAGGCATGGGTCATCTCATGGCCGAGGGTGCTGGCGCCGATGGCGCCATAGTTGGCCGCGTCGTCGGCGTCCGGGTCGAAGTAAGGCGCCTGCAGGATGGCGGCCGGGAGCACCATCTCGTTCAGATAGAAGTTGTTGTAGGCATTGACCGTCTGAGGGAGCATGTCCCATGCATCTCTGTCTATGGGCTGGCCCAATTTCGCGATCATCTGATCATAATCGAATCTGTTGGAGCGGCGCACATTGCCCATGAGGTCGCCAGCCAGCGTCTGCAGCATGGAATAATCCTTCCAACGCGACGGATAGCCGATCTTGAGCCGGAGCTTCTTGAGCTTTTCCAAGGCTAATTTTTTTGTCTCCGAGCTCATCCACTCCAATCCCTGGATGCGTTCGGCGAAAGCCGCACGAATATTTTCAACCAGCTGGAGCACTCGTTGTTTGGAGGACTTGGGGAAATGTTTTTCCACGTAGAGCTTGCCCACGGATTCGCCGACCGCTCCATTGACCAGGGCCACGCCGCGCTTCCAGCGCGGCTTCATCTCGGCTTGGCCGCTGAGAGTGCGGATATAGGCGAAGCGGGCATCGACGAAGGCGGAGGGGAGATAGGGAGTGGCTCCCTCCAGCAGGCGCGCTTTCATGTAAAGCTTCCAGTTTTCCAAGGGTTGATCGGCCAACACCTGGACCAGGCCCGTAAAATAGCTGGGCTGATTGACGATAACAGAGGATTCCTCGGACCGGATGCCGGCGGCTTGAAGATATCCGGCCCAGTCCAGGCCGGCCAGAGCCGGCAGGCCGCTGATGAGCACCTTGTTGTAGGTTTTGTCTACGTCGTCATTCTCCTCTCTGGTCCACTGATGTTTGGCCAGGGCCTCTTCCAGGGAGAAGACGGTTTGAGCCTTCTCTGCCGCGTGATCTTCGCCGGCGAGCTTGAAGAGCGTGGTCACGTACTGGACATAAGCCTTGCGGATCCCCGCGGATCTTGCGTCCTGATTGAAATAGTAATCGCGGTCCGGAAGCCCCAGGCCGGACTGCCCGAGTTTGGTGATGTGTTTGGAGACGTCCTTCTCGTCCCTGGCGACATAAAGGCCGAGGGGACTGTCGATCCCCGCAGAGAGCGACTGGGCAAAAAAGGAGGGTAGCTCTGTCTTGGAAGAAAGGGCCTGTATTCGGGCGAAATCATCGGCCAAAGGTTGTAGTCCCAGGGATTCCACCCGTTCTGTATCCATGAAGCTGTTGTAGAGATTCGCGACGCGCTCCTCATTGCTTTCCGGTGCCTGCGTCTTGGCCGCTAAGTCGGTAATGATCGCATGAACGATCTTTTCCGATCTGTCCTGCAACTGGTCATCAAAGCCGTACCTGACTTTATCCGCTGGTATGGAGGTGTTCGTGATCCAGGTACCGTTCATGTGGCGGAAGAAATCATCTTGGGGTCGCACGGAAAGATCTCTGTCCGCGAGATTGATCCCCACATTCCGGCCTTCGCCATAGATCTTGGAGAGATTCTTGCCGAGAGCCTGGGTCGTCTGAGGATCCTGGGTTCTGGGAATCTGATGGAGTTCTTCTCCTTCTTTTAAAAGTTGCGGCAGGAGGACTGGCTTATGTTCGCTGGGAGGAGTCGGGAGAGGAGCGGGCGTCGCGGGTGCGGGTAGGGTAGGGGCAGGGGGAACAACTTCTGAGGGAGTTAAAGCAGGAGGCATGTCGCCGAGGGGCTTCTCTGTGCTGCCGCCGATATTGAGTGCGGGAGCTGGCGGCACGATCTTGGCTGCTGCCGCGGCCGAGACGGGCTCGCCGCCTGGGGGCAGAGGTTTAGGCGCATTTCCACCTGGCATCACGCCCGCGCAGGGCAAAGGCGAGATGCTGATGAGAAGGCCGATCAGTATTTTCTTCGTACGAGACATTATTTCGCCAAAAGTGCTGTTTCCGCTGATTCGGGATAGAGGACCTGCACATCCACGATCTTTCCGCTGGAATCCCTCACGGGTGTCAGCTGCGGGCTGATGGGGGTGTAGCTGGCAGGGAGCTGGAGTTTTTGATATCTAGACACCACGTCCGCGCGCCATTCTTGGTTGATCGGATCGCCATAGGTGTCGAATAATTCTTTGGCGCCCGCATAATCGCCCTCGGCCTTTATCGTCATGAGCTTGCCCAGGAGCTCGCCCACGCCCTCGTGCATTTTCTCGAGGTCCGTGACGTAAAGATAGATCTTTCCGTCGCGGCGCCTCTCCTCCACGGCGCGGGTCTTCTTGAGGAGATAGGTGACGATGATGTTGCGTGCTCGGGCATGAGCCTGGGTCAGCTTGTCTCCCGCGGGAGCCTTTTTGAGCTGGGTCAATCCGCCCTTGGTGGCGTAATCACGGTAAGCCTGTTCGATGATCTCGGGACTCTTGACCACTCCGAGGCTTTGCAGCTTGGGATCGGCGATGGCCCACAGGGCGAAGAGTTCAGCGCGAGCCTCTTCCAAGGCCGAGAAATATTCCTTGATATAAACGGCGGGCTGCCCCGCGAGCTTGTCGCTGACCTTGCCGGAGGCATGGCCGACCACTTCATGAAGAGCGACCATCAGGTTTTCCGCCTCACCAGACCACTTTTTATCGAGTTCAAGCTGATGTTGATCCCAACCGAATTCCTCGATGAGCTTGGACCCCACATAGCCGTCCCAAGATGCCTGTGCGTTGGAAATGATGATGTTCTTGCTGCCTTCCGTTTCTCTGAGAGATTCATCGTTAGGCAGATTGACGCCCAAGAGCAGGCCGGCTGTTGCGTCTCCGACCTCGTGGAGGACTTTGACCGCGTTGGCGATGATCGGGACGACCTTATCCTTCTTGTATTTGGCATCCCAGGGGGCAGTCTCCTCGAAATAAGCCGATTGCCCCGCCACGATTTCGACGACCTTGGTGAATTCCTGGTCTCGGAAACTGATGATGCCTTCGAACGCCCCTCGCCTGCCGAGGGGATCCAGATAAGTCTCGATGAAGCCCAGGATGGCGTCCACCGGAGAATTGTCGTGCATCCAGGCGCGGTTGTATTCCCTGAAGTCCGCCGGGTCCCCGCTTTGGAAAAAGGCGATGAGGTGCTGCAGGGCCTCTTTTTGCCGCGGGCTGAAGGCATAGGGCAAGGCCTGTTCCAGATGTCCGATGACCTGCCCCAGTTCCTCGGCGTATTTCCCAGGGGGGATGCCGCGCGCCGGGTCTCCTGCCCGATAAATTTCCTCTCGGATCGCGCCTCCTTCTTGGACCAGGCGGTCGACCACGGGGTACGGCTTGCCTTTATCCTGGGCCTCGGCTTGCGCCTGGGTCACGCCGGAGTAGAAGTTGACCGCGCTGCCTGCGAGTAAGTCGCCCTTGGATGAAGTGTTGGCCAGAAAGGGCTCGAAGCTCGGATCGAAGATGCTGGCTTGAAGCGTTTTCAGTTTGGCATCCAACTTTTCCGGCGTGTTGCCAGAAAATGCGCCGTTGTTCTGGGCCACGCGCATGGCTGAGCGCAAGTCCTCGACACTGAACGATGGGACGAATTTCTCGTTGGTCTGATGGGAGTACTGGCCGTGATTGGCGAAAAACCGCAAAAAGTACTCGTGTATCTTCGCCCGGAGGGAAGAGTCGAGACCCTGGCTGTGGGTCAAGACCTGCTCCAGGAGTTCTTTGATCTCCACGGCGTGGCGATGCGTCTGGTCGAAAACGATGTCTTTTCCGGACCAGGCGGCTTGGGAAAGATGGTAGGCCAGGATTTTCTGATCGAGCGGCAGCTGTTCGAATCCGTCGGCATAGAGCTGCAGAAATCCCAGATCCCCAACCCGATCCAAAAGATATCGACGGGTGTTTGGCGCGGGGGTTGTCTGTTTTCCTTGGATTTCAGCCATGAACGCCTGTTCGTCCGGCGCGCGGCCGAGGAAGGCCTTGAGCGATTCCGGCTCCGGCCTATCGGCGCCATGTTCAAGGACCTCGCGCCGCCAGGCCATGCCCACCGCCGGGTTGAACAGGCCTTCCTTCTTGAAGCGCGTGAAAATGTCTTTGGCGAAGACTTCAGACCAGAGGTAGCTGTAGTATCCAGCGTCGTAGCCGTTCATGAGGTGGTCGAAGGCGGCTTCAGAGCGTGCGCCGGGCTGAACCGGGATCAAAGCGATCGTTTCCATGATCTGGTTGAAGATGATGCTGGTTTCCTGCGGCACGGCTGTATGGAGGACGAGATCGATCATCCCATAGGCGACCTGGCGCAGATAGAAAAGCGCTCCCAGGTGGACGCGTCGAGCGGCCAGCATCTTTTGGAACAGCTCCTCCGGCAGAGGGGAGCCGTCTTTGTAATGGCCGCTGATCTCATTGAGGATCTCGCGCTCCCAGACGAAGTTCTCCAGCATCTGCGAGGGAGCCTCGACGAAGTCCCGGGCGACATTGAAGGCGGATGCGCTTGCGTAGCGGGTCTTGGAGAGGGTGTGATGCATCAGATGGCCGAACTCATGGAAGAAGGTCTCCACTTCGTCGTGCGGCAGGAGCGTCGGCTTGCCGGGCGTCGGCTTGGCCAGGTTGGCCACCATGGCTGAGACTGGTTTGAGATAGCTGCCGCCGGGCAAGGTCCGGCCGGAAATGATCGACATGACGGCGGCATGGGAATATTTGCCCTCTCGCGGATAGAGGTCGAGATAGAAGTAGCCCAATTCCTCGCCGCTCTGGGCATCGTTGACGCGGAAGAGCTTCACGTCCGGATTCCAGCGGTCCGCATTCGCAACCTCGGTGAACTTGACGCCCAGGATTCGCTCATAGACGCGCATGGTCCCCTCAACGACGCGGTCGACCGGGAAATATTCCTTGACCTTCTCGTCGTCCAGGCTGTACTTGGTTTTCCGCAACTTCTCCTGATAGTGGTAGGGGTCCCAAGATTCCAGCCGCTGAGCGGTGGGGACATCCTGGCGCTTGAGCTGCAAGAGCTCGGCGAGTTCCTTTTCGCCTTTTTCGCGCAGGAGAGGTACGAGGCGGTTGAGGAAATCCCAAACCCTCTGCGGGGTTTGGGCCATGCGGCTGTCGAGGGCCAGGTCCGGATGCGACTTGTATCCCAGCAGCTGGGCCGACTCGTGGCGCAGGCGCAGAGTCTCGGTCAGGATTGGCAGATTCTTGTCTGCGGCGCGCGTATTGTAGAGCAGCTGCAACGCTCGGCGCGCCTCAGCGTCCTGGGCGTACTGCATGAATGGCGCGTAATCCGGGGTTTTCAGCGTGACATGGTACTTGCCGTCAGCGGCGCGCGCAAGCCCGTGGACGAATTCATCCGGCAGGCCGCGCAGCTGTTCGCGCGTCAGATCGAGTCCTCCATTGTCGGCGTTGACGTTGGCCTTGAATTGCGATTCCAGGGAGGCCAGGCGTTGCTGCTTCTCCTGCAGCCGGGCTTTATCCTGAGCGGAGAGGCCGTGGCCATTCCTCTTGAATGTCAGCAGTATCTGGTCGAGCAGTCGGGCATCCGCCGGAGCCAAGGATTCTTTTTTGTCGGCGTAGCTCTTGACGGCCTGATAGAGATCCGGCCGGTTCCAGACGGCGATCGAGTATCGGTCGGACGCCTCTTCCATTTTCTGCGCTGTTGAACGCACTTTGGGGTTCGGGGAGACGCGGTTTAGGAAGGTCAAGGGCTGCAACTGGTCTGCAAACAGGGCTTTGGCCGTCTCAAAGGCTTCGATCGTGTTGGCAAAAGTGCGCTGATCCGCCGGCACTGACGCGATCTGGCTGAGCGTGGTCTCGAAATCTCTTTTTGCGGCCACAAAAACCGCTCCCATTTGAGGCAGGGTGACCTGCCATGAGATGTTGGGGCCAGCGCTCATGCTTGGCATTGCGGCTGAGAGGACAGTGGATGCAGCGCTTAGAGAGATGAAGAAAAGGAAAAAGCAGCGCATTATTTTCATGGTGGAGATATTCTACCGCGTGAGGATGAATTCCTTAATAGGTCCTTCGGGCAAAAAGCGCGCGGCAATGGTCCTAGGATGCTTTGGGTCTTTAGACCTACTTGCTCCGCAGGGCTTTTAAGAATTCCTTGATGCGCTTCTCATCGCCCAGGTCCGTGGGTTCATAGAAGCGCTTGGGCTCGGGCATGTACTCCTGCGGCGTGTGGTGGCCGGGAAAATCGTGCGGGTATTTGTAGCCTTGGCCATGACCGCGGGTCTTGGCGTCCCCGGTGGCGTCGCGCAGGTGCAGGGGCACTTCGCGGGACGGGCCGTTCTTCGCCTCGTCCATGGCCGCGTCGATTCCCAAGTAGGCTGCGTTGGACTTGGGAGCCGTGGCCACATAGATGGCGGCTTGGGCCAAGGGGATCCGGGCTTCCGGCATGCCCAGGACCTCGGCAGCCTGGAAGGCGGCTGAGGCGACCAGAACGGCGCGGAAATCTGCGTTGCCCACGTCTTCCGAGGCGCAGATCAGGATGCGTCGGGCGATGAAGCGTGGGTCCTCGCCCGCGCAGAGCATTTTGGCCATCCAGTACAGGGCCGCGTCAGGGTCTGAGCCTCGCATCGACTTGATGAAGGCCGAGATGTGGTCGTAGTGGTCGTCGGATTTCTTGTCGTAGCGGATCGAGCGCCTCTGAATGGATTCCTCGGCGATCTCAAGCGAGACGGGACGCGTGCCGTCTTGGCCGGGTGCGGTCGAGAGGGCGGCGAGTTCGAGCGCGTTCAGGAGTTTGCGCGCGTCGCCGGCAGCCATGCGTGTGAGGTGTTCCGCGGCTTGCGGGGCCAGCTTGAGCTTGAATTTTCCCAATCCCTGATCCTCGTCACTGAGGGCGCGGGTGAGGATGGCCTGGAGATGCGATTCGCTCAAGGGCATGAACTCGAAGGCCGTGAAGCGTGACAAAAGCGCGGCGTTGACGTAGAAAGAGGGATTTTCGGTGGTCAGCCCGATGAGGAGGATGTCTCCGCGCTCCACCGAGGGCAAAAGCACGTCCTGCTGGGTGCGGTTGAAGTGATGGATCTCGTCGATCAAGACCAGGGTGCGGCGGCCCAGATGCTCCTGGGAGTATCTGGCGGCTTCCAGGACTTTTTTCAATTCCGCCACGCCGGCCGTGACGGCGTTGAGTTCCACCACGTCGGCTTTCGAGCGCTGGGCGATGAAGCGCGCCAGGGCCGTCTTGCCCGAGCCGGGCGGGCCGAAGAACAGGGCCGAGGCGAATCGGTCGGCCTCGATCAATCGGCGCAGCATCTTGCCCGGCCCCAACAGATGCTCCTGGCCGGCGAATGCTTCCAGGGCTTGGGGCGCTAAACGCGCGGCTAAGGGCTTTTCGGCATGGGCGTCGAAGAGCTCCGCGGACACGGCTATTCGCTCTCGACGGTGGTCTGGGTGCCTATGGCCGTCAGGGTCTGCTCGAGGGTCTTGCCGATGTGGTCGAGGGTGTTCTCGATGGCCTTGTGGTTGGTGGAGTCCGCCTGCTTGAGCTTGTAGAGGTCCGCGCCCAGATACAGCGCTGTGTAGATGGCGAGCTTCGCGGTGTCCGCCACCTTGGTATAAGCTCCCTGGACCTCCGTGAATTTCTCGTTGACCTGGTTGGCGATGGCGTTGATCTCGAAGGGTGTGAGGTCCTCCATCTCCACCATGAGGCGGCGCCCGGCGATCTCGACATCCACTTTCTCGTTCATGAGATCTTCTCCAGTTTCAGGGCCAGTTTCTCCAGTCGGCCGCGGACCTTGTCATGGCGGGCCAAGGCCGCCTGGGTTTTTCGGAGTTCCTCGGTGAGTTTGCGGTTCTCGGCTTCCAAGCGGGTCTTGGCCTCGGAGAGCTTTGTCGCGCGAGAGGAGAGCTCCAGGAGCTTCTTGGAGAATTCGGTGACGAGCTTCTCCAAGTGCTTGAGTTTTGGCTGAAGGGGGATCATGGGAATATGTTTGAGCAAAAAATGGCGACCTTGCTATTGAATTGTTCTGAAAATTTATAGACTTTTTTGTTTTTACTTTCACCGGTGGAAGTAAAATGTGAAAAAATTCTTATAGAACCTATACTTTTTTCTCCGCAAGTCGCCATCGGGAACTTTTTTTCTATCATGTTCGCAAAACAGCGCCATGCTTGCGGGAGAGCTTTGCGAGAATTGTCTCAACAGCTGCGGTGACCTCGGCATCCTGCAGGGTCCGGTCGTCTCGCCCGAAGGACAGCCGGATGGTCAGGCTTTGTTTACCTTGGGGAACGCCCTTGCCGGTGAACTTGTCCACCAAATCGATTCCTTTGAGTTGGGTGTCACTCGGCTGTCTGATGGTGGCCGCGAGCGAATCGTAGGGCGTGGCTGTATCGACGAGGAAGGAAATGTCCCGCGTGGAGCCTGGGAACACGCTGAAAGGCGCAAAGCGCGGCGCGGGAGCGTGGAGCCCGGCTAAGAGATCGAGGTCCAGCTCGAAAATACAGACTTCTTCACGCTCCATCTCCCAAGCGCGGGCGACGGTCGGATGCAGCAGGCCGACGGTGCCCAAGATCCCCGATGGAAGGCGCAGGCGCAAGGCTCCTACCGGGTGGAAGAGCGGGTCCGCGCCCATCGGTTCGGCGCCGCTCAGCGGCAAAAATCCGATGCCGGCTACTCCGGCCAGGAGCTCCTCGACCGCGCCTTTGGCATCATAGAAGTCGAGCCGCTGGCCGCGGGAGGATTTCCAATGGCTGGCGGCCGGTCCCAGGAGGAGTCCGGCCGCACGGGTGGTTTCAGCGACTTCTTTGGCGCGGGGGACGTAGGTCTTGCCCAGCTCGAAGAGTCGCAGGGTCTGCGCGCCGTTGTTGAGGTTGAGCCGGGCGTTCTGCAGGAGACCCGTCAGGAGCGTCGGGCGCATGTTCGCGTAGTCCTCGGAGATGGGATTCTTGACTCGGACCAGGCCGCAGGAGAGGCGGGCCTGGGCCGCGAGCTTGTCCGAGATGAAATCCAGGTTGTAGGCCTCGGAAAAGCCGAGACTCACCAGGCGGCCGCGGACTTTGTCGGCAAGAGTCTGGCTGGGGAGGTCGCTGGAGGATTTCAGAACGATCGGCGTTTCCCTGTAGGGGATCTGGTCGTAGCCGGTCAGGCGCGCGAGCTCCTCGGCCAGGTCCCAAGGAGTCGCGAGGTCTCGGCGATAGGAGGGCGGCGTGAAGCGCCAGGCCGGGCCGCTCTTTTCAAGCTGGGCGCTGATGGGTTTCAGGGTTGATTCGACGATCGCCTCGGAGAAGGAGGTCCCCAGGATCGCGTTCAAGCGTGAGCTGGTGACGTCGATGGGTTTCGGCGCTGGAACAGAGTCGCGGTCGATGGTCCCGGAGATCTTCAGGTCCGGGGTGGCGCAGAGTCTTTGGATGAGTTCCGTGGCGATCTGCGAGGCGGCCTGGGCTGCTCCGGGGTCCGTGCCGCGTTCGAAGCGGTAGGAAGAGTCGGACTTCAAACGCAGGGCCTGGGAGGTGCGGCGCACCACGGTCGGATCGAAGGTCGCGCTCTCCAGAAAGGCGCGCTTGGTCATTTGCGTCACCGCCGTATCTCGTCCGCCCATGACGCCCGCGATGGCCACGGGTTTTTTCTGGTCAGCGATGACCAGGCAGCGCTCGGTCAGGGTGTATTGCTTGTCGTCCAAAGCGATGATTTTCTCGCCTGGCCGTGCGAAACGCACAACCAGACCGCCCTCAAGCTTGTCCGCGTCGAAAGCGTGCATGGGCTGGCCCAGGTCCATGAGGAGGAAGTTGGTGATGTCCACGAGATTGTGGATGGGCCGCAGGCCCACGGCCTCGAGCTTGGCCGCCAGCCAGCCGGGGCTTGCGGCGATGCGCAGGCCCTCGAAGGATCGGCCTACATAGCGCGGGCAGGCCTTGGGGTCCTGGACTTGGACGTCCAGACAGGGGATCGTTCCCTCGGGGAGTTTTTTCTGCGGGGATGTTTTGAGAGGGATGTGAAGGAAGGCGGAGAGCTCCCGGGCCAGGCCCAGATGCGAGAGGCAATCCGGCCGGTTGGGCGTGATCTCGACATCCAGGACGCAGTCGGTCTGGCCGAGGCTCTTGGCCAAGTCTGAGCCGACCGGCAGGGCCGTGTCCATGGCCCAGATGCCGTCGGCTTCCTCGCCCAAGCCCAATTCGCGCACAGAGCAGATCATCCCGTGCGACTCGACTCCGCGGATCTTGCTTTTCGTCAGCTGAAAGCCGCCGGGCAGGATCGCTCCCACCCGTGCCAGGGGCACGGTCTGTCCGACGGCCACGTTCTTGGCGCCGCACACGACCGGATGTTTTTGAGTCCCGTCATCGACCACGCACAGCGAGAGCCTGTCCGCGTTGGGGTGCTTGTCGACCGAGAGGACCTTGCCCACGATCACGCCGGAGAACCCCGGGCCCTGGTGCTCCATGGCTGCGACCGAAAAGCCCAAAAGCGGCAGACGTTCGGCCAATTCCTCTGCCGAGATCCCGAGAGGGAGGTGCTCCTTGAGCCAGTTATACGAGATTCTCATCGAATTGTTTTAAGAAGCGCAGATCGTTGGAGAAGAAGAGCCGCATGTCCGGCACGCCCAGGCGCAGGATCGCGATGCGCTCCACACCCATGCCGAAGGCGAAGCCTGACCAAAGCTCTGGGTCGTAGCCCACGGCCTTGAACACGTTGGGATGGACCATGCCCGCGCCCATGATCTCGATCCAGCCGCTCTGCTTGCAGATGGGGCAGCCGGAGCCGGAGCAGAAGATGCAGCTGGCGTACACGTCGGCCGAGGGCTCAGTGAAGGGATAATAGGATGGCAGAAAGCGGGTCTTGGTCCGGGGGCCGAAGACTTTCTTGAGGAAGGTCTCCAGGGTCCCTTTGAGATCCGCAAACGAGATCCCCTTGTCCACGGCGAGTCCCTCGATCTGGTGGAAGACCGCGGAGTGCGTCGCGTCCACGGCCTCGTGGCGGAAGACCCGGCCCGGGCAGATGACGCGCAGGGGGGGCTGCTGGCTTTCCATGGTGCGGATCTGCACCGGCGAGGTGTGCGTTCGCAGCAGCAGCGGGATGTCCTGGAGGTAGAAGGTGTCCTGCAGGTCGCGCGCCGCGTGATGCTCGGGGATGTTGAGGGCCTCGAAATTGTGCCGCTCGGTCTCGACCAGGGGACCCTCGGCCCAGGAGAATCCCATCAGGCTTAGGATCCTGCTGATCTCCTGGAGGGTCTGGGTCAGGGGATGCAGCCGTCCGCGCGGCGGAGCGCTGGCGGGCAGGGAAAGGTCGAGGTCGATGTTCTGCAGGGAGGCGGCGTCCGCCGCGGTCTCCAACTCCGCGCGGCGTCGGGCAATCGAGTCCTCGAACTTGGTCTTCAGGGCCTGGACGCGCGGCCCCACCGCGCGGCGGTCTTCCAGCGAGAGTTCTTTGAGGGATTTGAGGAGTTCTGTGACCTCGCCCTTGCGGCCCAGGGACTGGACGCGGAAGGCTTCGAGCGCGTTGAGGTCGAGCTGGGCGGTGTCGAGACCGGACTCGAGCGCGTCGAGTTTTTTCCCCAGCTCAGAGAGATCCGCCGCGGACACGGCAATCCCCCGTCACGCGCCTTGGGCGAGGGCGACGAGCTTCTTGAACGAGCCGTTGTCCCGGATGGCCATCTCCGAGAGCATCTTGCGGTTGAGCAGGATCTTGGCCTTCTTCAAGCCGGACATGAACCGGGAATAGGTCGTTCCCTGCTCGCGGCAGGCGGCGTTGATGCGCTCGATCCACAGGGAGCGGAAATCGCCCTTCTTGTCCTTGCGGCCGAAGTAGGCGGTGGCCAGGGATTTCTCCACCTGCTGCTTGACCATGCGCCATTTGCGGCTCTTGTCGGAGTAGAAGCCTTTGGCAAGCCGGAATTTCTTCTTCTTGTGGTGTCTTGTCTTGACGGCTGATTTGATTCTCATGGGGTTATCCTAATCCGATTCAGGCATAGGGAAGGTATCGGGCGATGATCTTGCCCTCGGTCTTGTTGAGAGTGTTCTTGGTGCGCATGTACTGGCGGTCTTCGCCGCTGGAGGGAGCCAGCAGATGCCGTCGGCCCGCCCGCGCGTGCTTGAACTTGCCGCTGGCGGTCTTGAAGAAGCGCTTTTTGGCGCCGCTGTGCGATTTGAGTTTTGGCATGAGGGATTCCTAGTGTTTGGGGATGAGCGTCATGACGAGGCGGTTTCTGTCCGGCATGGGTTCCTGCTCCACCGAGCCGACGGAGGCCAGGCGTTCGCGGATCGTGTCCAAAAGCTTCATGCCGAGGTCCCGGTGCTGCATCTCGCGGCCGCGGAAGACCACGGTGAGCCGCACCTTGTCGTGCGCCGTGAGGAACGCCATGATGTGCTTGAGCTTGAAGTCCAGGTCGTGCGCGCCGATGTGGGGCTTGAAGCGCACTTCCTTGAGGAGTCCGGCCTTTTGCTTGCGGCGGGACTCGCGGACTTTTTTCTCTTGTTCATAGCGGTACTTGGAGTAATCGAGGATCTTGCAGACGGGCGGCACGGCCTGGGGCGCGATCTCGATCAAGTCCTTGCCGCGGTTGCGCGACAAGGCCAAGGCTTCCGAGATGGGCTTGATTCCGAGCTGCGTGCCGTCAGAATCGATGACGCGAACCTGGGCGGCTGAGATGCGAGCGTTGATGCGCGTCGTGTCCTTATAATAGGTCTTGGAAGCTATGGTGTCTGGTTCTCCTCTGGGCGGTTCAACCGCCGAGGGACTAATGTATCAACTTTGAGAGGGAGCGTCAACTTAGTTTTTGTCCTGGGTCCACATTGGGTCTTGACAGAACGCGGAGTCCGGTTATACTCAGAGTGTGGCCGGCTCGGAGGGCCGGCCCAAAAATCTGAGGCGCCACGGCAGTCGATAGAACGACGCTTGCCCTGGCGCCTCGACTTTTTTATCCATGTCCCCGGCCTATTGGGGGTCGGGCTGAAGATGGGTCACGCCGCGGATGAATTCCTGGTCCAAGGGAGTGCCTGAATCGAGTATCTGTTTGGTGAGGAGCTTGCTTTCCATCTGGGCGTCTTCCTCCGCCCCCTGAGTCTGGCCCAAAGCGATGCGGACTTTCTTTCTGAGCGCATAGGCGCTTGCTTCTTGGGGGGCCAGCTTGACGGCCTCGTCGCAATCTTGAAGGGCTTCGAGAGTGCGCTTTTGGTCCAGATAGATTTCCGCGCGAGAAATGCGACAAGAGGCGTTTCCGCTTGAAATGCGGATGGCTTGCGTCCAACTCTCGATGGCTTTTTCTGGCATCTGTATTTTGCCGTAATACTTGCCGATCTGCCCATAGTAGACGGCCATTCCTTGGGGATTCAAAGACGCAGCCTTCTTATAATCAGCTATAGCCAACAGATAATAATCAGTGGCGGATCCGTGGAGGTTTTCTGAACCTCCCCAGCAATCCTGGGAGTATCTCATCTCCGCGGTATCGCCGTAAATATTGCCCCTCTGCTCATAGGCCTCGGCATCGTTGGGCTCAAGTTCGATGACCTTGGTTGCATCCGCGATATGGGCTGCGCAGTCCATCCCTCCAAAACCGGAGACGCGGGCGCGCGCTTTGTAAGCCTCGGAATAATCGGGATTGAGCTTGATGGCTTGGTCCAGATCCGCGGTCGCTTTTTCGGCGTCGTCGCTGCCGGCGCCATAAGCGTCGTCTTCGAAGTTTTCATAATAGGCGAGGCCCCGGCGGTAGTACAGGGACGGATTTTTGGGACTTAATGCGATCGCCTCGGCATAGCTGGCAATGGCTTCTGGCCAATGTTTTTTCCTGCCCCAGGCGTCTGCTAGCCAAGAGAGGCAGTTGACATCCTTCGGAGATTCGCGGACCCCTTTCTTGAGAAGGGCGACAGCTTCGTCGAGAGCGCCATGGCGAAGCAAAGCGGCGCCCTTTTCGCAGGAGGCGGTTTCCTTGGGCGGAGCAGCGGAGGCTTGCGCTGAGGCGCCACGGCTGAGTAACAGCAGGCTAAGGATGAGGAAAGGTGGCAATTTAGTTCTTCGAACCGGTTGGGTTTTTACAAAAAAACGGCTCCGCCAAAAAACGCAGATAATACCGTTAGGGCGAAGGCGACGACGAACACGAAACCGGCAAGGATGAGCAGGCAGAAAGCGATGGCCGCTAGGAAGAGCATGGAGCCTGCAAGGAAAGTTCCAATTTCCGTCAATGACATTTTCTTGGTGCGCTTCAGTGTGGAGTCCGCGCCTTTTGCTGCCGAGAGGGGGGCATCGGCAGCTGAAGACTGTCGCTCAATTTTCGTCGAGGGAACGTCATTGGCCGTGGAGGGCCTGGCATCGGCCGGCACGCGCCGCATCTCGATTTTGAGGTCGGGATATCGATCCGCCTCGATGCTGACCTGGCCCTGCGCGTCAAAGGTCAGGGCGATGGGGGCATTGGGGTATGAGCGTCCCTGGATGATCGGACCATACTTTTCATATTCGTAGCCTGACATGGTCGTTATCCGGCCTTCCCAGCGCCAGGGGTTTGTCGGGCTTTGTTTCAATAGAAGGTTGTAAATCGTTGTCAAAAGAGGTTCTCGGGAGTAGGCTTGGAGATGCGTGATGACGGCTTCTCCTTGCAGTTGGAACCCCGCTTCCGTGTCAGTCTTGCTGAGGAAGAGGGTTCTTTGTGTGAGCTCTTGTTTCGACGCATACTGGCCGCTCAGTTGTTCGGCCGGGGGAGGGATCGGTTGTGTCAGCTTGACCGCGGCCTTTTTGTCGCTGGAGCCTTCTACGGGAAGCGTTGCCTCCAACGTTTTTCTCAAGGCGGCGGCAATGAGTTTCATCAAAGAGTCAATCTTGCGACCCTGCTCCTCCGTCAGCTCCAAACGAGCCGCTGCAGCCGCATTTGCCAGCTGGGTTCTCTGCTCTTCTCCCAGGACATTCGGCACCATCGCCATATTGAGATAACTCAATTTTTTGGCGATGTAGGCCCTGTCTTCAGGACTGGCAGGATTGGAGAACTGCTGGATGATTTCCGAGGCAAGGCTCTTAAATGTCGGCATGAGGAGGTTGTTCGTCTCGGTGTTAGTCTCAGGTCGTCGAAGCTCGGCGTTCAACATTTCCGGACTATAATGAGGATTGATCAGAAAATTTGCGATCGGCATACCAGCGGCGATGCCAACATTGCTGAATATGCCGGTGAGGGCTTGCCCGATAAGCTTCCCTGCCGGAGTCGGAGCGACATTGCCTGCGGCGCGGAGAGCTGGGGCTGACAGCATGATGGCCAATGCCAGCGAGATTATTGTTTTGATTGATTTCATTTGAATTTGTCCCCCGTCGATTCCCATCCGTATAAAGCGTTTATGATTATAGGATAACCCGAGAAATTCCCTATGGGTCTAAAGGGAAGAAAATTCCAGGTCTTTGGGCCCAGGGTTTTCTGGGTCGAAAGGCCTAGGTCTCGATGAAAAATCTAGGATTTTCCCCGTTCCGGGACTTTGCCCCGATTATCTGTCTGTGGTTTTGCACGTCGATTTCTAGGTCAAAATTGGGTCTTGACAGAACGCGGAGTCCGGTTATACTCAGAGTGTGGCCGGCTCGGAGGGCCGGCCCAAAAATCTGAGGCGCCACGGCAGTCGATAGAACGACGCTTGCCCTGGCGCCTCGACTTTTTTATTCGCTGCCTATCCATCCGAGAGCATCTTGAGGCAATCCTGCCAGGGTACGGCGCGCACCGTGCGCTTGCCGAACCGGAAAAGTTGGGGTCGTTCTATCCGGCAAACAAGGATAAGGTCCGCCGCCGGCATGATATCGGCAAAGGACAAAAGTCCGGAGCAGAGGGCAGTCGAAGGGCGCTGCGTGGATTTGATTTCCATGGCCACCCAGGATTTCCCCGGCCGTTGCGCGATCAAGTCCACCTCTGCGCCGGCTTCCGTCCGGTAGAAGCTCAGCGTGAGATCGAGCCGGTGATAGGAATTCAGGCGTCTGACTTCGTTGATGAAGAAGTTCTCGAAGAGCTCTCCGAATTCCGGGCTGGAGCATTCCAGAGGGACCTTCAGGGTTTTCTTGAGAGCCCGAAGCACGCCCATGTCGAAAAAATAGAATTTGGGCAGCTTGGCCATCCGCTTGCGCGCCGTTTTGGCGAACGGCTCAAGCCAGAATCCCAGCAGGGTGTCTTCCAGGATCTGGAAATATTCCTGGACCGTCTTGTAGCTGACTCCGATCTCTCGGCCGATATTGGAGGCATTGACGATATGGCCGCTTTCTGCGGCGGCCATGGGCAGGAATCGGATGAACGCTCCCAGATTCCGGGTCAGAGCTTCAGCCTTGATCTCCTGGGACAGATAGGTGTCCACATACGCCCGCAGGTCTTCCTGGGCCTCCTCTGCCTGCGCGGCATAGATTTTAGGCAGGGTCCCGAAAGCAAGGGCTTTTTCCAGGATCAAGTCCTTGCCCAATTCTTCGCAGGTCAGGGGAAATAGTTCCAAAGACCACGCACGGCCTCCCAAGAGGTTGGCTTTGGAGCGCTTGAGCTTCCTCGCGCTCGATCCGCTCATGATGAACTGTAGGTGGCGTCCCGAGGGGGATTCCATCAGATGATGCGTCACATCCAGGAGTGCTGGCACGCGCTGGACCTCGTCCAACACGATGCGCTTGTATTTATTCTTGGCTCCTTCGATCTCGCGCATGAGCGTCTCCGGATCGGCGAGGTATTTCTGATGGACTGATGGATGAAGCAGATCCAGGAATAAAACTTCCTCGTCCGCGAACGCTTGACTCAGGAGCGTACTTTTGCCAGTCAGGCGGGGACCGAAGAGAAAGAAGCTGTGCGAATCTGGAAACTTTATATATCTAGAATACATGGCTCTATTTTACGACGTTAAATAGAACAAGTCAAGTTGCTGCGGATGCCTAGTTTTTAGAACTGGCCAGTTCGATGCGCTTGATCTCGCGCGTGGCGTTGTTGTAGCGCAAAAGCTTCACCTTGTCGCGCGGCTTGATGTCCGCGAAGGCGGCGGGCTTCTTGTTGCGCAGGATCTCGGTCGTGTCCGTCACGGCGAAGTCCCGGCTTTTGACTGTCTTGGTCTTGCCCTTGACCCAGAGGCGTTTGCCGTCGCCATCGATGGATTCCACGCTGCCCGCGAACTTGGTCCAGCGGATGCGGCCCTCTTGGGGTTCAGGAGCGGGCGCCGGCTTTTCCTTCGCAGGTTTGGCCGCGGCAGAGGCGATGCGCTCCAAAAGCTCGCGCGAGACGTCGCTCATGAGGGTGTAGTGCTGTGCGTGGCGCTTGAAGGCGAGGACCTTGCCCGTGCTCGACAATCGCAGAGAGCTGGGAGGGGACAGGGGGGAGGCTTTGTTGGCGCCAGGGGCTGGCAGCTGCACGGGCTTGTCGGTCAGAAAGATCGAGACGACGGCCAGGCCATCGGTGTAGCGCAGGTGGCGGACCATGTCCTTTCCCACCTCGAAGAAATCCGCGCTTTCGAACACAAAGCCTCCGGGCAGCTCCTCGGCCAAATCCGCGCGGCGGCCGGTCGCCTTCTCGAGCTCTTCGATGGAGAGGAAATCCGGCGTCGTGTCCACGACGGCGGCTGAGTCGGCTTTCAACGCGAAGAGGGACTCGGGCAGCGAGGGCTTCGTCTCGAAATGGGTGAAGCGCGAGAGCGCCGCGAAGTGTTTTTTCGGCAGATAGCGCTTGATGGCCAGGATGATCTGCGTTTCTTGGTCGAGCCAGAGCTGCTGATGGGGCTTGCCGGCGTCCATCGGATCCAGCTCTAGGACCCAGGCCGGCCGTCCGGCGATCTTCTCCGGGCCGGAGACCGAGAGGCGGTAGTTCTTGAGAAGGAGTCCCTTCTCTTCCTCCGGGAACATGAGCTTGGTGGCGCCGCGTTCGGATTCACCAGTGAGGGTCTTGCCTTCGTTCAAAAGCTGGATCTGCTCGCGGGAACCGTCGCTGATCGCGACGCGCGAGACGCTGCCGTCGGGGCGCAGGAACTCCCAGCGGTAGCGGTTGGCCGGGCTGTAGGAGACCTTGACTTCCTCGGCGCGGGTCTCCTTGCCTGACCATTGCGTCACCATCAGCCGGCCCTGATAGGAATGCTCGGGGGCGTTGAGGGCGGCGTCCAAAAGATCGGCTGCGTCCGGCGTGGCGGACCAGGCCGCTGTCGGCAGGAGGATGAGGACGGCGAAGAGCAGGCTATTCCTGGTTCTTGGGATCGCCATAGCAGGCGTTGAGCTGGGCCGAGTAGTTGGAGGCCACCAGCTCGCTGGCTGGGACCAGGGCCTCGGCCGTGTAGCGGGAATGGGCGGCGAGGAGCGGCTCGAGAGGGATGGGCTGTTGGAGGGCGCTTCTCAGCCACAGGGCCAGGATTGCGGCTGCCAGGGCTCCGGCCGGGACCAGAATGCGCGTCTCGGGGATGAAGCTGCGCAGCATGTCCAGCCAAGAGGGTCTTGAGAGGCGTTCCTCGATGGCGGCGATGAGCTTCGGGGGTGCTGCGCGGCGCGGCGCGCGTTGGAGCAGGGATTTGGTCTGGCCGAGGCTTGCGAGTTCTTCGCGGCAGGACGCGCAGGCGGTCAGATGGCCTTGGATGGCGGCTGACTCCTCAGCCGAGAGGGCTTGGTCGAGAAAGGCCGAAAGAAGTTCGTTGTTTTCGTGGATGTTCATGGGTTCCTCGCTGAAATCGCTTTTCGCATGAGCAGGCGGCCCTGATGGATGCGCGAACGGATGGTCCCCACGGGGGCGGACATGATCTCGCCTATTTTCTCATAAGAGAGCCCTTCCACGTCGCATAGGGCGACGGCGGCGCGGTAGTGGGGCGGCAGTTCGTTCAACGCTTTTTGCACGAGTTCGTCTTCCTCTTTTCGCAGCATGCCCCGAACGGGCTCGGGGTCTCCCCCCGGCAGAAGCTCGTCCCAGGTCGTATCTTCCTTCGGCGGCGGGGCGTCCAAGGACACCGAGTATCGGTGCGCGTGTCGCCTCACAGCGTCGAGGTAGATGTTGTGAAGGATCTTGTACATCCAGGTCTCGAAGGGCCGCTTGCGGTCGTAGGAGCCGAAATGCTCCCAGGCGCGCACGAACGCCTCCTGGACCAGGTCCCAGGCATCCTGCTCGTTGCCCGAGAGGCGGTAGGCGAAGTTATACGTCTGCTCCGCGCACCGCCGGATCAATTCCGAGAAATCCCCGGAATCCTCTCCACTTATATTACGGTTGGAATCGCGAAAGGTTCGAGGGCTCACGGAGCGGTTTTGAGCTTGGAGCGGGTCCGATGGCGGCGCAGGGCAAGCTGGATGAGCCGGTGGATGAGTTCCGGGATGTCCACGCCGGAGGCCTTCCAGAGCCGGGGATACATGCTGATCGAGGTGAAGCCTGGGATGGTGTTGATCTCGTTGAACCAGGTCTTCCCTGTCTTCTTGTCCAAAAGGAAGTCGGCGCGGGACATGCCGTAGCCGTCCAGGGCACGGAAAGCCAGCAGGGCCAACTTCTGAACCTGCTGGGCTGTCTTGGCTGGGATGGGAGCTGGGACCTTGAGCTTGGCCCCATCCGGGTCGATGTACTTGGCCTCATAGCTGTAGAACTCGGCATTGGGTTCGATCTCGCCGCAGATGGAGGCCTGGAGCTCCAGGGGATCGCCCGGCTTGGCCCAGGGGTCTCCCAAAATGGCGCATTCGATCTCGCGGGCCGGCACGCCCTTTTCCAGCACGATCTTGTCGTCGTAGCGGAAGGCCTCGCGGACAGCGGCGAAGAGTTGACTTGGATGGGAGACCTTGGAGACTCCCACGGAGGAACCCATGCGCGCGGGCTTGACGAAGACCGGCAGGCCGAGCTTGCGGGCCAGGGGCGCGGCATGATGCGGATGGCGGACCACGGCGTAGGGCAGGATGGGCAGGCCGGCATGGACGCAGAGCCGTTTGGTGATCTCCTTGTCCATGGCCAAGGAGGAGCTCAGAACGCCGCAGCCCACATACGGGACGCCGGCGACTTCGAGGAGGCCCTGCATGGTGCCGTCCTCACCTAAGGGGCCGTGCAGGACCGGGAAGACCACATCAGCAGAAGCGAGGGCTTGGGAAGACGGGATGGGCTTGGAACCGGCCAAGAGAGCTTTTTCGCTGGCTCCCACATGCTCTGTGAGAAGTTGGATTTTGGAAGAGCGCCAGCAGCCTTTGCGGTCGATGTAGATCAAGGAAGGCTTGTAGCGCTGAGTGTCCAGATTGGCCATGACTGTCCGCGCGGAAACCAGGGACACGGCATGTTCTGCGGATTGGCCGCCGCAGAGGACCAAGACGTTGGATTTTCCCATTTTCAGGCCAGGTTCACTCAAAACTCAAGGCCTGACCCCATCTTACCATTGATTCGACGGTGCAATAAAGATATTCTTAATGACCTTAATTCCTTATGACGAAGCATTCTGTCTCCCTTCATCCGGACGTTGAAAAGGTGCTCATCGATTCGGCCGCGCTGCAGGCGCGCGTGCGCGAACTGGGCGCCGAGATCTCGCGCGATTACGAGGGCCGGGTGCCGATCCTTCTGGGCATCCTCAAGGGCAGCGTGATCTTCCTGGGGGACCTGCTCAAGTCGCTTTCCATCGACTGCTGGGTGGACTTCATCGGCGTCTCCTCCTACGGCGGCGGCCGCCATTCGACCGGCGAGGTGCGCCTGCTCTTGGACCTGCGCGAGAGCGCCGCGGGTAAGGACTTGATCCTGGTGGAGGACATCATGGACTCGGGACTGACCCTCCACTACCTCCTCGACACCTTGAAGGCCCGAAATCCGCGTTCCATCGAGATCTGCACGCTGCTCGACAAGCCAAAATGCCGCAAGATCCCCATCGAAGCCAAGTACGTGGGCTTCAAGATCCCCAACGAGTTCGTCATCGGCTACGGCCTCGATCACCAGGAACGCTATCGGAATCTTCCCTATGTTGGGGTCATGAAAAGTGGAAAATAAGAACATCAAGCAGTTGGCGATCTGGATCCTGGCCTTCGGGCTCTTGATCGTGCTCTTCCAGAACGTCAAGGGACCGCCCGCGGAGACCGAGATCCCCTATTCCGCCTTCAAAACCAAGCTGCGCGCGGGGCAGATCACGCAGGTCAAGGTCAGGCCCGACATGGTCAGCGGGGACTTCAAGGACGAGGCCGGAGCGACGCAGCATTTCCGCACGCTCCCCATGCCGGACGCCAAGCTCGTGGAGGACCTCGAAGCCTATCATGTCCAGAATTATCAGGGCGAGCCGGACCGCAGCTGGGTGACGGGGCTTTTGGTCAACATCGGCTGGATCGTCCTTTTCTTCGGGTTGTGGTACCTCTTCGTCATCCGCCAGGTCCAGGTCGGAGGCAAACAGGCCCTGTCTTTCGGCCGCAGCAAGGCCCGGCGCATCGACGACAAGAAGAAGGCGACCTCGTTTTCGGACGTGGCCGGCTGCGACGAATCCAAGGAGGAGCTCCAGGAGATCGTCGAGTTCTTAAAAAGCCCGGACCGCTTTCAAAAATTGGGCGGCAAGATGCCGCGCGGCGTACTCCTCTTCGGCGCTCCGGGCACGGGCAAGACGCTCTTGGCCCGGGCCGTAGCCGGAGAGGCCGGCGTTCCGTTCTTCTCCGCTTCAGCTTCCGAGTTCGTGGAGATGTTCGTGGGCGTGGGCGCCTCGCGCGTGCGAGACCTCTTCGACCAGGCCAAAAAGGCCGCGCCAGCGGTCATCTTCGTCGACGAGCTCGACGCCGTCGGCCGCCACCGCTTCGCGGGCATCGGCGGCGGGCACGACGAACGCGAGCAGACCTTGAACCAGCTCCTGATCGAGCTCGACGGCTTCGAGCAGAACCAGGGCATCGTTTTGATCGCGGCCACCAATAGGCCGGACGTCATCGACCCGGCGCTTTTGCGGCCAGGACGTTTTGACCGGCAGATCAACGTCCCTTTGCCGCACCTGAAAGGCCGCGAGGAGATCTTGAAGGTGCACGCCCGCAAGGTCAAGATGGGCCCGGACGCCGACCTCTCGGTCATCGCCCGGCGCACCCCGGGATTCTCTGGGGCGGACCTGGCCAACGTCATCAACGAGGCCGCGCTCCTCGGCGCGCGCCGAAACAAGGCCGAGGTGGACCTTTCGGATCTGGAGGAGTCCATCGAGCGCGTCGTGGCCGGACCGCAGAGGAAATCCCGCATCATGTCCGATCTGGAGAAGAAGATCGTGGCCTACCATGAGTCCGGACACACGGTGGTGGCCAAGCTGCTGCCCGGCTCGGACCCCGTGCACAAGGTTTCCATCGTCTCGCGCGGCCATGCCCTGGGCTACACCCTGCAGCTGCCCAAGGAGGACAAGCACCTGACCTCCCGCACGGACATGACCAACCGACTGGCCGTGCTCCTGGGCGGGCGCTGCGCCGAGGAGATGGTCTTCAGCGACGTCACCACGGGCGCCGCCGACGACCTCTCCAAGGCCTCGACGCTTGCGCTCAAGATGGTGACCGAGTACGGCATGAGCGAAAAGGTCGGGCCGCTCTCCTTGAAGGAGCCGGACCGCGAGATCTTCCTGGGGCGGGACATCTCCCAAGGGACGGCTTACTCGCAGAACACGGCGGAGCTCATCGACGGGGAGGTCAAGCGTCTCGTGGTCGAGGCTCAGACAAAAGCCCGGGAGCTCTTGACCGCGCACAAGAAGATCTTGGACGATCTGGCCGTCAAGCTCATGGACCGCGAGATCCTTTCCGGAGAGGACATCGATGCCGTCTTCCAAGGCGCCGCTGCTTAATCGACCCATGGCGCTCCCAGCTGCGCCGCGTCCCGGCTTGTGGGCCCTTCTGCGCGTCCCCCGCCGCGTCCCCCTGGTCATGGGCATCGTCAACGTCACGCCCGATTCCTTCTTCCCGGACAGCCGCGTCTTGGGGCCTCAAGAGGCCGCGGACCGGGTCCTGCGCCAAGTCGAGGAGGGGGCTGATCTGGTGGATATCGGCGGGCAATCCACCCGGCCGGGCTCCGAGCCTGTCAGCGAGGACTGCGAGCTCAAGCGTTTGGTCCCTGTTTTTGAAAAGCTCGCCGGACGATCGAAGGTCCCCCTGTCCGTGGACACGGACAAGGCGGCCGTGGCGCGCCGATGTCTGGAGGCGGGCGCCACCATCCTCAATGATGTCTCCGCTTTGCGTCAGGATGAGCGGATGATCGAAGCGGCCCAGGGCGCCGAAGCGGTCATCCTCATGCATCGGGGAGGGACGTCTCCCAAGACCATGCAGGACTGCCCGCAGTATGGAGATGTGGTCCATGAGGTCCGCGATTTTTTGACGCAGCAGCGTGAGGTCTTCCGCCGGGCAGGCGGGGACGCGACGCGGCTGCTCTATGACCCGGGCATCGGTTTCGGCAAGAGCGTGGCGCACAACCTGGCACTTCTCAAGGACGTTGACATCTTCTCGGACCTGGGGCCCGTGGTCCTGGGCTGTTCGCGCAAAGCCTTCCTGGGTGGAGAAGGGCCGCAAGACCGGCTGGAGGGATCTCTGGCCGTGGCCTGCTGGGCGGCCTTGCGCGGGGTCAAGATCCTGCGCGTGCATGACGTGCGCGCGACCCAGAAGGCCTTGAAGGCCCTCAATGCCGTCCTCGGGGCGTCCTGACATGGGCCAACTCTTCGGGACCGACGGCGTGCGCGCCGTTCCCGGACGCTACCCTTTCGTCGAGGATGTGGTGACGCGCCTGGCCGAGACCGTGGCGAGGCTCTTGCTCCAGGAGTTCTCTTCGGAGCAGGCCCCTGTCGTGGTCATGGGCCGCGATACCCGCGGGTCCGGGCCGACTCTCGGCCGCTGGCTTCGCCGCGGCTTCGCGGCCGCCGGCTGCCGGACCGTGGACATCGGAGTCGCGCCCACGCCCGCCGTGGCCTACCTCGTGCCTCGCCTCAAAGCGCTGGCCGGCGTGGTGGTGTCCGCCAGCCACAATCCCGCTCAATTCAACGGCATCAAATTCTTCACTTCGGACGGCTACAAGATGTCTCCCGAACTCGAGGAGGCCGTGGAAAAGGTCCTCGCCTCGCCGGGACGCAACGGGCGTTATGCGGCCAGCTCAGATCGCCCTGGGGACGACGGCTCCGCTCTCGTCAGGCGCTATGAGGATTTCCTGAGGAGTACTTTCCCGGCCTGCTTGGACCTCTCCGGCTTTCGTCTGGTCGTGGACTGCGCCCATGGCGCCGCATCCCGAATCGCTCCGGCACTTTTTGAGAAGCTGGGAGCCGAGGTGATCGCGCTGGGCTGCGCGCCCTCGGGAGACAACATCAATTCCGGCTGCGGGGCGCTGGCACCGCAGTCTATGCAGGCCGCTGTTCGACGTTGTCACGCAGACTGTGGTGTCTGCTTCGACGGCGACGCCGACCGGGCCATCTTCGCGGACGAGAAAGGCGCGCTCTTGGACGGAGACGCCCTCTTGTGCCTGGCGGCTTGGCACCTCGATCGCAACGGCCTTCTGCGTTCGCGCCGGATCGTCTTGACGGTCATGTCCAACTACGGGCTCATCAAGTTCCTGGAGCGTTCGGGGATCTCGGTCGTGACGGTCCCCGTCGGGGACCGCAACGTGAGCGAGGCCATCGAGGCCGAGAACTTGAGCCTGGGGGGCGAGTCCTCCGGACACATCATCTTCCGCAGCTTCTCATCGACGGGCGATGGGATCCTCACCGCCCTGCAGATCCTGGCCGCGCTGCGAGAGATGGGCGGGACCTTGAGCTCTCATCGCGCGATGTTCAAGCCCATGCCGCAGGTCCTTCACAATCTTCCCGTGGAACGCAAGGTCCCGTTGGAGCGTCTGCCCAAGTTCCAGCATCTGGCGCGCCATTGCGAGAAGGAATTGAGAGGCTCCGGACGGGTCTTCTTGAGGTATTCCGGCACCGAGCTTCTTTTGCGCATCATGATCGAGGGTCCCAGCCGTTCGCGCATCGAACGCATGGCCCGTCAGCTTGCCGCTGCTTATTTGGAGGAAACGGGGGTCAGGTCTTGACTTTTGACTGACTCAGTCAAAAGTCAAGACCTGACCCCATTTAGGGAGGAAATATGAAGATTAAACTCGGAGTGAACATCGATCATGTCGCGACTCTGCGAGAAGCGAGAGGAGCGTCCGATCCGGATCTGGCTCAGGCCGCTGCGGCCTGCCGGCAGGCCGGTGCGGACGTGATCATCGCCCATCTGCGTCAGGACCGTCGTCCTATGCAGGAGGCGGACGTCTTCAAGCTTTGCGCTCTGCGAGGGGCGACCCATCTGGAGATCTCCGCGGACCCGGAGATCGTGGCCATCGCCCGCCGGGCGCGGCCAGGCTCCGTGTGTCTGGTCCCGGAGAGCTCCTCCGAGCTCACGACCCAGGGAGGCTGGGATCTGAAGGCCTCAGCCAAGGCTGTCGGCCGCGCCATCGAGCGGCTCAAGACGGCAGGCATCGAGGTGAGCCTCCTGGTCGAGCCTGAAGCGGCCAATGTGCGCCTGGCCAAGTTCCTGGGCGCGGACCTGGTGGAGCTTGGCGCCTCGGCCTATGCGCGGGCCAAGGGCAAGGGCCGAGCGGCCGAGGAGCTTGAGCGCCTGGAATTGGCCGGTTATCTGGCCGATGAGATGGGCCTGGGGCTCCACGTCGGGCACAGTCTGGACTACCACAATGTGCGGCCCGTCGCCCGGATGGCGCATCTCAAAGCCGTCCACATCGGTTTTTCGATCATCGCGCGCGCCCTCTTCGTGGGGCTCAAACCGGCCGTGGCCGAGATGAAGCGGCTCGTCGCCTAAGCGCCATGTGCGGCATCGTCGGTTACTCGGGAAAACGGCAGGCCGTCCCCCTCATCCTGGAGGGCTTGAGGCGTTTGGAGTATCGCGGCTATGACTCGGCCGGCGTGGCCGTGGCCGACCGAGGGGTCTTGCAGCGCTGCCGCGCGGCCGGCAAGCTCGCGAACCTCGAGGCCCTTCTAAAAAAATCCCCTTTGAACGGCGTCGTGGCCTTGGGGCACACCCGCTGGGCGACCCACGGCAAGCCCTCGCAGGAGAACGCGCATCCCCATGTCGACTGCACGGGGGAGATCGTCGTCGTCCACAACGGGATCATCGAGAATTATATCGAGATCAAAGAGAGGCTGGCCCGCGCGGGGCACCAGTTCTCCTCCGAGACCGACACCGAGGCCGTGGCGCATCTCATCGAGGAGAAGCTCAAGGGACTCCGCGGACCCACCGCTTCCGGGGCGGGTTTCAACGAGCCTCTGATCTTCGAGGCCGTGCGTCTGGCTTTGAACGAGGTCAAGGGCGCCTATGCCCTGGCCGTCCTGTGGTCCAAGGCGCCCGGCGTGCTCATCGCGGCCAAGACGGCCTCGCCCCTGATCATCGGGCTGGGAGAAGGCGAGAATTTCCTGGCTTCGGACGTGCCCGCTTTCCTTTCCACGACCCGCAAGGCCGTTTTCATGGAAGACGGAGAGATGGCTGTCCTGAAAGCGGAGGGATGTCGGTTCTTCTCCTTGGCCGGCAAGAAGATCGAGAAGGTCCCGGTCACCGTCCAGTGGGACAGGACCATGGCCGAGAAGGGGGGCTATCGCCATTTCATGCTCAAGGAGATCCACGAGCAGCCCACGGCCTGCGAGGACACCCTGCGCGGCCGCTTCTTCCCCTTGCGCGACGGGGTCCTGGAGCGTGAGACGGGTTTGGATAAGACGACCCTGAAGGGGTTTCGCCAGTTTCACGTGATCGCCTGCGGCACGGCTTACCACGCGGCCTTGGTCGGCAAGTATTGGCTCGAACCCATGACCGGCCTGCCCGTGCACGTGGAGACGGCTTCGGAATTCCGCTACCGGGAGAGCACGGTCGGCCCTAATGACTTGGTCATCACGATCAGTCAATCGGGGGAGACCGCCGACACCCTGGCCGCCGTGCGCCAGGCCAAGGAGAAGGGCGCCAAGGTCCTTTCCATCTGCAACACCCTGGGTTCGGCCATCCCTCGCGCCGCGGATTACAACCTCTATACCCATTGCGGCCCGGAATTGGGCGTGGCCTCGACCAAGGCCTTCATCGGCCAATTGGCGGCCCTGGCGGTCTTCTCCCTGCACGCGGCCGTGGCGCGAGGGACCTTGTCCGAGACGGACGCCCGCCAGCTGGTCGACGAGTTGGTGAGGCTGCCCAGCGACCTTCGCCAGGTCCTGAAGCTGGACGCGCAGATCCTGGAGCTCGCGAAGAAGTTCCAGAAGAAGGAGCACTTCCTTTTCATCGGCCGGCACGTGAACTATCCCATCGCGCTCGAGGGAGCCCTCAAACTCAAGGAGATCTCCTACGTCCACGCCGAAGGCTACGCGGCGGGCGAGATGAAGCACGGCCCCATCGCCTTGATCGATGAGAACGTCTGCGTCGTGGCCATCGCCACGCGTTCGCGCACCTACGACAAGATGGCCTCCAACTGCCAGGAGGCCAAGGCCCGCGGCGCGCAGGTGATCGCGCTGGTGACCGAGGGCGACGGGTCCATGCCGGGGGCGGACTTCCAGATCCGGATGCCGGTCGTGCCCGAGCTCCTTTCGCCGATCGTCAACATCGTCCCCTTGCAGCTGCTGGCCTACCACATCGCGGATCTGCGCGGCTGCGATGTGGACCAGCCGAGGAACCTGGCCAAAAGTGTTACAGTTGAGTAGCCTGCCTGCTTGGTCGCATATGTCCCGGCCCCATCATGAGGGCTTGAAGGTCTTCCTGTGGGGGATGCTCGCGGGCGTGCTCTTGGGGATCGCGCCTTGGTATAAGTTCCTTCTGGTCCTGCACCGATGGCTCTGGGGAGCGCCCTGACGATGGAGATCGGGCTCGACATCGTCGATGTCGGCCGCATCCGCCGCATCATCCGGCGCACGCCGGGCTTCCTCGAGCGCGTTTTCACGAAGGATGAGATCGCCTACTGCCAGGCTAAAAAGGATCCCTGGCCTCACTATGCGGTGCGTTTCGCGGCCAAGGAAGCGGTCTGGAAGGCCCTGGGCAGCGGCGGGGTCGCGCTGCGCGACATCTCGGTCGAGCGTGACCGCAGCGGCAAGCCGGGAGTGCTTATCCAGGGTAAGCGAAAGAGGGGACTCAAGCTCTCGCTGTCTCACGGAGAGGCGTATGCCGTGGCCGTGGCGCTCCAAGAGAATGAAAAATGAGATCGCTTTCCAAGAAGGAGCTGCGCCGGGCCTTGGTCCCTCGCCGGCCCAAGGATCATAAGGGCGCCTTCGGGCATGTCCTGCTCGTCGTCGGTTCGCGCCGCATGTCCGGCGCCGCGATCCTGGCCGGCCGCGCGGCCGTGCGTTCGGGGGCGGGCCTGGTCACGCTGGCCGTGCCCGAAGGGATACAGAAGGTCGTCGCGGGCAAGGTCCCCGAGGCGTTGACCATCGGCCTGCCGGAGAATTCTCTCGGTTCTCTCAAGCCCGAGGCAGTGGGTGCTCTTAAAAGCCTTCATCAGCAGACAGGCTTCAGCGTTATGGGTATCGGCCCCGGGCTTTCGACGCATCCGGACACGGCCAAATTCGTGGTTCTGGCGCTGAACTCACTCGCTCTTCCTGTCGTGGTGGACGCGGACGCCTTGAACATCCTGGCGGCGCTCAAGCTCACCGGTGTGCGCCGCTCCCAGCCGTCCATCTTCACCCCGCATCCCGGCGAGATGGCCCGCTGTCTGGGGATTTCCGTTGAAGACGTGCAGAATGGTCGCGAGACCTCGGCGAAACAATTGGCCCGCGCCTGGGGGGGCGTTGTCCTGCTCAAGGGTCACGGCACCGTCATCGCCGACTCTTCCCGCCTGACCGTGAATCCCACGGGCGGCACGGGCTTGGCCAAAGGCGGCACCGGCGACGTCCTTACCGGCCTCTTGGCCGGCCTTTGGGGTCAGGTCTTGACTTTTGACTATGGGGTTCTTGAAGGACGCGCTTTCCTGGTCGCTGCCCTGGCTGCGTGGCTCCATGGTCGGGCGGGCGAGCTGGCCGAGAAGGCGCGTACGCCCTATGCCATGACAGCTCAGGATGTCATCAAGAATCTTCCTGCCGCGTTTAAAGAACTGCTGTAACCCCATTTTTCGAGCAACTGTTGCCGGCAACAGTTGGTTTGAGGACCCCCAGAAGCGTCTTCAATCTTAAGATGCCAATTTGGCATCTTAAAGATGGGACAGAATGTGAAGTCTGTCTTCAAGGTCGCGGAATGCGACCTTGAATGGAGGGCGCCTGAAAATTTGGCATAATGAGCTCGTGGTGATCACGACGAGAAGCGAGACGCAGACCGTGGCTCTCGGTCGTCGTCTGGGCCGGCTCTTGAAAGGCTGGGACGTGGTCTGCCTCTATGGCAATCTGGGCAGCGGCAAGACCACTCTTGTGCGCGGCCTTGCCAGCGGGGCCGGCTCAAAAAACCATGTGACCAGCCCCACCTTCGCCCTGGCTCGCCTTTATCGCGCGGGCCGGCGGACCATTTACCATCTGGACCTCTACCGCGTGGCCGCGGATCAGACGCGGGATATCGGGCTTGAGGAATTCGTCTCGGACCCGCGCGGCATCTGTGTCGTGGAATGGCCCAAGGTCGGCGAAGTCTATTATCCCAAGGATCGCCTTGTGGTAAAACTTGACCATGTTCGTGGAGGTCGGAGGCTTAAGTTCGCGGCCAAAGGGCCGCGCTCCCGCGAGATCATCAGGCGTTTGGAGGTAGCGTGAATCTTTTGGCCATAGATACAACGGGCTCTCCTTTGAGTCTGGCCTTACAGTTTAATAAAAAAGTACTTATTTTACATAGAGAATTTACATATCCGCATGATGAGACACTTCTGCCGCAGATCCTCCGCCTCCTTAATAAGGCCGCATTGAAGTGGAAGGACCTCGATGCCCTGGTCGTGGCGAGCGGGCCTGGCCGGTTCACTGGGATCCGCATCGGCATGTCGTTTGCGTCCGTCATGGCCGGGAGGCTCAAGATCCCGGCCCTGGCTGTTTCGCGCCTGGAGGCTCTGGCGGCCAAGACGCCTGAGAGGACTGTTTGTACTGTCCTCCCAGGTTATCGCGACGAGACTTTTTATCAGTTGTTCCAAGGAGGACGGCCCCAGGGGCATCCTGTTTGGGCCGTGGCCAAGGATTGGCAGTCGGCCAAGAAACGATTGTCGGATCAGGGGGTTGTTTTTGCAGAGGACGAGGTCAAGGCCGCGGACCTGCTGTGCTGCGCTGCAAAACTTCTCCAGAAGAAACGCCGCCCTCGCTTCGAGCCGCTCTATCTCAAGCCAGCCTCCTATGAGCGTAAGACAAGCTCAAGCCAGTGACCTTGAAGTTGTCCGCGCCATCGCGGCTTCCAGTCCCTTCGCCGCGGCCTGGAGCTTGAAACAGCTCCAGGGAGAGATTGGTTCTCCCAAGTCCTGCTTCTTGGTTTTCGACGACGGTGAAGTCCGAGGCTATCTTCTAGCCATTCAGGTCGCTTCTGAGACGCAATTGGTCGATATCGCCGTGCGGGACACGGGGCGGGGCATTGGCAAGGCCTTGCTGGACCATTTGGACGGCGCGGCAAGGAACTGGGGATGCGGCAAGATCACCTTGGAAGTCTCGGCTAAGAACGAGCGGGCTCTGCGGCTTTACCGCCGGGCCGGCTATGACATTGTGGGCCGTCGCCCGAAATTCTATAATGACGGTTCCGACGCTATCTTGATGGACCGCCCACTCGCTTGATCCTCCTCGTCAGCCTCTTGCTCCTGGCGCCCGGCGCGCAGGCCACCCTGGCCTCGGGTGAGGCGTTCAAGTCGGCCCAGAGACATTTTCTTTTGGGCGCGCTCATGGAGCGCCGCGGCGACAGCGCCGGCGCGCTCAAGGCCTTCGAAGCCGCCCTGGGCGAGGACCCGGACTCCTTGTATCTGCGCCGCGAGGCGGCCGGCATGGCCCTGGAGCTGGGGGACTCGGAGAAGGCCGGGGCCTTGGCCGGCAGGCTCAAGGAGAAGGACGCCGCCGATCCCAAGACCCAGCTTTTGTTGGGTAACATCCTCTGGGCGCGGGGAGACGAAGCCGGGACCCGGGCCGCCTTCGAGGAGGCCTTCCGTCTGGACCCGCATTCCGCAGAGGCCGTCCTTTCCCTCGGGGAGTTCTTGTCCGAGCGCGATCCCGATCAGGCCCGGGAGGTCTACCGGCGCTTCATCCAGAGCGATCCCGACGAGGCGAGCGAGGCGCGCTACGAGTTGGCCAAGATGGACTACGAGGCCGGCCGCTACGAGGCGGCCATCAGCCAGCTCAAAGACGCCATCGAAGAGGAGCCCGATGCCCTGCCTTTGCGCTACGCCTTGGCCCAGGCCTATGAGGCCCAGGCTTCCACGGCTGCGGCCCTGGGCGAGTACCAGCGGATCCTCCAGATGGAGCCCTCCAACACGGCGCTTCTTAACCGCATCGGCGAGCTCAGCGCGGCGACGGGAGATCTGGACCAGGCGCGCGCGCGCTTCGCGGAGGCCCGGCGTTTGGAGCCACAGAATCCCGCGGCCTGTCACTGGCTGGCGGCGGATGCCGAGAAACTGGGTGATTGGAGCCGCGCCGCGGAGCTGCTGGGGGCCAGCGCCGCTCTAGCGGAGGATCCCGCGCTCCACTTGCGGCTGAGCTATTACGAGACCCAGGCCGGCCGCGGCCGCGAGGCCATGAGGGTCCTGGAGGCGGCTCATGCCCGCTGGCCCGCCAATGACCAGATCGACTATTTCCTGGCCCTGGGCTACGACGACATGAAGAAGCCGCAGAAGGCCGTGGCGCTCTTGCGTCAGGTCCTCGAGCTCAAGCCGGAGATGCGCGAGGCGCGCTTCGAACTCGGCGCCATCCTGGAGAAGCTCAACCGTCTCGACGAGGCGGAGAAGGAATTCCGCGCGCTTCTGGCGAGCGATCCCAATGACGCGGCTGCCCTCAATTACCTGGGCTTTTCCCTGGCGGACCGCGGCATGGAGCTCTCCACGGCCGAGGCCCTCATCCGCCGGGCCCTGTCCTTGAAGCCGGAGAATCCCGCCTATCTCGATTCCCTGGGCTGGGTCTTGTTCCAGCAGGGGCGTTCGACCGAGGCGGTGAGCAGTCTCGAAGAAGCCATCGCCGGAGACCCCGTGGATGGCGAGATATTCAGTCACTTGGGCGATGCGCTGGCCTCGGCCGGGCGGACTGGCGAGGCCTGGCTGTCTTTCAAGCGCGCCGAGCTGCTGTCCGAGGATCCTGCAGTCCCGGGCAAAAAGGCGGCCCGGATCCAGAAGGGCTTCGACCCCTCCCAGCTGGGGGAACTTTATCTGCGGCATCTCGACGCTGTGCACGGCCGCTGGCGCAAGATGAGCGCCGTGTGCCGCGCAGAGGTCCAGGTCGTGGGGCGGCGGTTCTCCCATGACGGCATCCTCTCTCTGGGGCCGTCTGGAGAATTGACTCTGGAGATCTTGGGGCCGCTCTTCACGCCGCTCTGGAGGGCGAGAGCGGGGAGTGATGGCTTTTCCATGGACGCTGTGCCCGGTGCCGACCCGGACCAAGTGCGCGGAGTGGTGGAGGGGCTTCTGTCGTCCTTGCGAGCCTATCTCGTCGGCGACCTCTTTGCGGCCAGGCCCGCCATCTATCACAAGGGCTGGTTCAAGCGTTCGATCATCATCGGCGATCGACGCTTGGACCTCGATGCTGACGGCCAGCGGCTGGCCGCCGTGGTCCTTCCCGAGGGGAAGGGAAAAATCCTATTCTCAGATCTTGCGAAAGCGGCGGGAGGGCGTCTGGTTCCCCGCCGGATCTCCTGGAAGGGCCGCTTCGGCTCGGTGACCTTGAATCTAGAGCAGGTGCAGGTCGATTTCATGGATGAAAAACGATGATCAAGATCCAATGCCCGGCCAAGGTCAACCTCTTCCTGGAGGTCACGGGCAAGCGGCCCGACGGCTACCATACCCTGGCGACCCTTTTCGCCAAGATCAACCTCTACGATGTGTTGGAATTCGAGGCGGCGCGCTGCGGGGTGTCCCTGGAGATCTGCGCCGAGGAGGGCGTCAGGCTTTCCGCCGGACCGGACAACCTCGTCTGCCGGGCGGCCCAGGCTTTCTTGAAAGCCTTCCGCCTGGAGGGCGGCGCGAAGATCCGGCTCATCAAGCGCATCCCCATGGGCGCGGGATTGGGGGGAGGTTCGTCGGACGCGGCGGGCACGCTTCTGGGTATGGCCAAGCTCTTCGAGGTCCGGCTGGACGCGAAGAAGAGGGCCGTCCTGAAGCGGCTGGCCGCTTCCCTGGGCGCGGACGTCCCCTTCTTCCTCCATCCGGCCCCGTTCTGCGTGGGCAAGGGCATCGGGGACATCTTGACGCCCGTACGCATCCCCCAGAGCCTTCCGTACATGGTCCTGGCCTATCCCGGTCTGCATGTCTCGACCCCCGACGCCTATCGGGCGCTGACCCGGCCTTCCCGGTCTGCCGTGTTGACACGATTGTCCCATCTTGATAGACTCATACGTAGCCTGAAACGGGGCCGTCCCGTCGAGGAATGGGAGGGTCTGCTCTTCAACCGTCTCGAGACGGCGGCGCTCCCGGTTATGGCTCAGGTCGAGCAGGCTCGGAAGGTCCTTTCGCATCTGGGCTTGAGGGGCGCGCGGATGTCGGGTTCGGGTTCGTCGGTCTTCGCCTTCGCACAGACCCACCCGCAGGCCGAGGCCGCCCTCAAGCGCCTGAAAGGCTATCCGTGGAAGGCGTACGTGACCAGCTGCCAGGGGTGAGTGACTTGAAGATCACGGAGATCCGGGTGCACCTGCGCAATGAGGACAAGTTGAGGGCTTTTGCCACTGTGACTTTCGACGACTGTTTTGTCGTGCGCAACATGAAGATCATCGAGGGGGCCAAGGGTCTGTTGCTGTGCATGCCTTCGCGCAAGATGCCGGACGGCACCTACAAAGACGTGGCGCATCCCATCAGCGCCGAGTTCCGCAAGATCCTCGAGGACCGCGTGCTGGCCTGCTACCACGAGGAATGCCTCAAGGCGCCGGCGCCGCCGGCTGTCCAGGCGGGCGCCCGAGGGGCGGTATGATTGACCGTCTCCCAGGTGGTGTAACGGTAACACAGCGGACTTTGAATCCGCTATTCCTGGTTCGAGCCCAGGCCTGGGAAATTTGATGCTTTCAGGATCCACGATGATGAACGGACAACGCAAGAACGGATCTTCACTCGGCGTCCTGATCCTGGCCGCCGGCCAGGGCACGCGCATGGAGTCGTCCTTGCCCAAGGTCCTGCACAAGGTCGGCGGCAAGCCCATGATCTTCCACACCCTGCGCATCGCCAACGCCTTGAAGCCCGCAGGCATCGGCATCGTGGTCGGCCACGGGGTGGATAAGGTGAAAGAAGCGGTGGCCGAGCTGATCGCGGATGGCGGCATCTCCAGGCCGGTCCAGTTCATCCTGCAGCGCGAGATGCTCGGTTCGGGCAACGCGGTCCTGGAGGCGGTGTCTTTTCTCAAGAAGTTCAAGACCGCGGTCGTCTTGTGCGGGGATACGCCCCTTTTGACCTATGAGAGCATCTACGGCCTGGCCCTGAGCCACGAAAACCAGAAGGGGCAGGCCACACTCTTGACCGCCAAGCTCTCCAACCCCAAGGGCTACGGCCGCGTGGTGCGCAGCCCCATGGGAGAGGTCCTGCGCATCGTCGAGGATTCCGTCGCCTCCCCCAAGGAGCTGGCCATCACTGAGGTCAACTCCGGGGCCTACGCCTTCGAGGTCGAGGCGCTGCTTTCGGGCATCAAGGAGCTCAGCCCCAAGGGCCCCAAGCGCGAGCAGTTTTTGACCGACATCATGGAGTTGGTGCGGGCCAAGGGGGGCAAGATCAACGCCTACGTGAGCCCGAACCCCGAGGAGATCCTGGGCGTCAACTCGCGCGTGCAGCTGGCCAATGCCGAGCGCGTGATCAACCGCCGCATGCTCGAGAGGCTCATGAATGCGGGAGTGACGATCTGCGATCCCGCCTCGACCTGGGTCGACGCGGACGTGGAGATCGGACAGGACACCATCGTGGAACCCTTCACGATTCTGCGCGGCAAGACCACCATCGGCAAGCTCTGCCGCGTCGGGCCCTTTTCCTATTTCGAGAACGTCCAGATCGGCAACGAGTGCGTGGTGAGCCTCTCGCATCTGATCAGCTGCCGCATCCTCGACAAGTCCGTGATCGGCCCTTACTCCAACATCCGGCCGGACTCGGTCATCGGGCCGCGGGCCAAGGTCGGCAATTTCTCCGAGATCAAGGCTTCCCGCATCGGCTTCGGCTCCAAGGTCCCGCATTTGAGCTACATCGGCGACACGGACGTCATGGAAGACGTCAACATCGGCGCCGGCACCATCACCTGCAATTACGACGGCAAGGTCAAGCACAAGACGGTCATCGGGGCCAAGGCCTTCATCGGTTCCAACGTAAACCTGGTGGCCCCGGTCAAGGTGGGCCGCGGCGCCAAGATCGGCGCCGGATCCACCATCACGGAGGACGTTCCTGACGCGACTTTGGCCATCGCCCGGGCCCGACAGGTCAATAAGACATGACTCCCAAACTCAGCGAAACAGACCATCACGCGGAGAGCATCCCGGCCTTCAGGCGACTGAAGGTCTTCTCCGGCAACGCCAACCCCCGCCTGGCCCAGGACATCTGCAAGTACATGGGCTTGGAGCTCGGCAAGGCCCACGTGGGGCACTTCGCCGACGGGGAGATCAACGTCCAAATCGACGAGAACGTCCGCGGCGCTGACTGCTACGTGGTCCAGCCCACCTGTCGTCCGGTCAACGAGCGCTTGATCGAGCTCTTGATCATGATCGACGCCCTGCGCCGGGCCTCGGCGGGCCGGGTGACGGCCGTCATCCCTTATTTCGGCTATGCCCGGGCCGACCGCAAGAGTGCGCCGCGCGTGCCCATCTCGGCCAAGCTCATGGCCAACCTCGTCACCACCTCCGGGGCTCACCGCGTCATCACCATGGACCTGCACGCGGCCCAGATCCAGGGCTTCTTCGACATCCCGGTGGACCATCTGATCGCCGCTCCCGTCATCTTGGATTATTTCCGCAAGAAGAACCTCAAGGACCTCGTGGTCGTGTCTCCCGATGTCGGGGGAGTGGAGCGGGCGCGCGCCATGGCCAAGCGCCTGGAGGCCAAGCTTGCCATCGTGGACAAGCGCCGGCCGCATCCCAACGAAGCTTCGGTCTACAATCTTATCGGCGATGTGAAGGGCCATGCGGCGCTGATCCTCGACGACATGGTGGACACCGCCGGGACCCTGACCAAGGTGGCCGACAAGCTGCGCGAGTGCGGAGCCTTGTCGATCTACGCAGCCTGCGTCCATGGGGTGCTTTCCGGCGAGGCGCTTTCTCTGATTTTAAAATCGCCCTTGGAAGAGCTGGTGCTGACGGATTCCATCCCGATCCACCACTTGGCTGCGGAAAAGGTCAAAGTCTTGTCGGTCGCGCCGCTGTTGGGAGAGGCCATTCTGCGCAACAACCGCGGGTTGTCCATCAGTGAACTTTTTGCGTAAGGGGAGACCATGGAAGAAATCAAGCTGAAGGCGGAAACGAGGGAAGGCCAGGGGACGAAGAAGGAACTCTCGACTTTGCGAGCCAACGCGAGCGTTCCCGGCATCATCTACGGTTCGGGCAAGCCGCCCGTGCGCGTGGCCTTGTCGGAGAAGGAGCTCATGGCGGCGCGCAAGAAGGGCGGTGTCAACGCCGTCCTGAGTTTGGTGACGGGCAAGACGACGGAAACCGTCATCGTCAAGGAGCTGCAGCGTCACCCCGTGACCGACCGGGTCGTGCACGCCGATTTTCAGAGGATCTCGCTGACGGCTAAGATCGAGGCGAAGGTGCCTCTGCGCGTCTTGGGAGAAGCCCCGGGCGTGAAGAGCTCGGGCGGCATCCTGCAGTACGCGATCCGCGAGCTCAGCGTTCGGGCCCTGCCCAAGGACATCCCGCAGGCCATCGACGTCGACGTCTCGCGCCTGGAGCTCAACCAGCAGATCCTGGTCCGCGAGCTCTCCATCCCCGCCGGCATCGAGGTCCTCGATGCCGCGGAGAGCCGGGTCGTGGCCGTCACGACGGTCAAGGTGATCGAGGAAGCCGCTCCTGCCGCTGTCGCGGCCGAGGGCGAGGTCGCCGCCGGCGCCGAGCCCGAGATGGCCTCCACCAAGGGCAAGAAGGACGAGGAAGGCAAGCTGGTCAAGGAGCCGGGCAAAACCGCCGCCCCAGCTGCGGAGAAAGGGAAAGAGCCGGCCAAGAAGGAAAAATAGCTCTGCAACTGGTCGTCGGCCTCGGCAACCCCGGCTCCCGCTATGCCCGTACCCGGCACAATGTGGGCTGGCGTCTGGTCGAGCGCCTGGCCGGCGCCCAGGTCTGGCGGGACTTCGAAGGCTTGGGCGAGTGGTGCCGCTGCGGCGAGATGATCCTGGGCAAGCCCCTGACCTACATGAACGAGTCCGGCCGTTTCGTGGGGGCCCTGTCGCGTTTTTATAAGATCGCTCCAGGCGGCATCCTGGTCTGCTTCGACGATGTGGCCCTGCCCCTGGGGCGCCTGCGTTTGCGGCCCGGCGGATCATCCGGCGGTCAGAAAGGCATGGAATCGGTCATCGCGCTTCTCGGGACTGAGGACATCCCGCGGCTCCGTATCGGCGTCGGCCCTCAGCCCGTGGGGATGGACTCGGCCGCTTTCGTGCTCTCGCGTTTTTCCTCGAGAGAGGAGCAGGACTTGGAGGCCGCGCTCCAGGCCGCTCAATCGGCCGTGCTCATGGCGTCCTGCGAGGGTTTTGAGGCGGCCATGAACCAGTTTAATCCTGCCTCATGAACCAGCTCTCTGGCCTGGCGGGCGAGCTTCTGGACTGGATGCGGCGCCAGGATGCTTCTGTCGAAGCCGAGTTGTATCTCGGCCGCGGCGAGGAGCGCGGCGTCGAGAGGCGCGAGGGCCGTCTCGATGATGTCCATCACGGCTCCTGCGAGGGAGCGGGCCTCAGGCTCTTGGCCAACGGACGCATGGGGTTCGGTTCGGCCGGCGGACTCTCGCCGGAGGTCGTCCAAGGCCTTTACCGCCGGGTGCGTGAGCAGATGGCGTATCTGGAGCCCGATCCCTGCAAGGACCTCCCCGGTCCGGTATCCATCTCTGGCGATGCGGTTTTGGAGCAGTCGCTTTGGGATGGCGGCCTGTTTCAGGAACCTTTAGAGTCCTTGGAGGAGCGTCTGAGCACGGCCGAGTCCGCGGCCTTGTCGTCGGATCGCAGGCTGTCGTCCATGCTGCGCTCCGGCTACGGCGAGTCGCGCGGAGAATCGGTCGTCGCGAACACGCGGGGAGTCTTGGCTCACAGCCGCGGCACGTCGGCCTCCATCGGTTTCTCCGCTTTGGGCTGCGAGGGTCCGGAGGTCCAGACGGGTTCGTCCTTCCAGGTCGCCTGTAAGGCGGCTCCGCTCGACTTCAACAAGACCGCGCTCCAGGCGGCGCAGCGGACCCTCGGCCTTTTGGGCGGGCGCAAGCTGGCCGGCGGCCGCCGGGCCGTCATCTTCGACCCTTGGGTGGCGGGGGACATCCTCGGCTTGGCGGCGAGGCTCCTGTGCGCGGACGAGGTGCAGAAGGGCCGCTCGCTTTTGGCTGGGAGACTCGGCCGTCCGGTCGGCTCGAAGCTGCTCACCCTGGTGGACGACCCTCGACGCCTGGGCGGCTCAGGGAGCTGTCTGCATGACGATGAGGGTTGTTCGACGGCCGCCAAAACCATGATCGAGGCCGGGATCATCAAGGATTACTTCTACGATACCGGGACGGGCAAAAAAGACGGCCGTGCAGGCAATGCCTCGGCGAGCAGGGCTTCCTACAAAGGCCCTCCCAGCCCCGGCTCTTCCAATTTTTATCTGGCGCCCGGGACCGTGTCTCGGGAGAAGCTCATCGCCGGCACCCGGGACGGGATCCTGGTCTACGAGATCATGGGCATGCACATGGCCGACCCGATCTCCGGAGAGTTCTCCGTGGGCGTCTCCGGGTTTGCGGTGGAGGGCGGCCAGCTCGGCTCTCCGGTCAAAAAGGCCATGATCTCCGGTAATCTTCTGGACCTGTTGGCGCATATCGACGCGGTTGCGGATGATCTCACTTTCTATGGGTCTATCGGCGCTCCCACCTTCCGTGTCTCTGAGATGTCCGTGGCCTGAAATACGGAAAATACGGAAAGGTCTGACCCTAGACTTGGCGGTCGACCACGACGTGGATGCGGTTCTCGCCGGGGTAGACCGGGGCGGGCTGCGCGCCTTTGAGATCGCCCCGCACGGGCTTGCCCACCGTGCCGTGGGAGTTCATCTCGACTTCGATGCGCAGAGGCGTGTTCGCGGGCAATTCAGGCACGATGAGGTCTGCTGGCTCGATGCTGAAGCGGACGGGGAACTGCGGGTTGACGATGCGGTGCACGGCCACGGGTACGTCGCCGTCGTTCTTGGCCACGATGAACATGACCGCGTTGTTGGCCGGCAGGCGCTTTTGAAGGGCCGAGGCGATGGTGACGGTCCCGGACAGGAAGAACTCGCTGCGGCCGCAGCCGGCCAAAGCCAGAGCCGAGGCGGCGAGGATCAGGCCGCGGGCGATGGCGGAGCGTTGGTTCTGATGGCCAGCCATAGATAGGTTCCTGTCGCCGCGACCGCGAGGACGGGGAAGAAGGGGATATGGGCGGGCACGAAGAGCATGATCGCCTGCACGGCGATGAGCAGGGTCTGGGCGTAGGCGCTGAGGCTGAAGAGGGACTTGTACTCCAGGCCGGCCTCGCTCACGCCGTTGATGATGAGGCCGATGCAGGAATAGAAGAGCGCGGCCAGGCTCTTCCAGAGGAAGAAGACGACGAAGCAGGCGGCAAATCCCGCGGGATAGAGGAGCCTGGAGAGGTTGCGGGCGAGTTCCCGATAGAACTTGTCGTCCAGGACGAAGGGCTTGGCAGGACCCTTGGAGAGGTCGTAGACCTCGACTTGGCCGGCGCCCTTCAGGACGTGGATGGCGCTGGCGGTCGCGTAGGCCATGACCTTGGCGTCCGCCATCTCCTGGGCCGTGACCGGGGCGGTCCGGGCGGTGTCGAGGATGACGGCGATCTGCGGCAGGGCGGGATAGCGCAGGACGAGGCGTTCATTGGTTGGCGTGGAGAGCCGGCCGTTGGCGTAAGTGATGACCGGCACGGAGGTCCCCATCCAGTTGAAGGTCCCCTGCAGGACGGGCCACACGCGGACTCGGAGCATCACCGTGAGGACCAGCGAGAACAACACGCTGAGATAGACCAGGTAGCCAAAGGTGCGGCCCAGGCTTTGCGTGGAGACCTTCTTGTAGAAATTGACGCTGGTGATGGCGTTGATGGGGGCTAGGATCATGAAGACAGTATACTAAATCAATTGAAAGAGCCGGCAAGGACGAGGTTGTTGGAGAGCTGTTTGAAGAGTTGCCAGGCCTGATAGCAGCGCAGGCCGACCCAGTACGTGAAGGCGGCCAAGGCGATGGTGTAGATCCAGCGGGCGGTCCGCGAGAGGACAGGCGAGCGCCAGACGAGGACGATGCTCAAGGGGCCCAGGGCGATGAAGGTCAAGAGGATGATTCCCCAGTGCTGATAGTACCAGGGGAAGCTCACCAGGTCCTTGCCGCAGAATCGGCAGAAGTTGTCATGTGAATCAGCCATCTTGCCACAAGCCCAACACAGGCCGCCTTCCTTGGGGTTCTTGGACATGGGGTGATTATACGCCTATCAGCGGGTCTTCGCTAGAGCCGGGGCGGACGTCGGCACGCGGTGCGCCAGATGATTGGCCAGGCCGGCGGCCAAGGACTCGGCGAGTTTCTCCTGGTAGGCGGGATCGGCCAGGAGCTTGGCCTCCTCCGGGTTGCTTAAAAAGCCCAATTCGACGAGCACGCTGGGCGTGCGGGGATTCTTGAGGACGTAGTAGTCGGCGCGTTCCACGGATTCGACGCGCACTCCGCAGTGGCGCAAGCCGCGAGCGAGGTCTCTGGCCAGTAAGGCGCCCGCGCGGATCTGGGCGGTCGGCGGCGCGGGCAGGGGCGGGATCTTGCGATGATGGCGGTGATGCTGGTCGCTTCGGCTCTGGCCTTTGCCGAAGGCATAGAGAGTGACCCCGTGCAGATTTTTGGCGGGGACCTTGTTGGCGTGCAGGGAGATGAAGAGGGAGCCGTTCCACGCGGAGGTCTCGTCCGTGCGGCGGTTGAGGGGGATGAACTCGTCGGAGTCCCGGGTCATCTCGATGGGGCCCAGTCCCAGGGTCTCGAGCTCGGTCTTCAATCGGCGCGCGACGGCCAGCGTGATGTTCTTCTCCTGTTCTCCGGCGGAGACGGCGCCCATGTCCGCGCCGCCGTGGCCCGCGTCGATGATGATGGGACGTGCCACGCCGAAGGCCGCCGGCCCGCCGTAGGCTGGGGCAACGACGAGGGCGATGATAAAAAAGAAGCCGAGTCTGGCTTTGAAAACCGCCATGACAGAACGGTCCTCCTTAAGTCAGCATTCCTCGGCGCGAATGAACTATAACAGGATGGCTCGGTATTGTCAAGACCCATTTTGGGCCTACGACATCAGCGCGCTTCTATGAACTGGCTGCCCGTGGAATGCCAGGCTTTATAGAACCGCTCCGCCGGCATCAAGCGGCGCCCCCCGCCCGCATAGCCAGTGTCGTTGATGTAGAAGCCGAGCGGCTTGGTTGGGTCCTTGGCTTCCAGTTCCACGCCGGTCAGAAGGACCATATGGGATCCATCACTTTGAGATTCGTCATACCAGAGCAAATCAGCCGCGACGACGACGAGAAGCATCTTGCCTGTGCCGGCTGCTGCCACGAGTTCCTCGTCATTGGCCAAGGCATGCTGGGCGATCAGGAGGCCATGGTCTTGCAGAAGATCGCCCGCATGTGCCGCCGTGATGTGGCCGTGCTGGCGCGTCCCAATATAATAGTGCTTTTGGACGGATTCCTTGAAAAGAGCGTCCTCCTGCTGCTCGGGCGTTCCAAGGGGAGCTGCATTGTAGGCCCGCAGGAACTCCGACTGAACGGCGATGGCACAGGTGTTTCCTTTCTGGAGATGCACCAGAGAAGCGCGTTCTTCGGGTTTTCCGGCTGTGATGCTCTCGCTACGCTCATGTCTTGCGCGGACTTTGGCGGCTTCTTGGGCTTCCAACTCAAAATTCTGATAGCTTGAACCATACAGCCATTTGCTGACCCAGATAGGCAGGCCTGACAAGTGGTACGGATTTAATTTGTATGCGGGAGACGCGGACGGTCCCGGCGCATATTTTTTCTCCTTGAGCGGCAGGGTTTGGCCAAGCAGCGATGGCCCACCCAGGTCGAGGATCTCTGGCTGCTTGAACAGCCAGTCGGTCGGCAACTTGATCTCATTGATCGGGATGTCCAGTTTCAGTCGGCGTCCTTGAGGCACCAGGCTGGGGGACGCGGACCCATTCCAACGTGCGGAAAGGCCGAGCTTTTTTTGCAGTTCGATGAGATAATCGCGGATCCGGGCAAGGCGCTCGGCGGTCTTGTTGGAGTCAGCGCGGAGGTCCGCTGTTTTTTCCCAGCGTGGATTGCCCAGAGTAAACGTGATATGGCTGAAAATGATCCCGTGATGCTGCATCATGATGCCGGCTTCCCTATCTATGGCACTGAGCTGTAAAGTGAAGTCCGCCAGGGTCTGGGGAGGGAGAGGAAAGCTGGCTGCTGCGATGGCCCGCTCCAGGGCGACTGTGCGCGACTCCAGGTCCGCCACCTGAGAGTCGATCATGCGGGTCGCGAATCCGATGCGTTCGGCTTCAGCGCAGGGCGCCTTATCCTCGATGCAGTCATCGCCGACACAATCCCAAGCGGCCACGGATAGGACTATAATGGCGCCGGCCAGGGATCGGGAGATTCTCATGGAATTGCCCAAGTGGGAATAGTATGAGCCGGAGAGGCGGTCGTGTCAATCGCCAAAAGACCTATACAACGCCTGGGTCTATTGGCCCTCCCTGGGGGCAATGGCTCGGCATGTCGGCGTCGGCGCTCCGACTTTCTGAAGCTCACCGGCCCAGGGGCTGGAAGGTCTTGAGGCACTGCAGAAAATTGCTGCGATAGTCCAGGTAGAGGTCCTGCGTGGATGAGAGCGTGATCCAATAATAGCCCGCACCGCTCGGAATGACCGCGACATCCTGGTGGATGACATCCTCGTTGGAGGGAAGGCTTTCCTCGGGGAGCTGATGCTTCTGCGTGATCTCGAAGACTCGGGCCAGGGCGTTGCCCGCGCGCATGAGGCGCACCGGCGTGGAGTGGCGGTCCAAGGCCTTGTCGTCGCGGCGCGCCAGTTCCACGGCCTTCTTGGTCTCCACGAAACCGGGCATGTCCTTGTCGATCCAGCGCACGGAGAAGCCCGCGCGGAAGGTCCCCGCCTGATTGTTCGGCCCCATGAGGCGCGCCACGGAGCCCAGGGCGTCTTCCTCCTCGAAGGACTGCCAGGAGCGAGGCATCTCGCAGGAGAACATCCGCGAGGGCGGGGTGTAGAGATGGGTCTTGCCTTGACTCTCCTCGGCCTCCTGGGCCATGAGAGGAGCGGCGCACAGCAAGAGCGCCAGACTAATCTTGGAGAGCATGGGGTTGCCTCTCTTGGCGGATGCGCCTTTCGGCCTCGACCGACTCGGCCACAACGGACTGCCCCTTGGGGTCCATCCGGCTCATGGCTTCGCCGTGCGCCGCGGCCAAGGAATCGACGAGCCAGTCGCGGTATTCGATCGGCCAATCGCGCCAGAGCCGATAGGAGGACTTCATCTCGCCTTGCAGGAAGCTGTCGTTGCCGGCTTCGCGGGCCACGACGTCATAAAAGAGCGCCTGGGCCGCGCGGGCGGCCGATTCCACGGCGTAGGGGGAGGAATCCCAGCCGCGCAGACGGGAGTCTAAGCGCAGGAGCTCGGCCAGAAGCGAGCCGGCTTGCTGCTCGGTGCTGTAAAGGACTTTTTGGCTGCCCTCGGGCGCTTTGGCGGATAGGGGAAGGATCGTGGCCACGCCGTTGAAGAAAAGCACGCGCTTGTGGTGCACGAACACTCCCTGATTGAGGGTGATGGAGATTTTCTCCGGAGAGTCCATGACGAGGCGGCTGTAGGCCTGCAAGCCGCAGCGCTCGGAGTCCAAAGTGATCTGGGGGATGGCGAACATGAGGTCGTTGATCACGCGCAGGCGGGCGAAGGGCGCCTTGGCCGCGATCAGGCGCAGCAGGGCTTTCACGTCCTTGTTGTAGGGCGCGTCCTTTAAGAAGAGCTCGAATTCCTCATTGGAGATGGTGCGCATGGCCAGTGAGCGCACGGGCGCTGCCGGCGGCGGAGGGGGCGCGATAACCAGCGGCGCAGGCTGAGCGACGACTGCGACTGCAGGTGCTGGCGGTACAACAACCGCTGGGGTGATGGCTGCCGCAGGAGCGGCTGGGATCGGCGCCGGCTGAGCAACGATTGTGATTGGAGGTATTGGCGGTGCAACAACTACTGAGGGGATGACTGCTGCGGGAGCAACTGGAACTGCTGCCATCGGTGTAGGTTGGACCACGGGCGCGTCTGGGACCGGTGCGGGTTGAACAACGACTGCAGGCGCTGGCGGCGTCGCAATCGGTGCGGCTTCTCTGTCGCGCAGCTCCGGTTCCGGGAGCCTCGCCTTGGGCAGGGGGATGAGGTCCAGGCTCTCCAGCTCTTCCAGCGAGAAATAGCGCCGGAAATTTTTGCGCGTCTCCAGGTTGAAAAGAGACCAATTCGCATGGAGTATGGCCCGCATGGACTCGCGTTCCTCGAAGGTCAGGTGCTTCTCGCCTTCGCTTTTGTTCAGGATGAGATCGAGCTGCAGGAGGACCTGCAGGCGTTTGCGGCCCTCCAGGCTTTGGAGGAGGAAGGGCAGTTCATCCGATGGCACGGGCTTGGAGGTCGTGGGATCGATCACCGAGCCGTTCGGCTGGATCCGAAAACGATTTTCTATGAGGAGCTGGATCTGGCTCCCCATCAGAGAGGCGAGCGGCGCATGGGCGACGGCGAGCATCTCGGCGCGCAGGGGGAGTATGGCCACGCACAGCACTCCCAGGACGCTGGGAAGAATCATAGTCACAGTATAAAGAAGCGTGATTATGGAAATATTGCAAACTCCGCGGTCATAAGGCATAATGCCCGCATGCTCGACGAGGCGCAGCTCGTTTTCCCGGGCTTTAAATTCGGCCAAGACGACCCCAAAAGAGCCGCCAAGTTGGTGGATTTAGGCGTGGGCGGGTTCTGTCTTTATGGAGGCCGCGTGGCCCAGATCGCTGACTTCACCGCGCGTCTGCAGAGGCGCGCCCGCGTGCCGCTCCTCTTCTGCGCGGACTACGAGGATGGCGCTGCCTCGCATTGCCAGGGGGCCACGGCCTTGTCATCCAACATGGGCTTGGCCGCGGCTGGCCGCTTGGATCTGGCGAGGCTCAAGGGAGAGATCACCGCTAGGGAAGCTTTGGCCTTGGGCGTGCGCTGGGTCTTGGCACCGGTCGTGGACCTGGCAATCGAGCCGGCCAATCCCATCGTCAACATCCGCTCTTTCGGGCCGGATCCGGATGAGGTCGCGCGCTTTGCGCGCGCCTATCTGCAGGGCTTGAGGCGCTGGAGTGTCCTGGGATGCCTCAAGCACTTCCCGGGCCACGGCCGCACGGTGCGTGACTCGCATCTCGAGCTTCCTGTGGTGAAAGCCGGACGAGCACTTCTTGCAAAGAGCGATCTCAAGCCCTTTCGCTCTTTGGCTTCGAGAGCGGATTCGATCATGCTCGGCCATTTGGCTGTCCCAGCTTTGGGGGGAGGCCGCGAGCCTTTCAGCCTTTCCCCGGCGGCCCGTAGACTCTTGCGTCTGAGACTGGGATTCAGGGGCTTGGTCTCGACGGATGCGCTCGACATGCGTGCGATCTCCGGCGATGAGACTCGGACTGCTCTACGTGCCTTGGCCGCCGGCGCGGATGTGCTGTTGGTGCCGCGAAATCCGGAGAAGCTTTTAGCTGGCTTGAGGGCCGCGAAGAAAAACACCGCATGGATTTTTGAATCCTTGGCGCGCCTGCATCGGGCCAAGGCCAAGGCCGGACTTTTCCAGGGAGACCCGGGGCCTTGCCGCAAGCTCTTGCCTGTAGTGGGCGGTCTGGCGCATGAGCGGGCGGCTCGAAAGATGGCGCAGGCTTGTTTGTCCTGGAATGGGAAACCTGTGCGTCTGGGACGGCGTGTGGCCTACGCAGCGATCGGCGGGACGAGCCAAGGACGGGATTTTATCGCGGAACTTCGTCGGATGGGAGTTCTCGTGCGAGCGGCGGGTGGCAGGGTGCGGGAAGGAGAGACCTTGGTTCTGGCTTCTTTTCTTAGGCCTCGGGCCTACTCAGGCCGCATCGGGCATGAGGCCAAAGATTTGGCTACGGCAAAACGGCTTCTCCATCTTGCCAAGGAGTCGGTCGTGGTCGCTTTCGGCAGCCCTTTTGTTGCGTCGGACTTTCCAGGGGAATCAATCCTCTGCGCTTTCTCAGCCAATGCCCCGGCACAGCGGGCCGCGGCCCG
>JAHFCF010000018.1:0-1337 GCA_023249645.1 Elusimicrobiota bacterium
GCGCGCCACCAACAGAAGGAACACGGCCAGAAGCGCTCGGCTGCCGTCCCCCGCGAATTTCCAAAAGGAGTTGCGCCCCAGACGCCGATGGAGGGAAGCGGTCATCAAGGGACCGAAAGACGCCCGTGGGCGATGGTCAGTCCCGCCGCTTCGATGACGAAAGGCATCTCCGGGTTGGGCGTGAAGGGCTGGAAGAAGGAACTCCAGGGTCTCAGGATCACCCCGGGCACGCTGGTCTTGCCGATGCGCGCCTGCCGCAAGCCCAGGCGCAGCCCGGGCGGATTCTGCTCCAGCTGGGCTGAAAGCTCCACGGCGACGGAAAGATTCTTGAACACGCCGCTGGCCTTGAGGGTCTTGTCGAGCTCCAAGGAGGAGATCTTCAGGCCCTTGGCCCGCTCTTCCAGGAACGACTTGAGCGCATCCGCGTCGGTCTGCACGGACTTGATCCTCAGCGTGCCCAGCCTTAAGAAGCGCACGTCGACCCAGTCGTCCTGCCCGCCGCCCCGCAGGATCGGCACGAAGAGCACGTCCTTCATCTCCACCCGCAGATCCTTGAGCCGCAGGCCGCGCAGGTTGACCTCGGAGGCTTCGGCCGTGGCGCGGCGCCAGACCGAGCGCCGGGCGTCCCAGCCGCTCAAGTGGACCTTCAGATGGGATGCCTCGAAAGCCCCGGCAGCGTAGTACTGGAACTCGAAGCTGCTGTCTTTGAGCGGCGGCGCCCTGAACTTCCGCTGCTGATAGAGGATGGCGGCGGAGCCGTCCGGCAGGGGCCAGCGGCCGACCGGCTCATAGGCCTGCGCGAACCAGGACGTCGGGTTCTTGACGAGCTGTGCCGTCTCGGGCAAGCCGCCAATCACGCTCCCAGGTCCCAAGTATCCGTCCTTCAAAACGAGGAACTGGGCGAATTCGCACAAGCGGCTGTTGACCCCGCGGATGCGCACATGGGGAAGGGCCAGATGCTTCATCATCCAATTGAAATTCGGGCCGTTGAAATAGGTGTCGTTGGCCACCAGGCTCACGTTGGCGATGGGAAGCTCCGGGTCGGAGCGCTTCTCGGCCTCCTTAAGGATCTCCTCGATCTTCCAGTCCTCGCGCACGGGCAGGATGCTGGGAAGGATCTGAAAATTTCCCAAGGGCGTGTCGAGGGCGACCGGCACGGTCCATCCGTTCGTGAAATTGGCGGCGACAAAGAGCTGGACGACGGCCAGGGGCCAAAGCACGGCCTTGGGCCAGGCGCCCAGGCCGGCCACGGCCAGGGCCGGCAGGCCGGGCATGAGGAAGCGCAGCTGGCGGTTGGGAACCACGGCCCAGAACAGATAGGAGGTGATGAACCAGGA
>JAHFCF010000018.1:1437-55576 GCA_023249645.1 Elusimicrobiota bacterium
GCCGCGTGCGCCGGATCCGCATCAGCGAAGGCATGATGCATGAAAAGATAGTAGAGCGGCGGGAAGGGCGGCATGCCGGGCTTGGGGGCCAGATGGAGGATGTGCCGCCAGTCGCCCTGCGCGATCGCGTCGTGGGATTCCAGCGCCGTCTCCAGATGCACGGCCTGATCCCAGGCCGGGGGCCGGGTATCCAGGCGGATGAAGGAACGCAGCGCCACGGCCTGCCAGGCGAGGAAGAGCGCTAGACCGAGCAGAGAGAACGCCAGCACGCGCGGGCGGGGCTTGAGTTCCTCGGACATGATGGCGACTAGTATATTTCTTTTTTTGTACAATCCGCGAACTCCCATGATGGCCTTGATCCTGATCGGAGGCGAGGGCACGCGGCTGCGGCCCTTCACCTGCGACTATCCCAAGCCCCTTCTGCCCGTGGTCAACCGGCCTTTTCTGGAATACCAGCTCGAGAACTTGAAGCGCCAGGGCGTGCGCGACGTGGCGCTGTGCACGGCCTACAAGCCCTCGCTCTTCCACCGCATGCTCGGCAACGGCAAGCGTCTGGGCATGCGCCTCTCATACGCCCACGAGACCCGCCCCCTGGGCACGGGCGGAGCCGTCAAGAACGCGCACAAGCTCCTCAAGGGCACGGTCCTCATCTTGAACGGCGACGTGCTCCACAACCTCGACGTCCGCGCCTTCCTCGCCTTCCACCGCAAAAGCCGCGCGGAACTCTCCATCTCGCTCACCCGGGTCAAGGACCCCACGCTCTATGGCTCGGTCGTGACCGACGCCTCGGGCCGCATCCAGCGGTTCCTGGAGAAGCCCTCCTGGGATGAGATAACGACCAACACGATCAACGCCGGGGCCTATCTCTTCGAGCCCTCGGTCTTCGAGCGCATCCCGCCGGGGATCCCCTATTCCCTGGAACGCGCCCTTTTCCCGCACATGCTCGAGGAGGGCGCGCGGCTCTTCGCCTTCGTCTCGCGCGGCTACTGGATGGACATCGGCACGGTCGAAAAATACCTGCAGGTCCATCTGGACGCCCTCGCCGGCGAAGCGCCCGTGCGGCTGCCCGCCCGCCGGCGCGGCATCTGCGCCGAGCGCGGCGCGAAGCTGGGCCGCCATGTCGAGATCGACGCGGTCAAGGGCCTGCTGGTCTTGGGCCAGCGCGCCCGGGTCGCCGATTACGCGCGGTTCTCGGGCCGAGTCTGCGTGGGCCCGGACTGCGTCATCGGCCGCGGCGCGTCTTTGGAGGACTGCGTGGTGCTCTCGGGCGCGCGCATCGGCGACGGCGCGTCTTTGAGACGCTGCGTGGTCGGCCCGGACTGCCGCGTGGGAGCGCATGCGCTCCTCTCCGAGGGAGCCGCCCTGGCCGGAGGCTCGAAAGTGGGGGCCTATTGCCAGCTGTGAAAAAGCCCGAGTCTCTCGCCCATCGCAAGATCAAGATCGTGCCCAAGCCCTGGGGCCGCGAGATCTGGTTCGCCCTGAATCCCCGCTACTGCGGCAAGATCATCTCGATCCGCAAGGGGCATCGCCTGAGCCTGGCCTATCATAAAATCAAACACGAGACCATCTATGTCCTCCAAGGAAGGCTTTCCCTCATGGCAGGAAAACGCAGGCTTCTCCTAGGCCCGGGCAAGGTGTTCACAATCACACCGCGCATGATTCACCGCTTTGCCGCGCCCCAGGGAAATGTCACCCTGGTGGAAGTCTCCACCCCCGAGGTTTGGGATGTGGTAAGGCTCACGGACGACTACGGCCGGGCTTAAGGAGAAATCATGGAAGCCAAGACCACGGATATCAAGTTCGGCACGGACGGCTGGCGCGGGCTCATGGCCCGCGACTTCACTTTCGAGAACGTGCGCCGCGTGGCCCAGGCCGTGGCCGACTACCTGCGCGAGGAATCCTTGAAAGCTCCCAACCGCAACAAAAACCCCTGGTCCGGCCCCATGGTCGTGGGCTACGACCGGCGCTTCCAGTCGGAGAGCTTCGCCCGCGAGATCGTCAAGGTCCTGCAAGGCAATAAACTGAACGCCTTCCTCCTCTCAGAACCGGTGCCCACACCCGTCGTGAGCCTTTTGACCCACCGCACCAAGGGCCTGGGCCTGATGGTCACGGCCAGCCACAACCCCCCCGCCTACAACGGGATCAAGATCAAGTGCGCGGGCTCTTCGGCCTCGGAATCCCTCACCCGGGCCATCGAAGCCTGCCTTGACCGCAGCCGGCCCACGCGCAGCACGGAGACCAAGGAAAAATCCGTGCGCAAGGAGTATCTCCAGTTCCTGCGCTCCAAGGTCGCCTCGCAAGCCATCCGCTCCAAACTCAAGAGACCGGTCGTGGTGGATTACCTCTACGGCTCGGGCGCCGGGCTCATGGAAGAGTTCCTGCCCCCCTCGAAGATCATCGCCATCCACTCCGAGCACGACCCGCTCTTCGGAGGCCTCAATCCGGAACCGGTGGCCGAGAACTTGAAAGAGCTCTGCGCGCGCGTCAAACAGGAAAAGGCCCTCATCGGCATCGCTCTCGACGGCGACGCTGACCGGGTCGGCGTGGTGGACGAGACGGGCGCGTATCTGACCCCCTGCCAGGTCTTCCCCCTTATCGTCAATTATCTGGTGAAGCACAAGAAGTTCAAGGGCAAGGTCGTGCAGACCGTCTCCTTGGGCGCCATCTCCGAGCGCGTCGCCAAAGCCTGCGGGATGGCTTTCGAGGAGGTGCCGGTCGGCTTCAAATTCGTGGCCGAGCGCCTGGCCTCGGGCGAGGCGGTGGTGGGCGGCGAGGAATCGGGCGGCTACGCCTGGAAGGGCGGGCTGCCGGAGCGCGACGGGCTCATGACCGCGCTCCTTCTCATCGAGATGGTCGCCGTGACGGGCCGCACGCCGAGCCAGCTCTGGAAGGAACTGGAGACCCAGCATGGGGCCTCGTATTTCAAGCGCTCGGACTTCAAGCTCCACAAGCCCGTGCCGGACAAGGCGGTCTTCGCGGCCAAGCTCGCCAAGAGGCTGCCCAAGAAGCTCCTGGGCTCGGACATCCAATCGCTCGTGCAGATCGACGGCCTGAAGATCGTCCTGGCCGACGGCTCGTGGCTGCTCATGCGGCCCTCGGGGACCGAGCCCCTCATGCGCACCTACGCCGAATCGAACGCCCCCAAACGCACGGTCGAGCTCCTCGATCTGGCCAAGAAGTGGGTCGCGCCCGCGCTCTCATGACCAAGGCCATCGTCCTGGCCGCCGGAGCGGGCACGCGGCTGCGTCCTCTGACCTACGAGACGCCCAAGCCCATGGTCCCCGTGGTCAACCGCCCGGTCATCCATCACGTGCTCGACAACCTCCTGCGCCACGGCATCAAGGAGGTCGCGGTCAACCTCCACGCCCATGCGGACCAGATCCGCGGCTACTGCGGCGACGGCTCGCGCTGGAGCCTGCGCATCCGCTACTCGCACGAGCCGCACCTGATGGGCACGGCCGGGGCGGCCAAGAAGCTGGAAGGCTTCCTCAAGGACGGCCCCTTCTTCGTCATGTCCGGAGACGGGCTCTCCGACATCGACTTGACCGAGATGCTCGCCTTCCATCGCCGCCGAAAATCTTTGGCCACCATGGCGGTCAAGGCCGTGGATTCCCGCTTCGAGTACGGCGTGACCCTCACGAATGCTTCCGGCCGCATCACGGGCTTCAAGGAGAAGCCCAGCTGGGGCGATGTCTTCTCCAACAAGGTCAACACGGGCATCTACCTTTTCGAGCCCGAGGTCCTGCGCCTGATCCCCGGCCGCAAGATCTACGATTTCGGCAAGGACCTCTGGCCCAAGCTGCTCAAGATGCGCAAGCCCATCCATGCTTACGAGTGCCGCGGCTACTGGACGGACGTGGGCAATCTCGCCGAGTATCGCCGCTGTCAGATGGACTGTCTCGACCGCAAGGTCCGCATCAATCTGCCGGGGACCGAACGACGCCGCGGCATCTGGGTCGAGGCCGGCAGCGTGATCGACCCGAAGGCGGTCCTCAAGGCGCCCTGCCTCATCGGCAAGGGCTGCCGCATCGCGGCCGGCGCCCAGGTGGGACCCTACACCGTCATCGGCGACCGGGCGCACATCGCCCCTGAAGCGGTCTTGAAGAACTGCATCCTCTTCGACAACGTGACCGTGGGCCGCAACGTGCATCTCTCCAACTGCATCCTGGGCGCGCATGGCCACGTCAAGGAAAACATCACCGTCTACGAAGCCGCTGTTCTAAACATCCGCGAATAGGTGTCAGGCTTTCTCGTATTTTCCGTATTTTGAACCCCTGGGCGGGAACTTTTTGGCGTGTCATTCGTATAGAGTGTATGCCCAGACTCCCCCGATTGCAGCACGGCATCTTCCATGTCATGGCCCGCGGCAATGATGGGCAACCCGTTTTCCTTGATACCACGGACTACAACCGCTTTCTCCGCCTCCTGATCGACGCCCGCGAACGTTTCGCCTGTCGGATACATGCTTACTGCCTGATGCCCAACCACTTTCACCTTCTCCTACGCACGACCGGAATCCCTCTCTCGCCAATCATGCAGTGGATTCTGACTTGCTATGTCCACCGATTCAATAAAAACAGAGAACGTACGGGGCACCTGTTTCAAAGTAGATTTAAAGCCATCTCCTGCAATAATGACCGTTATTTTCTCGCATTATTGCGATACATCCATCTCAACCCGGTTTCTGCGCAGCAAGCCCAGAGTGCCGCAGACTGGCCTTGGACAGGCCATCGCGAGTTGAGCGGGGCAGAAAAGGCCCGGATACTCGATATCAGTTTCCCATTGGGGCTCTTTAATCCAGAAGTCAGAACGGCCATGGCCCAGTACTCACAGTTCATTGCCACGGCTCCAGAGGATATGTCCAGTCCGTTTATCGAGAGTTCATCCGAATCTTCACAAGAGATCACCCTGCAAGAAGAAGCTGGGCCACCAGAAGACGCCGACTCAAAAACCAGCTTAATTGAAATCGCGGATGCCGTTTCCCGAGATACCGGTCTGTCTCGGGAAGTCCTTCTAAGTACAAGCCGGGTGCGAACAATTGCCCACGCCAAATGGCTCGTAGCTCGACGTGCCATCTCCCATGGTTTTAATCCATCAGCAATCGCTGCGTTCCTGCATTGCTCGCCATCTGTCATTTCCAAAGCCTTGAACACCTCTTTTTCATTGAAATACGGAAAATACGAGAAAGCCTGACACCTTTTTGCTAGAATACTCCTACCCCAGGAGGGAATTATTTATGCATCGAGCCAACGGCACGTATCACTTCACCTCAGAATCCGTCACGGAAGGCCACCCGGACAAGGTCTGCGACCAGATCTCCGACGGCGTCTTGGACGCCGTCTTGAAGGATGACCCGACCGGACGGGTCGCCTGCGAAACCTTCGTCAGCCGTGGCGTGGTCATCGTGGGCGGCGAGATCACGACCAAGACCTTCGTCGACGTCGACCAGCTCGCGCGCCAGGTCGTCACCGAGATCGGCTACGACCATCCCAAGTACGGATTTGACGCCGCCACCTGCGCGGTCTTGAACGCCATCGGCCGCCAATCCCCGGACATCGCCCAGGGCGTGGACACGGGCGGAGCGGGAGATCAGGGCATCATGTTCGGCTACGCCTGCCGCGAGACGCCCGAGCTCATGCCGCTGCCGATCATGCTCGCCCATCGTCTCTGCCAGAAGCTCGCCTCGGTGCGCCGCTCCAACGAGCTCGATTACCTCGGCCCGGACGGCAAGTCCCAGGTCACGGTCGAATACGTGGACGGACGGCCGCTCCGCGTGGACACGGTGGTCGTCTCCACCCAGCACACGCCGGACATCCTCGACCGCTCGGGCAAGCAGATCACGGACAAGGCCCGCAATGAGATCATCGAAGCGATCATCAAGCCGATCCTGGGCAAGCGCCTCATGGACAAGCAGACCCGCTGCCTCATCAACCCCACGGGCAAGTTCGTGGTGGGCGGCCCGATCTCGGACACGGGCGTCACCGGCAGAAAGATCATCGTGGACACCTACGGCGGCCGCGCCCCGCACGGCGGCGGCGCCTTCTCCGGCAAGGATCCGACAAAGGTGGACCGCTCCGCCTGCTACATGGCCCGCTACATCGCCAAGAACGTCGTGGCCTCCGGCGCGGCCGACCGATGCACGGTCCAGCTCGCCTACGCCATCGGCGTGGCCGAGCCGGTGGGCGTCTACTTCGACACCCACGGCACGGGCCAGGTGGATGAATCCCGCATTGAAGCAGCGGTACGCAAACACTTCCCCATGACCCCGCGCGGCATCATCCAGACCCTGAAGTTGCGCCGCCCCATCTACCGAGCCACCGCCGCCTACGGCCACTTCGGCCGCGAGGATGCGGGCTTTGAGTGGGAGAAGACGGACAGGGCCGAGGTCCTGCGCGAGGAGCTTCTGGGCAAGTCGTCCAAAAAAGCCCTTGCCGCTGCTTAAGCCGGATCTGATCTCAGCACGCCGCCTGCTCTGGCTGGTCTTTGCTCTCTTCATCGCTTTGGGCGTCTTCGAGCTCCTGAGGCCGACGCCTCGGCTTAAAAGTTCGGACCCGCTCATCGCTGCGCCGGCCTCGCCGCTGACTCCCCCCGCCTCCCCGGGCAGTCTCGCGGGAGCGGCCATCGGAGAACCGCTCACCCGACCCTCCGGCTACACCAATGAGATGCTCCACCAAGACCTCGAAGCGCAGAAAACGCGCATGGGCATCACGTACATCGTCATGCCCTCGCCTCAGCAGAGTTATCTCGAAGAAGCCATGCGCCGATTGCGCTCCGTAGCCGGCGTGCAAAAACTCACGGCCTCGCCCTCCCCAGCCCCGCTCGCAGGAACGACACCTTCCCTCCTGACAAAGCCGGCCGACCCCAAAACGCCGTAGATCAGGACCAAAAGACCTAAAAAAACCTAGGTCCTTTGGCGTTCGGAAATGGCCCATAAGACCTATAGGTCTTATGTAGGAAATCCTTTACACTATAAGTGTGAGATGCCTCTTGGGGATGTCCGTCGCCCTTCTCCTGGCCGCCTCGACGCTTTTTGCTGAAGTCCCCAAGCCGATCAAGCCCATCGTCCCGCTGGGCATCATCCCTCCAGCCTCCGCTGCAGCACGGATGCTCCCATTCACCCTGCTCGCGCCTGAAACGGCGGCAGAGATGGCTCCCCTGCTCAATCACCCGCTCCTCGTCCCCTTGATGCGGGCTCGAAGCTCGGTCATCGACTCCGACCAGCATCTCTTCGTCGTATCACCGGACGGCTCCCAGGCTTTCGCCGTGCCCAAGGATGTCCAGCGGCCGGTGCGGGAGATCAACCTCGACCAAGATGTAGGCGCGGCCCTGCAAGCGGCCAGGATCAGGGGAGACCTGCCTGCTGAAGACGAGATATCCCGCGCTTTCTTCGATCGCGCGCGAGCGCGCCAGCCTTCCGCCTCCGAGGACGGCGCGGAAGCTGCGCCGCGCCCCGCGGAGCAGCCCGGCGACCCGGAGCTGGATTACGCCCACAGGCCCCAGGTCCGCTTCGGCACGGAAAGCCTGCCGATCATCGTCCGGCCTGACGAAGAAGCCAAGCCTGGCGTAAAAGTAGACATCTCCCAGCTTTGGGGCCGGGCCAAATCCCAAAGCAAGCGCACCCTGGTGGTGGCCTATGAATTCGACGACATGGACATGGCCAAACGGATCGTCGAGGCGGCCGATGCCGGAGAGGAGATCCTCTTCATCGGAGACTACAGCCATTGGTTCCCGGAGCGCATGCCGAGCAAGCGCAGAAAAGGAAAAGACCAGAAACCGCCGCAGGCCGCTGAATCGATCCAGCTTCTCAAGCAGTTCCTCAGCGACCATCCCGAGAGAACCAATTTCAAGGTGTCCATCCTCAAGGGCCTGACCAGCATCGGGATCAACCACAATAAATTCACCCTCTTCGACACGCTGGCAGGAGAAGAACTGCTGGAGGCCGGTTCCTTCAACTACACGAAGAGATCCCAGCTGTACCATTGGGAGAACGTCATCTTCTCCAACGACAAGGAACGCATCGAATATTTCAAGAAATACCACGAATGGCTCATGCGCCGCGCCAGGCCCTATTCCCCGGATCTCATGCCGGAGGATCCCACATTCGACCCGGCCGACCCCATCTTGACCCCGCCTGAGTCCCCGGAGATCACCCTCCACGACGTCCCTTTCCCCAAGGTCTCCTTCTCGCCTGATGGCGGCACCGAAGACCTCCTCGTCAAGGCGATCAGCCTGGTGAAGCAGACCCTCGACTGCGCTCTCTTCAACGCCTCTTTCACGCCGAAAATAGCGGCCGCGATCCTGGATGCTTGCGCCAGAAAAGTCCAGGCGAGGACCGTCATGGATAAAAGCCAGCTGCGCACCTCGGCGCACAAGGTCCTTCCCCTGGTCGAGGGCGGCATGGAGCTCAAAGTCCTTGAGGGCCCGGATAGAGAGATCGACCACAGCACTGATCCGAAGACCAGCTGGTTCTCCAAACTCCACTCGAAGATCATGGCCTTCGACGTCGCGCAGTCAATCGCCTCGGCTGTGACCGGGATGGTCATGGCCGGATGCTCGCTCAATCCCAGCTTCAACGCCTGCTTCCACAATTTTGAGAACACTCAATTCTGGGTCGCCTGGACCGCCCGCTACATCCACGCGCATATCACGGAGCTCTTCGCGCTTGGCCATGATGTGGATCTGCAGACCCTCAACTCCCTGGCCAGGGAAAACCTTCTTGCCCTGCATCTGGGCCAGAGCGGAGCGTTGGCGGACGGGCCCAACCAGCCCGAAGACGCCGGCGAGCCTTATTAAGCCGCTTCCTCAGGCGCGCTCGGCAGAGCCCTTCCTGCATTGACCCAATAGACCCCGGTCAAGATCAGCATCCCGCCCAGAACAGCCAAGGACGCGACGGTTTCTCCCAGGATGAGCCTGGCTGTGATCAGGGCGGCAAAAGGCTCTATATAAAGGAAGGAAGAGGAGGCCGAGGGGCCGATCTTCTCCACTGCCGCGTTCCAGAAAAGATAGCCGGCTCCTGAGGAAAAAATCCCCAGGTAAGCCAGGCAAAGCCAGCCGGAGCGCGAGACATGCAAAAGCTCCTGCCATTGGCCGCTTCCCACACAGATGGGGATCAACAACACGAATCCCATGACCATGCTCATCCCGGTCACGACCTGCTGGGGCAAGTGCTTGAGCCAGCGGTCGGTCATGATCACATAGAGCGCCCAGTTGAAGCAGCTCGTCATGAAGATGAGGTCCCCCCAGCCCGTGGGGACGACAGCGCCTGCCGCCACTTGCCGAGAGGAAACGACCAAGGCGGTGCCCGCGGCGCCCAAAAAGAATCCGCCCCAGCGTTTTTTGCCCATGCGCTCATTGAAGAAGAGCGCCATGGCCGCCGCCACCACGATGGGTGTGGCGGACAGGATCCAGCCACCGTGCATGGCGCTGGTATGCTGCAAGGCAAAAGCCTGGATGAGCTGCTGACCCAGAACGCCTGAAAGGCTCACGGCCGCAAGCTGCAGCCAATCTTTGGTCCGCAGGCCTCTGAAGAACGCCCCCCATCGTACGCAGACCAGCATCACGGCGCTTCCCAGGCCGCAGCGTGCCAGGACCAAGGCGAGAGGAGAGACTTCGAGCAAAGCCCGCTTGGTGAAGGCGAACGAGCCTCCCCACACGAGAACGGCGAACAGGACTTTGAGATGCGTCATCCTCATTTTAAGATGTATGATAGCGAAATATGGCCAGGAAGAAACTCGCTTCGGACGTCGCTTCTCTGGAAGATTCGTTCTATGAGCGCCGCACCTTCACCCTGGCCAAGGACGAGTACACGGCCACCCCCTTCGACAACTTCATGACCGCGGCCTACACCGTGCGCGACCGCATGATCGAGCGCTGGATACAGACCCAGCAGCGCTTCCACAAGCAGAACAGCAAGCGGGTCTACTATCTCTCCATGGAGTTCCTCATCGGACGGCTTCTGATGAGCTCGGTGCTCAACCTCGGCATCGAAGGCGAGTCCCGCAAGGCCTGCATCAAGCACGGCCTCAAGCTCGAGGACCTTTGCGAACTGGAGGCGGACGCGGGCCTGGGCAACGGCGGCCTGGGGCGTCTGGCCGCCTGCTTCTTGGATTCCATGGCCACCCTGGGAGTGCCGGCCATCGGCTACGGCATCATGTACAACTACGGCATCTTCCAGCAGAAGATCGTCAACGACTGCCAGGTCGAGGCGCCGGATGAGTGGCTGCGCCTGGGCACCCCCTGGGCCATCGAGCGCCCCGAATACACCATCCGCGTCCACTTCTACGGCCGCACCCAGAGCTATACCGGGGCCAACGGCCGTCTGGCCGTGGATTGGCTCGACACCGAGGACGTCCTGGCCATGCCCTACGACATCCCGGTGCCCGGGTACAAGAACGACGTGGTCAACACCCTACGCCTCTGGTCGGCCAAGGGCACCCAGGACTTCGACCTCGAGTATTTCAACACGGGCAACTACGTCAAGGCCTATGACCGCAAGATCGCCTCGGAGAACATCTCCAAGGTCCTCTACCCCAACGACAAGGTCTCGGCGGGCGTGGAGCTCAGGCTCAAGCAGGAATACTTCTTCACCGCCGCGTCCTTGGCCGACATCGTGCGCCGCTTCCGCGTGCACAACGACGACTTCCAGGATTTTCCCAAGAAGGTCGCCATCCAGCTCAACGACACCCACCCGGCCATCGCCGTCGCCGAGCTCATGCGCATCCTGCTGGACTACGTGCGGCTCGAGTGGCCGCAGGCCTGGCAGATCACCATCGACACCTTCGCCTACACCAACCACACGCTCATGCCCGAGGCCCTGGAGACCTGGGAGGTCTCGCTCTTGGGACATCTTCTGCCGCGCCATCTGGAGATCATCTACGAGATCAATGCCCGGTTCCTCAAAGAAGTCGCCCAGCGCTACCCGGGCGACGAGGAGCGCCGGCGGCGCATGTCCCTCATCGAGGAAGGGGAGTCTCAGAAGATCCGGATGGCGCATCTCTCGATTCTGGCCAGCCACTCGGTCAACGGCGTCTCCGAGCTGCACTCGGAACTCCTGCAGCGCACTCTGTTCAAGGACTTCTTCGCGATGTACCCGGAGAAGTTCAACAGCAAGACCAACGGCGTCACCCCGCGGCGCTGGCTCCTGGAGGCCAACCCGCGCCTCTCCACTCTCATCACCGGAACCCTCGGACCGGACTGGCCGACGGACTTGGATAAGCTCAAGAAGCTCCTCGCGCACAAGGACGAGCCGGCCTTCCAGGAGGACTGGCGCCGGGCCAAGCAGGGCAACAAGAAGGACCTCGCCGGCCTCATCCATTTTTCCACCGGCCTCACGGTCGACCCGGCCTCCCTCTTCGACGTGCAGGTCAAGCGCTTCCACGAGTACAAACGCCAGCTGCTCTTCGCGCTCTTCCTCATCCACCGCTACCGCAGCCTCAAGGATTCCCCCCGCGCTGATTTCGTCCCCCGCACGGCCATCATCGGCGGCAAGGCCGCGCCGGGCTATTGGATGGCCAAGCACATCATCCAATTCATCAATGCCGCGGCCACGCTCATCAACTCGGACCGCTCCACGAACGATCGGCTCCAGGTGGTGTTTTTGGAGAACTACCGGGTGAGCCTTGCCCAGAGGATCATCCCGGCCGCGGACCTCTCGGAGCAGATCTCGACTGCCGGGACAGAAGCCTCGGGCACGGGCAACATGAAATTCATGATGAACGGGGCCCTGACCATCGGGACTCTCGACGGCGCCAATATCGAGATCGCCGAAGAGGTCGGCGAAGAACACATCTTCATCTTCGGGCACAAAGCCGCCGAGACCGCGCGCCTGCGCGCCAAAGGCTACCGGCCCTCCGAGTGGCTCGACAGCGCGCCGGGCCTGCGCGAGACGATCGCGCTCATCAGCCAGGACCGCTTCTCCCCTCAGACGCCCGGGCTCTTTAAGCCGCTGTTGGACAACCTCCTCACCGAGGACCCCTACCTCATCCTGGCCGACTTCCCCGACTACCTGCGCGCACAGGAGGAGGCGGAGCGACGCTACCGGGACCGCAAGGCCTGGACGCGCTCCTCCATCGCCAACACGGCCCACTCCGGCCGCTTCTCCAGCGACAGCACCATCCGCAAATACGCGCGAGAGATCTGGAAGGTGCCCTGCGCCTAGCCGCCCGCCGCGCGGCCCACGACACTTTTTTGTAGAATGAACCCCCATGAAATACGGAAAATACGGCAAGGTCTGACCCCAAGGAGACAAAATGCCTAATCCCATGATCACGAAACCCATGAGCGCGCTCCTGGGCGAAGCCGCTGACGAGAAGCACGGCTTGAAGCGCGCCCTCGGGGCCCTCAATCTCGCCATGCTGGGAGTGGGCGGCATCATCGGCGCCGGTATCTTCGTTCTGACAGGCCAGGCCGCGGCCCAATACGCCGGCCCCGCGATCGTGATCTCCTTCATCATCTCCGCCATCGCCTGCGCCTTCGCGGGCCTCTGCTACGCGGAGTTCGCCTCCATGATCCCGATCGCCGGCAGCGCCTACACCTACGCCTACGCCACCATGGGAGAGTTCTTCGCCTGGATCATCGGCTGGGACCTCGTCCTGGAATATCTCTTCGGCGCCTCCACCGTGGCCGTGGGCTGGTCCGGCTACGTGGTCAGTTTCCTCGCCGACTGGGGCATCCATCTGCCGGCCTCCATCGCGCAGTCGCCGCTCCTCTACGACGTCGCCACGGGCTGGCACAGGACCGGAGCTCTCATCAACTTCCCAGCCATGTTCATCATCGGGATCATCACGACGCTCCTGGTCATCGGCATCAAGGAATCCGCCTCCTTCAACGACATCATCGTCATCATCAAGGTCTGCGTGGTCATGCTCTTCATCGCCTTCGGCTTCAAGTACATCAAGCCGGAGAACTGGGTGCCCTTCATCCCCCCCAACGACGGAACGTTCGGACATTTCGGCTGGAGCGGGATTTTGCGCGGGGCGGGAGTGATCTTCTTCGCCTACATCGGCTTCGACGCGGTCTCCACCGCGGCCCAGGAGGCAAAAAATCCCCAGCGGGACATGCCCATCGGGATCCTGGGCTCTCTGGCAGCCTGCTCCGTGCTCTACATCCTGGTGGCCCTGGTCCTGACCGGCGTGGTCAAATACGACCAGCTCTTGGTGCCGGACCCCATGGCCGTGGGTGTGAACGCGGCGGGTCCCGGTCTTTTCTGGCTCAGACCACTCATCAAACTGGGCGCCGTGGCGGGACTGAGCTCCGTCATCCTGGTCATGCTTTTGGGGCAGCCCCGGGTCTTCTTCTCCATGGCCAAGGACGGGCTTCTGCCCGAGATCTTCGCTACGGTGCATCCGCGCTTCAGGACGCCCTACGTGACCACCATCCTCACGGGCGTCGTCGCGGCGCTCTTCGCGGGTTTCTTCCCGATCGGGATCTTGGGAGAGATGGTCTCCATCGGCACGCTGCTCGCCTTCGCCATCGTCTGCATCGGCATCATCATCCTGCGCCGCACCCAGCCCAACGCCAACCGTCCTTTCCGCACGCCGCTGGTGCCGCTGGTCCCGATCCTAGGCGCCGCGGCCGCGTTCGGTCAGATGGCAGGCCTGCCCCTGGGGACCTGGCTGCGCCTCATCATCTGGATGGCCCTTGGACTGTGCCTCTACTGGGGCTACGGCCGCCACCACAGCAAGCTCGGCAATCCGACTAGGTCTTAAGACCCAAAAAGTCATAGGTCCTTTGCCGTAACCGCCTTCCCCCAAAGACCCTCCCCCTCCAGCCTCGAAGCTGTTAAATATTATTAAGCATGAAATTTTCACGAGTGCTAGCCGGCTCCCTAGCGGCGTTGCTCGCCTTGCTCTCCCCAGGCTCCAGCGCCTGGGCCGCAAGCGTTGTCCAGATCGTTCCCGGAAAGAGCCCCGGCGCTCCTCTCGGCTTTCGCCCCACCGCCGATGCGCCAAACCGCGCTCTCAGCCAAATCCCCGCAACCCCCCCTGGCATCAACGAAAGTACCCCCGCCGACCGGATTGCACCGCCAGTTCAAACAGGTCCGCCCGTCGCTCCCACCCATACCGTGACGCCGATAGCGGTCCCCGTCCCCAGACCAATCGCCGCAGCAACTCAGAAAATCAGAGCCGCGGGCGTTGGGCCGAGGACTTCCAACAGCCACCCCCACCTGCCGCCGCAGGACGACGATATGGGACGGCCTCTTTTCGACGGCCAAAAATCCATAGCGACCCTGAGCTTGGAAGCCTTGGGCAAAACACATGAATTCGAGGACTCGACCCTCCATCTACGATCCGCCGACACCCAGTGGGAGCGAGGTTCTACTTTTGGACCGCCCATAGAATACCCAGAAATAGACCAGGCTCTGCATTCTGTTTTACGAGAAACTTTGGAAAACGACAAAGTGCTGCTCAGCTTAGCCCCGGCGGGGATCAGGCTGGCCTTGGCCCAAGATGTCGCCAGGGAACCCGAAGAGACTTTTTGGCAGCTGAAGAGTCGGTTATCAGAAATACGCAAGCGCCGCGAGCAGCCCGTTGCCCTCCGACTGATCCAGGGGTTCGAGAAGCGGCACGGCATGACCTTCCCGCCAGAACTGCGCGAATCATTGGAGCGGGAGCTTGTGGAGGATTCTCCCGGGCATCACTTCCGCTATTTCGGTTCCACGGAACACAGAAGCGTGCTTGAGGCTTTGGAAAGGCAAGCCTTGTCGCTGGCGGTGAATCGCTACCTCTTGGAGACCAAGCAACGGGGCATACGTCTCTACCAACGGTTCTTCCCCAGATTCTACCGTGAATATGCCGCGGGAATGAGCTTTCTGTTTCCCCATACACCCAATGGCGAATATAAGGAAAAAGCCGATTACGGCCCGGACATCATATTCAAACTGGATCATCCCTACACGCACTCCAACGAAAGCAGAAATGGACACACCATGTTCCCCGGCCGGATGCTGCAGCACAAGATCATCGCCTTGATGATCTTCTTCCATGAATACGCCCATGGGATTTTCGACCAGATCCTTTCCCGCCCAAACCAGGGGTGGCACCGCCACGAGGCCGCCTATGACGCGGTCAATGAGGGCTTCGCGACCCTGTTGGAGCTTCTTTTAATAGACAAGCTGGTCGAGGCATGCATAGAGCTGGGACTCTCGGACCGGGACATCCGTGACCTGAAAGAATGGAAGCGCCAGCACCTCTGGTCTCTGAAGAAGAAGAAAGACACCCATACCTGGGGCACATTCTACTTCTGGCACAAAATCTACAAACGGGCGGGGGAGGAAGGGATGCTTCGCGTCCTGCACCACTTAGACGCTAAATATCTGCTCTCGTTGAGGTTCGACTACCAATCCCACCGAAACAATCTTCTGCTGGGCGAAGAGCTTATCTCTCGTTATTAAGAGACGGTCAGATCGACCTTGACGTCAGGGTGAAGGCTCCCCCCGACCGGACAGGCGTGGATGATGGCCTTGAGCTTCTCTTTCTGCGCTGGGGTCAGGCTCGCCGGAAGGACGATGCGGCCCGAGAAGCGCGCCACGCGGCGGGGCTTGGACTGCATCTCCTTCTCGATCTCGATCAAGGCGCCTTTGAGGTCCAGGCTGTCCTTGGCCGCGGCCATCTCCATGATGGTCAAGATGCAGGACGCCAAGGACGCGGCCAGAAGATCCGTGGGTGAGAAGGTCCGGCCCTTGCCGCCGTTATCAACGGGAAGGTCCGTGGTGATCTTGCTCCCCGTGGGCCCGTGTTCGAGCTCCACTGTGTTGTCTCCGACATAAAGCGCCTTGATCTTAACAGACATAGTTTCCTCCTTATGATCCCATGGCCTTGAGGATCTCCCTTAATTTGGCCTGGATCGCGGCCGTGTTCTTGGGCCCCATGCGCAGAAGATGCTTCTGGGCTGGGCTCAAATCCTCCAGCTTCTCGTCAGCCATCGAATACGAGATGACCTTCTCCTTCAACGGGATCGGACCTTTGACGACCGGGGTCTTGAGCAGTTCCTGCATGGCCCGGATCAGGGTGTCCTCGAAGTTGCTGTGCTGATAGCCCAGCTCTTCATAGGCCTGCTGGAAGACTGGTTTTAACTCCTTGAGAATACTCGCCGCTGCCTGTGCATCCACGGATTGGAAAGCCGCGGCCGCCAGATTGTAGCGGGCATAGGTCCGTGGATCCAGATAAGGACCATCATCCTTGGTCATGGCGGCGAACTTTTTCTTCGGACGCCAGAAGGACAGCCCCTTGCGGGGGCTCTTGCCCACAGCCACGGCATCCACGGCTGAGACAAAGCGTCGGATGAAATCCTCGGACTTAAGCCACTCGATGAGCTTCGCATGCGCGCCCAGCTGTGCGGACTTGGCCCGGATGAGGTCTTCCGCCTGTTCCAGCGTGAGAGGAGCCGGGGGCGCCGCGGGCTTGGGCTCCACAGGCAGTACCGGCGCCTGAGCCACAGGCGCAGATGCGGGCGCCGGCTGGGGCTGAACCGGACCCTGCGGCCGGAAGATGACCACTCCCGCGACTGCACAAGCCAAACCGACGCCCAACGCCCACAGCCAGATCTTGCTTCCCATATCATTCCCCCTATCGAGCAAAGGCTATCATACAATGAAGTTCCCCGCAAACGACCTAGGTCTTTAGACCTAGGCCGCGCTTCCCCAAACGACCCTGGTGGATGAGCCCCGCCCACCCCATACTATCCGTATGAAAGTCATCCTCCTCCCCGACCACACTCCTCCGTCATCGTTCCGGAGGCAATGGAAGGGATCCCGGATGACCAAGCCTTAGAGTCCGTCCCTCGAAGGCTTAGGAGCCGGTCCCTGTTCCCGCTGGGAACAGGGGCCTTCTCTTTTCCAGCAGCGCGCCGCCGGGCCCGTCCTTGAGAGGCGTGAACGAGCGGACCAGCGCATTGAACTGCGGCTCGTACTTGGCAAAACCCAGCTCCGTCGCGGGATAGACGAGGACGTAGAATCCGCTCGGCATGGGCACGACCACATAGGCATGCTGGCGCGGATTGGCTTTGGCTCCCGTGCTTTTGCGGATCACCGTCCCCCATTGCGCCTGCGGGTCGGCCGGCCCGTAGGAGAAGACCACGAAATACTTAGCCGGGCGCCCGGCCGCCTCGATGGTCTGGACCTCCTTGATCATGACGCGCTCGGGGCCATAGATGGAATCCAGGGTCTGCCGGATGAAATCATCCGCGTCCGCGTACATCTCCAAGGAGCCGTCGCGCAGGCGGTGCGTCGAGTAGCGGGAATGCCAGCGCACGCTCAGGCTCGGCACGCCCCGGTAGAAGTCCGGCTCGAAGGGGCCGATGAAGGTGGTGTCGTTGAAATGCTCCCCCTCGGAATCGAAGAGGACCTCCCAGGCCCACGGCACACGACACTGGAAATCGCGGTTGCTCGATGTATACAAAGCGCTGGCCGGCCGGCGGCAGCCGAAAGCCGTCAGCATCCCCAAGCCCATAGCCGCCAGAATTATCTTCTTCATGGCTCCGATCCTATCAATCCTCTCGCGCCTGGGCAAGTTCCTTGGCCCGTGCCGCGAATGTCTTGGCTTTCGCCTCGTCACCGGCCAGACGCCAGCTTTCCGAGAGTCTCTGGCTCACCGCGCCCTCCAAAGACTCGTCCCCCAAGCGCCGTGCTTGCAGGTCAGCGCCATAGTAGAGCTTGCGCGCCTCGGCCCCCTGGCCGCGCTTTTCCAAGACAAAGGCCAACAAGGCCATGAGCTCCGGGTCGCGCCGGACAGCCGGACGCCTGCGGGCGATCTCGATGAGGTAGTCGCCCTTGCGCGGAAGATCGAGCCTGTCAAAGGCATAGGCCTTCCACAGCAGAGCCTGCGCGCTCTCGGGCGACTGGACCATCCAGCGGCTGAGCTCATCCAGGACCCGGGCCCGACCGCCAGGCATTGTCAGAAGATGATCCAAACCATCGGGCCAGAGACGGTTGACGGCGGGCAGATGGTGATTCGACGTCAGCCAGCCATCCGCGCCGGAACGGCGCAGGTAGACCAGGGCCGCATCATCCGCATAGGCCAGGGCCCAGTCAGGATCCTCGTCCAGGACGCGCGCGGGAGAGTCGGCGCGGCGGTTGAGGAGCACGGCATAGTCGAAGCGGTAGGCCTCGGCCAGAAGCCTGAAGCGCTCGGGCCAACGCACCGCATCCTTCATGAAGAGCGTCCCGTAAAGATCCTCGCGGCTGTCCACGAAGACAGGGCGCCGGGAGAGCGCCAAGAGCTCGTCGCCGGATCCCGGCTCGTTGAACATCCGGCCGGTGACTCCGTTGGCCTTGAGATAATTGACCGCTCCATCCAAGCGAGGCGTCCCATAGCCGCGCCCGCGGCCCAGGGGCAGATAGGTCGAGAACCCATGCCAGGCGAAGAGCGCGGCCAAGACGGCGGCCAGGCGCGCCACGCGGCTGGGCGTATCCCGCCACGGCGGGAGGAAATGCCCGATGGCGAGCGTGATGAGCGGGCAGGCGGCCAGCACGTAGAGGGGCCGCACGGCGGGTAGCACCAAGGCGAAGGCCAACAGGCTTGCCGTGCTCAACGTCAAGAAGAACTCCTGCTGAAGACAGATCCAGCAGGCCGCGACGCCGGCCACAGAGAAGAGTACATACAGGTTGAACCACTCAGAGAAGGGGCGCCACGCCAGGGCCGAGGGCGCGTTCAGGAAGAATCGCGCCGCGACCATCCAGCCATGGGGATTGCAGGCCAAGCCGGCCAACGCGGCGACGAGGAAGGCTCCGAAACGCATCCTCTCGCCTTTCTCGGCATGGAGCGCGGTCTTGACCACCTTGAGCGCCACCAGCATCAGCGCCAGAAAAGAGGTCGCGCCGTTCAGATTGGCCCAGAGGGCCGAGAGGATGGCGACTTGCACCGCCGTGGACCATGCAAAGCCGCGCCTGAGCCGCAAGACGCGGATGAAGAGAGCCACCAGAAGCAAATCGAAGAAGGCCGGCATCTCGGTCATGCCCGGCCAGGCAGCGGCCGCGCCCACAGCCAGGACGCCGGCAGAGAGCAAGGGGTTGGAACAGCTCAAAGGAAGGAGAAGGGCAAAGGCCAGGGCGATGACGATGCACTTCAAAGCCGGAAGGGCCAAAGGGCCGCTCTGATCCAGATGATTGAAGAGGACGTCGCAGAGCCACGAGTCCGTGGTCCAGAGCCTGCCGGAGACGGTGTAGGAGAAGGTGTCGGCCGCGGGCAGGGCACGATGGGCCAGGATGTCCGCGCCCGTACGGATGTGAAGCCAGGTGCCGGTCTCGTGCACGGAGAAGGCGGCTAAAAGGAAGACGAAGGCGAAGAGTACGGCCGTGAGCGGCCTGTGGGGGTGGTGCGGGTTCTCGTGCGGATGGCTGGTCATGGATCGATCAGCCCCAGCCCGGAATCGAACCGAGGTCTAGCGTTTACAAAACGCGTGCTCTGCCATTGAGCTACAGGGGCGATGCGCTATTATACAAGGAAAAGCCGGCCTGGCTCACATCCCGACTAGGATCAGATCAGGGTCTTCGAGATGGCGGATGACGTCGTTCAAAAAATGCTGGGCATGGCCGCCGTCCACAAGCCGGTGGTCGAAGGTCAAAGAAAGCGGCAAAAACCTCTTGATCCGGATGGCGTCGTCCTCGGCCGCGGGCCTGGCCGTCATGCGACCCACACCCAGGATGCCGGCCTCCGGGTAATTGAGGATCGGCGTGCCGTAGAGCCCGCCGATGGAGCCGTAATTGGTGATGGTGAAGCTGCCGCCCTTGAGGTCCTTGACCTCGAGCGTGCGTCGGCGCGCCTTCTGGGCCATGCTCTCAAGCTCGCGGGCGATCTGAAGGATGGACTTGCGGTCCGCGTCCTTAAGGTTGGGCACGACGAGGCCGTCTTGCGTGTCGACAGCGACGCCGATATGGTAATAGCCCTTGAAGACGATCTCATCCTTGGCGTCGTCGAGCATGGTGTTCATCTCCGGCACGCGCTTGAGAGCCGCCACCACAGCCTTGACCACGAAGGAGAGCAGCGTCAGATGCACTCCCTCCTTGGCCGCCTGCGCCTTCATCTTTTCGCGGATGCGCAAAAGAGCGTCGACGCAGGCGTCGTCCATCACCGTCACCTGGGCCGTGCGCGTCACCGACTCGACCATCCCCTGCGCGATGCGGCGGCGCAATCCCCGCAAAGGCAGGCGCTCGACCGGGCCCCAGGAATCCGCTCCCTTGACCCCGCCGATCACTCGCTCGCCCCTCTCGGGAGCGCCCAGCTCAGCGGCCCGGCGCACGTCTTCCTCGGTCACCCGGCCCTTGGGCCCGGTGCCGTGGAGGATCTCGATGTCCACGCCCAGCTGCTTGGCCAGGGCGCGGTCCTTGGGCAGGGCTTCGACCGGCGGCCTGGTCACAGGCGGCGGCGCAACGACAGTTTTTGGCTTGGGAGGCTCTTCGGCCGGAGCTTCCTCCAGCTGTCCCACCACGCCCACGGAAGGGGCCTGGACCGTGTAGGGCTCAGGCGGCGTCGGACGGGGCGCCACGACCGGGACCGGAGCGGGGGCCGGGGACGGGGCCTTGGCCGGGACTTTTTTAAGTTCGGACTTCTCGCCGATGACTGCCACGACCTCACCCACCTTGATGATGTCGCCGGCGCCGCCCTTGATGCTCAGAACATACCCCGCCTTGGGCGAGGGGATCTCGACGACGGCCTTGTCCGTCTCGACTTCCACCAGGGTCTGGTGCGCCTGGATCTGATCGCCGACCTTCACCTTCCACTGCACGATCTCCCCCTCGGTGAGGCCCTCGCCGACATCGGGGAATTTGAATTCAAAAGCCATGGGATCCTCCGTGGTGTCTTTAGAAGCTCAGGATCTTCTCGCAGCCGGCCAGGATGCGGCGGCGGTCAGGCAGGTAGTGCTCCTCCAACTGGGAGAGGGGCATCACCGTGTCGAATCCCGTGACGCGCTCAATCGGCGCGCGCAGACTGGAGAGCGCTTCCTCGGCGACGCGGGCCGCGATCTCCGCGCCGAGGCCCAAGGTGCGCGGGGCCTCGTGGGTGATGAGCAAGCGGCCGGTCTTGCGCACGGATTCGATGATGGTCTCGCTGTCCATGGGGGAGAGCGTGCGCAGATCGATGACCTCGGCTGAGACGTCTTTCGCCTGCAGCTCCTCGGCCGCGGCCAGGGCCTCGCGCATCATCGCCCCCCAGGCCACGATGGTCAGATCTTTTCCTTCGCGTGCCACATGCGCCTTCCCGATAGGCACCGTGTAATCCTCTTCGGAGACTTCGCCCCGGACGGCCCGGTAGATGCGCTTGGGCTCGCAGAAGATCACCGGCTCGCCCAGGCGCAGAGCGGAAAGCATGAGCCCTTTGGCATCGGAAGGATTCGACGGCTGGACGATCGTGAGGCCCGGGGTATGGACGAGCATGGTCTCCGGCGAATCGGAATGGAGCTCGGGCGCGTGGATGCCACCGCCCCAGGGCACGCGGATGACCACGCCCAGGCCCAGGCGCCCGCGGCTGCGCGTGCGCATGCGCGCCAGCTGGTTGCATATCTGGTCCATGGCCACATGCAGGAAGCCCTCGAACTGGATCTCAGCCACGGGCAGCATGCCGCCGGCAGCCAAGCCGATGGCCGTGCCCACGATGCCGGACTCGGCCAGGGGCGTGTCCATCACGCGCTGAGCCCCGTATTTGGCCTGGAGGCCGTCGGTGACGCGGAACACTCCACCCTCGAGGCCGACGTCCTCGCCGAGGATGATCATGCGGTTGTTGCGGGCCATCTCCTGGTCCAGGGCCTGGTTGATGGCGGAGACGATGTTGAGCTTAGCCATGGCTCTCGCCTCCTGATTTTGAAGCCGAGAAGGCCAGGAAATCTTCCTGCTGCCGCTTCAGATACGGCGGCTGACGCCGGTAGGTGTAGGCGAAGATGTCCGTGACGGGCGCCGGGGCCATGGCCTCGGCCTGGTGGATGGCCTCATCCGCCTCGGCCAGACCCTTTTCCATGATGCGAGCCTCGTCCGTGTCATTCCAGAGTTTTTTGGATTGCAGATAGGCTCTGAGGCGCAGGAGGGGGTCGAGGGGCTTGTGCGCCTCGAGTTCCGCGTCGGTCCTGTACTTGGTCGGATCATCCGAAGTGGTGTGGGGACCGAAGCGGTAGGTGAGCATCTCGATCAAGCGCGGGCCGCGGCCCTCCCGGGCGTCGGTCAAGGCCTCCTGCATGGCCGCCGCGACGGCCAAGAGGTCGTTGCCGTCCACTAGGAGCCCCGGGAACCCATAGCTCGAAGCCCTCTGCGCGATGGTCGCGGCCGCGGTCTGTTGTCGGCGCGGCAAGGAGATGGCGAACTGGTTGTTCTGGCAGATGAAGACCGTGGGCGTCTGGAACACGCCCGCGAAATTCATGGCCTCATGCACGGCTCCCTCGGAGCTGGCGCCGTCGCCGAAGTAAGCAACGGCCGCAGCCTTCTCTGCCTGGAGCTTCATGGCCCAGGCCAGGCCCACCGCGTGCAATGGCTGGGCCCCGACCACGATCTGGATGGGGAAGACGCACGTCCCCTCCGCGAAGCTCATGCCGCGCTCGTCGCCCATCCAGTAGCGATAGATGCTGGAGAGCGGCACGCCGCGCATGAAGAGGGCCCCGCTTTCCCGGTAGGAGGGGACCATCCAATCGGAACTCTCCAAGAAGGCTGAGGAGGCCTGGCAGGCCTCCTGGCCGTAGACCGGGGCATAGGTCCCCAAACGGCCCTCCCGCTGGAGGTTCATGGCGGCGCGGTCGGCCTGGCGCATGAGGCAGAGTCTTTCATAGAGCTCCCGGATGCGCGCATCCGGGAGGCCCGGCTCGAAACCCTTGACGATGCGGCCTTGGGGATCGAGGATCTGAAGGCTTTCCCCTTTGGATGGATCGAATCGTCCGAAATACATGTTTTTCTTCCTTGCCTGGATGAACGCCTCTAGAATACAAAAAAACAAAACACTCAAATATCATTTTTTTATCAAATCTGTAGAATAGTCCCATGCAGATCGACAGCCAGGTCGCAGACCTGTCATTCAGCGCAGGCATCGTCGTGGCCGAAGATGTCCTCGTAGGCCCGACTCCCGACGCATTGAAGGATCTCCTGGATGGACTCGTTCGGCGCCGGTCTGCCGAGGACTTCCCACCCCCGGCTGTCAAGGACGCCGTGCGCCGGCTCTTGAAGCGCGGGGGCTTCAAGCCCTCCGGACGCAACAAGCCGGCCAGCGAGTATTTGGCCCAGGCCGCGCGCGAGGGCCGCTTCCCGCGCATCAACAACCTCGTGGACATCAACAATCTCCTTTCCTTGGAGACAGGGCTTCCGATCAGCCTCTTGGACCTAGCCGCCTTCGGCGGCAAGGCCTCTTTACGCTGCGGTCAGCCGAGCGAGAAATACATCTTCAACAGCGCTGGCCAGGAGATCGACCTGGAAGGCTTGATCTGCGCCTGCTCCGCCGAGGACGCGCCGCTCGGCAATCCGGTCAAGGATTCCATGGCCGGCAAGCTCAAGACGGAGACAACGGGCGTCCTGGGAGTGATCTACGCCCCCCTCGATTGCGAGGCAGGAAAAAACCTCGCCGCGTCCACTGAGCGCTTCGGACAGCTTCTGAAGGAATTCGGAGGAGCCGCGAAAGCCATGACCTTCACAATCCCGCCGGCCGCGTGAACGCGGCCATCATGGGATTGCCCGGAGCGAACATTTGCCGGCAAATGTAAGAAATCGCCACAGAAAAAAACCGTCCAACTGTTGCCGGCAACAGCTGCCCAAAGGGTAAAAGTCTTCACGCCAGAACGTCTAGAAGCTCCGCCAAGAAAGCGGCCTCGTTCCAGGCGTCCTCGTAGATAGAGAGCCCCAAGCGCACGACGACCAGCCTGCGCGAAGGGATGACAGCCACGACCTGTCCCTCGTGGCCGAGGGCGAAGAAGGCGTCGGTCGGCAAGTGTGCGGCCGCCGGGGTATGGCCGCCGAATTCCTTGGATAGCTTGAGCCACCAGTGGGCGCCATAATAACGAGCATGCGACTGCGGCGCATGCGTGCGGCCGGAAGTGACCCATCCTTCAGGGAGGATGCGCCGGCCGGCCCAGACGCCGTCCTGGGCATAGAGCAGGCCAAAACGCGCCCAGTCCCGAGCCGTGGCCAGCATGAAAGAGGACGGCACAAGGTTTCCTGAAGCGTCCGGCTCCATCACGGCGCTCGCCATGCCCAGGGGCTCAAAGAGAGCGCGCCTGGGCCACTCAAGGAACTGCTCCGCTCCCAAGCCGGTCGCCCTGCGCACGATGCGCGCGATGATGTTTGAGGTCCCGCTCGAGTAAGCCCAGCGAACCCCGGGCACGGCCACCAACTTCTTATCCGCGGCAAAGGCGCCTGCGTCCGCATTGTCGAAAAGCATGCGCGTCACATCCGAGAGGGGATTACCGTACACCTCGGAGAACTTCAGCCCGCTGCGCATGCGCAGAAGATCATCCAGGGAGATATCCCTGCGCGCGTCGCTCCACTCAGGAAGGAGTCCACGAGCCTGAAGGCTCAGCCGGCCCTCTCCGACCAGAATGCCGACCAAGGCGTGCAAGACGCTCTTGGTCATGGACCAGCCCGGCAAGGGCATGTGCGGGCCAAATCCCGGGGCGTAGCGCTCCGCCACGAGACGGCCGTCCTGGACCACGACCACGGCCCGCGTGCGCCGAAGCCGACGGCAATTGGGCTCGGGAAAGACGCCATCCAAGATCCGGGCCACCCGCTCAGGAACGGCACGGACAGTTTCTTGAGGCTCTCCCTCGGGCCAGGGCCGGTCGCCGGCCAGCTTCAAGGGAGGCAGTATGTGCGGCTTGAGTCCCGCGGGAGGATCCCCAATGACGAGCGTCGCGCCGAGACCCGACCGATGGACGGCGGTCTTGGCACAGAACCCGAGAAAAGAAGCTGTGACCCGTCCATGCGGCTCGTCAACATCCACGCGCAGCAGCTTCAAGAAGCGGTAGCTGTCGCAAGAAACATCCTGCAACGCGGACTCCAAGCTGCGCTTGGAAACAAAAAGCGCCGAGCAGAGGACCTTGGCCTTGTACCCAGCTCCGATAGCTGCGATGCGCGAGAACGCCCACAAAAGAACCGCAACGCAAAGAACGATGAAACAGAAGATCATGCTCGAACCTGGGGTCTAATTTAACATAAATTAAGATAAAATACGGAAAATACGAGAAAGCCTGACACCCCCATGGAACCGACTAAATACGCCAAAGGCAAGCACCAGTACACCAAGTGGGGAAAGACCACGGAGGTGAAGACCGTGCCACAACAACCGACGGATCCAGCGCCGCAGGTCCAGCTCCAGGTCGACACCGACGAAGCGACGGCTCAGGGCGTGTACGCCAACCTTGCCGGAGTCACGCACACGGACACTGAATTCATCCTCGATTTCCTCTTTGTCCAGCCCCATGCGCCCAAGGCGCGGCTGCGCGCGCGCGTCATCTCAAGCCCCCTGCACACCAAGCGCTTTTTGGCGGCCCTGGCCGACAATGTGCGCAAGTTCGAGGAAAGATTCGGCCCACTGGACGACAAGACAAAATACGGAAAATACGAGAAAGCCTGACACCTACTTAAACAACCCCTTCAAAATCTCGGCCGCCGGCGCCGCGAGCTGATTCAAAGACTTGGTCACGGCTTGGCTCACGTCCAAATGGACCTTGGGGTCGTCGAAGGTCCCGCTGATATCGGCGCCGATGGGCGCGGCCCGGGCAATAGTGAGCGTGGCATGCAGATGGAGCTTCTGCGCGGGCAAGTCGACGGTCCCCGCCGTGCGGAGATCGAGCGCGTTGCCGTCGATGTGAAAATCCTTGATGGTCGCCAAGCCATGCGCCACGAGAATATTGCCCGTGATCGTTTTGAAAAGCAGAGAATCCAAGGAGGGCACCAGCCTGAGCCGGGCCAGCGGCGCCAGCATGGAGCTGAAGATCCCGGAAACCCCCCCTGATTTCTGTTCCGGCACGAAGACCCCCGGTCCCGAAGCCAGCTGGACCCTGCCGGACAGCCCGCGCAGGTCCGGGGTCAGGCCCTTCAAATCCCAGGAGAGCGTCAGATTCTCCACCGCTGTCCCGTGATAACGGATCTTGCCGATGGAGACTTGGCCGCTCGCCTTCATGGGCACGGCGGCAGCGGCTGCCTGGGCCGTCTGGCCGCGGGACTTCTGCGTCTTGGCTGGCGCCGGAGCCGGACCCAGAGCGGCCTGGACAGCCATGAGCTGGGCCAGATCCAGGGAGCTCAGGGTCGCATCCAGACGAGCCTGCGGCGAGCGCGTGAAATCCACGATCGAGGCTTTCAGGGCCAGGGTCCCGTTCCCCAACTGACCCTTGAGCTCCGGAACATCGAGGCGATCCTTGTCCAAGCGCACGGGACCGGAAAGTTTCACGGCCAGGCCAGCGAGATTGGCCGCGAATTTCTTGATGTCAACGGAGAATTCCCCGGAAGCCATGCCGGAGAGATCCACCTGAGCGGCCAGATCCGCCTTGGCCTTGAGCGTGCCCGGGGTCAGCTGTTCGACTTGGAGTCCAGCTTCCAGGGCAAAGGGCCGCATAAGGCTCAGCTGAGTGATCAGGGCCCGCACCTGCGTGACGCGCCACTTCGCGCCAGCCGCGCGATCCTCATACGCGATCTGGCCGTTGTCCAGCAGGATCTTGCCGGCCTGAAGATCGAAGGGCAGGCTCATCCCCGGAGAAGAAGCCGCCGGCGCGGGCTTGTCGGACGCGGTCATGAGATCCGAGAAATTGAAGAATCCGGGCTTGAGCTGGACCAGGGAGATCCTCGGCCCAGCGACTACGATCTCGTCGATGACGACCTTGCGGCGCAAAAGCGGCAGCCAAAGGATGCGCAGGCGCAGGGATTGCATGCTCGCGAACACGCCGGCGTTGAAATCCGGCTTCTCCGAGACCTCCAGGCCCTCCACGACCAGGCCCCGCGCGACGCCCAAGCTCACATGCTTGAGCCTGACCTCACGATGGAGACGCTGGGAAGCCTGCTCCACGATGAGGCTGCGGATCTTGGCCGGCGGAAACCAGATCCGCAGGGCGATGGTGCCTGCCGTGATGCCGGCGATGATGATGAGGGCGATGGAGCCCAAAATCTTATAAACGGTCGGTATTCGATGTTCCATGGGGGTATTTTAGCGGATTTTGCTATCATGCCGCCATGCTCCAAGACCTCCGATTCATGAAAGCCGCGATCCAAGAAGCCCGCCAGGGCCTCAAAGAAGGCGGCATCCCCATCGGCGCGGTGCTAGTCAAGGACGGCCGCATCATCGGCCGCGGCCACAACCGCCGGGCGCAGAAGAGATCAGCCATCCTCCACGCGGAGATGGACTGCCTGGAGAACGCCGGACGCTTGAAGCTCAAGGACTACAGACACTGCACGATCTACTCGACCCTTTCGCCCTGCGACATGTGCACGGGCGCGATCCTCCTTTATAAGATCCCGCGCGTGGTCATCGGCGAGAACAAGACCTTCAAGGGGCCGGAACGCTATTCTCGCCGGCGCGTGAAGCTCGTCAATCTGGACCTTCAGGAGTGCAAGGACTTGATGGCGGACTTCATCCGCCGCCGCCCCGAGCTTTGGAACGAGGATATCGGGGAATAGGTCCTTCGACCCATCCGCGACTGGGTCCATTGCCGCAGCCTGCCTAGGACCAAAGACCCCTGTCGGATTTGGCAATCCGGCTAAACTATCAGCACCTTAAGGAGAAAACACACAATGAGCAAACTAGGAATGTTAGTCGGAGTCGGTCTTCTGTGCCTCGCATCTTTGGGCGCATGGGCCAACGGTATCCCCCGAGTAGGGTCGCCACAAATGCCTGTAAGCCCTGCCCCGGGAAGCCCGCTCGCTGCACTCTACGCGCGCGGATCCTATCTTTTTGGCCAAAAAGTCTCCTTGGCCATGTCCATCGCTGACACTAAACGCGAATTGACAGTTGCGCTGACTACGATAAGGGATTCTGGCTATACCGTTCCTCCTGTAGAACGGCTTGAGGATGTATTGAACTGGCACAAATGGGACTGGGGGGCGAAGGATAATCCCTTAGGGTTGACTAAAAAATGGTTCGATTTGATTAGCCCGGGCAAAGTCCCCCTTTATCATGCCCAGCAGCAAGTCGCAACCAGCTTCAAAAGTTTCAAAGAAGAATCAAAAGCCCTCGCAGAACTCGAGCAACAGCTTGCGGACGTCCAAGCCGAGATCGCCAAGCTCAATTCGCCGAAGTAGAGCACTCCTTGATCGCCTTCAAAACCTGTAACAGCTCGCTCATCTGAAGTTCCAACCTGCACCCAGGCGACTTGTCCACAAACTTGCCGAGCGGCAAGTTGAGCGGCCTGACCAACTGTTGGCGCCCACAGTTGGTCAGAAAATTTGAAAAACTGTCGCCGGCGATAGTTCAGCATCTTGAAACGGAAATATCCTGATGACACTTCAGATGGGCAAGCTGTTGCCAGCATCTTCCGGCATAGGCCTTTCGGCCCACCCGCGACTGGGTCCATTGCCGCATCCCGCCTAGGACCAAAGGCCTCTTTCCATTGCTCCAATCCGTGTTAGAATATCAACAGTCCCAGCCAAGAATCGATGGACCGGGACAATGAGGAATCTAAAACATGAACCAGATAAAAACCCTGATCGGAATCACTCTTCTTTGCCTAGCGTCTTCGGGCGCATGGGCAATCCAAGCTGTTCCTGGAGGGAAAATGCCGGTGAACCCGACTCCAGGCAGCCAGCTTGCGGCGCTGAACCAACAGGCGCTCGGGCTTATGGATCAAAAACTCACCCTGATCAACGAACTCAACACGGCCCAGATTGAATTTGTCGATGTGATGTCTCTGATGAGGCACTATGAAGGGCGCGCGGGTATGTCCAAGGATTTCGCTCTCACGCAATTGCGCACCAAGGAAGCCTCGAAGAATCCTTTACACCTGGGCACACGCATCCAGCGTTCTCTCGTCGACGATCTAGATCAGGGCGAGTCCCTCCACCAGGAAGACATAGACTTACAAGCTCACGCCAAAAAGATCGTCTCCTCGATCGATGAAAAAACCTCAGCGCTTGCGCAGCTTCAGCAACAGCTGGACGCAGTCAAGGCCGAAATCGCCAAACTCAACGCTCCTCAGCCTGTCGACAAACACGTAGACCCTTTTAGCAACGATTGATCAACCATTCGCTTTGATCGCCTTCAGGACCCTCTCTGGCGTGAAGGGCGGCTCGGTCGGGCGTGCGCCTGACCGAGCCGCAGTTGGACACTATTTGGGGGCTCTCAACTCGTTCACCAATCGTGGAAGCTGGCCGGCCATATACAACGGCAGTGAAAGCAATTTGTAGGCGACTTTTTGTTTCCCGTCGGCGCACGAAACGGTCGTTTCAATAGTCTGTAGCGATGCAGGATTCAGATCGAACCGCACCGCGAAAGGACATCTTTTTTCCGAAACGAACTGATGCAGCGATTTCAGCGATCCCGCTTTTCCCGCTTTGACTTCGACCGGGGCTATCAAATCACCGCACGAGACCACATAGTCGACCTCGGCATTGGAACTCTTGGCTTCTCGCAGCCAATAAAACAGGCGCGTATCTTCGGCGCCATCATGGCTGTACGCGTCCAACAGCTGTTGGCCGACGAACTGTTCTGCCAGAGGTCCCTCGTTGATCAGCCGCCTCTCCTCCGGTTCGGAGATCGTCCGCCAATCCAGGCCGAGCAGCCGGTTCATCAGTCCGACATCCAAAAAAATGACCTTATAGACGTCGAAATCCGCCTGAGCGGCGAGAGGCACGGCCGAGCACGAACTGTGGTGGATTTTAGAGATGATCCTCGCTTTGGCCAGGAGCTCCAGGGCCGCCTTGATCTCCCGCGATGACTCTTCGCGGGAAATATTCGAGTATTTGACCTTGGCGCCGATGGCGGTGGGTAGCCGGTCGAAAATGAGCTGAAGCCGCTGCAGTTCCTTTTTGGTCGCGTATTTGGAAAAGTCGTCTCTATAAGTATCGAGGATAGACCGCTGCGCCTGGACCGCGTCGGCGATCTGCCCATTTTTAACATAGGCGGCCACCGCTTCCGGCATGCCGCCGATAAAAAGGTAGAGCCTTTGGGCTTGCAGCAATTCCAGATGGGCCGCATCCGGCATCCGCGTCCCATCATCTCTCAAGTCATACTCGCGCAGATAGCGCCGCAAGGGTTCCTTCCCGATGGCGGCGAGGAATTCCTCGAAAGTCAGGGGATGAAGATAGCGGTACTCGATCCTCCCGACCGGCATCGAGAATTTTTTATCGCTCAAAGCAAAGTCCAGCAGGGAGCCGGCCGCGATGATGGGCAGTTCGGGCAGTTCCTCGAAAAAATAACGCAATGCGGGCAGGACGCTAGGCACCGCCTGGATTTCATCCAGGAAAAGAAGCGATCCTGGAGCGGCTGGATTATGGTTCAGGATGGACTCGAATTCACGGACAATCTGCCGAACATCCAAAGTCCGGAAACTCCGATCCAGCTCTGGATGTTTTTCCAGATTGATTTCGTTGAGCGTGAGGTTCTGGTGTTTGGCGAAGGCATGCACCAGCGTGGATTTGCCGACCTGTCGTGCACCCCGGATGATGAGTGGTTTTCTCGGGCGGGATACGAGCCAATGTTCAAGGTAGGATAATGCTGTGCGATCAAACCAAGGCCCTGTGTTCATCTGAACCTATGATACCATATTTTTAGACAAAACTGTATAAAAGACAGCTCTGTTTTAACCACAACTGTTTAATATCTTGCAATCAATCTAAACGCGCCGCTTTGAGTGCCTTCAAGACCTTCTCCGGCGCGAAAGGCGGCTCGGTCAGGCGGATACCCACAGCGTCATAGATGGCGTTGGCAATGGCCGGCTGGGGACCGTTGATGCCGATCTCCGAGACTGATTTCGCGCCGAAGGGACCGTCCGCCTCATAGGTCGGGATCAGGATGGTCTTAAAAGGCGGCGCGTCAGAAGTCGCGTAGATCTTGTAGCTTCTAAAAGACGCGTTCTGCATGGCCCCGGAAGACGAGAAGAGCATCTCCTCGGTCAGGGCGTAGGAGATGCCGTTCAAGACCGCGCCGTCGTTCTGCCCCTCCGCGAGGGTCGGATTGATCGCCGTGCCGCAGTCAACCGTAGCGACGTAGTCCACGACCTTCACCTGGCCGGTCTCCGTATCCACCTCCACCTCCGTGAAGTGCGCGGCAAAGGGAGGAGGCGAGCTCTGCGCGATGTGCGAGGCGACCCCCATGATCTGGTGCTGGTCGTGATAGTAGAAGGCCGTGTTGGCCACCTCGGAGAGGGAACACGACCGGCCGGACTTTCCCACGACCCGGCCGCCGACAAGATCGAGATCCTCGGGCTTCTCATCCAGGATCTTGGAGGCGACCTTCACGATCTGTTCGCGCGCGTGCAGCGCCGCCTTCTTGACCGCGTTGCCTGAGATGAAGGTGGTCGAAGAGGCGTAGGCGCCCACGTCGAAGGGGGTCAAGTCCGTGTCCGAGGAAAGAACAATGATGTCCGCGACCGTGATGCCCAGGACCTCGGCCGCGATCTGGGCCAGCACCGTGTCCGAGCCGGTCCCCAGGTCGGTGGCTCCCATCAAGAGATTGAAGGATCCGTCCTCGTTCATCTTCAGCGAGGCCGCGGCCATGTCCACCTCGGGGATGCCCGAGCCCTGCATGAGGCAGGCCATGCCCAGACCCCGGCGCTTGGGGCCGGTCTGTTTCTTGTTGAGCTTTTTGCGTTCCTGCCACTTGAAAGCGGCCAACCCCTGCTTGATGCACTCATCCATGCCGCAGGAGCCGATCTTCTGCTCGATGCCCTCGCGGCCCTCTCCCATGGCCTTGAACACCGGCGAGCCCTCGCCCGAGCGGATGTAGTTCTTCTGCCGGAACTCCAAGGGATCCATCCCGATCTTCTCAGCCATCATGTCCATCTGGCTCTCCCAGGCGAAGAAGCCCTGGGTCGCGCCGAAGCCGCGGTAGGCGCCGCCGACGGGAAGGTTCGTGTAGACCGAGCGGCCGACGAAGCGGCTGTTCTTGGCCTGGTACATGGGCAGGGTGTGCGAGCCCGAGCACATCATGACGGTCAAAGAATGCGCGCCGTAGGCCCCGTTGTCGCAGTAGACTTCCATGTGCGCGTCCGTGAGCGTGCCGTCCTTCTTGGCGCCGGTCTTAAGATGCACGACGAAGGGATGGCGCGTGCGCGAGGAGACGAAGGTCTCCTTGCGGGTGAACTCGATCTTGACCGGCCGGCGCGTGGCCAGGGTCAAAGCGGCGCAGATGGGCTCAAGGAGCACCTCCTGCTTGGAACCGAATCCTCCGCCGATGCGCGGCTTGATGACTCGGATGGATTTAAGCGGTATCTGCAGGACCCGCGCCGTGATGCGCCGGCAGTGGAAGGGGACCTGGGTCGAAGTGCGGATGACCAACCGGCCGTCGCCGTCGAGATAGGTGATCGCGATGTGCGGCTCCAAGGCGCAGTGCTGGGCCCATTGCGTCTTGTACCACTGGTCCACCACCACGTCCGCCTCGGAGAACCACTCGGAGGCCTTCACCTCGAAATCGAACTTGGCGCAGATGTTGTGCGGCGCGTCCGGGATGTTCTTGGAATCCGTCTCGTCATGGATGACGGGTGCGCCATCCTTCAGCGCCTCCATCGTATCGAAAACCGGGGGAAGGACTTCGTAGTCCACCTTGATCTTGGAAAGAGCTTCCTCCGCGGCCTGAGGCGTCTCGGCCGCGACAGCCGCGATGCGGTCGCCCACGTAGCGCGCCTTCTCGCTCAGCGTCAGGGTGTCGTAAGGCGAGGGCTCGGGATAGCCCTGCCCCGCGGTCGTGCAGCGCACGCGCGGCAAGTCCTCATGCGTGAGGACCGCCAACACGCCAGGGACTTTTTTTGCTTCGCGGGTATCGATCTTCTTGATGCGGGCGTGGGCGTGGGGACTGTAGAGAAGCCGGCCGGTCAAAAGCCCGCGGATGTCCACGTCATCGGTGAACTGCGCGGTTCCGCAGGCCAAGGCCAGGGAGTCGATCTTGTCCACGCGATGATTGACGACCGTGAAATCCCTCTTCTCCGCTATATTTCCCATACTCATTCATCCTTTCGCATGAAATGACTGTGTCCGGACACAGTTGCTGGTTTTTTTGACATACTGTGGGCGCCCACAGCTGGACGCTGAATAATCAAACCATTCCTTAATTTATTTAATGACTCCGAGAGGACGCTCCTCCCGGCCCTGGGAGCGCAGTATTTCATTTTGCACTTTCCACATCCTAGCAATGATTGCGGTTCTCTCTTCGACAGGCAATTTGTCCAACATTACACGACGGCATCTCTTCGCTCTAAAAATACGCTCGGCCAGTTTTTGAACGGCGGACATCTTTTCCTTCTTCATTCTGATCCTGCCCGAAGTTTTCGCGCAGCCAAAAGAACGCCCTCCACCTGCTTGACATAGCCCGTGCAGCGGCAGAGGTTCCCGTCCAAGGCGCGGCGCACGGCCGGCTCATCCGGGTCAGGGTTCTCGTCTAAAAGCGCTTTGGCCGCCAGCACCATGCCCGGGATGCAGAAGCCGCACTGCACGGCGCCCGCCTCGACAAAGGCCGTCTGGATGGGATGGGGCTTGTCCGTGCTCCCCAGGCCCTCGATGGTCAGGACCTTGCGGCCATGCGCCTGGGCCGCGAAGAGAAGGCAGGCGAGAGAGGGCTTTCCATCCAGGAGGATAAGACACGTGCCGCAGTCGCCGTTGTCGCAGCCCTTCTTGACGCCCTTGAAGCCCTGGGCCCGCAGAGTGTCGAGGAGATTGTCTCCCGCCCCCACCCGCAGAGAAACGTCCTTGCCGTTGATCTGGATGACGATATCCAGCTGGCCATCCACGACCTTGAGGACCCCGCGCCCTTTCTTGGCCATAAGATCTCCTAATCCTGGAAAGCGGCGATCACCACCCGCCGCGCCAACACCCCGGCGACTTCGCAGGCATAGGCCTTGGCCTCGGAAGCATTGGTCAGACGCTGAAGCTCGGCTGTGACCGCGAAACCGGCTGCCCAGGCCGCTGATTCGTCGCAAGGCTGGCCAAGCAAACAGGCTTCGGCTTCAGCCATGCGCGTGGCCCGGGGCAGAACCGCTCCTAAAACGATCCGGACATCCAGACATCGGCCATCTTTCTTCGCCCCGACCACCACACAGTTGGCCCAGGCCTCCCAGTCGGTCTTCGTGGCCGCCAACCGGTCGGTCGCCGCGGACCAAGACTTGGTCACCGCCGGCACGCGGATCTCGGTCAGAAGATACTTGCTCCCGAATTCGCGCATGACCTCCGGCTTGAGGATCTCAGCAAAGGGGAAGCTCTTCTCTTTACGGCCGTCCGTAGCGACCGCGACCGCATCCAGGGCCAGAAAGACCGCCGGCAGATTATTGAGGGGATGGGGCCGCACCACATTGCCGCCCACGGTCCCCATGTGGCGGGCCGGAGCATTGCTGACAAAAGCCGCGGTCTGGGCGATCACGCCGCACGCCCATTTTGCGAGAAGCGGCGATTTCTCCATCTCGTCAAACGTGCACAAAGCGCCGATCTTGAGCCATTTCTTGTCAGCCTTGATGTGCTTCAAGGGAACGTCGGAGATGTCCGCCACGATCTCGACCTGGGGAGAGATGTTCCGGGTCAGCCGCGTGCCGCCGGCCACGACCAGGACCTTTCCCTTGGCGCGCGACAAAAGACGGGCGGCCTCGGCCACACTCGTTGGAAAACAGAACTGTCGGATGTTGTTCTTCATTCAGCCTCCGGAGATGGGCGGAAAGATGTGCAGGACGCTGCCTTCCTTGATCGCGACCTGGTCCAAGGCCTGGCGGTCGAGGATGTCCGAGTCAAGGGCCAGCAGGAACTCGTTGCGCACGACTTGGCCGTCGCCGTAGAGAGCCTTCGCGGTCTCTGGGCCCCCTTGCTCGGCGATGCGCTTGACCGCATCAGCCGCGGTCCGGGCCTCCACCCACACCTGGGCCTTGCCCAGGCGCAGGCGCAGGGTGGTGTAGAGCTTGACCAGGACCTGGGCCATCAGATCTTCTCCAGCATTTCTTGGGACAGCTTGTTCGCCCGGCTCGCCAAAGCCCGCTCGTCGACCTTGACGAGCTTGCCGTCCTCCACGACCAGCTCGCCATGGACCAGCACATGCTTGGCCTTATGGCTGGCCCCGCAAAAGACCAGGGCTGCCACGGGATCGGACAGCGAGCCCGCGAAATCCAGTCCGCTCACGTCGAAGATGGCGATGTCGGCCGCCTTGCCCGGCGAGAGCTCGCCGATGTCGTCGCGGCCCAACACCTCTGCTCCACCGCGCGTGGCGATCCACAGAGCATCGCGCGCCGGCATGGAAGCGACGCCGGCCTTGACCCGGCTGACCAGCATGGCCTGGCGCACCTCGGCCATCATGGCTGACGCATCATTGGAAGACGAACCGTCCACTCCCAGGCCGACAGGGACTTGATGGTCGAGGTACATCCGCACCGGAGCGATGCCCGAGCCCAGACGCAGATTGGAACTGGGGCAATGGGCCACGCCCGTGCGCGTCTTGCCCATGAGCTTGGCTTCCGACTGATCCATGTGCACGCCATGGGCGAACCACGACCGACCGCCTTCGAGCCAGCCCACGGACTCCATGTAGGCCAGGGGCCTCATCTTGTGCTGTTGAAGACAGAAGGTCTCCTCGTCGATGGTCTCGGCCAGGTGCGTGTGCAGGCGCACGCCCCATTTCTTGGCCATCTGGGCGGAGAGCTTGAGCAGCTCGGTCGTGACCGAGAAGGGCGAGCAGGGCGCCAGGGCCACGCGCGTCATGGCCAAGGGCTTGGGGTCGTGATACTTCTGGACCAGGCGCTCCGAATCCTTCAGGATCTCGTCTTCGGTCTGCACCACGTCGTCGGGAGGCAGCCCGCCCTTGGACCGGCCGCGCGACATGGAGCCGCGGCAGGCATGAAAGCGCATCCCGATCGCGCGCGCGGCCTCGATCTCGCGATCGATCAAGTCCGCGCTCTTGCCGCCTGGGAAAAGATAGAAGTGGTCCGAGCTCGTGGTGCAGCCGGTCAAAAGCAGCTCGCCCAGGCCGACCTGCGCGCTCACAAAGACTCCCTCGGGAGTGACATGCCGCCAGACTTCGTAGAGATAGAGGAGCCAGTCGAAGAGCTTCTTGTCCTGGACCGCGGGGAGATTGCGCGTCAGGGTCTGATAGAGGTGGTGGTGGGTATTGACGAGGCCGGGGATGACCACGCAGCCGGTCGCGTCGATGACCCGGTCGGCTTTGACCTTCAGTCCTCGGCCGACCTGTTTGATCTCCGGCCCCTCGACGAGCACGTCGCCGGACGAGATCTCCTCGCGGGCGTCGTCCATGCGCGCGACCCTCAAAGCGTTCTTAATGAGGATTTTCTTCATCGTTGGGATTCTCTTATGATAACATTTCTTTTGCATGAGCCTCTCCTTACGGGAAGCGGAGATCCAAGCCCTCCGGCGCGGCAGCGTACCCAAGCGCTACGAACGCAACATCGGCTCCCTGGGCAAAGACGGGCAGGCCCGCCTCTTGGAGCGCCGCGTGGTCGTCGTGGGCCTGGGAGGCCTGGGGGGCCATCTTGTCGAGATGCTCGCGCGCCTGGGCGTGGGCCGCATCGCGGGCATCGACGGCGACGTCTTCGACGAGACCAACCTCAACCGCCAGGTCTTCTCGGACATGGACAACATCGGCAGGAAGAAAGCCGAGGTCGCCCAAGAACGCGTGGCCCGCATCAATCCGGCCGTGGAGTTCTCCCCCCACGTCGCCCGCTTCGAGTCCCTGGGAGAGGCATTCTTCAAAGACTGTGATCTGGTCTTCGACTGCCTAGACCGCATCCCGCCGCGCCTGGAGCTCTCACGCCGCTGCGCGGCCGCCCGGGTCCCTCTGATCCACGGCGCCATCGCGGGACTCTGCGGCCGGGTCGCCGTCTGCCTGCCCGATGCGTGCATGATGGAGAAAATCTACACGGACAAGACCATCGAGCGCGGCATCGAGGCGGAACTGGGCAACCTGCCCATGACAGCCGCGGCCGCCGCTGACTTGATGGCCGCCCTGGCCCTGCCGATCCTTCTGGGAAAACCCGCCCGGGCTCTCCTGCGTCTTTTCGATCTCAGCGAAGGTTCTCTTTAAGACCAGAGGAGGTTATCACAATCCGTGATAACCTCGTATATCATTGCGGCGCCACGAGCTTCGACGGAGGGATCACATCATACTGTCCATCGGAGAAGCGGAACCATAAGTCTTGCCCGGACGCATGCACGCTCACCCAGGCCTCGGGATTCCTGCCTTTGATGTTCCTTAAAACCGCTTCCTGGCCCACCCGATCCGCCCTCGGCTTGATCAGCCCCTGGGAGACTTCCGCGATCCTTTGAGCGACGCTCTGGCGGACCGCATCGGACAGTGCCAAGTGCCCGGCGTCCAGCTGTTGCCCGGCCAGATGCCAGAGAGGCTGGCCAACAATGCCTTTGTTGATCAGGTGATAGTGCTCTCCCGTGAGATCCTGAACGGCCCGCTCCAATCCCTCCCAGGCGCGCAGACCTCCGCTGCTGGCGAAATCCTCCTGCAGCTGCGGCGAGACGCCGCCCCCCCTTGACATCCCGTCCACATCCTCCCAGGTCATCTTGGCCGCCAGCCGCGCGGCCAGCGCAGCATCGGGATCCTGGGAGTGCTCCTGCAGCCATTCCTTGAACTCCGGGCTGCTCGCGATGGAATCCTTTTTGGAATGCAGCTTCGCCGAGGATGATTTCTTCCCGTCTGACCCCGCAATAGGCGCTGCCTCGTCTTTTTTCCAGATCTTGCCCGCGGCCGCGATCTGCTCGGGGAGTTTCGCCGCTTGGGCCGCGTAGAGGCCGACCTTGGGCCGCAGCTCCTTGGGCACCAGGCAGTCAGCCTGGTGGAGAGCCAGGACTTCCTGCGCCAATTGAGCGTCTTGCGGCGACCGATCGATCCTTCCGATCAATCGAGAAGCATAGGCTCCGACTTCTTTTTGCATCTGGCGGACTTGCTTGGCGGTCAGCCGGCCCTCCATCGCCTCAGGGGACAGCTTGGTCTCGATGGAGACCCTCTCCATGACCTCGGCGAAGTTGGAAGGCAGCATCGGCACCCGCAATTGGGCGGCCAAGGCCGCGCCGAACCTCTGCGCCACCACCGGCCAGCCAGTGACTGCCTTCGCCTCCAGACGGACCTGGGCATCCGCGTCCAGAACGCACGGCCCGACGGCCACAAACGCCAGAGCCCAGAGAAGGCTGAATCTCAAGATTCTCATAAAAGTCGCTCCGCGCTTAAGCATAACCCCATATCCCGAAAATTTCAAGGGGTAATTGTTTATAATTTCCATCATACGTTCTGGAGGCTTTATGGACAAGAAAACAAAGACGCCGCCGCAAGAGGACTCCACCGGCACCTACGTCTACGACAAGAAGCTGGGCAAGGTGGTCAAGGTCTCCCAACGCATCCCCTCGATCTCAGCCAAGGGGACCGGCGGGGACTTCTCCGACGACATGGGCTCCCCTCCCTGCGGCAACGACGCCTGCCCGTCGGCCGGCACCTGCGGCATGGGCGGCGGAGGATTCGGAGGGATGGGCGGCTTCTAGCATGCTCGCCGCAGCGCGGATCGTCGCCGCGGTCTGCCTGACGCGCGCCTGGGCCGCGGATCCCTCCCTGACCGCGCGGGCAGCCCAGGAATTCGCAGCCGGAGACAAAGAGGCGGCCTGCGCCGACGCCACGGCCGCCCTCCAGAAGGATCCCTCGGACGCAAAAGCCCTGGGTCTCTCGCGCCTGACCTGCGGCGAGAAGCCCATCTCTAAAAGGTCGTACAAAAAACTCCCGTCCAGACAACTGAAGACAGAAACGCCTCCTGCGGCCGGCGAGGCTCTGCCCTCCGAAGTCATCGGCGCCGGCCCGACCGGCCCCGGTCTGGTGGAGGGCCCGAGCTCCTACGATAAACTCCAGGAAGCGCAGTCCTTCCTGGCGCAGAACAAGCCGGCTGAGGCGGCCGAGGCGGCTCGGCGAGCCATCGAACTGCAGCCTCTCAACCGCCGGGCCTACGACGCCCTCGCCGAGGCGGACCGCCGTCTGCGCAACTACACGGAAGTCCTTTATGTCGTTGAGACCGGCCTGCGGTCCTTTCCCAACGACATCGACCTGCTCAAGAACAAGATCTTCTGCCTCAACAAAGCCAAGGATTGGAAAGCGGCCCTGCAAACCTGCGACCAGGCCCTGGCTGTCGACACCACGGATCCGGTCCTCTACGCGCTCAAGGCCTTCGCCCTGGGAAGCTCAGGCGAGCGCGAAGGCATGCTCAAGGCGCTGGCCACGGCCTCTGCCCTCGATCCCAGCTTCGAGCCCCTCCAGACCGCGGCGCAAAAAGCCGCCGCCGGACAGGAGCCCTTCCTCATGCCGGGCGATTCGCCGCAGCCTATCCAAAAAAAATCACCACTTAAAAGTCAGCGGACGAGAGGCTTGATGATTCTGGGCGGCCTCATCGCTCTCTTCATCCTCATCGTCAGCCTCTTGGGCGTCAAACTCTTTGCCAAGCATCAGGGAGACTCGCCATGACCTTCGCCAGCGCCGCGATCCTCGGCCTTCTCCAAGGCTTGGGAGAATTCCTGCCCATCTCCAGCTCCGCGCACCTGGTCCTGGTCCCGTGGCTGCTCGGCTGGACCTACCAGGGCAAGGCCTATGACGTGGCCCTGCATTGGGGCACCATGGCCGCGGTGTGCGCCTATTTCTGGAAGGATTGGACCGGGCTCCTCCGGGCGGGATTCTCCCGACAAGCCTCCTCTCAAAAGGATCTTTTCTGGGGGCTCATCCTCGCCACCATCCCCGGAGGGATCGCCGGCCTGCTCCTTGAAAAGCGCGCGGAAGACATCTCCCCCGCCCTCATCGCCTGCATCCTGATCGCCTTCGGACTGCTGCTGGGCCTGAGCGACAAACTCGGCAAAAGAAACAGGTCCATCGGTGCATTGGATCTTCGCTCCATGCTCTTGATCGGCCTGGGCCAAGCCTTGGCTGTGATCCCGGGAGTCTCGCGCTCCGGGATCACGCTCACCGTCGGGCTCTTCCTGGGACTGCGGCGCGAGGAGGCCGCGCGATTCTCCTTCCTGCTCAGCGTGCCCATCGTGGTCGCGGCCGGCATGCTCAAGCTGCGTCATTTAGGCCCTGCGGCCGCCACGGGGCCCTTCTGGCTGGGGATCGCGGTCACGACGCTGGTGGGCCTGGCCGCGATCCGGTTTTTGCTCGCCTATCTCAAGGACAGAGGAACAGGCGTCTTCGTCGTCTACCGCGTGCTCGCGGGGCTTTTCTGCCTGGCCTGGGCCTTGCGATAGCCGTGGAAAAACTCCTGTGCGTGAAAGTCCATGCCGGCGCGCGTGAGGAGCGCCTGGAGGAAAAGTCTCCGACGGCCTATGAAGCCTGGGTGCGCGCCGAGGCTGAGCAGGGCAAAGCCAATGCCGCGGTCTTAAGATTGCTCGCGCAGAAGTTAGGGATCGAGCCCAAGCGGCTTCACATCATCAAAGGCGCGAGGGCGCCTTCCAAAATCATCGCGATCCTGGGGGATTAGGTTTTCTTTTCATGCTTGCGGCTAAGCCGAAAAGTCTTCAGGGTCACCACGCAATAGCCCAAATTCTGCACAACGTAAATGAGCCACTTTCCAAGTTCTTTCAAGGCCTTGGAGCGCGATTGGGGATCGAGTTGTGATGTCAACATCATATGCGTTGTGTCCATGGCTTCTTGTGACGCCCAGATCATGAACGCGAACGATGAAACCAGGAACTGCAGACTGACAAGGCTGTCAAAGGTTTCGGGCTTGGATGTTTTCTCCTTGTTATTGCGGGACAAGAACATCCACATGTAGCCAAGCCCTGTCAAGATCTGAATCGTCAGGGTGAGGTTTTTAGTGAATTCCGAGTTCGACTCGTGGATCAGCAGGAAAGTCCACGTCGCGATCAAATGGCTCAGTGCCAATGTGGAGGCGACAATAACGGCTGTGCATGTGCGGGCGCCCCACATCGACAGCCGGTTTTCTGGCCGTGCCATGAACTTCTCGATCAGCAACGGCGTCATGATCGTGAAGCCGCCGAATATATTCTGCCAGCCCCAGAAAAACTTTTCCATTCCCGCCAAGGGCGCGTTGATAAAACCCAGGGAAAAGGATGCCGCCACGCCGATGAGCGCTTTATTGATAGGGGTCGGGATCCTATTGTTCCTGTCCAGAGATCTGTAAATCTGCGGGATCGAGTAGGTGAATCCCAGGAAATTGCCCACATAATAGGCCCATCGGCCGACATGATCCACGACCGGCATCAAGGACGACCCGGCCGCATGCGCAGCAACAGCGTGGCCACCGCACCCGACGGCAGCCGCGGCAACAGCCACTCCCAGACCGATGCCTACGGCCGCTTTGGAGATCCGGATGGGAGGAGCCCGGGCCAAGCCCGGCGCATGGTCTTGACCCGCCGCAGCCGCCAGAACCACATCATCCGTTTTATGACCAAGACCGTCAAAAGCTTCTCGGGAAGCTGTGGCCACCGCCGCGTCCGCTGAAACAACTTGGCCGCCCTTCCCCCGCGTTTTCGCCAGCAGATTGCCGAAAGTTTGGACAACCTGGCCCACAACTTGGCTCGCAGATTTTCCGAAAATCGGAGCAACGCCCCTTTCCATGGCAGGCGCCTTGGGCTCGACCTCTTTCAGGCCGTCCCAACCAAGGAGCGGCCCCACGGGCTTTTGCCCTAAAAGCTCCAGGAACGCGGCAGCGTCAGCCGCCGGCTGTCCCACATTGAAATTGACCCGGGCAAGCGGGGCGCCTTTGGCACCCTCTCCGGCAGGATGGACTTGAGCGGCAAAGGCTTGATAAGCCTCAAGGCCCGGGGAACCAAACAACAGGGCCCCGGCCAGCAAAGCCGCTATAAACGCCTTAAACCCTCGCTTGCGCGTATTCATGGCAACCTCATTAAAATATAGCCTGATTTGAGAAGAGGGGGGAGGGCCTAAAGACCTAGGTAAAAGTAGTCTTTGTACCTAGTCGCTCTTAGGCCCGTTGGCCTAGGGCGCGTCCTCGATCTCGATCAAGCGGCCTGATCAGTCGGGCGCGGGAAATAGGATTGACTAGTGACCGCCGCCCCTGGACGACTTTACGTTCCAGACAAAGAGCATGAGCACGGCCCCGACGAGGGCGAAGGGGATGGGCCAGACCTTCCAGATGTCCCAGCCGAAGTTCGTTGTGATCTTGCCTACGAGCAGGCCGGTGAACGGGGCGGCGAAAAAATATTGCGCCCCGTCGAAGATGCCGGCTGCCGAAGCCGAGCCGTGCTTGCCGCCGAGGTCCATGGAAGCCGCGCCCATGATCACCCCGTGCACCCCGTTGACGAAGAACGACAGCAGCGCCAGGCAGGCGACCGTCTCCCACCCGCCCAGGCTTTTGGGGCCCACGAGGCGGAAGATGCCGAGGCTGACCGCCATGCCCAAAAATCCCGCGCCGATGACCGGTGCGCGGCGGCCGAGCCTGTCGGAGATGGGGCCCAAAGCGAAGCCCCCGAGGATGCCGCAGACCGCGATGCCCCAGGGCATGACCTGGGCGATGAGGCTGGTCCCGCTCACTCCGATGACCTCCTTGAGGTAGAGCGGCCACCAGGAATCCACGACGCTGCGCCGCACGAAGCCGATCATGATCGAAGCTAAAGCGAAGATCAGGACGTTCTTATCGCTGACGACGCCCTTGATGAGCGCGAACGCGCCTGGCTTGGCCCGGACGCCCTTGTCGTCGGGGATGACGGCAGGGTAGCCGGCTTCCTCCGGCTTGTCCGTCACGAAGAAGTAGTCGAGGCCGGCGAAAACAGCGACCAGGATCGCCGGGATCCAGAAGCCCCAGTACCACGCCGTGTGCGCCGCAATGAGCGGAACGCCTGAGAAGGCGAAGACCAGGCCCATCCGGATCAGAATGCCGAAGATGGCGCTGAAGGTGCCGCGCTCCTGGGGGGCGAACCACTGGGAGTTGATCTGGATGATCGCCATTGCGCCGAAGGACTGGAAGTAGGCGTTGAATGCATAGACCGCCGACATGATGTAGGCCGTCTCCCGCGGGGCGAACGAGCCGATGAGCCAATGGCCGGCGCCGAAGGCCAGGTTGGCGGCCACGACGCCGGCCGAACCGATGAGGTAGGCCTTGCGGCCGCCGATGCGGTCCACGAGGGCCGCATTGATGATGACCGACAGCCCGTAGAAGAACGGCAGGACCGTCTCGAGGATGGAGAGGTCCTGCTTGGTCCACCCGAAGGCGGCCAGCAGCAGCGGAGAGATGGCCGAATAGTTGTACCGCGACATCATGAAGAGCGCGTACAGCACTCCAATGATGATCCAGTTCTGGCGGCGGCGCCATTCGAAAGAAAGCCGTTCGTTCATAACATTCTCCCCCTAGATTACATAACCTTCATGATGGCGTCGGTGATGATGTTGGCGGCCAGGTCGGAGCGGCCGAGCCCAAGAGAGGACCTTCACAGAAGAGCCTCCTTCAAAGGCGGCCGCCGGCGGTCGTTCTCGCGGGCTTTTTGGATCCAGAGGATCTCCGCGCGCCTGCCGCTGATCTTGAAATGGATGTCGTAATACAGGAAAAAGAAGCCGAGTTCCTTGCCGGGCTTGAACTGCGAGCGGTCCCGGGGATTGCGCGGGTCATACGAGAGCGTGCGGCAGATCAGCGCCTTGACCTGGGACCGGATGCGCGGCTCGACCACACGCTCCAAGTCCTTGAGCGCGGATGGCGCAAAGACGACCTTGAGCCGGCCCGCGGGGATGCGGCCAGTCCAGCCTGCCCGGCATCGCGCCGGCCTGTCCGAGGCCGGGACATAGGGCTTGATGTCCACGATGGGGGTGCCGCTGACCAGGTCCACGCCCTGAAGATGCAGGGTGTCGCCCTCGATGCGCACGAGCTTGGCCAAGGAAAGGCCGATGGGCGTGGGCCGATGCGGCGAACGGGAGGCAAAGACGCCGATGGTCTTGCCTTGGAGCCTGGGCGGATGGACCTTGGGCCCGAAGTCCCGCGGCGAGTTCAAATGGAACGGGAAGAGGAGCCAGACATGGCTGAACTCTGCCAGGCCGTCGAGGGAATGCTGAGGCAGGAACTCGGGAAGGATCCTGAGGCGGGCGGGCGCCTCGGGGACAAAGGCAGCCTGGCGCGGGGTGGCGAACTTCTCACGGAAGCAGGATTCGATCGTGCCGATGATTTGCGTTCGCACCGGCGCTATTATGCCAAATTCCGCTACTGGACTGAGGGATCCGCCAAGCGCCCCATGAAGAGGATCGTGCCCGAGGCGCGGTGGCGGATCAGGAAGAGGAAGGGATGGTCGGCGCGGAAGACCAGAGGCTCGGCCATCACCGCCGTGGCCCGCATCATCACCACGGCCGTGGCAGCGGCCGCCTCGGTCCCCTCCTCGTTGACCTCCACGAAGGCCTTATGAAGGACCGCGGAGATGAAGAGATCTCGCAGCCCGTCCATGCCTGAGAAGTCAGCGCAAGAGGGATGAGGCTGGCCGCAGGGCTTGAAAGCGGACAGCATGCCCATGTTCGCGAGCAGGTCTGCCAGGGAAAAGGCCGCGGTCATCTTGAAACGCGGGATCCGGGCGATGACCTCGCGCCTGGCGAAATTCGAAAGCCAACCGTTCAGGGCCTTCGTTGTCAGGGATCTCTCAAGCTGCGGCAGGCCATCGGTCTTTCGGGGCAAGAGGATGACCATGGACAACTCGCCGCCCTGGTAGGCCAGCTCCAAGCCCTGCAGGTCCGCCGTGGCGAAATAGCCGAAGCTCCGCTTCTGATACATCAGTGGAGAAGTGATCTGACGGCCGTCTCCTAGGAAGAACGGCTCTTCCTGCGTATCCTCTTTGCTGAACTGGCTCTCCCACAAGCCCTTGAAATAGACCGCATTGGTCAGGACCAGGCCCTCGCCCAAGGCGCCCGGCGGGATCAGATCCTTGATCTTCTGCTCGGTCTGGTCTTCCACCCAGCGGTTGATCGTCTGACGGGATCCCTCGGAGTCGTTCTTCAGGTCCAGCTCGTTCAAACCAGCGCCGTAATTCTTACGCGTCAAGTCCAAGAACGCGCTTTTCAAGGCAATCCCTTTTTGCGTCCACAGCGCGTTGGCGATGGCGAGCCTCACGGCCCCAGACTTGCCCAGGGAATTGAGCGCGCCGGTCATGTGCGCGAACTCGCCGTGGACTCCCGAGCTTGGTTTGCCGAACCGCAGAACCTGGGCCATCTCCTGGCTGGTGCGGCCGGCGGCTCCTGCCCAGGTCATGGCCAAGGCCGAAGAGATGCTGTAGGGAGAAAGGAAGAAATTCCCCTTCTCCTGTTTGGCCAGACGGCCGTACAAGTCAGCAGCGAACTCGCCGGTCCCTGCCGGCGCGGCAGAGACAGCAGGTGAGAACAAAACCATAGAACAAAAAATCGACGCGAGGATTCTCTTCATCAGATGGGGCTCCTGTCGGGATTGCCTGGCAATATACCAAATCTTGACTGATCCACTTTGAGCGCGAGAAAGATTGAAACTGTGGTCGACCACAGTCGATGGAATGGCAGAAACCGCCCGGCCACTGTGTCCGGACACAGTCACCCAATTTTATTAGCACCTTATATCTTGAATCTCCCCGCTCAATAGGCTTAAATCGAACCCATGGACCAGCAGCGCCGCGAGGACCTCGTGGACTTCATCAAAGACAACTTGGCCGACCTGCCCTGGCCTCAGATCGAGAAGGGTCTCAAGGAGAAAGGGTTCTCCGCCAAGGACATCACCGCGGGCGTAGACGAGGTTTTCCCGAGCGCGCCGCTCAAGAACAAGAACCGCAAGGCCATCAGGGCCGGCCTCATCGGCGCGATCGTGGGCATCATGATCTGGCTGGCGTTGGCGCTGGTCTACCGCGCCGGCGGCCCGCACTAATCCTTCGCGGTCCCGTGTCCGACGATCCGGATCGGCACGGAGAGATCCGGCCCAGGCCCGCCTTCCTTGGCCATCCGGAGCATCTCCTGCGCATCCATCGAAGACAGCCTTTCGCCCCGCGCCCAGCGTTGATACATATCCCTCAGCCAATCCCGCATGCGCGGCGCCATGGCGATGAGATAAACAGCGCCGGCCTCTACCTCTAAAATCGGGAACTTTCTCGGCACCAGAAGGTCCACATACCCATCATGCACGGCGGCCCGGCGCCCCACCCGATCTCCCCGCACAGACGGCAAGGTTAAGAACACCCCCATGAGCTGCATGAAGTCCTTCACCTCAACGCTTTGGATCAACTGGTCATAGGGCATGTGTCCGTTCCATAAACGGGAAGTTTTCAAAATCGCCCGCATGTCCTTCTTGGTCGTATAATACCGGAAGACCATCCCGGGGCGCGGCCCCAGAAGACGGACTCCGCCGGGAACCTCGTCGGTGGAGATGATGCTCGCATGCAGCTCGCCATGACCAGGATTATGCAGGACCTCTTTGGCAGGCTTGCCCCGCTGGGCAAGGAGGAGCTCCGTCTTCTTTGCCGACAGGAGGGCCACCCCGTCATCGACAAGCCGGCCCCTGTAGCGCCCGACCTGATCAAGGATCACCGCTGTCAGGGAATGAAGGTCTTCCATCGACATCTTCTGAAGCTCTCCAGGAGTGAAATCCCGGAGAACGGAATTGACCGCGCTCATCAGCTCGACGGCAGAGCCCTTCCCCTGGTCAGCGGCCTCTCTGGCTGCGGGAGAACTGCCCTCCTGCTTCATCCTCAAAACCAACGTCTCCGCGCGACCAGGACTCATGGCTGCGGATCTCAAGAACGCGGGCCGCACTCCCTCCAGCGAAGGAAGCTGCGGCAGGACCGCCTGGAGCAGTCCGCCCAATTGGGCCAGCGGCGCCGGTCGAACCGCTGCCGACCGGGACACGATACCCGCGGCCCGGCCTGGAACCTGGGCCAGGAAGAAACTCGCGAGTGCAATGAACAGGAGTCGCTTCATGACAGATAGTATGGGACTGCACCTCTTCCTCCTCCAGGGCCTTTAGACCCAGACCCCCCTTACCCAAAGGACCCAGGAGCTTTGTTATAATCTGCTCGTGCAGAAGGACCCCGACGTCATCCTGGCCGCCACGGCCGGCTTCTGCCCTGGCGTCAAGAAGGCCATCGACCGGGTCCTGGAGCTGGCCCAGTCTGGCAAGGGCCCCATCTACACCCTGGGCCCCTTGATCCACAACACCCAGGTCATCAAGATGCTCGAGGCCAAGGGCATCCATGCCGTCGAGTCCCTCTCCGAAGTGAAGGACAAGGGCGCCGTCATCGTCATCCGCGCCCACGGCATCACGCCCGAGGCGGAAACCGAGGTGCGGAGCCTGGGCCTCGAGGTCGTGGACTCGACCTGCCCACTGGTCAAGAACGTCCACTCCGTCATCAAACGCTACGCCGCCCAGGGCTTCGCCACGGTCATCGTCGGCGACAAGGGGCACGCCGAGGTCGTGGGCCTCATGGGCTACGCCGGCCAGAACGCCTTCGTCGTCGCCGGACCTGAAGAGGCCGAACTCCTTCCGCCGCTGGACAAGGTCAACATCGTGGCCCAGACCACCCAAGAAGAGGATGTCTTCCTCAAGACCTCCGAGGTCATCAAGCGCCGCGTGCGGCAGGTCGTCCTCTCCAACACCATCTGCAAGCCCACGCGCGACCGCCAGCATGAGACCGTCGATCTCGCGGGGAAAGTCGATCTCATGATCGTCGTCGGCGCCAAGCATTCGGCCAACACGGCGCGCCTGACCGCCCTATGCGAACGGCTCTGCCCGCGCACCATCCACATCGAGACCGACAAGGAGCTCGATGCGGCCATGGTCCGATCCGCCCGCCGCATCGGCATCACCGCCGGCGCCTCCACCCCGGGATGGATGACCGAGCGCGTCTTAAGCCGCATCCAGAAGACCCGCCGATGGGAGGCCCGCTCGGTCTGGAACACGCTGGGCAAGGCCCTGGAGCTCCTGGTGGACTCCTGCGCCTACACCGGGCTCTCGGCCGTGGGCCTGACCTACGTGTGCATGAAGCTGCAGGGCTGCCGGCCCGAGGACGGACTGCTGGTCATGGCCGGACTCTTCGTCTTCAGCCTGCACCTCATCAACCGCATCGCCGAGAAGGGCGCCGGATCGAGCGAGACGCGCAAGATCGACCTCTTCGAGACCCACCGCCTGCCCCTGACCGCCGCGGCCTTTGCTTCAGGCCTCATCTCCCTGAGCCTAGCCCTCTTCATGGGCATCCCCATATTCGCCGTGGTCTTCCTCTGCTGGCTGATCGGGGCGCTCTTCCCCTTCCGATTCCTCTACGGCTCGACGGGCCTTATCGATTTCCCAGGCTCCAAGGACATCGCGACCGCCCTGGGCTGGGGCATGGTGTGCGCGGCCCTGCCGGGACTGCGCCAGGGCATCGTATTCACCAAAGCCAACTACCTCGCCGTCGTCTTCGCGATCCTCCTGGTCTTCATGCGCTCGGTCATGCTGGGGATATCCGCCGTGCACAGCGACCTCATCGTAGGCCGCGAGAATTTCTACAAGGCCCTGGGCGCCCGCCGGACCTACATCACCCTGGCCTCGCTGCAGGTGCTTTTGACCGGGATCCTCGCCGGACTTTTGGCCATGGGTTGGAAGGGACACCTCGTCGCCGCGCTTCTGGCCGGCAATCTCGTGTTCATGGCCGGCTCGGCGCTGGGCCATGCGCGGCGCATCCCCCAAGGCTTCTGGGGCGAAGCGGCGGTGGACGGCCAGTTCCTCCTTCTGGCCCTCTTGGCCTGGGTCAGCGGCCGGCTCTAGATGCGCCGCCTGCGGCTCTGCGTCTTCGGGGCCGTGCAGGGCGTGGGCTTTCGCCCCTTCGTCTACCGCCTCGCCCTGGACATGGGACTCAAGGGCTGGGTCCTCAATGGCCCATCCGGCGTGGTCATCGAGGTCGACGGCTCGCCCAAGGTCCTGGAGCGCTTTGCCGAGCGCGTGGCCCACGAGAGACCCACGGCCTCGGTCGTTGCCGCCATGGAAAGCGTTTGGCTCGAACCCGCCGGATTCCAGGACTTTGAGATCAAAGCCAGCGAAGGATCCTCCCAGCTCTCGGCCTGGATCCTGCCGGATCTGGCCACGTGTCCGGACTGCCTCAAAGAAATCAACTCCCCGGAAGAAAGACGCCGCGATTACGCCTTCACCAACTGCACGCTCTGCGGCCCGCGCTTCACTATCATCACCGGCCTTCCCTACGACCGGCCGCGCACGACCATGGCCGGCTTTCCCCTGTGTCCGAAATGCCGTGAGGAATATACGGCGCCTCATGATCGCCGGTTCCATGCCCAGCCCATCGCCTGTCCGGACTGCGGACCAAAACTGTGGCTGGAGACGAACGAGGGCCGCGTGGACGACAAGGTCCTCGACCAAGCAGCCCAGCTCATCCGCGATGATTCCATCGTGGCCATGAAGGGCATCGGCGGCTTCCTGCTTTTGTGCGATGCGCGCTCAGAAGAAGCGGTGGCGAAGCTCCGCCTTCGCAAGAAGCGCGGCGAAAAGCCGTTCGCCGTGATGTTCCCCACTCTTAAGTCCGTTGAAGAAGCCTGCGTCCTCGCCTGGCCGGAGGCAGATTGGCTCATCTCTGCCGCGGCGCCCATCGTGCTCTTGAAGCGCAAGCCAAAAGCCAAGATCGCCCCCGCTGTCGCGCCCAATAATCCCCGGCTCGGCGTGCTCTTGCCCTACGCCCCTTTGCACCATCTCCTCATGCAGCGCCTGGGTTTTCCCATCGTGGCCACCAGCGGGAACTTGAGCGAGGAGCCCATCGCCAAGGACAATGACATTGCCAAGAAAAAGCTCGCGGGCATCGCTGATGCCTTCCTCATGCATGACCGGCCCATCGCCCGGCACGCGGATGACTCGATCGTGCGCCTCTCCCGCGGGCATCAGCTCATCCTTCGCCGGGCGCGCGGCTTCGCGCCTTTGCCGCTGCGCGTCTCCAAACCCTTAAGGCCTGTCCTCGCCCTGGGCGCGCATCTGAAAAGCACGGTGGCCATCGGCTGGGACAAGCAGATCGTGGTCAGTCAGCACTTGGGCGACCTCGAGACTGCCGAGAGCCTGGCTGCCATGCGCGACGCGGTCAAAGACCTCTGCGCTCTCTACCGGTTTAAGCCCGAGGTCGTGGCCTGCGACCTGCACCCGGACTACGCGTCCACACGATTCGCCGAAACCCTGGGACTGCCGCTCGTGCGCGTGCAGCACCACCACGCGCATGTGGCTGCCTGCATGGCGGAGGCTGACCTGGAGGCTCCTGTCTTGGGTGTGAGTTGGGACGGCCTGGGCTTGGGTACCGATGGGACCCTCTGGGGCGGAGAGTTTTTGATCGTTGAGAAAAAAGGCTTTCAGCGCTTCGCGCATCTGCGACCCTTCCCTCTACCGGGCGGGGATGCTGCCACGCGCGAACCGCGGCGATCGGCCTTGGGGCTTCTCTTTGAAGCCAAGATGGATATGTCCCGGCTGGAGGCGTTCTTCCCCACCGATTGGCAGGCAGCCCAGCGTCTGCCGGCTTCGACGATGCTCTCACCGCGCACGACCAGCGCTGGCCGACTTTTTGACGGCATGGCTTCCTTGGCCGGACTGCGCCAAGTCAACGACTTCGAAGGTCAGGCTGCCATGTCCTTGGAGCACTGCGTGGACGAGAACGAACTGGGCACTTATCCCTGTCCCATCAAAGATGGCGTCGTCGACTGGGAACCTCTTCTGCAAGCCGCTCTCGGAGACATCGACCGCCGCGTCCCCGTCAGCCGCATCTCCGCGCGATTCCACAATGGCTTGGCGCGAGTCGTCGTGGAAGTGGCGAAGCTGGCGAAACTGAAGAATGTCGTCCTGACTGGCGGCGTGTTCCAGAATGCTTATTTGAGCGAAAAAACCGCCGCGCTGCTTGAATCCGAAGGCTTTAAGGTCCACACGCACCAGCGCCTGCCTCCCAATGACGGCGGCATCTCGGCGGGCCAGGCCTTCTTGGCCGGATCATAATCTCCCCAGCCGAGTTATCCACCAACTCGGTGCGCACCGAGTTGGTGGATAAGTCTGCCCCGTCTGGAATAAGCCCGCCATTTGTTACAATGGGCCCATGCATTTGGGCTTTTTGGACGGCTCGATCCTGGTCGGCTATGTCGTCATGCTGGCCGCGATCGGCTGGTGGGCCGCTCGCCGCACGGCCAAGACGACCGACGACTATTTCCTGGCCAACCGCTCGATCCCCTGGCTCGTGACGACCGCGAGCTTCATGGCGACCTGCATCAGCGCCCTGACCTTCATCGGAACGCCGGCGGAGGGCTACTCCTCGGACTACCGCTACCTGCTCAGCAACCCCGGCGACATCCTCGCGACCATCTTCATCGCCATGGTCTTCCTCCCTCACTTTCAAAAGCTGCGCGTCACCTCGATCTACCAGGCCATGGCCGAACGCTTCGGCCCGTCGGCGCGCACGACCTGCTCCGCCTACTTCCTGCTCACGCGCTCCTTGGCCTCGACCGTGCGCATCGTGGCCATCGCCAAGGTCCTGGAGGTCGTGAGTTCCGGCGCGCTCTCATATCCTTGCTGCGTGATCCTCGTCATCGGCGGCATACTCGCCTACACGACCTTGGGCGGCGGAAGGGCCATCGCCTGGACGGACCTCCTGCAATTCTCCCTTCTCGTGACTGGGGCCGTGGCAGCTCTGGGATATATCGTGACCCATGTGCCCGGCGGCATAGGTGCTATCGTCGATGCGGGCCGTCACGCCGTGGCCAAGGACGGCACCGTCTACAACAAATTCAATTTTCTAGAGATGTTCAAACCCTCGAACCTGGGACTCCTGGCCTTGATGACGGTATGGGGATTCTTCAACTCCTCGGCCTCCTACGGCACGGACCAGGACATGGCCCAGAGGCTTCTGGCCTGCAACGACCCAAAGAAAGCCCGATGGAGCCTCATGATCTGGGGCTTGGCCGGCATCCCCATCACCTTCCTCTTCTTGAGCATCGGCGTGTCCCTCTACGCTTATTCCTTGTCCCATCCCGAGCTCGTGGCCGGCATGACAGACCCGGACCACATCTTCCCCCGCTTCATTCTGACGACCATGCCGCATGGCTTGCGCGGACTTCTCTTGGCCGCGATCGCCTCGGCCGCCATGGGCAGCGCGGACTCGGCGCTGGCCTCCTTGTCCACGGCTTTCACCATGGACTTCTATAAACCCTTCTGGGGCAAGGATGCTTCCGAGGCCCAGGTGGTGAAGGTCTCCAAGCTCTCCTTCGTGGGCTTCGGATTGTTCTTCATGGTCTGCGCCATGTGTCTGCACCGCCTCGACAGCCTCCTGTGGCTCGCCTTCAGGCTCATCGCCTTCACCTACGGGCCGCTCTTAGGGATATTCCTCGTGGCCATCATGACGGACTGGAAGCTCTCGGCGCGTAAGGTGATCGGCCTCATGATCTTCCCCACGATCCTGACCTTCGGTCTGGCCATGACCGCGTGGGGGATGACGACGCACGGAGCGGGCGGCTTCTGGGTTCCCCTGCACCAGACCTACTGGCGCCTCTACACGATCTTCGGGACTTTGTTCGTGTCTGCCGGGGCGTGGCTGCTTAAAGAGCAGACCCCTATTTCACAACCAGCCAGCGTGGCTTAAGATTCTTTAACTACGCGGCCCAAATCCACGAAGCGTCTCTCCCCCTGGGTTAGGCCACTCCTTGGGGTTCACCTTCCCCTCCAAGTCTCCGTACGCAGCCCCGTCAGAAGCCACTCCTTTGCCAAGACCAGATATCCCGCCGCCAATAAGCCCTCCAATGACAAATGGCCCCACCATCCAAGTACAAACGCAACTCAACCATCCAACCGCAGTCACAACTACCCCGACCGCATAGATCAGTGAGCCAAGGCCAACCACCACTGCCCCCAACGCCCCCCTGACCAGGGACTTCGCCCCATCGATGAGGCGCTCCGCTATTCCCGGTTGCTTCCCCGCTACTTTCTCGGGGACTGCTGGCGGGGCCGCGACATGGTCAGAAGAAGAAACAGCAGAAGAAGTGAGATTTGCCTCCTGCAATTGTGCCAAAGCTATATTCTTGCCTGGGCTCCCAGGCACCGGCGCAGCCTCGCTCGTCAACCCTCCATTCAAACGCCCCACATGGTCGAAGGGGACAGAAGTCTCACGTTTGGCCGTTTCCAATGCAGTAGGTCCCATGGCAGCAAATGCAGTAGATGGCAGGATCAGGACTGCCACGAACAATAATTTATTCACATTGCCTCCTTTTGAAAACCCTGGAATAAAGTCTACCATGGAATAGAAAAATGCCTCTGGAGCTTTGGACCTAAATTTGAATAGTCTTTGGACCCATCCCCCCCCCCCGGAAGTCCTAGACCTCATAGGCCAAAAGTCCTAGGCCACGACGAGCTATCCACAGACTCTTCGCGCGAAGAGCCCGTCAGGCAGAAATGCGCACAGCGTCGGCAGACTGCCGTTCGGTGTGGAATGGGAACTTCAACCCGGGAACTGTTACGCGAGCTTCTTGACCGCTTCCAAAACCCCGATTGCCCGGCAAGAGTCCACGGACTCCTCGGCCTGAGCCAAGCCTGCCTTGAAATCCGCCGCCTTGCCAGCGACCACGAGAGCCGCGGCCGCGTTGAGAAGAGCCGAGTCAAACACAGGGCCGCGCTCGCCCTTGAGCACTCCCAAAAGGATCTTGGCATTGGCCTCCGGCTTGCCTTTCGACAGGTCCACGGCCGCCGAACGCTTGAGGCCCAAAGACTCGGCATCCAGCTCGTACTGCTCGATGCGTCCATCACGCAGATGCGCGACGGCTGAAGGCACGCCAAGGGAAAGCTCGTCGCGCCCATCGCGGGAACTCACCAGCATGGCCGACTCGCTCCCCAAAGCCTGCAAGGTCCGGCATAAAACCGGCCCCATGGCCGTGGCGCACACACCCACCAACTGCCGTTGAGCTCCGGTTGGATTGGCTAAGGGTTCCAGTAGATCGAGGGGTGTGCAGCCGCCCAATTCCTGACGGAAAGCAGCCGCTCCCTTGAGCGCCGGATGGAAGGTCTCGAATAAGAAAAATCCAATGCCTGTCTCTTCCAAGCAGGGACCGGCTTTCTGCGAAGAAAGGTCGATCCCGAGATTCTCCAGGGCATCGGCCGCCCCCCGGCCCACCTGCAAAGCCAC
>JAHFCF010000019.1 GCA_023249645.1 Elusimicrobiota bacterium
CAGGCAGGCCCCTTATGTCGTCGAAATCACGCTTTACGGTGCCACGGCTGCTGTTTACGATAAGATCACGCAGCGCCCTGGCTCTTTTAAGAGGGCTCTTGCCAACATCCGCGCGCTCCAAGAGGCCGGGGTCAAGCTCAGGCTCAAGACAGTCTGCCTCAAAGAGAATGCCCATGAATTCGGCAGGATCAAGACGCTCTGCGAAAGCATCACAGGCAAGCCAACGTCCGGGCTGCATGCCTTTGCCTACGACACCACCATCTTTCCGCGCTTGAACGGCGACCTCTCTTCATGCGAGCACCGGCTTTCCTGGGAAGAGCTGGAAGCAGTGCGTCGCCAGGATCCCGAGGTTTTGCAGGAGCAAAAAGTAAAGCTGGCATCCGGTCTCCCCAAGCCTCCGTCCGATCCCCAACAACTCTACTGCTGCGATACCTGGAAGAACCAGGTTTTCATCGATCCCTACGGCAGGCTCAAATTCTGCATGCACAGCGACAAATACAGCTCTGACCTGCGCCAGGTCCCGCTCAAGACAGCCTTCCGGTCAATGCTCCGATCTGCTGCTCGCGCGAGGATGAAGACGGAGTCCAAGTGCCGGACCTGCGATCTGCGCAGTCTGTGCTTCTTTTGTCCATCATCGTCTCTGAAGGAAACCGGCAACGAGGAAACGCCGTCCCCCTATTTCTGCGACTTGGCCAAAAAAACAGCCCAAGCTATGAGGCGCCATGCGCATCGCTGACACCGAGACTTTGGGCGCGGCGCTCTCAGCCAGTGCCCGGAAGTCTCAGAGCCCGCTGCGTGTGATGGTCGAGCTCACCTACGACTGCAATTTCCGTTGTTCGCACTGCTATGTGCCGCGCTCCCATGTCGAAGAATATCGTCAGCGCGAGCTTTCCACGCGCCGGGTCTTCGCTCTGCTCAAAGCTTTGCGGGAGATGGGCTGTTTCTATCTGGGCTTCACCGGCGGAGAGCCGCTCATGCACCCGGATTTTCTGGCCATCGTGCGCCGCGCCCAAGAGCTGGGCTTCGCTGTGATGGTCAACACCAACGGCTCCTTGATCACCGCGAAGATGGCCGACTCTCTCGGCCGTCTCGCTTTGAACAAGGTCGACATCACCATCCCGGCCATCAGCAAGTCTGCTTTCGGCAAAGTTACGGGCAGGCCGGACCTGCATGCCAGATTCTTTCAAGGCATCCGGCTTTTGAAGAGTCGGGGAGTGAGGCTGGGATTTAAGACCTGCATCCTGCCATCCAGCAGAAAGGAATTGCCGCGCATCCGCGCCTTCGCGCGTTCCTGCCATGCGCAATTGCGGATTTCCGATGAGATCCTCCCCCAGTTCGGCGCTCGGATCAGCCGGCCTTCGCGCAGGCCCGGTCCGTCATGCGGCGCTGGTCTGACCCAGGCCGCGATCACGCCGGCGGGCGAACTCAAATTCTGCGTGGCCGTGGACAGCCCCAAATGGAAGATCCGCGATGCGAAAAGCCTTCAGCGGCTTTGGAAGAAGTTGGGACAGGCAGCCTCGCCACACCATATGGCGCGATTATGCCCGGAAAGGGAATGAGGCGATTGCGGGCGATTCCTGCGGCAACTGTGGTCGACCACAGTTCGGTTAAGTCAGCGACTGTGTCCGGACACAGTCGCCAATCGTTGCAAAAAGAATTGTCCAGATACGCTTGCGACCTCGGCATCGGGGGGTTGCGCATCCGATTCCAGAGCCGATTCAAGCCCAGGCGCTTGTTCGACAAGCGCCTGGAGGGCTTTGTCCTGAAAACCGCGGGCAAGCCGGATATCTTGATCCAAGTCGAGGTCGCGGCCCAGCTTCCTCCTCGCAGAAAAGCCCCGCGATTCACCACCATCCATCCTCAGGACCATGAGGAAAATTGGTGCGTAGCGCCCACGACAAACGGATGGCGCTACGACTGCGGTCTGGAGAACCGGGAACATGCCGTTTTTCTCAATCGTTCCTTGGACCGTGGCCGCGCTCTGATGCTGGCCAAGAAAGAGGGCGGCTTCATCTGGGACCTCAACGACCTGGTCTATGATTTCCTGCAGGTGCTTCTCATCTGGCGTCTGGTCAAGCGAGGCGAGGGGCTCATCGCGCACGCCGCCGCGGTGCGGGACACGGATGGTCGGGGTTATCTGTTCGCGGGAAAATCCGGCGCCGGCAAGAGCACCACCGCGCGGCTGTGGCACAAGAACACCCGAGCCGACATCCTTAACGACGACCGTGTTCTTTTGCTCAAAAAGGGCCGCAGGTTTCTCATGTATAACCCGCCCTGGCACGGGGAGATGGGAGCGTATCTGTCACCCTACCACAAGCCGGTCAGGCTCGACAGGATATTCTTCCTGCGCCATGGGAAGAGGAACGTCTGCGAACCCCTCGGTTTTGAGAAAGCTTTCCGACGGCTTTATCCGGCGGTGTTCCCGGTCTTCTGGGACGTCGAGGCCTTGAAGAACCTCGTGAGCCTTTGCGGCCAGGTCCTCCAGGCTTCGACGGCTTGCGATCTTTCGTTCGTGAAAAATCGCAAGGTCATCGGCTTCGTCCGACAGAAGGGCCGGTCTGGGACATGAAGGAAGCTCCGTATAAGAAGTTCTCTTTGGGGACTCATGTGGCGGGGATGCGGTCAGGCCGGCCGAGCGTCTGCCATTTCGAGCTGACCTTCCGCTGCGGGCTCGACTGCGAGCACTGCCTGACCTCCTGCTATGACACGCCCGAGTGCGCGTCGCGGGAGCTCTCCACGCGCCAGGTCCTGGGCCTTCTCGACAAGATCCGCGCCGGCGGAGTGCTCTGGCTCTGCCTGAGCGGTGGGGATCCCTTGGAGCGGCAGGATTTCCCCGAGATCTACGCTCATGCCAAATCCAAGGGCTTCATCGTCACGATCTTCACCAGCGGCGTGAGGTTGGCGGAGCATGTGGCGCTCTTCAAGCGCCTGCCGCCTTTCTCCATCGAGATGACTCTCAATGCCGTGGACCGGCGACTGTATGAGAAGATCACCGGGACCCAGGGCGCTTTTGAGAAAGTGATGTCCGGTATTCGACGAGCACGAGCCGCCAAGCTGCCGCTCAAGCTCAAGGCCCAGATCACTGCTTCCAATCTGGCGCATCTTGCGGCGCTTGAGAGCTTTGCCCGGAAGATCGGCGCGCGCTTCGCTCCAGCCTACAAGCTCTATGCCCGGCTAGATGGGGACGCGGCTCCCTGCCGATTGCGCGTGCCGCCCAAGCTCCTTGCCAGTGCGCAGGCTGTTCGTCATCCCCGGGCCTCTGCGTCTCCCTTTTTCTGCGCCGCTCTTTCAGGAGACGGCTTCAGGCTCGATCCCTCTGGCAACCTCTATGCCTGCGAGCTCATCCGAGAGGCGCGCATCAGTCTGCGAGATCATTCACTGGGAAATGCCATCAAGCTGGCTCAGGCTTCTCTTGAAAAAATGAAGTTCACTTCGCGCTCCCGATGCCGCGCCTGCGACTCTCTGTCGGATTGCGGCTGGTGTCCGGGCCAGGCTTACTTGGAGAAAGGCGACGCCACGGCGCCTCTGGAATATTATTGCCGCGCGGCGCATCAGTCATGAAAGACGCTTCGCTGCTGGTGATGAAATATCTGCGTTTTTTCTCCAGGCATCTGCGCTCGGCCGTTGCCTTGCCTGTCTTGACCGGACTTCTGGCCCTGGCTGACGCGGCCAAGCCGTATCTGACCGGCCTGGCCGTGGATAATTTTTCAAAGGGGAATTTTACTTCCGCTTTTTATGCACTCATCGCGGTCCTGGCTCTTTTGTTCATCGTGGCCGATATTTTTTCAGCGCTCAAGAGGTTCCTGGAAAAGAAGCTGGCCGTGAAGCTGCAGCTCGACCTCTCGCGCCAGGCCTTCCGAGCCATCTATGCCCGCCCCTACGCCGAGCTGAGCGGCCAGTCCCCTGGGGCGAGCTTCTTTGCGGTCAGTCAGGACGTGGAGCGGGTCACGGCCTTCTTCTCCGACATCCTCTTTCAGCTTCTCTACCTTCTGCCGCGCATCGTCATGAGCATCGCTCTGGTCTTCGTTCTGAGCCGCAAGACCGCGATCTTCGCTCTGGTGTTGCTGCCTCCGCTGTTCATCCCGCAGAGGCTTCTGCGTTCGCGCATGCGCAAGATCTGGGAGCACCTGCTCGACACCTCGCAGGATTTCTACTCCAGGGCCGAGGAGCTCCTCTCTCATGTCTACCTGGTCAAGATGTTCTCCAAGGAACGCACCGCCCTCAGGCGCTTCTGCGGCTGGCGCATCGCGGCGTTCAGGGCAGAGCTCGGGGGCTTGAAGATCGATCTTTGGCAGTCAGCCGGCTCACGAGGGTTGGAACTCGCGATCCTCGGCGCAGTCTTCTTCTACAGCGTGCATCTGATCAGGCTGGGACAGCTCAGCGCCGGCGCCTTGACCGCGATCATGATTTATTTCTTCCAGCTCTCCGGCTTGGCCTCTACTTTGGCGGACCTGATCCCGGCTTCCGGCCTGGGACTGCTCTCAGGCCGCAGGCTGGCGTGGATCTTCGAGCCTGTGTCCCCCTCTGTCGCGGCGGGTGGAGAGGCTGACTTGAAGTCTGGGGATATTGTTTTTAACGAGGCTTCTTTTTTCTACGAGGCGGGAAAGCCGATATTGGACAAGGTCTCCTTCCGATTCGAAGAGGGACAGCACACGGCCCTGGTGGGCCGCTCCGGCTGCGGAAAGACCACCATCTTCAATCTGCTCCTGCGGCTCTATGAGGTCCACGGCGGGACGATGACAATTGCAGGGCTCGATATTTCTGGACTTGAGCCGCAGATTCTGAGAGGCAGGCTGGCCTTGGCTCCCCAGGAGCCCCATGTATGGAACGATACGGTCAGAAACAATCTGCTCTTCGCCGATCCGCATGCGCAGGAGGCGCTGATCCAGGAGGCGGCAGAGATCACCGGCCTCGATGCGGTGGTCCGTGATCTTCCGCAGCGTTGGGACACGGTCGTCGGTGACAATGCGGCGCGGCTCTCCGTCGGTCAGAAGCAGCGTCTGGCCATCGCCCGGGCCTTGGTGCGAGATCCCTGGATCCTGCTGCTGGACGAGGCCACGGCTTCCTTGGACCCGGACAGCGAGATGAAGATCTTCGCGGCCCTGCGCGAGCGCCGCCCCCGCACGACCGTGATCTCGGCCACGCATCGGCTCTCAGCCATCCTCAGGGCGGACGCCATCGTCTTCTTCCGTTCCCCGGATCAGATCGACTCGGCATTGACGCCGGCTCAGTTCCAGACACTCGGATTCTCCGGCGCCACGGTCTGACCCTCATGGAGACGCGCAACGATCCCGGCTATTTCACCGCGGCCAAGAATGTCGTGATGCTCGCGGCTTTAGATGAGATCCTCATCGAGGCGCGAAAGAAAGGCGTTGAGATCATGCTCTTGAAGGGCGCGGCGCTCATCGCTTCGGGCGTGTTCAAGCCGGGCGAGCGGGATTTCTGCGACTTGGACCTGCTGGTCCGGGAGCCTGATTATGACCGCTGCGAAGAGATGCTGTCGTCGTTGGGCTATCAAAGGAGTCTCGGCGCTCAGGATGAGTTCGCCCGAGGCCCTTCAGGTCCTGCCGGTCTGGCCGCTGCCGTGGACTTGCACCACCAGGTCTTCCAATTCGCCCCAGTGCTCGTTGAGTATCCTGGCCTGATCTGGGAATCCTCCGCCTCCCTCTCCTTCGGCTCCGAGAAAGTCCGCGTGCCCTCGCCCGAATGGCTGGTCCTGACAGCGATCGCCAACTCCATGCTCCATGACGGCTGCCTCTCGTCGCGCGCGATCCATGATGTGTCAAAAATCGCTGCTGTCCTTCCTCTGGATTGGGGACGCGTGCTGGATCTCAGTGCACGGCTGAGACTCAACGTGCTCTTGCAAGCGGCGCTTGCGAATCTGCCGCTCAGCGGTCTGCCGGAAATCAAGCTTTCCGCGCGCGAATCCATCGTGGAGGGATTGTTCCTCGCGGCCGCCGCCCAGCGCGCGCCGAACAAAAGGCTTCAGTTCCTGCTTCCGCCGGCCTTGGATCTTTCCAATCTGAAGGGGCGGATCTTCCCCGACCAGGATTTCTTCAAGGCGCGCGGTTTGAAGGGCACCTGGGCCGAGCGCATCCGAAGACCTCTGCACTTGGCTCAGAGCTTTTTGAATAGCTATACTCTCAACAGAGGCAAGCGCCATGGCTAAACTCCTGCTGATCGATGATGAGGGCGTGCTGCGCGACGCGCTGAAAACGGTTTTGGTTCAGAAGGGACACGAGGTTTCCGTGGCCGCCAACGGTCCCGAGGGCCTGGCCCTGATAAAAAGGGAGATACCGGATCTCATCGTCTTGGACAAGGGCCTTCCCGGCATGACCGGCTCCGAGGTTTTGCGGGAGATCCGCAAGCTCAGCCGGGAGGTGCGCGTCATCGTGCTCACCGGCTACCTGGACGCGGAGAGCGAACGGGAATACCACGCCTTGGGCATCAGCGAGTTCCTCTCCAAGACCATCTCCCTGGATTCGCTTTTGAAGGTCATCGGGCGCGAGCTGGCGAACATGATGATCGGCGTCCCCGCGTCCACGCCGCCGCCCGCGGCCAAGATCCTGGTCGTGGATGACGATCCGAACATCCAATCGGTCCTGCGGACCTTCTTGCAATCTAAGGGCTTTCAGATCGAGAGCGCGTTCAACGGCCAGGAGGCCTTGGGGATCCTGGAGAGATTCCATCCCCAGCTCGTCCTCATGGATATCCATATGCCCGTGATGAACGGCATCGAAACCCTCCAAAGGATCAAGCAGTCCTCCCACCAGACAGCCGTGATGATGATCTCGGCCAATAAGGACAAGGAGAGCATGCGCCGATGCATGGAGTTGGGGGCATGCGATTTTTTCCTCAAACCCTTCAATCTTGAGTATCTGCATCTGAGCGTTTGGACCAAGATCGTCGTTGCCCTGATCTGACCTGCGCAGCGCAGCTTTTGACTTATAAAATATCTATATAAAATAATCATAATTTATAAGTCTTGAATCCTTCGTTCCCATCTAGTATAATACCTGAGTGATTCGCAAGATCATGCCTGAATGGCTGGTGCCTTTGGGGCGCCGCGCCAAGCCCAAGGATTGGGCGGAAAACCTCAAGCCGGACCATCCAGCCCCCCCCTGCGACCAAGCGATCCCTGATGAACTCGCCCGGGCCATCCGCAAGACCCAGGAAGCCATCCTGGCGATGCAGAACAAGGAAGAAGGCTACTGGTGCGCGGACCTCAAGGCCGATACCACCATCGATTCCGACACCATCATGCTCTACAATTTCCTGGGTCGGGGCAACTCGGTCAAGATCCGCAAGATCGCCAACCACATCCTCAAGGAACAGCTGCCCTGCGGAGGCTGGCCCATCTTCCGCAACGGCCCGGCTGACATCTCGGCCACGGTCAAGGCCTATTGGGCCCTGAAGTTCGCCGGGCATTCCCTCCATGAACCGTGCCTGGCCGCGGCTCGGCGCCGCATCAAGGAGCTCGGCGGCATCCACAAGGTCAACACCTACACCAAGTTCTACATGGCCGTCTTCGGCCAATACGACTGGCGAGGCGTGCCCACCATCCCTCCGGAGATCATGCTCTTCCCGAAGTGGTTCTATTTCAACGTCTACGAGATGTCGTCGTGGACCCGGGCCATCGTGGTGCCGCTCTCCATCGTCTGGTCCTATCAGCCGGCCATCCCCTGCCCGCCGCACGCGGTTTTGGACGAGCTCTTCCCGGATTCGCGCCGCTACATCGCGCTCGAAGAGGCCCTGCCGCCGCATAAATTCCTCTCCTGGACGAAGTTCTTCCTCCTCTGGGATGAGGGCCTCAAGGCCATGGAGGGCCGCGGCGGCCACTGGATCAGGCTCTGGGCCCTGCGCCTGGCCGAGGACTGGATGCTCAAGCGTCTGGAGGATTCCGACGGACTGGGCGCCATCTATCCCGGCATACTCAACTGCATCCTGGCCATGAAGTGCCTCGGCTACCCGGACACGGACCCGCGGCTCATGGGACAGCTCGAGGAGCTCGAGAAGCTCGAACTCTCTTATAAGGACTATTCCCAATGGCAGCCCTGCCGCTCGCCGGTGTGGGACACGGCCATCTGCGTCATCGCCTTGGCCGAATCGGGCTTGAGCCGCGACGATGCGGCTCTCACGGCTTCGGCCCGCTGGCTCCTCTCCAAGGAGATCCGGATCGCCGGCGACTGGAAGGTCACCAATCCCTCGGGCCCCGTGGGCGGCTGGGCCTTCGAATTCAACAACGCCCACTACGCCGACATCGACGATGCCGCCATGGTCATGCTGGCCCTGCGGCATGTCCATCTCGACGAGCATCGGGCTCACGGACGCGAGAAGGCGTGCCTGCGCGGCTTGAACTGGCTCTTATCCATGCAGTCCTCCACCGGCGGCTGGGCGGCCTTCGACAAGGAGAACACCAAGGTCATCCTGACCAAGATCCCCTTCGCGGACCACAACGCCATCATCGATCCGCCGGACGCGGACATCACCGGCCGGGTCCTCGAATTCCTGGGCTACATCGGCTATGACAAGAGCTATCCGGCCGTGGCCCGGGCCGTGCGCTTCCTGCAGCGTGAGCAGGAGGCGGACGGATCGTGGTTCGGCCGCTGGGGCGTCAACTACATCTACGGCACCTGGCAGGTCCTGCGGGGCCTGGCCGCCATCGACGAGGACATGGAGCAGGATTACGTCCGCCGGGCGGCGGCGTGGCTTGAGTCAGTCCAGCTCCCTGACGGAGGCTGGGGCGAGACCTGCGCCACCTATCACGACGACTCCTTGAAGGGCAAGGGACCGGCCACACCTTCGCAGACCGCCTGGGCGATCATGGGCCTCATGGCCGCGGGCATCTACGACGAATCCGTGACCCGCGGCGTCGAATACCTCCTCAAAACCCAGAGAGAAGACGGGACCTGGGATGAAAGCGAGTGCACGGGGACGGGCTTCCCCAAGGTCTTCTATCTGGAATACACGATGTATCGCAATTACTTCCCCCTCCACGCCCTGGGCGTGTATCAGTCGGCGCTGAGGGAGTCCTGAGCCATGCCCGCTCCCTGGCAGTTGCAATCGGCGGTCCTGCGCTATGTCCTGGCGCAGAAGCTCAAACGCCGCCAGCGATTCCCCCTCGTGCTCATGCTCGAACCCCTCTTCACGTGCAATCTCGAGTGCGCCGGCTGCGGCAAGATCCAATACCCCAACGAGATCCTCAAGAAGCGATTGACCGTGGACGAATGCCTGGCCGCGGCCGATGAATGCGGCGCGCCCGTCGTGTCGGTGGCCGGCGGCGAGCCCCTCATCCATCCGGAGATCGACCTCATCGCGCAGGGCCTGGCCCGGCAGGGCCGGTTCGTCTTTTTGTGCACGAACGCGCTGCTCCTGGAAAAGAACCTTCACCGCTTTTCGCCGAACCCGCATCTCATCTTCTCCGTCCATCTCGACGGCCGCGAGCCGGTCCATGACCGCATCGTCTGCCGCGAGGGCGTCCACAAGACGGCGATCTCGGCCATCAAGGCGGCCAAGGCCAAGGGCTTCTTTGTGATGACCAACTCCACCATCTTCCAGGGCCAGGATCCTGAGGAATTCCACAGGTTCTGCGAGGAAGTCGCGGCCTTGGGCACGGACGGGATGATGATCTCTCCCGGCTTCGCCTACGACAAGGCCAGCGGCCAGGACATGTTCTTCCAGCGCGAGCAGACGCGGACGTGGTTTAAGGCCGCCTTGAAGGATTGGCGCAAGAAGGGTTGGGACTTCAACCATAGCCCCTTCTATCTCGACTTCCTCGAGGGCAAGCGCGACTACGACTGCACGCCCTGGGCGCTCCCCCTGCGCAATGTCCTGGGCTGGCAGAGGCCCTGCTATCTCTTCGAGGACGGCAAGCCCGCCAAGAGCTACCAGGAGCTCCTGGACGCCACGGCATGGACGAAATACGGCCATGCGTCCAAGAACCCCCGCTGCGCCCACTGCATGGCCCATGCGGGCTTCGAGCCCTCGGCGGTCATGGACGCCTTCTCCTCCCCGAAGAAATTCCTGGAGCTGGTCCTGGATTTCGCCTCCACCCACACGGGTCACCGGAGCTGATGGCCATAGCTTTGATGCCATCAATTCCTGATCTCATTTCCCCAGGCTTATCCACAAACTCGCCGCGCGGCGAGCTGAATATGCGTCGCAACTGTGTCCGGACACAGTTCCTCCACTTGGTGCGCACCAAGTTCTCCAACTCTTCGCGCGAAGAGTCTGTGGATAACCTATCTGGAAAGGTCCTCTGATCTTCTATGGACACAGCTTTCGTCACCGGCGGTACGGGTTTCGTCGGAGCCAACCTCGTGCGTCTGCTTTTGGGGAAAGGGTTCCGAGTCAAGATCCTGGTGCGCAAGGGATCGAATCGGAAAAATCTGGAAGGACTCGACGTCTCGATCGTCGAAGGAGACCTGCTCGACGAAAAAACCCTGGCCGAAGGCTGCGCGGGCGTCCGCTATGCGTTTCATGTCGCCGCCGACTACCGCATCTGGGTGCCGGACCCGGCGGCCATGAACGCGGCCAATGTCCAGGGCACGGTCAACGTCATCCGGGCCGCCTCGAAGGCCGAGAAGATCGTCTATTGCTCGAGCGTCGCGGCCGTCAAGCCTCCGCACGACCGCGTTCCTGTCGACGAGAACTCGACCTATGCGGACGTGGCCGAGATCCCCGGAGTCTATAAACAATCGAAATTCCTGGCCGAGCGGGCGGCCCTTGCCCTGGCGGGCAAGGGCCTGCCCGTGGTCATCGTCAATCCCGCCGCACCCATCGGGCCTTTCGACATCAAGCCCACGCCCACGGGCCGGATGCTGGTGGATTTCCTCAACGGCCGCATGCCGTCCTACATCGACACCGGCCTCAACATCGTCCATGTGCGCGACGTGGCGATGGGGCACCTTCTGGCGGCCCAGAAGGGCCGCGTGGGAGAGCGCTACATCCTGGGCGGCGAGAACCTGACCTTCAAGCAGATCCTGGATCTCCTGGCCGAGATCACCGGCTTGCCCGCCCCGCGGTTCAAGACTCCCTACGCCGTGGCCTACGCCTTCGCCGCCTGCGAGACGGCATTTTGCCGTCTCACGGGTCGCGAGCCGCGCGCGCCCTTGGACGCCGTGCGCATGGCCAGACATTTCATGTGGTACGACTCAGGAAAGGCCCGGCGCGAACTGGGCTACGCGCCCGTCGGCGCCCGCCAGGCCCTGGCCGACGCGGCAGCCTGGTTCCAGACGAATGGGTATGCGCGGCCAGCGGCGGCGGCATGACCTCCCTCCTGCTTCTCGCCGCCACCCGTTGGGAAGCCGTTCCTCTGGCTTCCCGCCTGGGCTTGACGCGTGCGGGTACTCATCATTGGTCGGGCCGGGTCGCCGGACGAGCTGTGACGCTGCGGCAGACCGCCATGGGGGCCGAGCGCACGGCTGCGGCCTTGGCCGGGGCCGCGCCGGGGCTGCTGATCAGCACCGGATTTGCCGGAGCGCTCCAGAGCGGGCTGCGCACCGGCGAGCTCATCGCCGAAGAGCTTTTCCCATGCCCTGAGGCGGCCGCGGCTTTGCGGCGCAGCGGTTTTCCGATGCATTTCGGGCGCCTGGCGCACTCGGACCGAGTCTTGGCCGACCCAGAAGACAAACTCTCCCTGGGCCGGAGCACCGGCGCCTTGGCCGTGGACATGGAGTCCTCCGCCGTGCGCGCCTGGGCGCAGGCCAGAGGCACGCCTGCCCTGGCCCTGCGCGTCATCTTGGATGAGGCCGCCTTCGCGTTTCCTCGAGACCTCCCTCAGAGCGAGGACAGCCTCACGCTCGCGCGCTACGCGGCCGGACATCCCGCCGACTGGCCGCGCCTGGCCGGTCTGTGGCTGCGGCAGCGCCAAGCGTCCAAGGCCCTCGCTTTTATTCTACAATGCCTGTTGGAGACCCTGTGACCCCCCTTCTCAAGCGTTATCTGGAGACGACTTCCCGCCGCGTGGAGGCCGTGCTCGAGACTCTGCTGCGTCCCAAGGCGGAGGAGCCCGCGGCCATCCGCCGGGCCATGCGCTACTCGCTTTTCGCCGGAGGCAAGCGCCTGCGTCCGTCTTTGGTCGCGGCCGCGGCCGAGTGCTGCGGCTCTCAGGCCTCCCGCGTGCTCAAGACCGGCGCGGCCCTGGAGATGATCCACACCTATTCCCTCATCCACGACGACCTTCCCGCCATGGATGACGACGATCTGCGCCGGGGCAAGCCCACCAACCACAAGGTCTTCGGGGAAGCCGTGGCCATCCTCGCCGGCGACGGCCTGCTGACCCTGGCCTTCGAGGCCGCGGCGGCCAATGCCCGCCAATGCGGCCTGAGCGGTCCGGCGACGGCCGAGCTGATCCGGGTCATCGCCGTCGGGGCCGGGACCTCCGGAATGGTCGGCGGCCAGGTCGCCGACCTTCAGGCTGAGAAGTGGAGGAGCCGCAAGAGCCGCGGCCAGGCCGGGAGGCTCTTGGAGTACATCCATCGGCACAAGACCGCGGCCCTCATCGTCGCCAGCCTCGATGCTGGAGTCATTTTGGCGGAAGGCTCTTCATCTCGTCGGCGGGCCCTCCGTGCCTACGGAGAAGCCATCGGCCTGGCCTTCCAGATCGCCGACGACATCCTCGACGTGGTCGGCGACAAGAAGAAGCTGGGCAAGCGTGGCTCCGACGCGAAGAACCAGAAGCTGACCCATGTCTCGCTCTATGGCCTGCAACGCGCGCGGACCCAGGCCATCGCCTTGGCGGACGCGGCGCATGGACATCTGCGGCCGTTCGGCCCCCGCGCGCAGATGCTCCATGATCTGGCCGACTACATCGTCACGAGGGATAGATAACATGAGATTCCTGCCCCACATCCATTCTCCATCGGATCTGCGCAAGCTCAAGCCCAACGATCTGCCGCAGGTCTGCGAGGAGCTTCGCCAGACGATTCTGGAGACCATCTCCAAGACCGGAGGCCACCTGGGTTCGAGCCTGGGCGCCACCGAGATCATCACCGCGCTGCACTACGTCTACAAGTCTCCGCACGACAAGTTTGTCTTCGACACGGGCCATCAGAGCTACAGCCACAAGATCCTGACCGGCCGTCGCGAGAGATTTTCCAGCGTCCGGCAGATGGGAGGGATCTCCGGGTTCCCCAAGCGCTGCGAGTCGGAGTATGATGTCTTCGGCACGGGTCACGCCTCCACCGCCATCTCCGCGGCCCTGGGCCTGGCGGCGGCGCGCGACGTCAAGGGCGAGCGCTGCAAGGTCGTGGCCCTGGTCGCCGACGGCTGCATGACCGGGGGCGAAGCCTACGAGGGCCTGCAGAACGCCGGCATGCTGCAGTCCGACCTCCTGGTCATCCTCAACGACAACCAGATGTTCATCTCCAAGCGGGTCGGGGCCTGGGGCACGTACCTGACCAAGCTCCTCACCCTGGGCGCCGTGCGCAACGCCGAGCACTCGATCAAGAAGTTCCTGGTGCGCTTCAAGTTCTGGGGATCCTTCATCCTGCGCGTCGCCAAGCGCGCGCGCGTGCTGCTCTTTCCCGGGATGCTCTTCGAGGAGATGGGCTTCGCCTATTTCGGGCCTGTCGACGGCCACGACGTGGTGCAGCTCGTCGAGGTCCTGAAGCACATCAAGGCCCTGCATGGGCCGATCCTTCTGCACTGCATCACCAAGAAGGGCAAGGGCTATCCCTACGCCGAGGATGACGCCACGACCTGGCATGGCCCCAGCCGCTTCGACTTGAGCACCGGGAAGTTCCTGAAGAATCCTCACCCCCGGACCCCTCCGCCCACCTACACCGCGGCCTTCGGCAAGGCCATCGTCCAAGAGGCCGAGCGCGATCCTCGCCTGGTGGCCATCACCGCGGCCATGCCCGAGGGCACGGGCCTGGATCTTTTCCGCGACAAATATCCCCGCCGCTTCTTCGACGTGGGCATCGCCGAGGAGCACGCCGTCACCTTCGCGGGCGGCCTGGCCGCCAACGGCTGCCGGCCGGTCGTCGCCATGTACTCGAGCTTCCTGCAGCGCGGTTTCGATCAGGTCGCCCACGACATCTGCCTGCAGAACCTGCCCGTGACCATCGCGCTCGACCGCGCGGGTCTGGTGGGAGAGGACGGCCCCACGCATCACGGCGTCTTCGACCTCAGCTTCCTGCGCATGCTGCCGAACCTCACGCTCATGGCGCCGGCCGACGAGAACGAGCTGAGACACATGCTGCGAACGGCGCTTTCCCTGGACGGGCCGGCGGTCCTGCGCTACCCGCGCGGTCATGGCGTGGGCGTGGGCATGGATGAGGAGCCTCATGTCCTGCCCGTGGGCAAGGGCGTGCGCTTGAAGGACGGCACGGACGTGACGATCCTGGCCATCGGCAATCGCGTGCATCCGTCTCTCGAAGCCGCGGCCCTGCTCGATGATCAGGGCATCTCCGCGGGCGTCATCAACATGCGCTTCGTCAAGCCTCTGGACGAGACGCTGGTGCGCCAAGCCGCCCAGCAGACGCCGCGTCTGGTGACCGTGGAGGACAACGCCGTGCCGGGAGGCTTCGGCAGCGCGGTCCTGGAAGCCTTGCACGGCCTGCCGCAGGCGCAGGTCCTGCGCCTGGGCATCCCGGACCACTGGATCGAGCATGGTTCGCTCGAACAGCTTTACGACCTGGTCGGCATCTCAGCGCCCAAGATCGCCCAGCAGACCGCGCATTGGCTGGGTGCGCCGTCGCGTCCCAAGGCCCCGGCGGCTATTTGAAGATCGTCGTGCGGTAGTAGGCGAGCTCGGCGATGGATTCGCGGATGTCCGCCGACGCCTCATGCGGCTTGGCCTTGGGGAAGACGTATTTCTTGCCGGGATACCATCGCTTGGCCAGCTCCTTGACCGAGCTGACGTCGATAGACCGGTAATGGAAGAAATCGTGCAGGATTGGCATGTATTTGACCAGGAAGCGGCGGTCCTGGCCGATGGTGTTGCCGCACAAGATGGCCTTGCCCGGGGCGCATAAGCGCGCCACGAACTCCAGCGTCCGGGCCTGGGCGTCGGCGATGGTCGTCGTGGAAAGGCGGGATTTCTGCGTCAGCCCCGAGGCGCCGTGGTGCTGGACGCACCACTCATCCATGGAAGCGAGGACCTCGTCGCTGTGGTGGATGGCGAGACAAGGCCCCTCGGCCAGGACGTTTAAGTCATTGTCCGTGACCACGGTGGCGATCTCCAGGATCGTGCACCTCTCCGGATCCAAGCCCGTCATCTCCAGGTCGAGCCAGACAAGATTTGTGTCGCTTGCCATAGTGGGGTCAGACCTTGAGTTTTGAGCGGAATCACTCCACTCACTCAAGACTCAAGGTCTGACCCCAATGTTAGCAAATCCGCGAGCGGATTGACCTTGACAGGGGTTTTTGGCTTCTGTTACACTGCTTGATGCAGGTGCGCCGATGATTGACGACGCATCTTTGAGGAGGACTTAAAGAATGAACCGAATCGCAACCAAGCTGTCCCGTCTCGCCTTCGTCGCCGCGCTGGCCGTCGTGGCCGGCTGCGCATCAGCCCCGAAGCCCAGCCCCATCGTCGCCAACGCGCCGGACTGGGTCAACAAGGGCACCGGAGCCTTCAAGGACGCCCAGGGCAACCAGGTGTTCTACGGCGTCGGCAGCATCCAGGGCGTGCGCAACGTGCCCTTGGCTCGCGAAGCCGCGGATGACCGCGGCCGGGCCGAGATCGCCAAGATAATGAACAGCTACGTCGTGGTCCTGACCAAGGATTACATGGCCTCCACGACCGCCGGCTCAATGGATAAGTCCAGCGAGGAGCAGCACGTCAGCCAGACCCTCAAGAACTTCTCCAAGTTCACGCTGATCGGGGCCATGCCCGTCGATCACTACGTGGACCGCAGCGACCCGAAGAGCACGATCCTCTACTCGTTGATCAAGCTCGACATGGGCGCGGTCAAGAAGAGCCTGGAGGAATCCAAGGAACTGGATTCCAAGATGCGCGACTACGTGAAGGCCAACGCCGAAAAGGCCTTCGACGAACTCTCCGCGGAAGAAGCCAAGCACTAAGGCCCTCATTCGCTTCGAACTCCCTGCGTACTCCGGCGAAAGCCGGAGTACGCAGGTGAGGGAATTGATTTTTAGGAGGAAGTCTCATGTTAAAGAAAATCCTGGCCGCCACCGCTCTTCTGTCATTGCTCGCCGGCTGCGCCACTGAAGTCAGACGCATGGATGTCAACGAGGTCAAGGACATCAGCGGGCGCTGGAACGACACGGACTCCCGCCTCGTGGCCGAGGAGATGATCAAGGACTGTCTCTCCCAGGCGTGGCTGGCCAAGGCGACTGCCGCCAAGGGCAAGGCGCCGACCGTCATCGTGGGCACGGTGCGCAACCAAAGCTCCGAGCACATCGCCACCGACACATTCGTCGAGGACCTGCAAAGGTCGCTCATCAATTCCGGCCAGGTGGAATTCGTGGCCTCCAAGGCCGAGCGCGGCGAGGTCCGCGACGAGCGCTTGGACCAGGATACGAACGCCTCCGAGGAGACCCGCAAGGAGCACGGCCAGGAGATCGGTGCGGACTTCATGCTCAGCGGCATCATCTCGAGCATCACGGATCGCGAGGGCGGTCAATCGGTCGTCCTCTACCAGACCAACCTCAAGCTGGTCAACATGAAGACCAGCCAGATTGCCTGGAATGGCCAGAAGAAGATAAAGAAGTTCGTCAAGCGCGCCGGGGCAGGCTTATAAGCCGTTGCTGATGTTCAGAGCATTCGGTCCCCCTCGCTGGGCCATGGCAGCGTTTACCGTTGCCATGGCCGTGATTTTTTCTGCCTGCGGGGGCCCTTCGCGGTCCTACAAGATGCAGCTCAACGCCCAGCTGTCCCAGCAGGACTATGCCGCGGCCGAGGCGCTTCTGGCTAAAAATAAGGATTTCGAGTACGGGCAAAAGAACCAGGTGCTCTATGATTTCGACGATGGAGCGATCCTGCACCACGACGGAAAATACAAGGAAAGCGACGCATCCTTCGATCGGGCCGAACAGCGCATGGAGGAGCTCTACACCAAGAGCGTCACCAAGACGGCCGGCATGGTGGTCTTGAACGACACCACCGTCGATTACGCGGGAGAGCCTTTTGAAAGGGCGCTGGCCCATGTCTATCGGGCGCTCAACTATGTCTTTCTGGGCATGCCTGACGAGGCGCTGGTCGAATCGCGCAAGGTGGAGATCTTCCTCGAGGAGCTCAACGCCAGGTTCCAAGACAAATCCGTCTACAAGGACGATGCTTTCGCCCGCTACCTCGACGCCCTTCTCTACGCGGACGTGGGGCAGATGGATGACGCGCGCATCTCCATGCAGAAGGCGATGGAGGCCTACGCCTGGTACGCTACCAGCTACGGCACGCCGACGCCCCGCTTCGAAAGCTCGTCGCTCAGCGTCCCAGTCCCCTTGCAGGGAGAGCTGGTCTTCATCCATTACAACGGCCTAGCACCCCTCAAGGTCTCGAAGTCCTTCCAAGTGGCTTGGGGCCAGGGCTTGGCCATGGCCCATGCCAGCAATGACACCGAGGCCCACGGCACGCAGTTCACCAATGCCTTGCGAGCGGGCATCACGGGCCATGCCATCACTGTGGCCTATCCCGAATATCAGGCCCAACCATGCTTCATCCAGAACTCCGAGGTGGTGGTGGATGGGGCTGAAAGTTCGCCGACGATCCTGATGGAGGATATCCAGGCCATCGCCGCCAAGACCCTGCAGGACCGCATGCCCCTGATCAAGGCGCGAGCCGTCACCCGGGCCGTCGTCAAGTTCGTCCTGGCCAAAGCGGCGGCGGACGCGGCGGGTCGCGTCTGCGACTTGAAATTCGGCTCCGGGTGGCAGGGCGCCGTATGCCGCAGCGTGGCCAGCGGCCTCTCCCAAGGCGCGGCCGCCGCGACCGAGATCGCGGATACGCGCTGCTGGGGGACCCTGCCGGCGCAGATCCGCATGGCCCGCCTCAAGGTGCCGGCGGGCAAACACACGATCACGGTCAATTTTAAGAATGCCGTCGGCGCGATCATCTCCAGCCATGTCTTCAGCGACATCGAGATCAAGAAGGGGAAAAGGACGTATCTGAGCTACCGCACAGCCATCTAGCATGGGAGGAAAAATGAAAAAAACATCCGAACTTTTCGTCGTTGCCGCTCTGGCTTTCGTGGCTGGGTGCGCGTCCGCTCCCAAAACCGGTTCCAGCGTCCAGAACACGTCGGATAAGGCGCCGGATTGGATCGGCGGCTCGAGCATGGAATATCCGCGCGAAAGATATCTCGTGGGCGTGGGCAGCGCGGATGACCGCTCCACGGCCGAGGATCGGGCGCGTGGAGAGATCTCCCGCATCTTCTCCTCCAAGGTCTCGGTCAAGACCGCCTCCGCAGCGTCGGAGAGCACGGTGCAGGGCCAGGGCGCCAAGGATGAGAACTCATTCTCCCAATCCGTGGCCAACAGCGTGCAGACGGTCTCGAAAAAGGTGCTAGAGGGCGTCGAGGTGCCCCAATCCTGGCAGGACAACGCCTCGCGGGTCTGGTACGTCCTGGCCATCATGGACAAGGCCAAGGGAGTTTCAGCCGTCACGGACAAGATCAAGGACTTCGACGCGCAGATCAAGCAGTGGAAGGACCAGCTCAGCCAGGCGACCGACAAGTTTCCCAAGGCCAAGGCCGCCATGAAGATCGTGGCGCTCTTGAAGGCCCGCAAGGACCTCGAAGGCGATCTGCGCATACTCGACGGTCAGCCCATCGTGAACCCCGCAGACGAGGCGGCCATCAAGGCGGACGCGGCGAAGATCCTCTCGCAGCTTGAGATCGCCGTGGACATTTCCGGCGCCTCCTCGCGCGAGGTCGAGACCGGCATCATCCAGGGCCTCTCGGGCTTCGGCCTGCAGATGGCGGCCAAGGACTCCCCGACACCGGCGGACATCACGATCAAGGCGGCGGTCGACATCAAGCCTGTCGAGAGCACGGACGAGCGCTGGAAGTTCGCGCGTAGCTACGCGACCGTGAGCTTGAAGGACGGCAAAAGCGGCAAGGTCTTCCTCCAGTTCGATGCCGTGGAGAAATCCGCCTCAGGAGACTACAACACGGCCGCGCGCCGCAGCCTCGCCAATCTCTCGAAGAAGATCGCCCAGCAGGTCTCCGACGGCATCACCGCTTACTTCGAGAACCAGTAAGAGACTTAAGAAAGACGTCTTTGCATGGCTTCCAGGCCTTTTTCGAGAAGGGCCGCGTGTCTCGGAAGCTGGCGGTATATCTTTTTCGCGATCGACTCTATGTAGGTGTGGACCGTCAAGTTCCTGTCATCCGCCATGGCAAGAGCCCGCGAAGCCTCGGACGCTGAAAAAACGCCTGCCTCGCCCAAAGCGCGCATGCAGGATTTCGGCGAGTTGGCCGTGAGGCTTTCCACGAGGCTCAGGTAAATCTGGGCGGTTTTCCAAAAGCTTTCAAAAGTGAATTCAAAACGCTGGATGGTGCCGTCGCGTTCCAGCGGCGAAAGTTTCGCGAGGGCCAGGGCCTCTTGGAGCGTTTTAAGAGCGGCCGTAGTCTCCCGTAGGCGTTGTCTTAGGCGTTCCATAATTCACCTTTTTTAAAAATCTCTTTTCGCAGCGTTGGGGCGAATCCGGCCGCATCCACCACATCCACGCGAAAAGGGATATGGCTTTCTTCCATGGCTTCGCGCAGATCCGAGAGGATCCGAGGCCTGACCGCCTTGCCGCGGCCGTCCAAGGCGATGTCGATGTCGGAAAACTGCCGGTGAACCCCGATCGCCCTGGAGCCGAAGAGATAGGCGCGTACCCCTGACCCCTGGAGGATTTTCCTGGTCACTCTGCGGGCTTCTTGCATCGCCCATCGCGTCGCTTCTTTGTCAGTCATGAGGCTGCCTCTATTATAACCACCTGGGACGCAAAAAACCAGGGCTCTAGTTGGAAGCCGGAACCGGCAGGCGGAAGATGTTCTTGATGAACTGTCCGACCTGCATCTTGGTCTGGGGCTTGGTGAAGGTGCCCGTGACCTTGATGGCGATCGGCGCCACATGGCCCACCTGGGCCGTCACCATCAGATCGAGATTCTCCGAGGGGAGGTCCACGGTGCCGTTGGCGTCCACGAAGGCTCCGTCGCCGTAGAGGTGCGTGTCCTTCATGGTCATCAGGCCGCCGGCGAAGGCATAGTCTCCGGCGATTTCCGTGAAGGTGATGTGGTTGAGGTCCGGGAACAGATGGATCCCCCCGCCGGCGATCTTCTGGATGATCACGAGGGGCAAGGTGAGGACCTTGAGCACCACGGACTCCTGGGCCGCCTTCCCGAGATCGCTGAAGTCCCCCCCCGCCACCAGGAGTTTGGCCCAGCCATCCAGCGTTTTGAATCCCGGCGAGATGCCGTCGAGTTCCCAGGAGAGCTTCACGTCCTTGGCCGTCATGTTGGGGTGGATGAGCTCTCCGACGGTGAACTTGCCTTTGGCTGAGAACGGCTCCACCGGTGCGGATGTCTTGGCCGACGGCGCCGGCGCAGTTGCCGATAAGGCCTGCTTGGCGGCCAAATAGCGTCCCAGGTCGAAACGGTCGAGGGCGGCTTCGAGGTCGATGGCCGGTTGACGGCGGTAGTGCTTGACCGTCAGGTCCATGGCCAGAGTGCCATCGGCGACCTTGCCGGAAAGATTGGGTATGTCGATGCGGTTCTCATCGAAAGAGGCCGTGCCCGTGAAGGCGGAGAGAGGCAGGCCGGCCACGGTCGCGCCGATGTCCTTGAATTTCATCTTGCCGGAAAGGATGGGCTTGGAAACCGGCCCGCTGACGCCCAAGACGAAGAAGCCGCTGCCGGAGAGTTTGAGTTCGCGGGTCTCCTTGGCGATGGGCGTGAGTTCATCTAAAAGGAAGGAGCGGCACTTGAGCATGACGTCCAAGGCCGGGTCCTTGGAACGCAGAGCCTTGATCTTGCCGGAGACTTCCAGATCGTTCTTGCCCAGGATGACCCGCAGTCGGGTGAACTCCGCATTGTCGAGACCGCCGGCAGCCGCAACCTCCCAGTGAGAGGCCGGGACCGCGAGACCCGCGGGGACTTCTGGGAAGGGCAGGTCTTCGGATCTCCAGGCAGGAAGATCCAGTTTGGCCTGGACCTGGAGGTTGGGCTCAGGCTGCCCGGAAAGGGCATGGAGGATGGCTCCTTTGACATCGGCCTGCCCGGCCTGCGTCTTGAGATGGCAGGAATCCACGAGCACATCCTTGCCGCTTAATCGGAACGCCGCGTCCACGACTGAGGCTGGGATGACTAGGCCGTGCGGCAGCTTCATGAAGGGCACTGTGTCGGCTTGTGTCTGCGGGATGTCCAGATGGAACTTGGCCGTGAGATCCCGACTCTGAGGCTGGCCCAGGATATCCGTCACGGTCCCCGCGGCGTCCAGTTGGATGCCGGAGGTCTTCAGGCGCAGCACGGAGAAGGTCGCGTCCCACGACTTAAGGACCAGCTCGGCATCCACGAGGGTGGCGGGGATGATCGAGCCTTCAGGAAGCTTCGCAAAAGGCACGCTGGCGGCCTTGGTCTGCGGCAGGTCGAGATGGAGGCGCGCCTGGAGGTTCGGCTCGATGCGGTCGGAATAGAGCTTGGTTACGCGCCCGGAGACTTCCAGGCGGCCGATCTTGGTCTCGACTTTCACCTTCTCCAGGGATAGCTCTTCGCCGGCCAGATGGAAGCTCCCCTCCATGCTGGTCGGCGGCACGGCAAGCCCCTTCGGCAAGGCCGGCACGGGCAGTCCAAGCCTCTGTAGGGCCTCGGGCTCGAATCCGATCGTGCGGAGCTTGAGCGAAAGGTCCGCGCTCGGATGCGGCCCCAGGGTGGCGGCGGTGCCCTGGACGTCGACGGAGAGGATCTCCGTTCCTGAGAAGCTCCAGTGAGCCGCGACGTCCAACTTGGGCGAGGGCAATCCCTGGATGGTTCCGGAAAGGCGCAGCTCCCGGCCGGATTCCTGGATCCGAAGCTGCTTGACCAGGGCTTGCATGCGCTCAGGCTTGCCGCTGCCGAGGTCGAGCTTGCCATCGAAGGCCACTGAGGCGGCGATCGGCTTGCCGGCGGATCTGCCCTCGACGATGCAGTCGAGATCGGCGGTGAACGGGCCATCCATCCGGAGATCGGAGATCTTGGCGTTGAGCTTGGAAAGCTTCCACTCCCGCGCGGCGGACATGTCCTTGTACGAGATCTGCGCGTTGCGCAAGGAGGCTTTCTTCACGACAAGAGAGATAGGCGACTCGGTCTTTGCCGCCGCAGCCGAGGGACCGGCCATGTCCGAGAAATTGAAGGTCCCATCCGGTCTCTGGATGATGGAGAGCCGCAAGCCATCGGCCGAGATCTTGTCCACCTCGATCTTTTTGTGCAGAAGAGGCAGGAGACGCAGGCGCAGGGCGAAGGACTCCGCCTCGGCGAAGCGGCCGGCCTTGAAGTCGGGCTTTTCCGAAACCGCGAGCTTCTCGACGAGAAGGCCATGGATCAGGTCGACGGAGATGGCGCCGACGCTGACCTCGCGTCCCAGGGCCTTCTGCGCCTGATTGACGACGAGGACCTTGAGACGCTCGGGAGGCAGGTAGTGCCGGATGGCCAAGGTGGCGACGCTCACGGCGATCAGGCCGAGGATCGCAAAAACGGCGACGACTTTCCAAATCTTCTTCATCGCAAAAACTGTACCACACTCGGCCCTTTGATTTCCAGGAGGAGGGCTTGGAGCTGCTGGGAGCGGCCGTTACTTCGTCGTTCCCAGTTCGGCTGTCATGAAATCGAGCGAGGTCATCTCTGAGGCGATGGATTTTCTTTCCATGCCCTTGCGTACCAGCGCCGCCGTGCCGCCAAGCCCGCAGAGGGTTCCTGCCGCGCCAGCGCCGATGGCCGCGTAGAGCAAGGCTCCTCCTCCGGCCGCGACGGCGACAACACCCGCGATGACTGCGGCTACGGCAACCTTGAAACCATGGGCGGCCAAATGGACCAGCGCCTGGCTGTCATCCAACTTGTCCAAGCGCGCTTGATCGCTCAGCAATTGATCTTTTCTTTGCTCGATCGCCAAAAACGCGGCTTGTCGCGCATCCCGCTTATCCCGTTCGGAACTTCGAGAGTATTTCTCCAAGAAGAGTGTTTTCAGGGGGATATTGGTCTTCACCGCTCGGACCACATCCACGCCATCCGCCCGTCTGTCCTGGGACTTCCTCAGGCTGCCAAAGGCTTCCTCTTCGAATTTTCTTGCGGAACAGGACTGGCCATCGCCGGCCATCCTGGCCCCTTGCTGAGACGCGGCAGCCGCGTCCTGTAATTGCGTGGGATCGGCTTGCAGCGACAGTGCTGAAGCCCTCGAAACGACAAGACACATGGCCGAGAGGGCGGCCATCAGCGATTTTCTCATAGACAGAGTCTATCAAAGGTTTTCAGGGATCCTGCGAGTCTTTGGACCTAGGCCGGCGGAGGCTTTGGACCTAGGCGAAAATAGGTCCAAGGACCCCCTGCCTTGTCCCCCGCGGAGCAAAGTGATAAAGTAAAACCATGCGAAAAACAACATTCCTTTTCGTCCTGCTCATCATCGGATCGAACTCCGTCGCTCCCGCCCGGGCTGCCGGCCGGCAGAATCTCCTGGAATACGTCACGGCCAAGCTCTCGGCGGACGCGGCTCTTTCACCGGCCGAGAAAACGCGCCTGTTGGCCGCCATCAAGGACCGCTTCGCCGACTATGCAGCCACGGTCGTGCCCGCGAACGATACCGCGGCTGCCGATGTGGTCATGCGCATGATCGTGGAGGGCACCTTCGATGAAACGCCGCCCGAGCGCATCGCGGAAGTCTCATTCGAGGCCTTCCAGGCCATCTCGCGCGGCGCGCCTGTCGACGTTGTCGAGGGGATAGCCCTCTACGGCTACCGCAAGAAGATCCCGGGAGACCGCATCAGTCTATGGGCCAACGGCTACAAGAATCTGACCGACGCGAAGGTCCCACCGGAGATCGCCGCGGACCTCGTGCGCAATGCCATGGAGCGCGATTGGGATGACCGCACCTTCATGCTGCTCAAGCAGAACCTCTACCAGGCGGCCAAGGAAAGATTCGCCATGCACGACTACGCCGTCTATCTCTTCGGGAACATGCTGACCGGAAAGAAGATGCCCGGCGCGCTCTGCGCGGAGTCGCTGAACTACTTCCGCAAGCTCGCCAAGACCAAGGCCAAGCCCGTTCTCCCTCCTTATGAAGGAGTCTTCTCTCAAAAACCCATGCCGGAGGTCGTCTATGAGGCCAAGCCTCAAGAGCCGCAGACAGCTCCGGTGATCGAACCGGCTGCTCCAGAGAAACAAGCGCCAGCGGTCCCCCCTCCCAGCGTCAAGCCGACCCCTCGTGAGCTGGGGGTCGCCATGGACACGCTCTGGCCAGGTCTCTCGAATTCAGCGCGCTCTTATCTCGGGACGCCCTATGTCTGGGGAGGCGTCACCCACCAGGGCATCGACTGCTCGGCCTTCACCCAGAATTCCTACGGCGAGAACCGGGTCTCGATCCCGCGCGTGAGCCGCCAGCAGTGGAAGACCGGCGAGACGATCGCATGGAAGGACCTGCGCGAGGGAGACCTCGTGTTCTTCAATACCATGGGCGCGGGCGTCTCCCACGTCGGCATGGTCATGGACGGCGGCAAGCTCAAGTTCATGCACGCCTCCTCCTCGCACGGCGTCATGCAAGCGGATCTCAACAAGAACTACTACAAGGCCCGCTATCTCGGCGCCCGCCGCATCGTCCCCTGACGGGGTCAGGTCTTGACTCTTGACTGAACCAGCGTTCCCACGCCGGGAATGAGCCACCAGCAGGTCAGCGTGCAGACCGAACCGATGAGGATGAGGACGGCCGCTGCGGCATAGGAAGGATCGGGAAGCGTCTGGAACGCGATCTTCAAGCGATCATAGAGCTGGCCGCCGACCGTGTTGGAAGCCCAGGCCGCTAGGTTGAAGACGGCCATGTAGACGGCGAAGGCCGTGGCCTCTACATGTTCCGGACAGGACTGGGCTGACAAGTCCATGAGAGCCAGCCGGAAGGTGACGCTGAAGAATCCCATGATGACGGTGATGATGGCCGCTGAGATAGGACCGAGATAGAGCAGGCACAAGAGGCTTGAGCTTGCGCCCAGCCATATCCCCGCGCGCAGGAAGTTGGAAGTCCCCCAGCGCTTGATCGTCGAGCCGAAGAAAGCGGCCCCTGCCACGCCGGCGGCGCAGCCCAAGGTGCTCAAGACCCCGATATAGATCGGGTCGAAGCGCAGAGCCTCGCTCTGATAGAAGAACTGGGCGGTCCCCAGGAATGGGTAGAAGTTCCAAAGGAAGATCATCAGGCACAGGACCCAGAAACGCTTGCTGCAGAAAAGCTCCCGGAGATGTCGCGCGCCTTCCCGTATCGGGGGCTCGCCTGGCATCTCGTCGATCCAGACCGCGGAAGCGGCGATCAGGAGCGGAAAAAGAGCGGCCAAGGCGAAGACCGTGCGCATGGAGGCATGGGCAGCCAGCCAGCCGCCTCCCACGCCGGTCAAAACCAGCGTGGCGTAGAGCGTCCCGATCTGGACCGCCTGATAGGTCCCGGTCTTTCCTCCGGCCTTGCCTGTCTCGACCATCACGGCGTCGCCGACCACGTCGCAGAGGGCGGTGGAGAAGTTGACGAGCGTGCACAAAGCCAGCAGCGGAGCGTAGCGGTAATGAGGAAACAAGGCCAGGGCCAGCCAGCTGGCTGTTCCCAAGGCCGCTCCCAAGATGAGATGCGGTCGGCGCAGTCTCCCGGCCAGGGGCACAAGGTCCGTCAAAAGCCCGAAGAGGGGCTTGATCAGGAAAGGGATTGTCATCCAGGCCACGAAAACGGCAGTTTCGCCGGGGCCGAGGTGCAGGCCGTCCTTGAGCAGGTAATTCAGAGGCTCATAGACGAGCCCGCCCATGCCCTGGGCGAAGTAGTTCACGGCGCAGAAGAAATAGAGGCGGTCGAGGCGGTTCACGGTTTAGTTCAGGAAGAAAAGGGTCAGTTCGAAGACGATGATGGCCGGGATGGCTAGGGCCACCTGGGAGAAGGCGTCGGGCGGCGCCAGGACAGCGGCGACGATGAAGGCGAGCAGATAGACGTAGCGCCATCGGCTCCTCAACGTGCGGCGGGAGACCAGACCCATCTGGTTGAGCGCGACCAGGACGATGGGAAGCTGGAAGACGGCGCCGAAGGAAAGCGCGAGGCTGACCACGAAGCCGAGATAGCCGGTCAGGGTCATCAGGGGACGGATCTCCGCGCTGCCGAAGGCCAGGAAGAATCGCATGGCCGCCGGGACGACGATGAAGACGGCCAGTCCCGCGCCCAGGAGGAAGAGCAGATAGGACGCCGCTGCCAGGCCGAAGCAGAGGCGTCGGAATCTCGGACTCAGGGCCCGCGCCACGAAGAGCCAGACTTGGTAGAGGATGAAGGGCAGTGCCGCCACGAAGCCGAGGAAGGCCGCGGTCTTGATCCGCGTCAGGAAGGCCTCGGCCGGCTGCGTGAAGACGACGCCGCCCGCGGCCTTGGCCATCCACGAGAGAATGGACGCGGACCAGGTGTAGCAGAAGAGCGATCCCAAAATCCACCAGAACAGGCTCTTTAAAAGCCTTTCGCGCAGGTCGATGAGATGCGCCGTTAGGGGTTCGGCGGGATCGCGCGAGAGCTCGTCGGCTTCTACCACAGCAGGCTGCGGCATGCGTGATGCTCCTCCTTGCCTGGACTCCAGGGCAGAGTCACGACACGGACCCCGAGACGGCGCGCGGAGGACTCGGTCGCTGCGTCAGGCATCTTCTGGTCGTAACCCAGAACGATGATGTCCGGCCTTTCCCGCCGAAGGACCGCGGGGAAATCCTGGCGCGCGCCCACGATCACCTTGTCCGCCAGACCCAAGGCGCGCAGGGCGCGTAGGCGCTGCGCGGCGGGGAGGGCATTGGGTTTGCGGTTGTGCGCGTCATGGGTCAGGACGATCACGAGGCGGTCTCCCAAAGTCCTGGCCCAGCGCAGCATGCAGATGTGCGCCCGGTGGACCCGGTTGTAGCAGCCCGAGACGAAGACCGTGATGGGCCGGCGTCGATCTTTTTTCTTCAAATCTTTTTTGATTTTAACATTTCCCGGGCCAAAGACCCAGCTCAAGTGAATTTTTCTCGAACATTTGCCGGCAAATGTAACAATCGCTAGAGAGAAAAATCATCCAACTGTGGGCGCCCGCAGTTGATCGGGAAATTTGACGAACTGTCGCCGGCGATAGTTCACCGACTGGTATCCTGCAGGAACTTTAGATGGGTGAGCTGTTATCGAGTAATACAGGTCTGGGTCAAAAGACCTATGACGGCGTAGGTCTTTGGTCCCTTTCAGGATCTTGCAGACTTTTTAAGCTAAAGGTAGGGCTACGATGAATTCATTTCTCACCCTGTTCCTCATTCTCCCCTCCGTTCTGGAGGCCAAGACTTGTCCGGCTGATGCCAAGGACCTTTCACGCCGCATCGTGTCCTGCCGGCCGGAGTTTACCATGCCTGAGTGCCGCGCCAGCGTGGAAGACATGGCCTGTTCCGTCGTGCGCGAGCTCGACACCATCCACGCCCTGGTCATCACTCTGCCGAAAGAGGAGGTGTCCATGAGCGCGGCCCTCCTGGCCGAGCGCCCGCAGATCCGGCGCTGGGAAGACGACCGCTACGTGGAGAACTGGATCAAGGACTCCAGCGGATTTCCGCCATCTAAGAAAACAGTTTCTTCTTTCTCGATGAAGGAGCTTTCAGCCGCAGACCAAGAACAACCCTGGGGCATCGTCCGCCTCCACGCGGCCCAGGCCTGGTCCAGAACCATAGGGAAAGGCGTCAAGGTCGCGGTCCTGGATACGGGCATCGATTCCAGACACCCGGACCTCGCGGCCAACGTCCGCGGGGGAGTCAATCTTCGAGACCCGCAGCAGCCCCAGTCCATCCAAGACGAACAGGGTCACGGCACGCACGTGGCGGGGATCATCGCGGCGGCCCGCGACGGCCAAGGCGTGGTCGGCGTGGCTCCCCAGGCGGCGCTCTACTCAGTGAAAGTCCTCGATCCCAAGGGGGGCGGGAACTACTCCGACATCATCGCGGGCATCGATTGGTGCGTGAAGAACAGGATGCAGGTGGTCAATCTCAGCCTGGGCGCTCCGGACGGCATGGAGTCGCTCCACGAAGCGGTCATCAAGGCCAAGGAGGCCGGGCTCGTCATCGTGGCCGCCGCCGGCAACGACTCGGGCGGTCCGACCGATTATCCAGCGGCCTATGCCGAGACCATCGCGGTCTCCGCCTCGGATCAGAAGGACGGCTTCGCCGGATTCTCCAACCGGGTCTCTGCCGTCGATTTCATCGCGCCCGGCACCGACATCCAGTCGGATAAGATCGGGGGAGGAGTCATCAGCCATTCCGGCACATCCATGGCGACTCCGCACATGGCCGGCTTGGCGGCACTGGCGATCGCCTCGGGCGCCAACGGCCTGGCCGAAGTCAGGCGCGCGCTGCGAAGCGCCGCTTCGCCGCTGCCGGGCCTTTCGGCCTCCCAGCAAGGCTGCGGCCTGGTGGATGCAGGCAAGCTCGTCCACGAGTCATTTTGATATACTCGTCGGACAGTGACCAAAGACATCGCGGTCGTGACCGGCGCCTCGGGAGGGCTCGGCCGGGCCATTGCCCGGGTCCTCCATGAGAAAAGCCAAGGTCGGCTGCGTCTGGCCCTGCATGCGCACAGGAATCCGAAGAGCGCCCAAGAGCTTTCCCGCCTGATCCCGAAGTCCTTCGTCGTGACGGCGGACCTCTCCACTGGAGAGGGGCGCCGCGCCCTTCTCGAACAAGTCCTTTCCCAAGGCCAGCCCAAGGTCCTCGTCAATAATGCCGGGATCGACAAGCCTTATGAAGCAGCCCTGCTGATCAAGGAAGAATCTTTCGACCGTCTCTTCAGCGTCAACCTCAAGGCTCCGGCCTTCCTCATGAAGCTCTTCGGAAAGGAGATGATGAGCTCCGGCGGCGGCGTCATCGTGAACATCAGCTCCGCTTTGGCTCACCACGCCTTGACGGGCAGCGGCCTTTACCGCGCCACGAAAGCGGCTCTGGAGGAGCTGACCAAGCAGTTCGCCTGCGAGCTGGGACGCGCGCAGGTGCGCGTGAATGCGGTCTCCCCCGGGTTCATCGAGACTCCCATGACGGCGGACGTGCCCGCGCCCGTGCGCGAGCGCATCCGCGGCGCGGCCGCCCTGCAGCGCCTGGCCACTCCGGAATCCGTGGCCTTGGCCGTCTGGCAGCTCGTCGATAACGACGCCTTGACCGGCGTCGTCTTAGCCGTCGACGGCGGCATGGACCTCTGATCCCATGAACGGCCCTTTCTGCCTCCTCTTCGCCGGGCAATCCATCCAGGTCCCCGGGATGTGCGGCGAGCTTTGGAAATTCAACGCGGCCAAGGAGATCCTCGAGCGCCTCAAGCCTTCCCTGGGCGACGATCTGGAATTCATAACGACCGAGATGCCCAGTCAGGACTTGGACCGCACCTTCAACGCCCAGCGCGCCATCCATGCCCATCATCTGGGCCACTGGTTCGCCTACAAGGCCATGCATCCGGACATCGATCTCTCCGGAGCCATCGGACATTCCCTGGGCGTGGTCGCGGCTTTGGTGGCGGCCGGCGCTATGAGCGTGGAGGATTCCGGGGTCTTCGTGCGGGCCCGAGCGCAGGCCTTCTCGGACGCCTGCCGAAGCTTCCCGGAGCCGCAGGGCTTGGCCGCCGTCATCGCCGAGGACATCTCCGCCTTTGAAGAAAAGATCAACGCCTTTCCCGGCGTGTCTTGGGCCCTCCACAACACCCGCAGCCGCGGGACCATCGGCGGCCGTGTCGCCGACCTCGAAGCTTTCGCCGCGCATGCCAAAAAAGAGGGCTGGCCTCTGAAGGTCCTCAGCCTCCGGGCCGAGGGTCCCTTCCACACGCCCGGATTTTCCTCATGCAAAAGCGTTTTGAAAACCGCTTTGGAGAAGATCCGGATCCAGGAGCCGCAAGTCCCGGTCTTCATGGGAACATCCGGCAAGGCGGAGCATGATCCCCGGCGCATCCGGGAGCTCCTGGCGGATCAGGCCGACCATCGGGAGAGGTATCTGGACGCCGTGCGCTCGGCTTATGACACGGGCCGCCGGAGTTTCCTGGAGGTCTCTTTCCAGCCTCAGCTCTCGATTTGGCTGAGCGACCAGATCCTGGATCCCGCTCTCAGCATCCTGGCTGTCAGAACCGAGGACCTGCGTGCCTGAACAGAGGCGTCTCTTCTTCGCCGGCGTTCTGGCCTGCGCCCTGGCCGCGCCGCTCCAAGGGACGCAGCCGGCATCCATCGCCGTGTCCTCGGCCAACATCGATGCGCTCATCCAGGATATGCGTCGCGTTGAAGACCCGCCCATGCGCCTCGACGCCGTGCGCGTCCTCAGCGGGTCAGCCTACAAGGGTCCGCTGGCCTTCAAGGCCCTGTCCTGGGCCATGCAGAACGATCTCAACAACGACGTCCGCCAGGCGGCCGCCGTCGCGTTGATGGACTACGACAGCGGCGAGACGCTTCCCCTCCTGGAAAAATTCCTGCGCGAGGAGATCGGCGACGAGGTGCGCCGCTCGGTCTGCGCGGCCTTGGCCTCGGCGCCGGCCTATGCCTCCAATCGGGGGGCGACGACCTTGCTTGCGGAGCGTCTGGGCGAGGACCCCTCGGCGCTCGTGCGCCTCTCCCTCATCGATGACCTCCTCCGGCGCCAGGATCCGGCGGCCTTGGAGAGCCTCAAGCGCGATGCGCAAAAAGACGACGACAAATCCGTGCGCGCCGCGGCCTGGGCCGCCCATAAAAAAATCGCCGCTCCGCGCAAGGTCCGCGAGGCCAAGACCGCAAAGCCTGCGCCGCCGTCTTACAACGCCGTCAAGGGCGTGGATCATTGCCCGCTCGGCTTCGGCTGGTGCGAATGCGGCCGCCCCCCTCTGAAGATCAAGGCCCGCTGCGTCCAGCGCGAGGATTGCGAATATTCTTTTTTCAACAGCTACAAGCGCCAGGGCTTCGACTGCTCCTGGAACGGGGAGAACATCGAATAACATGGCAGCCACCGTCGACAGCAAGCAGATCATCTACTCCATGATGGAGGTGGGCCGCATCCACCCTCCCAAGAAGCAGGTCTTGAAGGACATCAACATCTCCTTCTACTATGGCGCCAAGATCGGCGTTCTAGGAGACAACGGCTCGGGCAAGAGCACGCTTCTGCGCATCATGGCCGGCGCGGACAAGGACTATGTCGGGCAGATCACCATGTCCAAGGGCTACACGGTCGGTATTTTGGAGCAGGAACCTCAGCTCGACAAGGCCAAGACCGTCCTCTCGGCCGTCGAGGAAGGTGTGGCCGAGACCAAGAAGCTTCTGGATGATTACAACGCCGCCAGCGAGAAGCTTGCCGATCCCGCTCTCGATCCCAGCGACATGGAGAAGCTCCTCGACAAGCAGGGCAAGCTCCAGGAGAAGATCGAGGCCTGCGGCGCCTGGGAACTCGACAACAAGCTCGAGGTCGCCATGGACGCCCTGCGCTGCCCTCCTCCGGATCAGATCATCGGCACGCTTTCAGGAGGCGAGAAGCGGCGGGTGGCGCTGTGCCGCCTCCTCCTCCAGGAGCCGGACATCCTGCTTTTGGACGAGCCGACCAATCATCTCGACGCGGAATCCGTGGAGTGGCTGGAACAGCATCTGCGCCAGTATAAGGGCACGGTCATCGCTGTGACCCACGACCGCTACTTCCTCGACAACGTGGCCGGCTGGATCCTGGAGCTCGACCGCGGAGAAGGCATCCCCTGGAAAGGCAACTACGCCTCGTGGCTCGAGCAGAAGCAGAACCGTTTGGCGCAGGAAGAAAAATCTGAATCCAAGTACCGCCGCAGCCTCGCCAAGGAGCTTGAATGGGTGCGCATGGGCGCCAAGGGACGCCAGGCCAAGAGCAAGGCCCGCCTGCGCGCCTACGACGAGATGCTGGCCGCCGGAGAGAAGGACGAGCGCGGCGAGACCCTGGAGATCTTCATCCCGCCGGGTCCTCGTCTGGGGGATTCGGTCATCGAAGCTTCCGGCGTTTCCAAGTCCTACGGCGACAAGCTCCTCTTCGAGGACCTCTCCTTCCGCCTGCCCCCCAACGGCATCGTGGGCGTCATCGGACCCAACGGCGCGGGCAAGACCACGCTCTTCAAGCTCATCACCGGCCGCGAGAAGCCGGACTCCGGGACTTTTAAGACCGGCGAAACCGTCCAGCTCTCCTATGTGGATCAGGAACGAGATCTCTTCGATCCGAAGAAGAACGTCTGGGAGGTCATCTCGGACGGACTTGACGTCGTGACCTTGGGCAAGAGGGAGGTCAATTCCCGGCAATACGTGGCGCGCTTCAACTTCGTGGGGCAGGACCAGCAGCGGCCCGTGGGAGTGCTCTCCGGCGGAGAGCGCAACCGCGTGCATCTGGCGCGCATGCTCAAGACCGGAGGCAATGTCCTGCTTTTGGACGAGCCCACCAACGACCTCGACGTCCACACCCTGCGCGCCCTCGAAGAGGCTATCGCCAATTTCGCAGGCTGCTGCGTGGTCATCAGCCATGACCGTTGGTTCTTGGACCGCATCGCGACCCATATCCTGGCGTTCGAGGGCGAGAGCACCGTCCACTTTTTCGAGGGCAACTACACGGCCTATGAGGAAGACCGCAAGGCCCGGCTGGGCGCGACCGACATTCAGCCCCATCGGATCCGCTATAAGAAGCTGACCCGGTAGTACCAGGTAGTCACTAATGATACTTATTGAGCTTGGGCTGGCAAAAAGAACGTTCTGGGGCTATACTGCGCTCAAGGATACCCTATGCGTCCGATCTTGAAGCGAGCGTTCTTCGCGGCGTTGCTGTCTGCGTTCTGGAGCATCCCCGTTTTTTCAGGAGTCGCGCCACAACAGCTCAGGCCTGAGGAGCCGTTCGATCTGCGGACGCCTCCCGGGCTGTTGCCCGGTGAGCTCAACCATCTCTCTCAGGTGGGATATCACAGCCAAGGGTCCTATCTCGTTGACTTCGCCAAGACACCCGCGACCACGGCGCAGATCCAGGCATTGCTCAAGACCTATGCCCAAGAGCGGGTGCTCCGGCTTCGCAGCGTGCTCGCCGCCGGCGCGCTGAGCAAGGAGGATAAAAAAGAAGCGCTCCTGCTCTACTCCACGCGCCCGGCGTTCCTGCCCCTGAAAGATCGAAGATTCCTCGCTTCCATCAATCCCATGATCACGGGCAAGCTCCCTGACAATCTGGCGTTCGGCGAGAGGGCCGACCCGGGCGCGGCAGGGCTGGTCCTGGCCGGCCAGGACAACCTCTCCGAGCGCTTCATGCGTCAAGTGAAGCTGTCCGGGGATGCGCGGGAGCAAGAGGCCCTGAAAGAGTCCATGGGCCTTCTGCTTGCGACTCCGACGGGGAGACAACTTGCCGAAGAGTTCATCAAGACCGGGACCCCGGCGCGCATCTCTTTTGTGGAGATCCCCGGCTCGACGGTCCTCGTGGAAAATGGAAAGAAGTTATTCTACGCCTCCGGCGGCGAGTCGGACTTCTCTGGGAACACCTGGGCCGTCAGGGTCAACCGCGATTATCTCGAGACGGATCTGGTCTTTCGGCAGCAATACATGCCCGCGACCATCGGCCATGAACTTCTGGGCCACGGATTGGAATCGGCCAAGGCTGAAAAGGCTGGAGTCCTGGAAGCTTACAACGGCTGGTATGAAGGCAATGAAACCAACGCCAGTCTGGTGGGGTGGAGCGTTGCCGCCGAGCTTGGCAACAAACTGGATGATATGTACATGTGGAACTACCTCAAGAATCCCAAGCAGTATTATGCGGACACTCAGATCGACTCGCTCGATTACTCCACGCAATTCAGCCGGGACGATATCCAGGATCCGCTCGGCACCCTGGCCATGCGTCGGATGCGCGCCCAAAAAGAGATGTTCAATGTCTACGCCGCCGTCACGGAGCAGGAGGCTCTGCGCCCGCTCATCGAGCATTTCATCACGGTCCATCGGGTGAGTCGCGCCGCATTCCATGCCCTGATAGAGGATATCGATAATGCCACTCAAAAAAATACGCCTTTCGCCAACTATAAGGAGATTGAAGCCGTCGTAAAGCATCTGGATGAAGTTTTTAAGGAATACAATAGCGTGGAAGGCGCCGCCAAGATCAAGCGCGTGCAGGCACAGTTTGCCAACGACTTCTTCGCGCAGCAGGAACAGCAAGTCGCATCGCGTACAGAGTACCTGCGCCATCTGGTGCAAGGCAAGGCGTATGAACCTTTCTCTCCTCCCGCGCCTGGCCAGATCACTCGCGCGACATTCGACAAGATGATTGCTGAAGATAAGCTCACGCATCCGGATGTTTATCGAAGTGCCAGGTAGTAGTTGAGGTAACTTATTGAAATTCAGGCTGGCGGAAAATACCTTTTGGGGTTATACTTAGTCGCGAGATATCTTATGCGCCCGATTTTGAAGTGCGCTTTATTTGCGGTAATGCTGGCCGCGTTTTGGAGTGCGCCAGGTTCTGCTCGCGAGTTCCCCCACGATCCCTCAGGAGTCGCGCCTCAACAGCTCGAGCCTGAAGACCCGTTCGACCTGCGAACACCACCCCAACTCCTGCCGGGAGAACTCGACTATATCCTGCACGTGGAATCAGGCCGCTATCTCAGCCAAGGACCTTATATCGTTGATTCCCGGGTGCAGGACACTGAGGACAAGAAATACCTCCTCACGACAGCTCAGGTCCAGGCGCTGCTCCAGGTGCATGCCAAGCAGCAATCCCTTAGGCGGCATCCACGGGACACCGGCTTGTCGGGCCAGGTGCAAAAACAGCAAGCCCGTCTGGATGTCATCCGCCGCGTCTTTGAACAGAAAGGGGATCCGGGCCTCCTGGGTCCGATTCAAACCGGCCCACTCCTGCCAGGGAAGGCCAACCTTTTTGACCTCTTCCTGAGCCAGGTCAGCCTCATCGGCACCCCGCCACAAAAAGCAGCCATGCAAGAGGCCATGGTTCTTCTCCTGGCGACCCCGACCGGTCGTCAATTGGCCAAGGAATTCGTCCGGACCGGGGCCAAGGCGGATATCTCATTGACAGTCGTTGAAAATTCAAAGGTCATCGATGTCAACGGAAAAAAGTTTTTGTTCGGTTCTGGCGGCTCGAGCCACATATCCCAAGAGATGATCCATGTGTATCTCAATGAGGACTACCTTAAGACAGACAGGACTATCCAGCAACATGACATGGCCGCTACCATAGGCCATGAGCTCCTCGGCCATGGATTGGAACAGATCAAGGCCAGTGATGCCGGGGTCTTGGAAGCCTACAATGGCTGGTATGAGGATAACGAGACCAATGCCGGCCTTGTAGGCTGGATCATATCGGCTGAACTCGGCGCCAGACTCGACAATCGACATATGTGGAACTACCTCCGGAGCCCGCAAGCTTATCACCAGACTCTCCAGGTCACCCTGCCTTATTATGCCACCACATTGAGTCCTGATGAGATCAAGGACCCGCTGCCTGTCTTGCGTCAACGCCTTAGTCATGTCCAAAAAGAACTGGACGATATTCAGAAATCTATTGCCGAGTGGGAGGCCTGGCGTCCTCGAATTGACCACTTCATCAACGTCCACAAGATGAAGCGTGCGGCATTCCATTCCTTAATCGAAGACATAGACAACTCCGTTCAACAAACTCTCCCCGCGCATCGTGAGAACTGCAATGCCATCGTGCAACATGTGGAAGCGGCTATTCTCCGTGGGGAGAGCAAGTCAGGCGCCTCGGAGATTCAACAGATCCAGGTCCAGTTCGCTCAGGCTTTTCTTATGCGCGAGGAGGAGCAGGTCCGCTCTCGCCGGGACTATCTGAGCAACCTGGTCCGCGGAAAAAGCTATGAGGCCGCATACTTTTCCCCCCCTGAACCGGGCCAGATCACCTGGGATGAACTCAACAAGATGGTTCATGCGGATATTCACTTGAGACAAAAATGAAGACTCTCACGTTTGTCGTCATGCTGATTTCGGCCCTGGCCAGGGCCGGGGAGGGGCCTGTGCACAAGCCGGTCCTGCATTCTTTTGGTCCCGCTCGCTATGCAGTATCCGCGGGTTGGAAGCTCGAAGAGACGGGCTCCACCGCGGATGCCTCCTGGCGCTTCACAAAGAACTTGGATACCATCGAACTCAAACTCCTCGGCGGCCAAGGGTCACGCTACACCTCTCCGTCAGATTATCTCAGTGGTATGGAAGCCACGACCATGGGAAAAGCGCCTGAGAAGCTCAGGCAAGTCCAGGTGGCGGGCCTGAAGGTCTGGCTCTTCCGGCATGGCTATCCCATCAACCTCGGCGACCCTCATGTCGCGGATCCCCACCCGCCTCAATTGGCTCAGATAGAATTCTGCATTATCCCCTACAAGAAGAATTTCTTTCTTCTGAGTTGGACGCATGCAAGTTCTCTCCCCGACCTGGACACTGTCGGTAAAAAAGCTTGGGAATTTTTTCTAACTTCGTTTACCCTCGAAAAGAAGTAGAATAGCGTCCATGGAAAAAACAGGCTTGGTGGACGCGGTTCTCCTCATCGACGGCGACAATGACCCGCATCTGCCCGAGGATTTCGCCTTGACCGACAGCACGCTGGTCAAGGTCTTCCTGCGGCCCAAGGCTACCCTGCCGCGAACGCTGCAGCGCCGCATCGCCTCCTTGCCCCTGTGCGTCACGATCTCGGCCCCGCAGGGCGGCAAGAACGCCGCTGACTTCGTCATGGGCCTGCACGCGGGCCTGCTCCATGCCAGTCTGCCCATGCACATCCCCTTCTCCGTCGTGACCAATGACAAGGCCCTCTCCGCCATCGTGACCGAGCTGCAGCGCGTGGGTCGCGTGGCCACGCTGTGGACCTCGCACCCGGAACGCAGCGCGCAGCAGGCCGCGACGTCCCACCGCCAACCTAGGACCCGCCGCAGCGGACCTGCGCGTCGGCCTAGGGCTGCCGCGCCAGCCGCAGCAGCGCCAGCGTCAGCGGCGGCGCCACGGCCCGCGCCGACAAAGTCTTTGGCCGACGTGACCGTCTCCTATTTCAAGATGCTTTCCCGCGCCAAGAATCCCCCCAGCCGCCTGAAGGCTCTTCTCAACGACATCGCAAACCGCACCGCCAACTCCGGCTTCTCGCCCGCGGATATCCTCGAAGAGCTCAAGCGTTCCCACGGTGTGCGCATCGATGAGCGCGGCCGCGTCAGCCGCGCGTAAGCGCTTCTCGGCAGGGGTTGCTTTTCATCCCCTTATTCGCTAATTTTATAGCACGATCTTCTGTCTAGGAGAACTCTCGATATGGCTAAAAAATACCGTATCGCATGGCTGCAGGGCGACGGCATCGGCAAGGACGTCATGGAGGCGGCCAAGATCGTGCTCGACCGAGTCCAGCTCGACGCCGAGTACATCCCCGGGGACATCGGCTGGGAGTTCTGGCGCCGGGAAGGCGACGCCTTCCCGCAGCGCACCATCGAACTGCTCAAGAGCGTGGACGCCGCGATGTTTGGCGCCATCACGTCCAAGCCCGTCAAGGCCGCTGAAAAGGAGCTGGACTTGAAGCTCCAGGGCAAGGGCCTGGTCTATCGCTCGCCCATCGTGCGCATGCGCCAGCTCTTCGACCTCTACGTCTGCCTGAGGCCCTGCAAGGCTTATCCGCACAACCCCCTCAACTTCAAGGAGAACATCGACCTCGTCATGTTCCGCGAGAACACCGAGGACCTCTACGCGGGTGTCGAGTTCAACACGGTCCCGGACAAACTGCGCGACACCTTGATCGAGCTCTCCCCGCCCTTCAAGGCGTTCAAAAGCCTCAAGAGCGACGAGTACGCGATCTCCTGCAAGATCAACACGAAGAAAGGCTCCGAGCGCATCATCCGGGCCGCTTTCGAATTCGCGCGCAAGTTCAAGCGCAAGAAGGTCACGGTGATCCATAAGGCCAACGTGGTCCGGGCGACCGACGGTCTGTTCCTGGAGACGGCCAAAGCGGTCGCCAAGGACTTCCCCGAGATCGCGATGGACGACGCCAACATCGACGCCATCATGATGTGGCTGCTCAAGAACCCCCTCAACTACGACGTGCTGGTCGCGCCGAATCTCTACGGCGACATCGCCTCGGACCTGTGCGCGCAGATGGTGGGCGGCCTGGGCTTCGGCTGCTCCGGCAACATCGGCAAAGGTCTGGCCGTCTTCGAGCCCACGCACGGCTCGGCGCCAAAATACGCCGGTCTTTACAAGGTCAATCCCATCGCCACCATACTCGCGGCCAAGATGATGCTCGACTGGCTGGGCGAAGTGAAGCCGGCCCAGGCCATAGAAGCCGCGGTCGCCGCCGTGGTCCGCGAGGGCAAGGCCCGCACCTACGACATGGGCGGCACGACCACCACTCTTGAGATGGCGCGTGCGATCGCGGATAAGTGCTGATATCGTGAAGATCATCCTGCAGGAAGTCGGCCCGCGCGACGGACTCCAGGCCGAGAAGCAGATCGTTCCCCTCGAGAAGAAGGAAGCCTGGATCCGCGCTCTGATGGATTCGGGTGTTGACATCATCCAGGTCGGCTCCTTCGTCCATCCCGAGAAGGTCCCGCAGATGGCTGAAACGGATAAGCTCTTTCGACGGCTGATGAAGGATAAGAGATCCGCGACCGTCCTTTCCGGACTTGCGCTCAATGAAAAAGGCGTTGAGCGCGGACTGGCCTGCGGCGCGGAGATGTTCTACTTGGGAGCCTCGGCCAGCGAGACCCATTCCACGAAGAACACCGGCGTGGGCACCGCCCAGGCCACCCAGCGCATCATCGCCGCAGCCAAAATAGCCGTGGCTGCGGGCAAGAAGGTGCAGGTCTCGGTCCAATCCGCCTTCGGCTGTGGATTCGAGGGGCCCATCCCCGAGGACCGCGTGCTCGACATGGTGCGCTCCTACCTCGAGGCGGGCTTGCGCAAGATCAGCCTCGCCGACACCGCGGGCCACGCCACCCCGGCCCAGGTCGAGCGCCTCTTCAGCGCCATTTTCAAGCTCGACCCGACGGTCGAGTGCGCCTGTCATTTTCACAACACCTACGGCCTCGGCATGGCGAACATCTACGCCGCGCTCCGTGTCGGAGTGACGACGTTCGACACCTCTTTCGCGGGCCTGGGCGGCTGCCCCTTCGCCAAGGTCGCGGCCGGCAATGTGGCGACCGAGGACTTCGTCGCCGCCCTTCAGCGGGAGGGTTTGCGCAAAGACCTGGACTTGAAAGGCCTGATCACCGTCGCCCGCGACGTGGCCGCGCACTTCGGGCGCGAAATGCCTGGATTCGTCTATAAAATCGACTCATGATACAAAAAAGTCTCGGGGCCAACTGTTGCCGGCAACAGTTGGATGATTTTTCCTCTGGCGGCTTCTTACATCGGACCGTGGGCGCCCACAGTCCATTCAAAAAAGCCAGCGACTGTGTCCGGACACAGTTATTCCAGGAGCATCCATGAGCAAACATATCCTGTCTGGAATCAGAGTCTTAGACCTGACCAATGTTCTCGCCGGTCCCTTCGCCACTCTGCATCTGGCGCTTCTGGGCGCCGAGGTCATCAAGATCGAGAACCCCAAGGACGGCGACCTGGCCCGCAAGCTCGGCATCGTCACGGCCTTGAACGAGAAGCTCATGGGCACGAGCTTTTTGGCTCAGAACGCGAACAAGAAATCCGTGACCCTCAACACCAAGACCCCCGAGGGCAAGGAGCTCTTCAAGAAGTTGGTCAAGACCGCGGACGTGCTCGTCGAGAATTTCCGTCCCGACGTCATGGGCCGCCTGGGCCTCGACTACAAGGTCCTCTGCGAGATCAATCCCCGCCTGGTCTACTGCGCCATCTCTGGCTTCGGACAGACCGGCCCTGACGCATTCAAGCCCGCCTACGACCAGATCATCCAGGGCTTGAGCGGCGTCATGGCCATCAACGGCGACGAGCGTTTGAACCCCCTGCGCGCGGGCTTCCCGGTCTGCGACACTGTGGGAGGCCTGAACGCCGCCTTTGCGATCATGGCCGCACTCCTGCATCGCGAACGCGCGGGCGAGGGCCAGTTCATCGACGTGGCCATGCTCGATTCCATCATGCCGCTGATGGGCTGGGTCGCGGCCAACCTCCTCATCGGCGGCCAGCAGCCCATGCTGATGGGCAACGACAATTTCACGGCCGCTCCCTCGGGCACCTTCAAGACCCAGGACGGCTACATCAACATCGCGGCCAACAAGCAGGAGCAGTGGGAATCCCTCTGCGACGTCCTGGGCGTCTGCGAGTTGAAGAAGGACCCGCGCTTCGAGAAGAGGGATGTCCGCAAGAAGAACCGCAAGCTCCTCACCCCGCTTTTGCAAGCCAAGTTGGCCGAGCAGCCGACCGCCCTCTGGGTGGATCGGCTCAATGCCGAGGACGTCCCGAGCGGCGCGATCCTCGGCCTTCAGGCCGCTCTGGAGCAGCCGCAGGTCCGGCATCGAGGCATCCTCAAGGAAGTGGCGGCCGACGGCATCGGCAGCCTCAAGCTGTTCAACCTGGCGGCCCAATTCCAGAAGACGCCGGCGGACCTCTCTTCTGCGCCGCCGCGTCTTTCAGAGCACACCGGAGAGATCCTTTCCGGTCTCGGCGTCGGCAAAGAAGAGCTGGCCGCCTTGAAGGCCAAGGGCGTCGTCTAAGGAGCTGATCATGGGCATGACCTACGCGCAGAAACTGTTGGCCAAGGCCAGCGGGCGGTCCGTCGCCGCGACCGGCGACGTGCTCGAGCCGAAAGTCCACCTGGCGATGTCGCACGAGAACGGCGCTCTGGTGATCAACCAGTTCCTGGAGATCTTCCAAGGGACCGGCAAAGACCCGAAGGTCTTCAATCCGGACCGCATCGCGATCATCTTCGACCACCGCGTGCCGGCCGAGACCTCCAAGACCGCGACCAACCAGAAGAAGATCCGCGACTTCGTCGCCCAGCAGGGGATCCGGAAATTCCACGACATCCGTGGAGACACCGGCGGCATCTGCCACCAGATCCTGCCGGAGAACGGCTATGTGCGGCCGGGCATGGTCGTGGTAGGCACGGACAGCCACACCACGACGCACGGCGCCCTAGGAGCCTTCGCCTTCGGCATCGGCGCCACCGAGATGGCGTCGGTCTGGACGCTGGGCAAGATCCTCAATGTCGAAGTGCCGGGAACCATCCAGGTCGTGGTCAACGGCAAGTTCCCGCAGGGCGTGTATGCCAAGGACCTCATCCTGCATCTCATCGGCCTGGTCACGGCCGAGGGCGCCAACTTCAAGGTCTTCGAGTTCCACGGCGACGCCATCCGCCATATGTCCACATCCGGGAGGCTGGTCCTGTGCAACATGAGCGTGGAAGCCGGCGCGACCTCAGGTCTGGTGCCCCCGGACGCGGAGACGCAGCGCTATCTCCGCGAAGAGGCGGGTGTTGCGGAGCCCGTGGAGATCTTCGGCCCGGACCCCGACGCGGTCTACGACAAGACCATTACCATCGATGTTTCCAAGCTCGAACCGCAGATCGCGCTGCCCCACACGGTAGACAACGTCAAGCCCATCGGCGAGGTGAAGGGCAAGAAGGTCCAGCAGATCGTGATCGGCTCGTGCACCAACGGACGACTCGACGACCTCGAGGCCGCGGCTTCGATCCTCAAGGGGCGCCGCGTGGCGGATGGGACCCGCCTGCTGATATTCCCGGCTTCCTGGCGCATCTACCGTCAGGCCCTGGAGAGCGGCGTCCTGCGCGACCTCATCGCCGCCGGAGCCGTGGTCTGCAACCCCGGCTGCGGTCCGTGCCTGGGCGTGCACCAAGGCGCTTTGGGCGACGGCGAAGTCGCCTTAGCGACCACGAATCGTAATTTTAAGGGGCGCATGGGCAACCCGAAAGGCGAAGTCTATCTGTGCTCGCCCGCGACAGCCGCGGCAAGCGCCATCACGGGGATGATCACCGATCCCCGAGGAGCCAAGTGACATGTCCAATCCCCAGGTCGTTTTGAAGCTCGGCGACGACGTCTCCACCGACATCATCTATCCCGGCCGGTTCATGGCCACGGTCCTGCCGACGGAAACGCCGCAGTTCGCCTTCGCGGACAGCGCGGAGTTCAACGGCCGGCTCAAGGCCAAGGAGATCGCTCCGGGAAGCGCGATCGTGGCCGGAAAGAACTTCGGCTGCGGCTCCTCGCGCGAGCAGGCGGTCTCGTGCCTGAAGGGCTACGAGCTCTGCATCGTGGCCAAGAACATCGCGCGCATCTTTTTGCAGAGCGCGATCAATCTGGGCTTGAACATCGTGATCTGCCCGGATATCGAGGCGTCCGAGGGTGACGAACTGGAGATCGTTGAGGGCAAGGTTCTCAATAAAACCTCTAAAAAATCCTTCGCCATCTCGCCGCTGCCACAGGCGCGTCAGGCCATCATCGACGCGGGAGGGCTCATCCCCTACACGCGCAGACTCTTGAGAGCCCAATGACGAAACGCGTGGTCGGCCTGCGCCGGGAAGACAAGAATCCCTGGGAACGCCGCGTTCCCCTCATCCCAGAGCACGTGGCTGGCCTCGTGCAGGACGGCATCGAGGTCTTGGTCCAAAAGTCCGACCTTCGAGCCATCCCCGAGGAAGAGTACCTTCGCGTGGGCGCCAAGATCGTCGAAGACCTCTCCCCCTGCCAGACGGTCTTCGCGGTCAAGGAGATCCCGGTCTCACTGCTGCGCCAGGGCAAGACCTACGTCTTTTTCTCCCACACCATCAAAGGCCAGGAACACAACATGCCGCTGCTGCGCCGGATCATGGACCTGGGCTGCCAACTGATCGATTACGAGAAGATGGTCGATGAGAAAGGCCGGCGGCTGGTGTTCTTCGGGAAATACGCGGGCCTGGCCGGGATGATCGACACGCTCTGGGCCCTGGGCCAGAGGCTGGAGAAAGAAAGGATCCCCACTCCCTTCAGCTCGATCCAACGCGCCACGTCCTACGCGGACCTGGCCGCGGCCGAAGCGGCCATCGCGCAAGCGGGCCGCCAGATCGCCGTCGACGGCCTGCCCTCCGCCCTCTGCCCCCTCGTGTTCGGCTTCACGGGCTACGGCCATGTCTCGCAAGGCAGCCAGATGATCTTGAAGCATCTTCCCACGGAGATCATCTCTCCAGAAGAGCTTGCGGCCCTGTTCCGCCAGGGAGCCTCTCCCAAAAAAGACAGGGTCTATCAGGTGGTGTTCCGCGAAGAGCATATGGCGGAGCCGAAGGATGCCGACGGACGATTCGAACTCCAGGATTACTATCAACATCCCGAGAAGTACCGGTCTCGGTTTGAGAGCTACCTCCCCTATCTGAGCGTCCTGGTGAACTGCATCTATTGGGAGGCCAGATACCCGCGTCTGGTCACCAAGAGCTATCTCAAAAAGACGCCGCAGCTCCGCTTGCGGGTGATCGGCGACATCTCCTGCGACATCGGCGGGGCCATCGAGTGCAACGTCCAATGCATGGATCCTGGAAACCCCGTCTTCACCTATGACCCGCTGACCGATTGCGTGCAGGCCGGATGCTTGACGACGGGGCCGATCGTCCTCTCCGTGGACAATCTGCCCGCTGAACTCCCCCGGGAAGCCTCGCGGGAATTCAGCACCGCTCTTTGCCCCTTCGTTGCGGAGATCGCCCAAGCGGACATGTCGGTGGGATGGGACGCCTGCAAGCTTTCGGAACCCATCAAAAAGGCTATGATCGTCTATCAGGGGAAGCTGATGCCCAATTTTCGTTACTTGGAAAAGTTTCTCAGCCACAGAACAAAATGAAGGTGCTTTCGATTGTTTTCGGACAACTGTGGGCGCCCACAGTTAATGATCGGGGGATACTATGTCCGGACATAGTATCCCTTCGTTTTAAGGGAGCTCAAATATGAAAAAAATCCTTTTGCTCGGAGCCGGCCTGGTCTCCAAGCCTCTGGTCCGCTATCTGCTCCAGAAAGGTTTCGCCGTGACCGTGGCGAGCCGCACGCTCAGCAAGGCCGAAGCGCTGCTCGATGGACGTCCCAACGGCAAGGCCAAGGCCTGGACCGTCGAGGATCGGCCCGGACTCAAGGCTTTGGTGAAAGAAACGGACCTGGCGGTCAGCCTCCTGCCTGCCACGCATCACGTCCTGGTCGCCGAGGAATGCATCGCGCACAAAAAGCTCATGGTGACCACCTCCTACGTGAGCCCGGCCATGCGCGCTCTGGACAACGCCGCCAAGGCCGCGGGCATCCTCATCCTCAATGAGATCGGCGTCGATCCGGGCATCGACCACATGTCCGCCATGAAGATCATCCACCGTGTGCAAGGCGCAGGCGGCAGGATCGCGAGCTTCCGCTCCTACTGCGGCGGCCTGCCCGCTCCCGAGGCCAACACGAACCCGTGGGGCTATAAGTTCTCCTGGAGCCCGCGGGGCGTGATGACGGCCGCGAAGAACTCCGCCCGCTATCTCAAGGACGGCCAGGAAGTGAACATCCCCGGGCCGGAACTCTTCGCCGACATGCACCTCCTCCCCGTGCCCGGCTTGGGCGAGCTCGAGGCCTACCCCAACCGCGACTCCATGGGCTACATCGACCTCTACGGCCTGCGCGGAGCCAGGACCGTGTTCCGCGGCACGCTGCGCAACAAGGGCTGGTGCGCGGCCATGAAACCGATCGTCAACTCAGGCCTTCTTGACGACAAGGAGAAGGACCTGAAGGGCCTGACCTTCAAGAAGTTCTCTTCCTCGATCCTTTCCAAACCCTTGGACCCCCGCCCCATGGCGTGGCTCGAATGGCTCGGGATTTTCACGGACGAGAGATTGCCGCTCCAGAAAGGTTCGCCGCTCGATATCATGGTCGCGCGCATGGTCGAGAAGATGTCGTATGCCGAGGGAGAGCGGGACCTGCTCGTCATGCACCACGAGTTCATCGCCGAGTATCCCAAGGGCAGAAGCGAGAGGATCACCTCGACCTTGATCGACTTCGGCATCCCCCATGGAGACTCCTCCATGGCGCGCACGGTGAGCCTGCCGGCGGCCATGGCGGCGCGCCTGATCCTGGAAGGCAAGATCAAGGCGACCGGCGTGCATATCCCCGTCACGCCGGCGATCTACGAGCCGGTCTTGAAGGAACTCGAAGACATGGAGAACGGGATCCATTTCAAGGAAACGACGGTCAATCTGCAAGCTGCCTAGGAGGCGCTATGGCGATCACCGAAAAGATCAAGCTGGATTTCATCGAAGAGCTCGGGATCAAGGACGTCAACTGCGGAGCCTGCCTCGGCCCGCAATGGATCAAGAACCCTTCGGGAGAGGAGCTGGCCTCCATTTCCCCCAATGACGGCAAGGTCATCGCCAAGGTCCAGACAGCCGGCCCTGATGATTACGAGAAGGTCGTCCAGGGAGCGGCCAAGGCTTTCGAGACCTGGCGCATGGTGCCTGCACCCGAGCGTGGAGAGGTCGTGCGCCAGATCGGCGAGGCCCTGCGGCTCAAGAAGAAGAGCCTGGGCATGCTCGTCGCGCATGAGATGGGCAAGATCCTCCCCGAAGGCGAGGGCGAGGTCCAGGAGATGATCGACATGGCCGACTTCGCCGTCGGCCTCTCCCGTCAGCTCTACGGCCTCACTATCCAGAGCGAGCGGCCCAAACATCGCATGGCGGAGACCTGGCATCCCCTGGGAGTGGTGGGCATCATCTCCGCCTTCAATTTTCCGGTCGCTGTCTGGTCCTGGAACGCCTTCATCGCCGCTGTCTGCGGGGACACCATGATCTGGAAGCCCTCCTCGCAGACGCCGCTGACCGCCATCGCGGTCCAGAATATCGTCAACGAGGTCTTGAAGAGGAACGGTCATCCCGGCATCATGAACCTGCTCATCGGCGGCGGAGCCACGATCGGCGAGAAGATGATCAACGACCGCCGCATCCCTCTGATCAGCGCCACGGGCTCAACGCGCATGGGCAAGCGCATCGGCGAGGTCGTGGGCAAGCGCCTGGGCAAGGCCCTCTTGGAGCTCGGTGGCAACAACGCGCTCACCATACTCGACGATGCCAACCTCGATCTCGCCCTGCGCGGGGTCCTCTTCGGCGCGGTCGGCACCGCGGGCCAGCGCTGCACCACGACCCGGCGCGTCCTCCTGCAGAAGGGCATCAGCGAAGAATTCACCAAGAAACTCGTCAAAGCCTATTCCCAGGTCCCTATCGGATCCTCGCTGGCCCTGGACACGCTCATGGGACCCCTGATCAGCCGCAAGGCCGTGGAGGAGATGCAACAGGCCCTCAAGGCCGTGCGCGCCCAGGGCGGAGAGATCCTCTGCGGCGGAGAGGTTCTCAAGGGGCCGAAATACGAGAGCGGCTGCTACGTCACACCCTGCCTCGTCAAGGCCCGCGCCAACATGCCCATCGTCCAGGAAGAGACCTTTGCCCCGATCCTCTATCTCATCACGGTCAAGGACTTGGAGGAGGCCATCAGGATCCAGAACGCCGTGCCTCAGGGGCTCTCCTCAGCGCTCTTTACCAACAGCCTCATCCCAGCCGAGACTTTTCTCAGCGCCCAGGGCAGCGACTGCGGCATCGCCAACATCAACATCGGCACCAGCGGCGCGGAGATCGGCGGCGCCTTCGGCGGGGAGAAAGAGACCGGCGGAGGCCGGGAGGCTGGAAGCGACTCCTGGAAGGCCTACATGCGGCGCCAGACCAACACCATCAATTGGGGCCAGGACCTTCCTCTGGCCCAGGGGATAAAATTCGGATGAACCGGTTCAAAGCCATACCGGTTCAGATCGAAGGCCCACTCATCATCGAGGGCAAGTCCTTTCCTGACGAAAGAGGCTTCTTCCTGGAGAGCTTCCGGCTTGAGGATATGCAGGTCCTGGGCCTGGGGCCCTTTGTCCAGGACAACATCTCCCGCTCGGCGCGCGGAGTGCTGCGCGGCCTGCACTACCAAAAACCGCCCCAAGCAGTGGGCAAACTCGTGCGCTGCGTCCGCGGTCGGATCTACGACGTGGCCGTTGATCTGCGCCGCAAGTCCAAGACCTTCGGCCGCTGGGCCGGCGTGGAGCTCTCGGACGAAGGCAACCGGATGTTCTGGATCCCGCCGGGCTTTGCCCACGGATTCCAAGCTCTTTCGGATGCGGCGGACATCAGCTACAAGGTCACGGGCTATTGGTCGGCGGAGGTGGATGCCGGCATCCGTTGGGACGACCCGTCTATCGCGATCGTCTGGCCGATCACGCCGCCGCGGGTCTCTCCCAAAGACGCTCAGCTGCCGCTTCTCTCAGAAACCGATCCAGGCTTCTGATCCTACCTAAAAAAAGAACAACCCCCGCGCGAACGCGGGGGCTGTCTTTTTAAGAACTCAGGCCTTACTTAGCGGCCGGAGCTGCAACCGGAGCTGCCACGGGGGCGGCGGCGGGAGCCATGGCGGCTGGCTTGGCCTTGCCCTTCTTGCCTGCTTTCTTGCCGGCCTTTTTGGCTTCTTTCTTGGCCTTGGGGGCTGGCTTCTCAGCGGCTTGGGCCATGGCTGGCTTGGCCGGGGCTGCTTCGGGCGCGGGCTGTGCGAACACAGACGCGGCGAATCCGAGTGCGACGACTGCGACGATGATCTTCAGCATGTTGACTTAGTACCTCCCATCATGATGGGGCCCTTTCAAAGGAGCCCTTTTGTGCACACTTTTATTACGGATGAGAAGCCCAAAAGTTCGAACTTCCCACTCTCCAGCGCACCGGTGTAACGCTGAAGAGGATCCTATTATAGCATGGGCGAGGCGATTCTTGTCTTTAGAATCCTTAGAAAATCATCCGGAGGGTCGGCGCAGAGGCGATAGGCGATGTCTGGACAAGAGAACTCCAGCTTCCAGGCATGGAGCATGAGACGCTGCACTCCCCCCACCGGTCGGTCTTGCCCATAGAGTCGGTCACCCAGGACCGGGTGGCCTAGGCTGTGAAGATGCACGCGGATCTGATGGCGGCGCCCGGTCTTGGGCTCGACCTCCAGGAGCGTCGCATCGCTGGCGCGCGCCTTGACGCGGAACTCGGTCACCGAGGGTTTTCCTTCAGCAGAGATTCCCATCCGCCCGGAACCGCACATTCGCAAGGATTTCTCGACCACGCCGTCCGCTCCCATTCTTCCCTGGGCCAGAACCAGATAGAGCTTGCGCATCTGGCGGCTCTCGAAGAGTCCGCACAGCATCCGGTGCGCAGCCGCGTCCTTGGCGAAAAGCACCAAGCCGCTCGCGTCCCGGTCGATGCGGTGGACGACGAAGGCCTTGGCGCCCCAGCGGCGGCTGACCTGCTCGACGAGCGGTTCATCCTGAAGCCCTCGTCCGGGGATGACGGCTTGGCCGACGGGTTTGCAGACCGCGATGAGGCGTTCGTCCTCGTGGACGACGAGTAGTTCGGGCATCCAGACTAGACAAAGAGCCTGACGATCTTGAAGTTGACGGCGTCGATGAGGCCGCGGTCCGTGATCTTAAGCTCCGGGATGGGAGGCAGGGTCAGAAAGGACATGGACATGAAGGGATTGCGCAGGCGCGAGCCCAGGCCCTGCGCCGCGGCATTGAGGCGCTTGAGCTTCTCGGAGACGAACTGGGCGCTCTGGTCCGACATGAGCCCGGCCACGGGCAGAGGCAGGGCCTCCAGGATCTTGCCCTCAGCCGCCGCGACGAGACCGCCCTGCATCTTGACCACCTGGACCGCGGCCGCGTAGATGTCCTCGTCGTCCACGCCGACCACGACGATATTGTGCGAGTCGTGCGAGACCGACGAGGCGAGAGCGCCCTTTTTAAGCCCGAAGCCCTGGACCAGGGCCTTGGCCACGCGTCCCGAGGCCATGTGCCTCTCGATGACGGCGATCTTGAGGATGTCGCGGCGCGTGTCCGAGACCACGAAGCCATCCTTCGTCTTCACCGGGGCGACGAGGGCCTTGGTCACGATCTGGTCCGGCACCAAGCGGATGACGCGGGCGCGTTTGCCCTTGGCCTTCATGATGAAATCCTTCTGCTCGATCCAGCGGACGTTGATCGTGCCGCGGACCTTGCCCTTGTAGTCGGTCGCGGCCGCGGGGTCGAGCCGGCCCTGGGACGCCACGAGCCTGCCCGCCTTGATCACATGGGAGATCTTCAGGCGCTTGAAATTGTCGAAGACCAGAAGGTCCGCCCGGTAGCCCGGGGCGACCGCGCCCAGATCCTTGAGCCCGAAATACTCGGCCGTGTTGATGCTGGCCATCTGGATGGCGCGGATGGGGTCCACGCCGAGGCGGATGGCCGAGCGCACGAGGTGGTCCATGTGGCCCTGCTCGAAGATATCCTCCAGATGCCGGTCGTCGGTCACGAACATGCACTTGCGCGAATTCTCCGAATTGATGAGGGGCAGGAGGGCCTGGAGGTTCTTGGCCGCGGTCCCCTCGCGGATCATGATGTACATGCCGGCCCGCAGCTTCTCGCGCGCCTCGGCGACCGTGGTGCACTCGTGATCCGATTTGATGCCGGCCGAAAGATAGGCGTAGAGGTCCTTTCCATGCAGGAGCGGCGCGTGGCCGTCGATGCGTTTGTTGCCGGCGATGGCGATCTTCTCCAAGGCCGCCGGGGCGGCGCGCACGACGGAGGGATAGTCCATCATCTCGGCCAGACCCAGCACGCGCTCATCGTTCAGAAGAAGGCTCAGATCGTGGCCCGAGAGCTCAGCCCCGGGGGTTTCCAGCGAAGTCGCCGGGACGCAGGACGGCAGCATGATGTAGACGCCCAGCACGCAATGGCGGCTGGAAGCCAGCATGTAGCGGATGCCGTCCAAGCCCAGGACATTGGCGATCTCGTGCGGGTCGGCGACCACCGTCGTTGTCCCGCGCGGAACGACCACGCGGGCGAACTCGGGGATCTTGACCATGGAGCTTTCGAGGTGAACGTGGCCGTCGATGAAGCCGGGAGAGAGGTAGGCCCCGCGCAGGTTCAGGGTCTTGCGTGCCTTGTAATCGCCGAAGCCCACGACGCGGTCGCCGTGCACGGCGACGTCCGAGCGGTGGATGTCGCCGGAGAAGGTGTTGATGACGCGGGCGTTCTTGAGGAGGAGGTCGACGGGACGCTTGCCTCCCGCGATCTGGATGGTCTCGCGCATCTCCATCTTGAGAATTTTACCATTTTTAGTATACTCCTCTCGACAGATAGGAGACTCCCACATGGCCAAAGAAAAGAACCTCATCATCATGGGCGCGGCAGGCCGCGACTTCCACGATTTCAACGTCTATTGGAAGGATCAGGAGGACTATCGCGTCGTCGCCTTCACCGCGGCGCAGATCCCTGACATCGCCGGCCGGGTCTATCCCCCCCAGCTCGCCGGCCCCAAGTATCCCAAGGGCATCCCCATCGAGGCGGAAAGCGAGATCACGGAGCTCATCCGCAAGCACAAGATCGACGAGGTCACCCTGGCCTATTCGGACCTGAACCATTTGGACGTCATGCACAAGGCCTCCATCGTCAACGCCGCGGGCGCGGATTTCCGGCTCATGGGCGCCAAGCACACGATGATTAAGTCCAAGAAACCCGTCATCGCTGTCTGCGCCGTTCGGACCGGCTGCGGCAAGAGCCAGACCACGCGCAAGGTCTGCGAATACTTGAAGGCCCTGGGCAAGACCGTGGCCGTGGTTCGTCATCCCATGCCCTACGGCGACCTGACCAAGCAGATCTGCCAGCGATTCGCCAAGCTCTCGGATCTCGACTTGCACCACTGCACCATCGAGGAGCGCGAGGAGTACGAGCCTCACATCATGGCGGGCAATGTCCTCTTCGCCGGCGTGGACTACGCCGAGATCCTGCGCCGCGCTGAGGCCGAGGCCGACGTGGTGCTCTGGGACGGGGGCAATAATGACCTGCCCTTCTACAAGCCGGACCTGCACATCGTGGTCGCCGATCCTCTTCGCGCCGGCCACGAGCTGGCTTATTATCCGGGAGAGACCAACCTGCGCATGGCGGACGTCGTCATCATCAACAAGGTGGACTCGGCGTCGCCTGAGCAGATCGACCTGGTCGCCAAGAACATCAAGAGCGCCAACCCCAAGGCCCAGGTCATCCGGGCCGACTCCCCGGTCACCGTGACCGACCCTTCCGCGGTCAAGGGCAAGCGGGTCTTGGTCGTCGAGGACGGCCCCACGCTGACCCACGGGGAGATGCGTTTCGGCGCCGGCCACGTGGCCGCGCGCGCAGCCGGGGCCAAGGAGCTCGTCGATGCCCGGCCCTATGCTGTTGGCTCGATCAAGACCACCTTCGAGAAATACACCCACATCACGGACATCCTGCCCGCGATGGGCTACGGCAACAAGCAGATGGAGGATCTGCGCAAGACCATCGACGCGACGCCCTGCGACCTCGTCATCGTCGGCACCCCGATCGACCTGACCAAGCTCCTGAAGTTCAACAAGCCCTCGGTCCGCGTCACCTACGAACTAAGGGAGAAAGACGGCAACCTTCGCAAGCTTATCGAAAAGAGGGTCAGGCCTTGAGTTTTGAGTTCACTCAAAACTCAAGGCCTGACCCCAAAGGAGAAGACATGATCACGACAGCGACGCCGGAGAATAAGTCGGCCGCCCAGGAGCTCATGGAGCTCGCGGAGAAGCACGGCGCCCACAACTATCACCCTTTGCCTATCGTCATCGCCGAGGCCAAGGGCGTCTGGGTCAAGGATACGGAAGGCTGCCGGTACATGGACATGCTGAGCTCCTACTCGGCCCTGAACCACGGCCATCGCCACCCCAAGATCATCCAAGCCCTCGTCGACCAGGCCAAGAAGGTCACGCTCACCTCGCGCGCCTTCCACAACGACCAGCTGGGACCCTTCCTCAAGGAACTCTCGGACCTGACGGGCTTTGAGATGGCTCTGCCCATGAACACGGGCGCCGAGGCGGTCGAGACTGCGGTCAAGGCGGCCCGCAAGTGGGGCTGCTTGAAGAAGGGCCTGGGACAGAACGAGGCGGAGATCATCGTCGCCGCCAACAACTTCCATGGCCGCACGGTCACCATCGTCAGCTTTTCGACGGACGAGCAGTATCGCAAGGACTTCGGCCCCCTGACCCCGGGCTTCAAGATCGTGCCCTTCGGCGACGCCGCGGCCCTGAA